>CAYPCQ010000030.1:0-79114 GCA_964409245.1 uncultured Verrucomicrobiota bacterium
GTCGTTTCGAGGCAGACTAAAACAAGTTAGCGCTTATGGGGCATCGCCCTGGGAAAAACGGCCCCGATAAATCAACCGCCAGCCCTGAAAGGGCAGCCATACTACAGCCCAGGGCCAATGAGCGCAGCGAATGACGCCCTGGGTAATCCCACCCAAAACCAGGTCTGCGCTGCGCTCCCCCTGGGCTGGATGATTCCGCCCTTTCGGGGCTTTCTAATGACGGCAACCTGGCGCGCGATTCGCTTTGGCCTTATGCGTGGGATGCGGAGAACCGGTTGATTACGATGGAGAGCAAATTGGCATCGCTGCCCGGCACGAGCCTGGCCAAACGGGTGGAATTCACCTGCGACTGGCAGGAGCGGCGCATCAGCCAAAAGGTGTATAATTGGGATACTGGCTCCAAGGTGCTGGCGCAACAAGTGGCTCGTCCTTGAATAGGGTGCAGGTTCAAACCCGCCGGGCGGGATGGCCACTCGCCAGGGTTGTGGCGCCAGAACGATCCGGCTGGTTTCATCCGCCCGGCCGGGCGGCAGGCCCAGGCGCAAGGCGGCCGCCAGCCAGTTTTCCGTTCATCGCCGGCCCTCCCATATTTCAGGCCAGGAGGTTCGTGGATTCCGGCGGCGCGTTGCGGCAGTAATTTCGACAGCCTGGCCAGCGGCTCCAGTTGGGGATGGGTGGCAACGATCCGTGAGCGCGGTGGGAGCCGGAGACGATCACGGCAATTGCCGCCCACCGCAGGAGGCGGTCGGTTGCCATTCATAAACACCTGAACCAGGGCGCCTTCGCAAGCTGGATGCACCCGCAAAATCAGCGCGCCGGGGGGCGCACCACCCAATTGGCGGCGGCGAATGCGCGCCGGCCATCAGGCCATTGCACTTCCGCCTCCACCCACGATTCACCGGGCAGGCTGGAAACGATTTGATAGCTTGCGCCCAGGCCTGGCTCCTGGCCGCGCGCTTCCCAGACCACGGTGGCCTGCTTAAGGCCGCTCCCGGCCAGGTCCGCCCGGACGGTGAAAGCCTGCCCCACCGCAGCCTCCCGCGGCACGCCGGTGAGGCGCAGGCTCGCGGATGGTTTCCAGGGCTGGGTCTTGAGCGCGGTCTGGGCCATCAGGAAAGCCAATGCCCCCAGGCCGCGCCCCTGGTCGGCGATCACAAACTCGGTGGTCACATTGAAGCTGTCGCCCCAGCGGTCATAAAATGGGTAAGGGGCGTCTTTGGCGCCGTCGGAGGGGAAACTCAAGGCGCCCAATTCCTTCTGGTAATGATGCAGGAATTGGAATCCGGCCTGGATGTTGCCCAGGGGGATGCCCGAGGGCGGCAGGAGGCGGCGGTCGTTCTGGGCGAATTGGTGGACAATATCGCGCTGCCGCTTCCAGCCCAGGCCGGCAAGGTGGCAGACATTGACGGGATTGCAGCCGCCCTCGTAGTTCAGGTTGGAAAGGATCGCGTCAAACAAATCCGTGTCCACCCCGCTGGCGCCATCCTGGCGCTCGAGCTGCAGCGCCACGGCGAGGTCGAACGCCTGGCCGGTGGAGAAATACCAGCCGGCGTTGCGGAACCGTTTGTTGGCGTCGGGAAAACCGCTGCCGTAGGCGCATTCGCGGGCGTAGCGCAGCTGGTCCTGGCCTGCGGCGAGGATTTCCTTCCGGCACGCGGCCAGGTGCCGGGCATCCATCTGCTCCGCCTTCAGCCGGCCGGTTTGGGCCGCGAAAGCGTAGCTGCGCACGGCGCAGCCGTAGCCCTCATACAGCCGCCACCAGGTCCAGCGGCGGGTGGCGCGGTCCGCCGGATCGAACCGCCCGGCCACCTCCCGTTCGAAGGCGCGGTCGCCGGTGGCCAAAAAGAGTTCAGTGGCGGCCCAGGCCAGTTCGTCGTCGTGCAGGAATTCGTGCCCGTAGTGGCTGATTTTTTGGTAGGCGCCGTTGCGGCCATGCCGGGCGATGGCGGCCTCCAGGAAAGCCCAGCCTTGGCGGGCCTTTTGCAGATAGGTTGCCGCCGGTCCCGGGAACTGCTTCCGGAAACGCGGGGAGGAGGAAATCTGGGCCAGGGCGGCGACGGCGGCGGCCGTGGCGCTGGTATTCTTGGGCCAGACCACCTGCGGATCCCCCTGGTCGGGCGGCACATTGTCCTCGTAGGCCCGCTCGCGGGGATAAACCAGGAAATAAAAACCGCCGTCGTCATCCTGCATTTTCGCCAGGAAATCAGCCTCCCACCGGGCTTCCTCCAGCAGGTCGCTTTGCCCATTGCCGCTCTCCGGCAGGCCCAGGTTGTCCAGCTCGCCCGCCCCGGGGAAGGCGTCCGCCGAGAAGACGAGGTAATGGATGAGGGCGGCGCTGTTGATGGTGTATTTGCTGTAATCACCGGCATCGTGGTGGCCGCCGCTCACGTCCACCTGGCCCTGCCTCACGAAAGGATATAGGGAGCTGTCCACCCCGCGCAGCTGGGGCGCGGTATGGCGGGAATCCTTTTGGGCGCCGTCGGACATGCCCTGGATGAACCGCTGCGTGGCCTTGAAGTCCGGGGTGGGGACTTGCGCGGGGGCCAGGTGGCAGGAGCCATGCGCGAAGCGGGTGAAAGGCAGTTCGTTCGCGGCGCCACAGCGCTGGTGATACAGGCCCAGGGCATAGGTGCGCGCAAAGGCCGCCGCCACGCCCTCGTCAATCCGGAACGGGAAGGAAGCCCCCAGGCCGGGCGCCGCCAGGCGGTATTCGCCGGGCGTGCGGAGCCGGGAGAAATCGGCCTCCAGCACCTGTTGATACGTGGGGAAGGTGAAGCCCTGGTCGCGGCGCGGCCGCAGCGTGCCCGCAAAAACCTCCCGGCCGGAGCGCGCATCCACAATGGTGAAGGCGGCCGGGGCGGCGCCGCCGGAGGCGCCGGCCAGGGGCAGCTCACCCAGGCTCCCCAGGTAATAGCCCGCCATCGCTTTTTTGGGGAATCCGGGCACATAGCCCGCCTGGTTCACGTGGAGGGCGGGGCTCCACCGCAGGGGGTCCAGGCGGGCGGCGAAACGCATCTGCGCGGCTGGCCAAAGGCGGCCGCCGGGGTTTTCCACCACCACCTCCTGGCCCGCCGCCACCGCCCGGTCCAGCTCCAGGCAAAGGTAATTGCCGATGCGCAGATCGCGGCGTTTCAAAGGCGCATACCAGACCCGGCGCTTGAAGCCCACGCGGGCCACTCCGCAGGATTTGCCATCGGCCCGGACCGTGAACTCGGCGGCGTCCGGCAGCCGGGGCTGGCCATTGGCGCCCACGAAATCCCACTCCTTCACCCGGGCCGGATCCGGATCCTTGGTGGTGACCCGCAGCAGCTCCAAAACCTGCGGGGAAATGATCCGCAACGCATGACTGCCCACTGCGGGCAGCGCCAGGGGCGTGCTTTCATCAAACGCATCCGCCGCCGCTCCGTCCGCTGGCTGGTGAATGATCAGCCAGGAGGCGGCGAGCAGGAACCTTATTTTTTCCAGTAGCATGGCCCCACCGTAGCGCGGCGGAATGGCCAGGTCCATCCCGCTTTGCGCCGGATTCAGCGCCCACCATCACTGGAACTGCTCCAGCAGCCAGCGGCAGTTCACCACTTTTTCCACCAGGTCAAGCGGCAGGTAAAAATAGTGGCAGGACGGCTCGAAACCAATCCGCGAATCTGCGCACACCAGGGGATAAAGCTGGCGGGCCAGGCGGATCTCGGCCTCCAGGCAGCCCCGGATCTCCGCCCGCCAGCGGGCGCGTTCAGCCGGGGCCGGATTATTGCCCGCTTCCGCCAGCGCATCGCGGGCCATCACAAAGCGCGCCTGGTTGGCCACCGCCTGGAAATGCAAGGCCGCCGCCCGGGCAAACCGCACGTCATCTTCCGCCTGGCTGCGCTGGGCGGCCGGGGAGTTTTGAGCCGCCAATTCCAGTTCCGCCACCGCGAGTTCAAATCCTGCCGCCACCTGCTCAAACTGCGCGGCAAAAATCCCGGGCGGGTACGGGCCCCGCCAGCCTTCCAAGTCGTCATAGGGAATGCCCCACATGGTGGCCCGGTAACCGGTTTTCACGGGATACAGGGGATTGGCCGGACCCCACTGGATAGGGGAATGGTAAACCACGCCAATGTGGAACGGATACTGGCGGAACGCCTCGCTGGCCAGGGTCCACGCCCGGCGCGCGTGCGGGGCGCCCTCCTTGCCAAACCGGTCCCGGGCCAGGCCCTCCAGCACCGTTTCCACGCCGGGGGCTGGGGTTTGGTTGAGCCGCTGGGCCAGCTGAAAATTGGGCGATGGATGCCCGCCCATGGTCCAGCCGACCAGCATTCCCTGCGGCTGGAAGGGGGCCAGGTTGTGGATGTGCCCGGCCACCAGGTCCAGCACGGGCAAATAGGGGATGCTGGCGATTTCACAGGTATTGTTGAACTGGATCTCCGCCGCCGGCCTCACCCCCGCTTCCCGGGCGGCCGCCCAATGCCGCCGCGCGCGCGGCCCGGGCCCCACCGCCGAGATGGAATATTCGCCCACCTCGCTCTTGATGCCGCCGCGCTCGATCGGCAGGCTCCATTCGCTGGCGGACATCAGCCAGGCCGGTTTGGGCAGCCGGGCGATGATCTCCCGCGCGTCGCCATGGCCTTTCCAGCCCCAGTCGGACAGGATCACCTCCGCCTGGGGGTTGCCGCGGTGGACTCCCTCCTCCAGCACGCTGGCAACCTCCGCGATGAGGTCCGTATCAGTACGGCTCCGGCACCGCGCGCAGGATTGCCAGGCCCCATGGGAGGCGCAGCTGGTCAGGTTTTCGGAAGCGGTGATCGCATAAATCCCCCCCAGGCCGGGCACCTGGCGAAACACATGCGCGAGGGCATCGGCCAGCCATAGGCGCACCGCCGGATGCGAGGTGCACAGGGCGGTGAACCCGTTTTCCCGCACCCCGCCCAGCTCCGCCCGCTTTGCAAAGAACGGCTCGGGCATGGCGCGCGGCTCGTTCATATACAAGAAAACCCGGACCCCGTGTTTCCCGCACCGCTCCACCAGGGATTTGAGATTGGCCAGGCGCTTTTCGTGGCCGGCGCCGAACTCGGGGAACGGGGCGCCACCGGGAGCCAGGTCGCGCAGGACTGCGTGCAGCCACACGCCATTGACGCCCACCGCGGAAAGCCGCTGGAGGAATCCCTCCGGGTAAGGATCCAGTTCCGGATTCAGCAGCGGGTCCCCGTAAACGGCCAGGTAGGAATAAACCAGGCGCAATGAAACCGGCTCGTTTCCGGTGGATTTGGCGATGGCCCCCGGAGCCAGAGGGGTGCTCAGTTTCCGGACGAAACTGAAACGCGGCTCGGCTGGCCCGCGGATGCCACCGCCAAACTCCTGCTCCACCACCTGGCGGATCACGGCCGCCCGGCGCTGCGCTTCCGCCGCGGGCGGCTGGTAACGGAGCGGTTCGCACCTGGGCTTGAGGCTGCCCAGCTTGATCCAGAGGAAATCGTCTTCCCGCAGCGCAAAGGCCAGCTTTTCGGGCGGCATTTCCAGCAGCGCCAGCAATTGGTCATAGGGCAAAAGATGCCAGTTGCGGCGAATCAAGGTGATATAGCCGCGCGTCTTCATCTCCGCGGGGATGACTCCGGCGGGCGGCAAGCCCATGGAGGACGCCAGATCCTGGACGCGCTCGCTCGAGGCGCCCAGGATCGCCGCCAGTTTGCCCGGATCGACGAGGCCCCAATTCCGCCAGACAAACTCATGCACACGGTCCGGGAAATGCCGGCTCACAATGGGGGGAGGCGCCGTGCCTTCGGGCAGGATGGTTTCCGCCGGGGTGGCCCGGCCGGGACCGAACGCCAGGAGGCAGCAGCACCACCAGGCGGCGCGGGCCAGGGCGCCGGTCATGGCTCGCGCCACGCTTGGCGCCGCGCGATCCAGCCGGAATGACCGATCCAAGGGTATGGGCATGGCTAAGATTCTATTTGGAAAAGGGCAGGCAGGCCGGGCCAAGCGGCTCGAAACTTTTATAGGTGAGGATGAATTCCTGGTGACCGAGCGCCTCGGAGGCGGTGCGCCGGCCTTGAGCCACGGCCAGGGTTGACGCGTAGGTTTCCTGCCCCACCTGTTCCAGCGTGGCGGCGCCCTCCAAAATCCGGCCGGCGTCGATGTCCATGTCATCGGTCATGCGGCGATAGGTCTCCGGGTTGGCACACACTTTGAGCACCGGAGATATGGCGGAGCCGACCACCGATCCCCGGCCGGTGGAAAACAGGATGAGGTGGGAACCGCAGGCGATAAGCTCGGCGATTTCCGCGTTGTCATTGATGTTGGGGAAGCCAAAACGGACCTCGCCGTCCGGCACCACATCCAGCAGATACAAGCCGCCCCGCGGCGGGGCGTCGCCCGGTTTGAGGAGGCCGGAGATCGGCGAGGCTCCGCTTTTGCTGTAGGCCCCCATCGATTTCTCCTCCTGGGTGGTCAGGCCGCCGTCCGCGTTGCCGATGGCGAAGCTGCCATGGCCGAGCACGGAATAATACCTGGCGGCCTTCGCCACGGAGCCGATCAATTCCCGACCCAATTCCGGGGTGACGGCCCGCTCCGCCATGATGTGCTCGCAGCCGATCAATTCACCGGTCTCCTCGAAAATGGCCGCCGCCCCGGCGGCCACCAACTGGTCGAACGCCCGGCCGATGGCGGGATTGGCGGTGATGCCGCTGGTGGCGTCGGAACCGCCACAAACCGTTCCCACGATGAGTTCGTGGAGGCCCATGGGGCCGCGCGGGGCATCCGGGAGGCGTTGGACCCTCTGTTGAACCCAGGCCCGGCCTTCCGCCACACTCTGGCGGGTGCCGCCGGCGGTCTGGATGCAGATCGTGTGCACGGGCCGGCCGGAGCCGCGCACCGACTGGGCCAGGCCGGCGCGGTCAAAACTCTCACAGCCGAGAGCCACGAGCAGGACGGAGTTCACATTGGGATGGGTGCACAAAGCCCGCATCATCCGGCCGGCATAGGGATTGGGATAGCAGCCCCCGAAGCCGATCAAGTGAACCTCCTGCTCCCGGAAGGGCCAGGCGATTTCACGCGCGACGTGATGCGCGCACTCGACCAGGTAGGCCACCACCACCACGTTGCGGATGCCCTTCCGCCCGTCCGGGCGCAAGAAAGCGGTAATTTCAGTGGGATTGGACATAAGAGCGGCCGGGTTCGAGCGTCCAGGTGGGGAGATAATCGCTTTTCATGTTATGCAGGTGGACCAGTTCGCCGGGCGCGATGGCGCAGGTGGCGGATCCAATGGGCGCCCCATACTTGATGATCTTTTCGCCGGGCGCAATGGGCCGGGCGGCGATTTTGAAACCGAGGGGGATCGGTTCCCGGAGGACGACGGCTTGCAACGCCTTAATCACCAGGCGTTCTCCAGCCGGCAGGGTGGCAATGGCGATATACACATTATCCGCGGGCGCCAGGTGGAGGAGGCGCGGATCCAGGGTTTCAGAACTTTCCATATTTCAAATAAGCTTCCTGGGGATCAATCCCTTGCAGGATGGCGGTGCGCACTTTGTTTTCCGTGCGCAAGACATCTTCGACTTGTTCCACCACCTCCCCGGCCCTCTCCTGGGGGATGATGACGACTCCATCGCGATCGGCCAGGACGTAATCGCCGGTGCGGATCTGAACTCCGCCAATCACAATCGGAGTGCCCAGGCTGTCCGGAATCCAGCGGCCCACCACGTCCCGCGGAGTGAAGTAACGGCACCAAACCCGCAGGCCGATCCGGAGGATGAACCCACTATCCCGGCAGCCACCATCGACAATATAACCCCGCACCCCGCGGTAAAGGAACGTTTCGGCCGAGAGCTCCCCCATGTGCGCCAGGGTTGAATCGTTGGGCTGGCAGATCACCACGCTGCCCCGGGGCGCTTGGGAAAGCAAGCCCGTCCATTCCAGCAAGGTCTGGTGGGCGTCGAGTTTGAGGCCGGTATGACCGCTCACGGTGAAGATGCGCCCCGCCAGGGAACGGGAAGCGTCCAGGGGCCGGAGCGTATCCGGCAACACCTGGTTGGGCAATCCCATGGACCGCAGGACATCGTAGACCGCGCCGGAGTAACATTGCTCCAAACGGCCGGCTAGTTGGGGGTCATCAAAGTTCATCAAGGCTCCTTATTCTGGGATGGGTGTCCCGCCGCTGCGGTTTGAAAGGTAACAAGCTTCCACCAGGGCCATGGTCCGATAGGCGTCCTCCACACTGGCTGGCAATCCCAGGTCCTGGCCGGTGGCCACGCGCTGCAAGTTGGCCATCGGGCCAATGAAGGCGTCGGGAAACCAGCGCCCCTGCAACGTTATGGGGATCCAGTCCGTCCCCTCGGTGGTTATTTCCAGCGCATCGGAAGGGCCGCTATCCGGATGCACGCCCAGGGTGCCGACCGCCGCGCCCCGGGTGCCCTCGATCTTGAACATCGCCGCCTGGAATTTCGGGCCGAAGGTGTGATTGTGGTTGATGGAAAGGCCGCAGCGGATCTCGTCGCCATAATTTAAGATCACGATGCTGCGCGTGCTGTTCAGCTCGAAGTAACGGGGATCGCGAAGGGTCACCGCGTGCACCGCGCGCGGATCGCCGATCAGCCAGCGGATGGCATCCAAATAATGGACGGAATGAATCTGCAATTCCACCCGTTCCAGTTCCTTGAGGAATGGATAATGCTCCCATTCCGTCCGCAAATTAAGCCGCACTTCCACATCGGTCACGGTGCCCAAAAGACCGCGTTGGAGCGCGTCGCGCAGCGCCAGCATCAGGGCGCTGAAGCGCAGCTGGAAATTGAGCGCCGCCACCAGCTGGCGCTCCCGGCACACCTGCCGGATGAGCCGGGCTTCCTCCAGGTTGCGGCCCATTGGCTTCTGGATCAGCACGGCCGAATGAGGCGGCAGCTGCTGCAGGATCCCGAGGATGTGTTCGGGCGGGACCGCCACATCGAAAATCACCCCCGGGGCGCCCACGGCCTCGGCCAAGGAACCGAAAACGCGGGGGATCCCAAATTCTTGAGCCGCCGCCCGGCTTCGTTCACCATGGATATCGAACACGGCCGCCACCGGAAACCCTGCTTTTTGGTAGGCGGGCAGATGAGCGGCGCGCACGATGCCGCCCGTGCCAAGGATGACAATGGGTTGGGGCTGGTCCGGCAACGGCCAGCTTTGCTGGAGCTCGGGAATGGGTTGGCTGACTAGTCCCATACGATCCTATTTGCTACGAATTCACGGGGCAAGAATAGCATGGCTTGGATCCGGCGCAAAAAGTAATTCCATCCCAGCCTCCGCTTGCGAAACCCCGCTTTGCCTATACATTGCTCCGTCGGTTTCGAGTATTGGTTAATTTTAAACACCCTTTATTATGGATGCAATTGCCGCTATTAAAGAACGCCGCGCCGTCAAGCATTTCGACCCCAGCCACCGCCTGACCGAGGCGGAAATCAACCAGCTCCTGGCGCTGGCGATGCTCTCCCCCACCGCTTTCAACATCCAGCATTGGCGCTTTGTGGTCGTGCGCGACATGGGTCTGCGCCGCCAGATCCGCGCCGCCGCATGGGACCAGGCCCAAGTAACCGATGCCTCCCTCTTGGTGGTGCTCTGCGCCGACCTGCAAGCCTGGTCGAAGAATCCCGCCCGCTATTGGAAGGACGCACCCAAGGCCGCCCAGGATATGCTGGTGCCCGCCATCGGCCAATATTACACCCGGAATGAGCAGGCCCAGCGGGACGAAACCATGCGCTCCTGCGGGATCGCCGCCCAGACCCTGATGCTCGCCGCCAAAGCCATGGGCTGCGATTCCTGCCCCATGGACGGCTTCGATTTCAACGCCGTCGGCAAATTGATCAACCTGCCCGCCGATCACCTCATCGCCATGTGCGTCGTCATCGGCAAAGCCACCCAGCCCGCCTGGCCGCGCCCAGGCCAGCTGGCCATGCAGGAGGTGGTCGTCACCGACCGCTTTCCTTGACTCAGGCGCCGCACGGCGGGAGAGGCGGCACGGTTTGGCACTGTTTTATCTGGAATCCGCTCCGGGCGCCGGGGCGGGAACTGGCCCGCGGCAAATCGCCTTGAGGCCGGGCTTGAATGTGGGGAAGACTTTTGATAAAGTAAGACATTGGATTTATCCAGTTCTGGCAACCGGATGGACGGTGGCATTTTTTGTTACACAGCTATGGCGACAAATAATACTCGTGGCCTTCAAAAGCCGCTTACTGCAGCTCCCAAGGAATCAAGCTCTGAGCCAATGCAGGCGAGCAACGACGCGATGGCCAAAGGCGACGAAGACATTTTGCTGGTGGAGGATGAGTCGTTCCTCCGGCTGGTGATTGCCAAGACCTTGAGGAACCTGGGATACCGCGTGCATGAGGCCAACAATGAGGCCGAAGCCTTGAGCGCCTGGCGGGAGCATTCCCAGGCCATCGAGGTATTGATTGCCGATGTGGTGCTGCCGAATAGCATAACCGGAATTGAACTCGCCAGAATGCTAAAGGATGAGAAGCCAGAGCTGAAAATCATCTTATCCAGCGGGTACGACGCCGAAATATCCAAGTGTGATGGCCTGGCTGCCGAAGGCATGAAATTCCTGCCCAAACCCTTTCTCATCAACGACCTATGCCTCACCATCCGGGAATGCCTTGGACAGCCAAAAAGCGGGCCATAAAAGTGGCATTGCCGGGGGGCGGGTTTCCGGCAAATCCGCTTTTTCTCAAAGCTGATCGGGGGCCATTCGGTTGGGAGTTCCTCCCTGCCTGGCTGGTGCAATGGAGCGCCTTTAAAGGGCCCTCAAAACACACATGACCGATCAAAATCCAGACCTGCCAATTCCCGTTGCGATGGTGGTTCACAACGATCCCGTCCAACGGACCTGGCTGTGTGAACGGCTCGGAAAGGAGGGCTTGGAGGCCCGCGGATTTGATGACGCCGCTGCGGCCTTGGCGGCCATGAGCGGAATCCGTCCCCCAACCATCATCGTGACCGGCCTTCATATGCCCGGTATTGACGGGTGGCGTTTTTGCCGGCTGTTACGCTCGCCCGATTACGCGCGGCTGAACCAGGTTCCCGTTTTAGTGGTTTCAACCACGGTGGCCGAGGAGGAGGCCGCCCGCATCACCGCCGATCTCGGAGCCAATGCCTTTCTGGCCCTGCCCCTGGAGGCTGAAACGTTTCGGGAGCAGGTGCGGATGCTCCTGGTGGGCGAAAAAACGCCAAAGATGCCCCGGGTCCTGATCGTGGATGACGATGCCAACGGGGCGGAGCTTTTACGGCAGGCGTTCGAATTGAACGGATACCGGGCGGATATCTCCCAGACGGGGCTGCACGCGGAAAACCAGTTGAAAGGGCAGGATTACGAGGTGGTCATTCTGGACCATGCTTTGCCGGATACGCGGGGTGACCAGCTCCTGATGGCCTTCAAGCAACACCGCCCAAACGCAGTATATCTGGCGATCACCGGGGATCCCCGGCCCGAACTGGCGCTGGAATGGATGAAACTGGGGGCGTCGGCTTTCGTAAACAAACCGTTCGTGACGCAATGCCTGATCGAATTATGCGCCAAGGCCCGGCGCGAAAGGGATCTGCTGCTCCTCGAGGGCCGGTTGGAAACGCGCACACGGGAACTGCGTGAAAGCGAGCAACGGCTCAGAACTGTCCTGCGGACCGCCATGGATGGCTTCTGGCTGGCGGATCCCCAAGGCCGCTTGCTGCAAGTCAATGACACCTATTGCCGGATGAGCGGTTATGACGAGGCGGAATTGCTGGGCATGACTATTGCCGGCCTGGAGGCTGCCCAGGCGGAAAAAACAACTTCCCACCTCCGCAAAATCATTGCCATGGGGGAGGATCGCTTCGAAGCCCGGCATCGCCGCAAGGATGGCAGCACCTTTGACGTTGAAATCAGCATCCAGTATCGCCCAATCGACGGGGGCCGGCTGGTGGCGTTTGTGCGCGACATAACCGAGCACAAGCGCGCACAGGCCGAGCTGTTGGAGAGCGAGGAACGCTACCGAACCCTCTTTGACCGGGCCAATGAGGGAATAGCCCTGTTGTCCGATGAAGGCAAACTCATTGCGGTCAACGAATCGTTGGCCAGCCTGCACGGCTATACCGTGGATGAAATGCTTTACATGAGTTTGAGGGATTTGGGCAAAGCTGAGACCATCGGGAAATTCTTTGGGCAGATGCAGCGGGTGCTGAACGGGGAAACCGTCAAGTGCGAGGTGGAGCATTATCACAAGCGCGGCCACATTATTCCGCTGGAAGCTTCCGCCAGCCAGATTTCTTCCACGGGGAAGACCTTCATTCAATGCTTCTACCGGGATATCGCTGACCGAAAACGGGCGGAAGCCGAGCGGGCCAAACTCCAGGCGCAATTCCACCAGGCGCAGAAAATGGAAGACATCGGCCAGCTGGCCGGAATCCTGGCGCATGATTTTAACCATATCATGTCGTCCACCATCACGCATTTGAGCCGGCTGCAGAAGCAAGCCGGCATTGATTCCAAAATGCAGGAAATGCTGGAGGGATTGCTGGGGGAAGCCAAACGAGCCGCCAGCCTGACCCGGCAACTGCTCATGTTCAGCCGCAAATCCGTGCTGGAAATCGAAATCCTGGATCTCAATGCAACCGTGTCCAATTTGCTGCCCATGCTCGCCCAACTGGCAGGGGATCAAATTGATCTGCGATTTGAATACAGTTCTGTCGCGCCAGTGGTGGAAGCCGACGAACGCATGATCGAGCAGGCCTTAATGAACTTGGTGGTCAACGCCCGGGATGCCATGCCCGGCGGCGGCTTGCTCGCCATCAGGCTCACCTCGATCGAAGCTGGAATTGAACCGGTAAAGGAAAGAAGCCCGGTGCGGCAGGGCAAGTTCGTTTGTCTTTCAGTTGCGGACACTGGCTGCGGCATGGATCAATCCACGATGGACCGCATTTTTGAGCCTTTTTTCACCACCAAGGAAGCTGGCAAAGGCACCGGCTTGGGCCTGGCGGCGGTCCACGGCATCGTGGTGCAACACCGGGGGTGGATTGAAGTGCAGAGCCAGCCAGGCCAGGGGGCTGCGTTTAACATCTTTCTCCCCGCAGCGGCAAATCCGGAGACTGGTGGATAGTTATTTGCCCGGCTTGTTTACAGGCTCGGCTCCCTTGACATTGGGCAGGGCTTTGGATTGGCGGCTATCTCTGGAGCGTGACTTTATAAAACCGTTTGGGTTTCCCGGGCGAATCCATATCGAGGAAAAACCAACCGCTGGCGCTCATGGTATTGGTGGCCAGAGCGGTCCAATCGCCGTTGTCCATATTGGTGGAGTAACTGAGCACAAAAGTCTGGCCGGCCTGTCCCGCGATATCCAGTCCGGCATACATCTTCAAGTCCACGCGGGCTTCATAAATTACCAATTGAACCGGGGCGCTGGTGACGCTGCCGAACACGTTCGAAACCACGACGGCGTAGCGGCCAGCATTGGCCTCTTCCAGATGGGTCAAGGTCAGGGTGCTGGAATTCGGGGCCGCCACCGGGAGGTCGTTAAAAAACCAATGGTAACCCAAAGGTTGCGCGCCAGTTGCCGCCACATTGAAGGTGGCCGTGCCGCCCAGGTAGCAAGACTGGCTTTGGGGCGGAGCCGTTATTTCCGGCGCGTTGCCAACGATGCCTTCGATCCAGCCGGATGCGCCGGGACCCCCATAAGCGCCCATGTCGTTGCGCACGCCACCCAGGGAAGGCGGGAAAGCCACGTCGTTGCAAGGCCCCACGGGATCGCCCGCATCGATGCATGGGGATCCCTCCAAGAGATGGAAGTCACCGAGGGCGGGTGCGGTCAGCAGCGGATTATAGGCGGTGTTGCCCAGGCCAGCAAATCCGCCTTGGATGGCAGAATAGCTGACGTTCGTCGTGCCGGCGACCTGGCCGGCCGAGCTTCCCCAAACGATGGAGTTGCGCACCGCGGTGGCGTTATTCTCAGCCCGCAATCCCTGGGTGCCATTGAAGGCCAGGGTGCAGTTGAGCAAATCAGCTCCATTGGCGCCAGCGTATAACGCCTCTGGTGTGTTATAAGCGAGAATGCAATTCGTGAGTGCTGCGCGGGGTCCGGCAAGGTAATGGCCGCCACCCGCGACGCCGATGGTCGTGGCCGACCACCCGTAGCCTGGCGATCCTCCTTCAGCGGAGTTCCCCGACACAATCGTGTTCTGCCCGGCTGCCGCATTGTGGGAGTAGATCCCTCCCCCAAGGCTTAGGACCGTCAAGATATAGGCCTGCGGCATGGTGAAAGAAACATAAGCGGTGGCAGTTGAGGAATTGCCCAAAATACTGCAGTTCACCATGGTCAATCCTGAAGTATGCACCCCGCCCCCTTCGGACTCGGAGTAAATGGATTCGTTAAGCCCGCCATTTGCCCGGGCCGAGACCGAGTTGCTGGAGATGATGCAATTGGTCATGGCAAACTGCCCGGAAACGCAGACGCCGCCGCCATTGCCAATGGCGGTGACAGCTCCTCCAGTGGCCGTCACGGCCACCGAGTTTTTCTGAACGACACAGCGATTCAGCACCAGCCCGGAACCACAAAACACCCCTCCGCCTTTCCCGGCGCATACGGTGCCTGCGGCAGTCACCGCATTGTCCTCGATGACGCAATTATCCAAGGTCAGCGCGGTGTCGCTGTTGATCCCGCCACCCAGCACTTCATTGGCAGGACTGACGGGAAAGGAAACGGTATTGCCACGAATGAGGCAGTCTCGAATGGCGAGCGTCGTGCTCACGATGCGGATGCCTGAGCTGGCCGACCGCTCGACCACGCAATGAGCCAATTGGGATACCGGCGGCGCCTGGTTGAAAAAGAGGCCCCGCCATCCGGCGCTGCTGGCCGGGTGAAGGGTGAACGTTATCTTGTCTTGGGCCGCGCCAATCGCGGTAAGCCGTCCCGCCACCTCCATCATCCGGTCGCTTTGGAAAAGAACCGTTACCCCCGGCTGGATGGTCAAGCTCGCCACCAGGATGTCGTTGGTCACCACGTAAGGCGAATTGGCTTTGGTCCAGGTCTGCCCGCTGATCGCTCCGCCGACGAAGGTATCCGCCGAGGCCATCCACACTGATCCGGCCAATCCCATCGCAAAAAACGACACGAATCGCACTGCTCTCTTAATTTCTCGCATTTATGAAAATCTCGTTGTTTAGCTCCATTTATTTTTTTCAAGTCATTCATCGTCCGCAATTTGCTCTGTGCGAGCGCAACGCCAAGCGGGCCATACCCGCTAAAGCAAAGCTTGTGGGATGCTCATAATGATGGCCCTTTCGTTCTGCCAGCCAGAATCAGACCTGAAACAAGAATAGCATTCCCCATGCCATTATCGGATCCGAGAATGATCCGGTTGTTTGGTTTGGCGTGTGGGCTGAATGCCGCCACCAGTCCCCCCGGAGGTGCGCAACCTCCCCACCAGTGATCTGCTGCGGCGAACCGCCATAAACCGGGTAAATCAATGGCGGTTGCCAGGTTCAGGCTGGGAGGGATGATCCGCCATTGATCCTGATGCAGGCTGTTGTTCATCCGACCATGGCCGTGGATTTATGAATTCCTGGCCGTGGGCTGAAATTGGCCCTAAAGGATTGGGCAATCCTGCCGATAAGGCATGGGTATGCTGAGGCCTCAGGAATTCATTGGATTCTGGGAGCGGCGGCTCAACCCAGGCAGACCGCCCGGCAAGAGCACTGCCCCCGATTCACAAAGTTTATCGAGGCCAGCCAGCCTTGAAGCATTTTGGTTAACGATAAAATCACCACATGATAATCCAAAACAAGGTAATCCTTTTTTCCCCCTCCAAGGAGGTTTGGGAAATGATTGACCGGTATTGCCTCGATCACGGCTTGAATATGAGCAACCCGCACGACCGGGACTTGGCGATCAATGCCCTGATCCACGAGGCTTTGCGTGGCTCCAGCCCGGCTAAAGCGCAAGGCTGACACCTCAGATCCTGGAAAACGTCGAGCCCAGCAAAATAGGGCGGCCTCAATGTCCTGGCGTGGCGGTATTGATCCCAATGATTTTTGTCCCGTTACATATTTTCTTGGGCGCCTGATTTGTCACTGTGCCGCAAGTGCGGGTTACGGTTAAATGACAATGAAAGAATTGTTTTCATCCAAGCCTTGGCCGCTGGTGAACCGGGCGTGCCTGTTCACATTGGCGCCGGAAATGAAAAACTGAAGGTTCTGAACGAAACGAATTGACCTTTTTAGCTGATATTGCTAAATTAAACGGACAGTGAAGTAACACTCCTTGGAAACCCTCAAAATGAAAAATAAATTACTGGCAGGATTATTGCCCCTTTTGGCGTTCACATCCAACGACTTGCGGGCCGCGCAAGCCACCGTGATGCTGAACAATTATGATGCCGCCAAACCCATCTATTACCGCACGGTGAGCACTTTGGCGCCGATGGGCCAGCAAATCAGCGTGGAACTGCTTGGCGGACCGGTGGGTGGCGCCTGGAACCCGGTCAAAGTAGCCGGCACAGCTAATTCCATAATCCAATTGAGCGAAGCGGGCTACTTTGATGGCGGCTGCGGTGTGGTAACCGGTGTCACACCCGGCGGCCAGGCCCAGTTTGTGCTCCGGGCATGGAAGGGGCCATCGCCCTACGCCACGGCCACGGAAAAAGCGGAATCGACCACCTGGACTCAAACGACGGGGTCATGGAATGATTTATCCGTGCCGCCCTCTCCACCTTCCGGCCCGACCATGAAAGTGCCAGCCTACCTGCTGGTCCAAAACCAGCCGGCCCAGACGATCACGATCACCTCCCAGCCGGCGGATGCGACGGTGGATGTCCTGGGGACGGCAACCTTCCGGGTGGCAGCCACCGGAACCGGGCTGGCTTATCAGTGGAAAAAAGACGATCAGCCATTGTCAGGCGCCACCAGCGCCACGCTGACACTTAACCCGGTTCAAATCTCCCAGCGCGGCGTTTATTCCTGCGCGATCAGCGGCACCGGGGGGGCATCGGCCACCAGCCGGGGAGCAACCTTGACGGTGCGCATGGTGGAATTCGTCCGCCGCCAGCTGCCATCCGGAGCAGCTCCCGGGCAAAAAATCACCGTGAGCCTGGACGTCAGTTTCCCGGCCAACTTGAATGTGGCGGCCTACGCGGTGGAGGACACCCCGCCCGCCGGCTGGGTCGTTGGCACGATCAACGAAGGCGGTTCCATCAGCGGCGGCAAGGTCCGATTTGGCGCCTTCTTCGATGCCGCAACCCGCACCCTGACCTATGAATTGACCGTGCCGGTGACGGCCACCGCCAGCGCCAGCTTCGCGGGCACCGCCTCGGCGGAAGGCCTCAGCAGCGTGGTGGGGGGAGCCTCCACCTTGAACCTCATTCAGTTTCATCCTGCGGACAATAATCCCAGCGATTGGAAGATCACCATTGATGAAGTGACCGCTTACGGCGCCGCTTGGAAACGGGGCCAGGCTTGGACGGTGCCGCCCACGCCGATTCCCATCACCTATGTCACCCGCGCGGTGGCGCTATGGAAAGCCAACGAGGCCTATCGCGTGAATCCGGCGGTGACGTCCGCGCCACTGTGGTGGGAACCCACGGCGGGCATGGGCAGCTTTGTGGGATCCGGGCTGAGACATATCACCCCCATGAGCGCTCCCAGCGAAAACCTGGTGGCCGACCAAACTCCCAACCAATACGTGCCGAATGTTCCGTTCAAGGTGGCCTTGGTTGTGAAGCCGATGCCCACCGCGGCCGGTTATGCCGTGGAGGAAAAAATCCCCGATGGGTGGGAAACCCTGGAAATCAATGAGAACGGCTCCCTGGATACGGTCAACCAAATGATCAAATGGGGGCCATTCCTGGACGCCAAACCACGCACGCTGGCCTATCAATTAATGCCTCCCAAAGCGGCCAAAGGATCCATGACGTTCCAAGGCACCGCCTCCATCGATGGCCAGAGCATCCCCATTGACTCGGTTGCCCATGCCAGCAGCAAGCTCGGCCATTTGCGCCTGCAGCCGGATGGCGGGGTGGAGGTGCCGGTGGCTGGAGTATTGGGCGCCAAATATAACATCGAGGCTTCCAACGATCTGGGCCAGACTTGGGAACCGGTCGCCTCCGTCATCAATGAAAACGGATCGATCGCGGTGTCCGACCCGAACCGCCAGCGCCAAACGGTGCGCATATATCGCGCAGTGCTCGTTGAATAAAACCGGCGATACAGTGCGCAACGGCGATTGGCGGTTGCCCATGGATATCGCTCGGCAAGTTTGCACAAGGGGTGCGTTAAATGCGCACCCTTTCTTATTTAGGCTGGCCTTTTCAGGACGCGCGCCACTATTTCCTTAAGTTCCTCCAAATCATAGGGCTTGCTCAAAAAGGCCTGAGGCAGTTCCCCGTGGTGGCCGGCCAGGGCTTGGCCTTCATTGTAGCCACTGGTCAGGATGACTGGCACCTCGGGCGCCTTTTGCCGGATCGCCGAGATGGTCTCCCAGCCGTCCATGCGCGGCATCGTCAAATCACACAGCACGCAAATGATGTCATCCTGGTGCTGATCAAACAACTCCAACGCCTCCAAACCGTCTTCCGCCGCACAGACGTCATAGCCCAGCATCCGGAGCGCGCGAGCCGCCACGGAGCGCAGGCAGCTATCGTCCTCCGCCAGGAGTATGGTTCTCCCTTTCGCCGCCTTCAATACGGGGGCAGGCGGGGTTGGTTTAAGGCTGATGGCATCCTCCGAGAGCGGCAGGTAAATCCGGAAGGCGCTGCCCCGGCCGGCCTCGCTCTCCACCGTGATGAAGCCATTATGAGACCGCACAATGCCCAGGACCACCGGCAAGCCCAGCCCCCGGCCGACGAACTTGGTGGAAAAAAAAGGATCGAAAAGCTTGGGGAAATTTTGTTCGGGAATGCCACACCCATCGTCCCGGACTTCCAGGCAGGCATAAGCCGCATCTTGCGGCTGGCTATCGATGGGGAACCGGTGCGCGGACGGGAGATCCCCATTGGCCACCGCATGGATGGCCAGCTGTATGGCGCCAGTCTGCCCGCCACAGGCCTCGCAGGCGTTGGTGAGCAGAATGCCCAGCAGCTGCTGGATCTGGCTGGCGTTGGATTTGATGACCGGTCCGGACGCGGGCCAAACCGCATGGAACTTGATCTCTTTGGAAAAGAGCTTTTGGAGATGGGCCAGGCTCGCCTGGCAAGTTTGAGCCAGGTCCAGCGGCTCCTGCACCGAGGGGGTTTGGCCGAGGTAGGTCAGCATCAAAGTGCTGATCTTGGCCGCCTCATGCACGGACTCGGTGGCATTGGCCAAAGCTTCGTTCACTACGGCGGCTTGGGACAAGTTGCCAGCGGCCAAGTCCAGGCTCAGCATGGCGGCCCCCAGCTGGTTGTTGAAATGATGGGCAATGGCCCCGGCCATGCGGTTGAGGCTTTCCGATTTTTGGAGGATCCGTTTCTGGGCCTCGAGTTGCTCCTTTTCCTTATGCACGCGCTTCCGCTCGGTGATGTCCAACAGCACGCCGATCACATGCGGCTGGCCATTCAGCTCGATAAACCCGGCGGACATTTCCACTTCCGCCAGTTCCCCCGATTTGCGCTTGATCCGCACCTCCAACTGGTGCGCCTGCCCGCGGTCCTGCAATATTCCCATGAGCTGGTCCCGGTCTTCCGGAATTGCCCAGAAGCCCAACTCGGCTGAACTATGGCCGAGCACCTCACTGCGCGCATAACCGACCAGCCTCAGGAACGCATCATTCGCTTCCACGAACATCCCATTATCGACACGGTTGATCCCAACGGCAACCAAGCCGGTGCGGAATATGGATGCAAAGCGATGCTCGCTCTCCTTCAGCTTTTCCTCCGCCCGCTTGCGGGCGGTGATGTTTTGCAGGATGGCCGCAAAATAATCCACGGTCCGATCAGCTTTGCGCACGCAACGAACCGCCAGGCTGGCCCACACGATTTGCCCATCTTTGCGGATAAACCGCTTATCCATGAAATACCCCTCAATTTCCCCTGCTAAAACCCGGTTGAATTGGTTGAAATCCGCCTCCAAATCATCCGGGTGGGTTAATTCCGCCCAAGTCCTGGCCATCAGTTCCGGACGGGAGTAGGCCAGCAGATCGCACAGGCAATCGTTGACCTCAATCCAACCCTTCTCCAGGGAGGTGATGGCAATGCCAATCATCGGCAGCTCAAAGTAGCTGCGGAAACGCTGCTCACTCTCCCGCAATGCCTCCTGGGCCTGTTTTTTCTCGGTGATATCGGTGTGAGTCGAGAGGCTAACCTTCCCAAATTGGGGATGGTCAAAAACCGAAACATTGGCGTGGCACCAGAACCGTGTGCCATCTTTCCTCAAGTTCTCCACCTCGCCGTGCCAGTGGCCATGGCTCAGCAAGGTATCCATGATCAGCATGCGGATTTCGGCGGGAGTTTTACCGGTGGGGGCATTGAGCATATCCACTGCCATCCCAACCATCTCCCCGGGATCGTATCCGAACATCTTTTCAAAAATGGGATTAGCCCACTTGATCCGGAGATCTCCCAGGCCCAGCAGGTAAATACCTTCGGATAAATTATCCAGCAGCACCGCGTTAAGCCGCAGCAAATCGTTGGTTTGCTCGTGTTCGGTGAAATCCTGAATCGTCCCGTAAAACCTTGTCAGCTGGCCATTTGCATCGCATTGCACCCGGCCGAGCAAATGCACGGCGCGCACTACCCCGGCCGGGGTTTTGATGCGGCATTTCAGATCAAAAGGTTGCTGGCTCTGCAGAGTGTATTCCACGGCTCGTTCCACCCGCTCAACGTCCGCCGGATGAACCACCTTCAAAAAAACCTCGTAGCTGGCCGCCATTTCCGGCGGCAAACCAAAAATCCGGCAGCTTTGTGCCGACCAATGGGCATGGTCGGTGTTCAGATCCCAGCACCAACTCCCAACCTTTGCGATGCGTTGTGCTTCGGCCAGCAGGAACTCGCTCTCCCGCAAGGCATCCTCCACCTGTTTGCGTTCCGTGATGTCCAGTTCCAAGCCATCCCAACTGACACCACCATCGAATAACCGAGTAGGGATTGAGGTGATGAAAATCCACCGGATTTCGCCATTGGGCTTGCGGATGCGGATTTCGAGGTTGAAAGGCCCCAAAGTCTGGAAGGCCTCGTCGTTCTTGGCGAGTAATAGTGCCCGATCTTCCTCCAATACCTGGTTGAACAGGGCTGCGGCATCCCTTTGGACTGTTTCCGCGGTAATCCCATGAATGGCCTCCACCCCGGCGCTTACGTAAACGAACCTGATAGCACCTGCCTGATTCCTTTCCATCTGATAAACCATCCCCTTGGGCAGGTTATCCCCAAGCCGTTTCAATTGGTCCCGGCTAAACCTTAACCCATCTTCCTCACGCTTGCGGTGGGTTATATCCCAGCCCAGCATCGAAATCCCGGTGGCTTCGCCAGACTCGCCAATCCACGGTTTGAAAACCAATTCATACCATCGCCCACCCCATTCAAGCTCGCTTTGCTGCCGCTGGCCATCCGCTGCAACTCTTTGCAGAAGAGTTTGATGCCATGCGCGCCCACCGGGTGGCAGGTGCCCCCAAAGCAAGGTGCCCCGGAGCTGCTCGGTTGATTGGTCACAAATGGCCGCCATCCCCTGGTTGGCCTCGATGATGGTGCCATCGGGTTTCAGCAATAAAGCCAGGCACTCGGAGTCTCGCGATATCACGCTGTTGAAAGTGAAATCATCGCCGCCGCTTTTCGGGGTGGGCCAGGTTTGCATCGCCTCAACTTTCAAATGTTAGTGATCCTTTCCACGAACCCATTTAAGCAGCCGGAAAACGTTAACTCAAGCCAATGCGTGCCTGATCATTTAGAGAGGGGAGGTATGGAGGGGAGGAAATTTCAAAATCTGGATTTTTGGGCCAACGCCTCGGATCCGGCTGGGACCGGGCAGCGGGGCGGCAGGAAGATCCCGGCACGGAACCAGGGATAGTCGGAGGATGCCGTGGGAATTGAATTGGGGACAGTTCAGCCGGGCTAGAATCCCACAGCTTGTGGCAGGATGATTTTGTTTGTCATTCGGGCTTGTTTTTGTTTTAGTCCAGCTAAACAATAATGAACCAAAAGCGAACCTGGCAGGATGCTGCGAATCTGGGGGGATGGTCTCGAAATGCCGCCCCTTGGAGCCTGGCCTGGATATTCATCATCTTGTTCCTGGGCATGGTGGGCAGCAGCACCGCCCAACCGCTGGCAGCAAAAGATAATTACGTGCTCGATCTCAATGGCCAGGGCAGTTATGTCGAGTTGCCGCCGCAAGCCTTCAACAACCTGGCTGAGGTCACGGTGGAAGGCTGGGTGAAGTGGCGGCGGCTGGGAGTATGGTCCCGCTTTTTTGAATTTGGCTCCATGTGGCATTCGGTGGTCATGGGGAATCACTTGGTGGGTCCCGATGTGAGCCTGGAGTTTCAGCAGCCAAAGCGGATCAACTATTGGGCGCTGACTGGACTGATAAGAACCAATGAGTGGTGTCATTTGGCGCTGGTGACCGGCCGCAAGGGACTCAAAATTTATTTCAACGGCATGCTGGTGGGCGAAGATGCGGCTTTCACGAACACCTTTCCCAATTTCACGCAGGGTGACCACTATTACCTCGGGCATAGCCACTGGCAGGCCGAAAACCCTGTGCTCACAGATTTGCAGGGGCAAATCGATGAAGTGAGGTTGTGGGGCGTTGCGCGGTCAGGCGAGCAAATTCAGGATAACTTGAGGAAAGGCCTGACCGGGCGCGAGGAGGGACTGATCGGCCTTTGGAACTTTGACGACGGCACCGCTCGTGACACCACGGCGGGCGCCAACCATGGCAAAATGGTCGGCGCCGCAGCCTGTGTGAAATCCGACTTTCCCGAATCAGGCCTGCGGCCATCGCCAACCTTTCTTTATTGCCGCATACCGCCACCCATTGGAGCATCCAATCCCACGGTGTTGTTGCGCCTTGCATCCGGGGGCCGAGTCCACCGATTTTTAACCGCCGCAGTGACAGAGGGCGGAGTGGTTGGCGGGGTGGGTTTTGCGCTTCAGGACACCAATGCCACCGTGGACTTGGAGGCGTTGAACATCCATGGCACGGTGCTGCGAACCAACCTATGGCTGCAGAAAGGGCAGTGGGTGTCGATGACGCTCCCTTCAGCCCCGCTCCACGGCTCGGCAGCCACCACCAACGCCTTTGTAGCGGCCTTGACCGAGGCCTTGGCGGATGATGGCGATGGCGTCCTATTTGATGCTTTCCGTGAATTGGTCCTGCTATGGGAGCTGGCTCGTTCCGCCATCCCCTCGACCACAATCTATTCCCTGGCCGAAAAATATCATCGTGGTGATTTCATTTCCAAGGTCACGATCAAACAAATTTTCTCGGCGCAGCCGGTTCCCGAGCCGCTCTCCCCGTTTTACACGAAGAAATGGGTCTCCATGGTCTGCATCATCGACGGGATCATGCTGACCTTGGCCCTGGTGCAGTTCCTGCTTTATGCATTCTATCCCAAACAAATCAACCATTTGTATTCGGCGGTTTATGTGGCCGCCACTGCGATTGGGGTTACCTGCCTATACATGGTGGTGTTGAGCGAATCCTTTTGGGGCTTCACCTTTTTTGTGGGGCTTTTTTTCGGCACTTCACTCCCGGCTTTGCGGTTGATTTACTCCTTGTTCCACCCGTCCCTGCCCCGGCGTTTCTGGTTTTTTACCGGTCTTTGGGTGGTGGAAATCGTGGCCTTGGCGCTCGTGCCGGAGGGTAATAATTGGCTGTGGAATCTGCTGCTGACATTCCACTATAGCGGGAAAATGCCGCTGTTCCTGCTGATCATATTGAGCTGTTTATTCTTATCCTGGTTTGAATTGCTGCGGGTGCTCCTGGCAGCGGTTTTCAAGCGCAAGCCTGGCGCCATCCTGCTCAGCCTGGGATATGGCAGCTACCTGGCGTGCGTGCTGGTGGACATAATTGATTCGCTCTTTTTGTGCTTTACCATGTGGTTTGGCGATTCGTTCACCGATTATTGCTGCTTGTCAGGAGCCTTCATTTTTATTTTGACGCTCGCCATCCACCTGGCCCGCAGCTATGCGATGGCAAGCCGCGGGCTCGATCTGGCCAACCAACGCATCGCGGACCAAAACCGCGAACTCAGTGAGGCCCGTAATGCCGCGGTGCAGGCCCGGTTGAGTGCCGACACGGCAAACGAGGCCAAAAGCCAATTCCTGGCGAACATGAGCCATGAACTGCGCACCCCGCTCAACGCCATCATCGGCTATAGCGAAATGGTGGAGGAAGATCTCTCCGGCCAGGGCCAGGTGAGCCTGGTGAGTGATCTGGGCAAGATCCGGGCCGCCGCCAAGCACCAGCTCGGCCTGATCAACGACATCCTGGACCTGTCCAAGGTGGAAGCAGGCAAAACAACACTGTACCTCGAGGAATTCGAGTTGGGGGCTTTGGTGAGCGAGATTGCAACCACCGTGCAGCCATTGGTTGCCAAAAAGCAGAACCGGTTCGAGGTGGATTGCCCCGCCCGCCTGGGCCGGATGCATTCGGACCAGACCAAGGTGCGGCAGGTGTTGCTGAACTTGCTGAGCAACGCAGCCAAGTTCACGGAAACGGGAACCATCCGCCTGGAGGTGAAAACCGTCCAAGCCGATGAAAGAAAAACGGAAAGCGCTCCCCAACCGCCGGGGGCCGGACTCGTGGCACAGCAAACCGAGTTGGTCCTGCTGCGCGTGAGCGACACCGGCATCGGGATGAGTCCGGACCAGTTGGGCAGATTATTCCAGGCATTCGGACAGGCGGACGCCGCGACGACGCGAAAATACGGAGGCACGGGATTAGGCCTGGCGTTGAGCAAGAAGTATTGCCAGCTGCTGGGTGGTGACCTGGTGGTGGAAAGCCACCCAGGCCGGGGCTCGGTGTTTACCGCCAAGCTGCCGATGGCACTGCCGGAAGCGGAAACGGCCGTCACAGCCCAGCCTCCAGCCGGATCCAAGCCGGAGCCGGAGGCAGGCACGGTTTTGGTGATCGACGACGACGCGGCGGCGCGGGAACTCGCGCAACGGGCGCTGGGCAGGGAGGGTTACCGGGTGGCAACCGCGTCCGATGGGCAGCAGGGGCTGGAGCTGGCGCGGACGCTGAAGCCATTGGTGATCCTGCTGGATCTTAAGATGCCGGGCCTGGATGGCTGGACGGTGCTGGTACGGCTCAAGGATGACCCGGCAACCGCTGACATCCCGGTAATATTGGCCTCCATCATCGACGAGCGGAACACAGGCATGACGCTGGGGGCGGCGGAATACCTGGTCAAACCGATCGACTGGCGGCGGCTGACGGGTTTGCTGAGCAAATACCGCCAGGCCAATGCACCGGGGCCGGTGCTGGTGGTGGAGGATGACCCGGACGCCCGGGAGCTGACGGTGCGGATGTTGCGCCAGGCGGGATGGACGACCCAGGAGGCGGGCAACGGACGGGCGGCGTTGGAGGTGCTGGCGGAGCGGGCGCCCAGCCTGATCCTGCTGGATTTGAACATGCCGGAGATGGACGGTTTTGAGTTTTTGCGGCAGCTGCCGACGCAGTTTCCAGGCCGGAGGATTCCGGTGGTAGTGTTCACCGCCAAGGATCTGAGCGATGAGCAACGCCGCCAGCTAAGCGAGCAGGCCATGCGCGTCCTGCAGAAAGGCGCGACCACCATGAACGACCTGCTGGCCCAAGTGCGCTCCGTGCTTGGGCGATAATGTGTTCATGAGTGCTGATAAAGGAATATATATAATACTTTTTTTTCGCCTATGGCCAAAATACTATTAGTGGAAGATAATGAAATGAATCGCGACATGCTTTCACGCCGGCTGGAGCGAAAAGGCTTCCTGGTGGTGATGGCGGTGGATGGCGGGGAAGCCCTGGCAAAAGCCCGAAGCGAGCGCCCGGATCTCATTTTAATGGACCTAAGTTTGCCAGGTCTGGATGGCTGGGAAGCAAGCCGGCAGCTTAAGGCCGCACCGGATACCGCAGGCATCCCGGTCATCGCCTTGACAGCGCATGCCATGCCCGAAGACGAGCGCAAAGCCCGGGAGGCCGGTTGCGACGATTTCGACACCAAACCGATTGAAATCACGCGCCTCTTGGGGAAGATGCAAATCCTGCTGGAAAGAAAGAAGAGCGTGTGAAGCGAATCCAGCCTCTTGATCCCCCCCAGCGGACTGCCAATCCAGCCGATAAACAAGAGCTTGTCGAAAAAGCCAATGCCCCGGCCCGATTCCCGCTGGCCAAAATCCGGCACAACCTTCGGACTCCGATCAACCATATCATCGGTTATAGCGAAATCTTGCAGGAGGATGCGGCAGGCCTGATGCCCGCTGAATTCCTGGCGGATTTGCACAAAATACGCACCGGCGGCCTGCGTTTGCTCGATTTGATAAACCAGCTGGTCAACGAGCAGAATCTTGGCGCCGCCCCTGCCGACCTGCATCAGACAAGCCACGAATTACGAACCCCGGTCAACTACATCATCGGCTACGGTGAACTCCTCATGGAACAGTGCGATGACTTGCAACAAGCCGGATTCAAAATTGACTTGGGGAAAATCATCGCCGCAGCAAAGTCGTGGCTGGGAATGATGGAGGCACTCATCACTGCCCAAGGCGTCCCGCCATCCGTGGCGCCGGCAGCCAAAACCACCGGCCTGAAAACGAATGGCGCGGAGGAGGAATTCATTTCCGCCCAATGCCAGGCTGAGCCGGCGCCAGGAACGCCGGGCAAGGGCCGATTGTTGGTCGTGGACGATGATGCCTCAAACCGCGACCTGCTCACCCGCCGCTTGAAGAAACTGGGATATCGCGTGAGCAGTTGCGCTGGCGGACGGCAGGCTTTAAAAAACCTGCAGGCTGGGAATTACGACTTGATCCTTTTGGACATGCTCATGCCGGAAATGAATGGCGATGAGGTGCTGAAGCAGATGAAATCCCATCCGGATTACCGCCATATCCCCGTCATCATGATTTCGGCCCTGGACCAGGTGGAAGGCATTGCCCGCTGCGTGGGCCTGGGAGCGGAGGATTACCTCACCAAGCCATTCGATCCAGTGCTTTTGCAGGCGCGCCTCGGGGCGGCCCTGGAAAAGAAACGTTTGCGGGATGCCGAACAAAGGTATGTCCGGCAAATCGAGATGGAACAGAAAAAAGCCGACCAACTGCTATTAAACATCCTTCCGAGGCCAATCGCCGACCGTCTCAAAAACGGCGAGGGGGTGATCGTTGACAGCTTTCCGGAAGTTACGGTTTTGTTTGGCGATCTGGCTGGCTTCACTGAACAGTCACAGGCCATCGGCCCGGAGCGCATGGTGCGGATGCTGAACGAGATTTTTTCGGCATTTGACGGCCTGGCTGCCCGCCACGGTTTGGAGAAGATCAAAACGATAGGGGACGCCTACATGGCCGTGGCCGGCTTGCCTTATCCCCAGGCCCACCATGCCTTGGCCGCCGTCAGGATGGGCCGGGAGATGCTGGAAACCCTCAAAGAATTCAACGCTGCCCACCGCACGAAAATGGCCATGAGGATTGGATTGAACAGCGGCCCCGCCGTCGCCGGCATTATTGGGCGCAACAAATTCAGCTACGACCTCTGGGGCGACACGGTCAATACGGCCAGCCGCATGGAATCCAACGGGATACCGGGAGCGATTCAAATCACTCAGGCAACCGCGGATCGTTTGAACGGACATTTCCCCCTGCAAGCGCGCCGAAATGTTCCCATTAAAGGAAAAGGGGCCATGAACACCTGGTTAATAAATATCTGATTGGGGTTCGGTTTGCCAGGTTGGAATTGAAACGCTTAGGCCGCCTTTGGCAACGTGCCGAAACCGGCCTTCGCCGGCTTGGCATGCCGGACAGCCTCCCCCGTGCCGCTCCACTGCCTTTGCCCGGGATCAGGAGGCCGCTCAGGGGAGGTGCAGCCAGCCGGACCGCTGGATCCCCGGCAGCGCAACCAAAACCCATTCACGCTCATGCAATGGAATCCGGAAGGTGTCGGCTTGGCCAAGGTTCGCTGGTGGAGCCATGCCATGCCCAATCCAGCCTGGCATTCAAAACGGCCATGCTTTATGTCGCATGTTCACTACATGCAGTTTTTTCGGTTGCTTATGCCGGCCATCGCACCAGAATAAAAAGAAGAGTTCTGGCTGGCTGGCGCGGGCGGGGAGCCAGGGAGCCAGATCGGCCGGTTTTGATCGCCCCATATCAATCGCACACCCTGTGCTGCTTGCGGTTGTGGCTTTGCCGCCCAGGGGGTAATTGGCTGCTGGCAGGAGCGGGAAGATCGTGAATTCAGAAAAACTGGACAAATCGAAATCATCAAGCGATGCCCGAAATCGCCCCGGACTGGATTTCCCTATTGGCATTCCCCCCGGACCGTCCATGGCCCCCCTCGACCTGGCGGAAGGTTCCCTGGTTTTCGCGGAAAAGGAATCGCTGGAGCGGGCGGTGGCCGAACGCACAGCGGCGTTGCGGGAGACCAAAGACTACTTGGAAAACCTGCTCGACTACGCCAACGCGCCCATCATTGTCTGGGATCCCGGGTTTAAGATCACCCGCTTCAATCGCGCTTTTGAACGGTTGACGGGCCGGAGCTCGGAGGCCGTGCTCGGGATGGAACTGAGCTTCCTTTTCCCGCCGGACACCCGCCCGCACTCGCTCGCGCACATCCGCCGGGCCAGCGCGGGGGAATATTGGGAAACCGTCGAAATCCCGATCCAGCATACCGATGGCAGCATCCGCTGGCTGCTGTGGAACTCGGCGGTGGTCCGCAGCCCCGATGGCGAACGGATCCTTGCCACCATTGCCCAGGGCCACGACATCACCGCCCGCAACCAGGCGCTGGAGGCCCTGCGATTGTCACGGGAGCAGCTGCGCGCGCTATCCATGCGTTTGCAGTCGTTGCGCGAGGCCGAGCGCGCCCACATCGCCCGCGAGATCCACGATGAATTGGGCCAGCTGCTGACCGGCTTGAAGATGGACTTGCAGTGGGCGGAGAACCGCCTGGAGGAGCTTAAGGATGCGCGCCTCAACCCCATCCTCGACAAGCTCGTGGCCGCCACGGAAGTGGCCGACGCCACGATCACCACCGTGCAGCGGATCGCCTCTGAACTGCGTCCCGGAGTGCTGGACCGCCTCGGCCTGATGATGGCGCTGCGCCACGAAATCAAACAGTTCGAGCAACGCACGGGGATTGCCTGCCAGCTGAACACGCCGGAGGAGGAACCGGCTTTTGCGCCGGAAGTGGCCATCGCCTTCTACCGCATTTTCCAGGAAATCCTGACCAATGTGGCCCGCCACGCCGCGGCCAGCACCGTGGATGTGGCATTCCGCTCCCAGGATGGATGGTTTGTCCTGGAAGTCCGCGATAACGGCCAAGGCATCAGCGATGCCGCGCTGTCCAGCCCGCAGGCCTTGGGGCTGCTGGGCATGCAGGAACGGGCTCATTTACTCGGCGGCACGGTCGGTTTCCACCGGGGGAGTGCGGGGGGCACCCTGGTCGTTGTGCGCCTGCCCGCAACCGCTAAACTGGACCCAGCCGAATGATTAAAATCCTGATTGCCGATGATCACGAGGTGGTTCGCCATGGCTTGCGCGATATCCTGACCAAAGAGTTTGCCGACGCCCAGATTGCCGACGCTCAGGATTCCCGCGAGACTGTCAACCTGCTCATGCAAGAATCGTGGAGCCTGGTGCTGCTCGACATCAACATGCCCGGCGGCAGCGGCCTGGACGCCCTGCGGGACGCGAAACGCCTTTGCCCGAAGACGCCGGTGCTGGTCCTGAGCGCCTATCCCGAAGAGGAATTCGCCCTCCGCGCGCTCAAGCTTGGGGCCTCCGCCTATCTGAACAAGCAGATCGCCTCCTCGGAGCTGCTGGCCGCCATCCGGAAAATCCTGGCCGGTGGAAAATATCTGACCAGCGCGCTGGCGCAGAAGCTGGCCGACAGCCTGGGGGAAGACCTCCAGAAAGAACCGCATGAGGCCCTATCCAACCGGGAAATGGAAGTGTTGCGGATGATTGCCAGCGGCAAGACGGTCAAGGAAATCGCGGATCAAATCGCGCTCAGCGAGACCACGATCGCGACTTATCGCTCGCGCATTTCCAAAAAGATGGGCCTTTTCACCAACGTCGAACTCACCCGCTACGCCCTCCAACACAAATTAGTGGAGTAGCGCCTTTGCCCTCCGGCCCCGATGCCGGACCTGGACCGCCAGGCCGGGTGGGCTTGCCAGGGGCCAGGCTCGTGGCCATCGGCTTGAGCGGTTCGGTGTGCAGAACTTAAAACGCGGATTGGGGTCGTTGTTTTCCACTACACCGGCAATTGAAGTTTTGGGACAGCAGAATACAAGATTGGATGACTCCATGGTTCCCCCCTTTCTGCCGATGTACCCTGCGTATGGTGAATATTATCAAAACGCCAACGAACCGAAAATAAACGAGTCACAGCATCAAAAGCGAAAACCTATGTTCAAGAAACAAAAACTCAGTGTCAAACTCCTCGGCGGGTTTGCAACGGTTGCCCTCATCACCCTGGCCGTGGGCCTGGTCGGCTACTGGGGCGTCAACCGTTTAGGCGGTCATTTATATGAGGTAGCCATGGTGCGCTTGCCCAGTGTCGAAGCCCTGGAAACCATTAACGAGGCCCAAACGGCGGTGAAAGCGGCCGAGCGCACTTTGCTGCTTTCCGGCCTGACCGAGGCGATGGTGACGGAGCAGCTAACCCGGCTGAAAGCGGCTTGGGAACGCGTCGATAAAGCAAACAAAACTTACGAGCCGCTGCCCCAAACCAAGGCCGAGGAAGCGAAATGGAAACAGTTCCTCCCTGCCTGGCAGGCTTGGAAAAAAGACCACGAAGCGGTGCTGAACCTGGTGCAGGAAAGCCGGAAGGCCAATGATAAAACACTGCTCGCCAAAGCCCAGGAACTGAGCTTTTCGACGGCCGCAGCATCCTTCACTGGAGCCGAAACCTTGCTCGGAGAGATCCTGAAAATAAACCTCTCCGCGGCTGAGGAAGCCCAAAAGACGGCCACCGCAGACGCTTCGCTGGCCAAGACCGCCAACTGGGTGGGAAGCCTCGGCGGCCTGCTGGTGGCGCTGGCTATCGGTGCGTTATTGTCCCGCTCGATCACCAAGCCGATCAAGGTGGTGGCCGAGGTATTGAGCGCCGGCGCGGAGCAAACCGCCTCGGCGGCCGGCCAGGTCTCCTCCGCCAGCCAGTCCCTGGCCGAAGGGGCCAGCGAGCAGGCGGCTTCGCTGGAGGAAACCAGTTCCTCCCTGGAGGAAATGTCGAGCATGACCAAAAACAACGCGGAGAGCGCCAGCAAAGTTAAAAGTTTGGGTTCCCAGGCCCGGCAGGCGGGCGATGCAGCCATGAGCGAGATGCAGGCTATGAGCGCAGCCATGAACGACATCAAAGCTTCCAGCGACGGCATTGCCAAGATCATCAAGACCATCGATGAGATCGCTTTTCAGACCAACATCCTGGCCTTGAACGCCGCGGTCGAAGCCGCCCGGGCGGGGGAGGCGGGAGCCGGATTTGCGGTGGTGGCCGATGAAGTGCGCAGCCTGGCGCAACGCTGTGCCCAGGCGGCCAAAGAAACGGCCACGAAGATCGAAGATTCCGTGCAGAAGAGCACCAACGGCGTGCAAATCAGCTCCCGGGTGGCCCAAAGCCTGGAGGAAATTGTGGGCAAAGCCCGGCAGGTGGACGAACTGGCAGGGGAAGTGGCGGCGGCCTCGGCGGAACAAAGCCAGGGCATCGAACAAGTCAATACCGCGGTGAGCCAGATGGACAAGGTGACGCAATCCAACGCCGCGAATGCGGAGGAGAGCGCCAGCGCCGCGGAGGAACTCAACGCACAGGCAGAAAACCTCAAGGAAGCGGTGAATGATCTGCTCCGGATGGTGGATGGGGACCAGGGCGTGCGGAACACAGCCCGGCCGGCCGCCTTGGCAACACGGGCCACCAAGCCTCACCACGGCCAGCCAGCATCTGGCAAACGCAACGGCATAGCGAAACCAAGCCCCAACGGAAACCACCACGGCACCGAACTGGCCATGCCAGTCACCGTTAAAAATAGAGAATCCATTCCAGCGGAAAAGGATTTCACGAATTTCTAAACCTGGATCGAGGCTGGATTATGAACGCAACACTCTCTGAAACAACGAGCATCGCCGGGCTGGCTGGGAAGTATCTCACCTTCCGCCTGGGCGGCGAAACCTACGGCATCTCGGTCCTCAAGATCCGTGAGATCATACGGCATACCCATACTACGGTCGTGCCGCAAATGCCTGATTATGTCAAAGGGGTCATCAATCTGCGCGGGAAAATCATCCCGGTGATTGATCTGCGCCTGAAATTCGGGATGGCGGCCAATGACCACACCGGGCAAAGCTGCATCGTGGTGGTACAGGTGGCCCGGAGCGGCCACGCCAAACTCACAATGGGCATCGTGGTGGACGCCGTGGAGGAGGTGGCCAACATCGCCGCGGGAGAGATTGAGGAAACGCCCGACTTTGGCGGGCAAATCGAAACCGCCTACATTCTGGGCATGGCCAAGATCAAAGGGGCGGTGAAAGCCCTGCTGGATATTGACCGGGTGCTGGCCGTGCAACCAGTCGAAGCTTTGTCCGGCCTGTAGTTTTCCTGGCTGCCTATTAATGGGCCAACACCGGCGCCAGCCGTATGGCCCAGAGCGCAGCCCCTCCGGGTTTACCGGCGGGGCATTCCCTTTCCGCCAACCGGCGCATCCAGATAGCCCGTTGCCAGCCTCCATTGATTCATCGAGGGCGTTAATGTTCCGGTATTTTTTTCGATTAACGCCGCCAGTCGCTGGCGGGTTAAGGTGAAGCCATGGCATCAAAACTCGTGACCGGCATTTTGGCTGCGCTTGGCGGTGGCGTTATGTTTGCTTTGAGCATGGCCTGCTTCTGGGTGACCAGGAACGCCACATTTTCATTTACTGGCTTGGGACCGTTATTCTGAAAGCGGCTGGTCATTGGCGCTGCCTTCGCCTCAGCTCTCAAAGCAAGCCTCCCTCCCGTTTCACACTTCCTGCCAAAATTTGGAGGAAATAGTTTAAGTGCGGGCCCGGATATGCCGATAAACCACGCCGGGACTTAACGTCAACACCTGCCCTGCGGCGGGGTTTTTGTGTGATGGCTGAAAGTCATTGAATAAAGGAAAAAAACATATTACTGGAATAAAATGCGCCAGGATGGCTGGCAGAAGCCACCTGGCTTGGAACTGCAACATGACCTTATGAGAGGCCTTTCTTTCGGAAATCGCATGGCTTTGGTGATTGCATTTTTGATCGCTATTATCCTGCTTGGAACCGGCATGGGATATTTTTCCGTCAAATACTGCATCGCCAAGGGGGAAAACATCAGCGGCCGGATTAAGGAAAACAGCCAATTCCTGACCACCTCCATCGACTTGGCGCGTTCGGCCCAGGTCTCCTTCAAAACCCAGGTCCAGGAGTGGAAAAACATCCTTCTGCGAGGTTCCAATGCCGAGGCCTTCGCCCGGCATCTCGAAGGCTTCAACAAGCAAATTGAACTGACGCTCCACGATCTGTCGGCCTTGGAAACGCTTTTTAAAACCTCGCAAACCGATACGGCGCTAATCACCAAGAGCATGGAGGACCAGCAGAAACTGGCCGCCCAATACCGCGAGGCCCTGAAGTCGTTCAATCCGGCACGCCCGGAAACCTCGGCACTGGTGGATAAGCTGGTAAAGGGCATTGACCGGCCGGTTTCCGACGCCATTGACGCGCTGGTCGCCCAGGCCCAGAAGCTGGGGGCGGATGTCACCCAGGCGGAAGAAGCGGCATTCCACCAGAGCACGAAATGGCTGCTGAGGCTGTTTATCGCGGGCTGCACGGTTGGGGTTGTGACTGGAGGTGTGTTCGCTTTCCTGTTGAGCGCATCTATTTTGCGGCAGCTTAAAGCGCTGGCTCAAACGCTCGACGAAACTTCGCTGCAGGTCGCCTCGGCGGCCGGCCAGGTCTCCTTGGCCAGCCATTCCCTGGCCGAAGGGGCCAGCGAGCAGGCCGCTTCGCTGGAGGAAACCAGCTCCTCCCTGGAGGAGATGTCCAGCATGACCAAAAACAACGCGGCGAGTGCCAATAAAGTAAAGGACCTGGGATCCCAGGCCCGGCAGGCGGGGGACGCAGCCATGTGCGAGATGCAAACCATGAGCGCGGCCATGAACGACATCAAAGCTTCCAGCGATGGCATCGCCAAGATCATCAAGACCATCGATGAGATCGCTTTTCAGACCAACATCCTGGCGTTGAATGCCGCGGTTGAAGCCGCCCGAGCGGGCGAGGCGGGAGCGGGGTTTGCGGTGGTGGCCGATGAAGTGCGCAGCCTGGCCCAGCGCTGCGCGGAAGCGGCCAAGGAAACGGCGGCGAAGATCGAAGATTCGGTGCAAAAGAGCGTCAACGGGGTGCAAATCAGTTCCCGGGTGGCCAAAAGCCTGGCCGAAATTGTGGGCAAAGCCCGGCAGGTGGACGCACTGGCGGGGGAAGTGGCCGCCGCCTCGGCGGAGCAAAGCCAGGGCATCGAACAAGTCAATACCGCGGTGAGCCAGATGGATCAAGTGACGCAATCCAACGCCGCGAATGCGGAGGAGAGCGCCAGCGCGGCGGCGGAACTCAACGCCCAGGCCGAAAACCTCAAGGAAGCGGTGCATGACCTGCTCACCATGGTCGATGGCGGCAAGGGAGCGAGGAACTCAGACCGGCCGGCGGCCTCGGCAGTGCAGGCTACCAAACCTCACCACGGCCAGCCAGCATCTGGCCAGCGCCACGGCACGGCGAAACAAAGCCGCGCCGGCAACCAAGCCGGCACAGCACTGGCCATGCCAGCCGCAGCCAAAGACCGGGGTGGCATCCCCATGGAAGAGGATTTCAAGAATTTCTAATTGAAACCGCCTATGATCCGGGCCGGGCCGGGATTTAAGCTGTGACCAGGCATTGGTGAGGAAACGATTGCGCCACAGATTTTGGCGCAAGAAGTTGGTTCGCCCAAAAGAATCCGAAGGGATTCCCGGAGGGCGAAAGGGCGCAAAAAAGGGGGATGGATCACCCGGAAAAAGAAAAATCCAAAGCGGCGGAGCGGTGCCGCAATCCAAAAGCTCGCGCGCGCTCCTTGGCCCGCGTGCCTTGCGGAGCCTTCTGGTTTGCGCCGGTTGGTGGCGCTTTTCCGGTGAACAGGCTCGCCGGGCGGACGGCTCCAGGGAGTGAGAGGGGCGTCCTGCCGCCCCTGGCGTTCCTCCCCACCCTGGCCCTATTCCATCTCGCAGGCCACCCGGAAGCCGACGTCGTAAACGCCTTGCTCGGGCCGGTAGGCCTGGCGGCTGCCTGATTGGCAGCGGACAGGCGGATCGTACCACGAACCGCCACGCACCACCATGAAGCCCGGCCCGCAGGCGGAACTGGTCCACTCGGCAACGTTGCCGTGCAGATCGTGGAGGCCCCACGGATTGGCGGCGTAGGAGCCGACGGTGACCGAGACGCGGGCGTGATCATCGAAGCGTGTGTCCGCCGGGCGCCAGGGCGGAATCACTTCCGTGCGGCCAGCCCAGCCGAAGGGATCGATCGCCTGATGCGTGCGGTCGGACAAGTTCGCAAACCGGGAGAAATCGGTGTCCAGCGTGCCGTACCAAAACGGCGTGGCTGTGCCGGCGCGGCAGGCGCACTCCCACTCCGCCTCGGTGGGCAGCCGGAAGCGGCGCCCGGTTTTGGCGGAGAGCCAGCGGCAAAAATCGGTTGCGGCCCGCCACGAGACGCGCACGACGGGCTGCCGGGGCCGCGCCAGCGACCAACCGCGCTCCCCGGGGCTGAACTGGATGTAATCGCCATGTTCCAGCCCGCTGTCGTGGGCCGGATCAAACAGCGCGAATTGTTCGTTGGTGACCTCGAATTTGCCCAGCCAGAGATCCTGCCCGGTGCAGGCCAGCTCCAGCGTAATGTTGTCCGCCAGCGGGATGGTTTGCGTCTTGATCTGGTGTGGCGGCGCGGCAGCGATCGGCGCCGTTTGAGGGGCGGGCAATTTGACCGCCGGGATCACCGGGATCACCGGCGCGATGGGCGGCCGGCTCACGGTGTGGATTGCCTCCGGATCCTCATCCATGCCGGTGTAGCGGCGGCGCAATTCACGGCGGCGCCCGGCCTGGTGGGCTACCCGCCCGGCGCCGCAGATGTCGGTCCACGTGCCATGGGCGGGGGCGCCCAGGTCGATCCAGGTGATAAGCCGGTCCCACGCTTCGGCGTCGAGCGCCAGGTTATGGTGGCCATTGCGGAGCATTTGGACGAGCCGCGTGGTCCCGGCGTGGAATTCCCATGGCGGCAGGAGGTGCATGTCGCTCTCGCGCGTCGGCGTGCGGACCAGCCGGCGGAGGGCGTAATAGGAGGGGGTGAACCGGGAGGCGAGGTTGTAGCCATTCTGGTTGTCCAGCAGCGGCCGGGCGGGCTGGTCCTTGAGCTCGGCGTGGCAGCCAACACACCACTGGTCGAGCACCGGCTGGACTTCGCGCCGGAAATCGAAGCCGCGCGCCGGGCCGTACCACGGCCGGATGGTCTCTGCGGGCTGCGCGGAAGCGATGGTTTTGCGGTTCGGCGGAGTGGTGTTTTGCGGCTCGTGGCACCCGCCGCAGGAGATCACTTCGCCCGGCATCGCGGTAAACCAGCTCCGCATCAGCTGCACGGCCTGGCCGTCAGCATCGAGTGGCTGGATGGAGATCGGCGTGTATGCCGGGACACGGAACCGGGCCGAGCCGTCGCCATGGACCGCCACGGTGCCGAGAATGCGTTTCACGTCCCACGGGCCGTCCAGGCCGGGGGCGTCCGGCTCGCCGCCCACGCCCTGGTAGGCGAAATGGTAACTGACCAGCCGCAGCGACTTGATGGTGCCCCGCGGCACGCCCTTCAGGCCGGGCCCGGCATAAACATCGGCGATGAAAACATCGGCCTCCCGGCGGCTGAGGTCCACTTTGTCGGGGACGACCGGCGGGCATTCCGTTTTCTGGAGCGGAATGGGCTCGAACAGCGCCCAGCCGGGCTGTTCGCAGACCGGCACGAGGTTGTCGAACACATCGGCGAGGTAAATGCCCCACGGCGCGCCGGCCGATGGCTTGCAGGAGACGAGGAAATATTTGTCGCTGAGCGGGAACGGATGGAGGAATTTCGGCCAGGTCTGCTCGATCGGCAGGTCGAGCATGACCGGCTCGACTTTCCGGCCGCGGCCGGGGATGCGCTGCACCACGCCATCCGCCTCGAACCGGCCTTTGGCGGTGTCGAAGATGACCAGTTCGCCCATGCGCGGCAGCTCGTGATGGCCGCCCACCACCGCGACAAACCTGGCCGCCTGGCCCGGGAGCGGCTTGGCGTAAAACATGGAGGCCGGCCAGTAGGAGTTGCTGCCGTAGAATTCCATCTGCTCGGTGCCGTCCGGATTCATGTGGAACAGGATCCGGGAGAAAGCGTGGGGCAGATCGGTATATTCCCAGCGCAGGTAGAGCACCCGGCCATTGGGCAGCGGCGTGGGGCACCAGTCATGGTCCTGCTCGACGGTGAGCTGCCGGATGCGGCCATCAGGATCCAGCCGGAACAGATTGGCGACGTGAGCCGAACCGCGCACGCACGGCACGCCGGTGAACGGCGCGGTGGAAGTGAAAATGATCCGGTCCCCCGGCAGGTAACAGGCGTCGTAGTTGTCCACATCCGGCTCGTTGATCAACGGCAGCGGGTGCAGGCCGGAGCCATCCGTATTGATCTCGAAGACCTGCCAGCGGTTTTTGGCGTCCGGCATGGAGAACAGCAGCCGGCCGGCGTCGAAATGCAGCCGCAGGTCGCCGGCAAACCGGCCGCCTTCGGGCCGGTAGAGGGAGGTCAGCCTGCCATCCGGCCGCACGGGGGAGAGCACGGCGATTTCGTTGTCGTAGCCGGCCGGATCGAGGCTGGAATTGCTTTGGTAGTTGGTGGGCAGCCCGAGTTTGCTGGCGCCGCGCTTTACGACCAGGAGCCGGCCGAAATCCAGCAGCGGATTGGCCAGCAGCGCCTCGTCGCGCAGCTGCCGGAGTTCCGCGGGGTTGCGCACCGCCGCGAGGCGCTGGCGAAACTCCGCACCACGCGGGTAGCGCTCTTTGAACGTGGCGCACAAATCGTCGATGGCCAGGGCCAGGGCGTCGTGTCCAGCATCCGGGCGCGCCACGGGCGCCACGGGCTGGGGATCGCGCAGGTATTCAAGCAGGTTGGCGAGCAACCGCTCGAAGTTATCCCGGCAACCGCGCGGGGCATGGAAATAGAGCGGCGAAAGCTGCCAGGGGAAGATGATGATCCGCCCCCGGCCGAGCCGGTATTCCACGACCGATCCACCGGGGCTGCTGGCCAGCACCGAGCCATGGGACGATTGCGCCTCGGCGAAGGCCGGGTAAATGGCGTTGCTCATCCAAACGACACCGCCATCGGGATCGAGCCCGCAGAAGGCCGGGTGGCCGGTGGCGGCCAGGGTGAGCCCGGCTTGCGCACGGTCGTTCCCAAAAGTGACCGGTTTGGTGCGGAGAGTGTCGAGGCCGAGCTGGTTGACCAGCAGCACCGAATCGCCGGACAGGAGCAGACTGCGGCCGGAGGCGACGTAATTGCTGAGGGCGGCCAGGCCTGGCGTGCTTTGGTGGCACCAGAGGACGGGGAGCTGTTCCCACGGCTGGCCGGTGGAGGCCCCGAGTTTGCGCGCCACCTCGCGGGCGGTTTCAGCTTCGACACCCCGCGGTTCGGTGCAGACACCAAACTCCAGCGCCGCGGCCCCGGCCCGCAGGGCGAGGCAAAGAAGGACAATACCACAAAGTTGCCGGTTCACGCTGAATCCCTACAGCAAGACAGACCCATCCGTCAATGCCCGACCACGGACCCATGCTGTCCCGGGCCGGCGGAACTTTCCGCGCCCCGGCCAGGAACGGGGGGAATTTGGCCCTGCCCGCTGCGAACCCGGTTGCCATCCGGGCACGGGATTGCAGGAAACGCATCCTGCGTCACGCAACCATTTCCGACCACCGCCAGGGGATCTGGCGCGTTGAGCCCCGCTGCTGCCAAGCTTAATCCCGCCAGACAAACTCGCCCGTGTTGACCTGCCAATCCTGGCCAAAAAAGCCGGCGGCCCGCACCCCCTCCAGGCCCTTGGCGGGCAGCTCGGCGTCGATCACCAGGCAATCGGGAAAACCCGGGCCGGACAGGAAATAGGGCATGCGCTCGGTCACCCGCATGCCGGGCATCCCGGAGCCGCAAACCACACCCACCAAGGCCCCGGGGTCCAGCGGATGCGGCTGCAGGAACAAACACCCGAGGCCCTCCCCGGCCAGCTCCCGGCCGCCGACCTGCAGCCGGCCGCGGTGAGCCTGGACGGGGCTCCTGGCGAGCAGGAACGCCCACGCCGCGTTGCCCTCCGCATGGCCGTAAACCACCACGTTCGGGAGGCCGATTTCCCCGGCCCGGCCCGGCTGGCGGCCGCGCTGCCGGGCCACCAAGTCTACATCCGCCACCAATTCCAGCGAGGCATTGCCCCGGTAATAGAAGGTCTCGGCATCGTAACGCGCCTTGGCCAAGGCCCACGCATTTTCCGCCGGAGTGCCCTGGGTGCCATAGGCCAGCACCACGCGGTTGCGGAAGACCTCCCGGAAGGGGCCGGAGCGGGCCGGCTGTTTCATCGTGGCCGGGGGGTATTCCCCCACTTGCCACCGCCCCGCCTCACGGACCAGGCAAAGCCCGTGGCTGGGATTGGGATTAGGATTGGGGCCCGAACCCGCAGCGTGCCCGGCGGGAGCCGGCAGGGTGAGGCCGGCGAGCTTCTGCCCATCCAGATCGACCACCACCCCGGGCCCAGGCGGGATGGCCGGGAACCCGAGCCAAAGCCGGGCCACATTGGTGGTCACGCCGGCAATCCGCCGCTGGCCCGGATCGCAGCGCACATCGACCGCGCTCAGCTCCAGCGGGTGTTCCTGGGCCAGGATGCCCACCCAGTGGGACCGCGAGGAAACGGCGGGGTTGACGGTGGCAAACCGGATCCGCCGCACGCTTTCATCGGCGGGGATGGTGCGGCGGGCGAAGAAATCGAACATCGGCGCCCAATCGACACAATCGGTGCCCGGCTCATCGCTGGCATCCCACCAATGGCCCGCCTTGGGCTGTTCGTGGAAATCAAAATCGCGGTGGAACTGGCCCAGCACCCGGCGCATCTCCCGGGCCTCGGTCACCGGCACATTATCATCGGCATCGCCATGGAGAATATAAACGCCTTCCTGCAGGTAGTTGGTCGCCATGAGCAGGGTGTCGCTGGCGGCCGCCGCGCGCTGCAGCATCTGCTGCATGGCATTGGTGGCAGGCGAACGGCTGGGGTTGGCGTAGGACCGGAAGCTGATCCAGCCGGCGCTCGGGCCAAGGGCGGCAAACTGGTCCGGAAAGAGCACGCCCAGCTGCCAGGTTCCATGGCCGCCCATAGAGTGGCCCGTCAGGTAAATGCGGCTGGGGTCGGCCTGGTAACGGGCTTTGGCCAGCCCGAGCACCTCCAAGGCATCCCACCGGCCCCACTCCTCCCAATCAAACCCATACGGCCGCCGGTTCGTGGGGCAAACAATGTGCCCCCAGCTCTTGGGATGGCAGGACTCCGCCTGGCCCCGGGCCTCGACCCCCGCGCCATGCAGGGACAGGAACAAGGCCGGCGGCCCCTGGGGCGCCAGGGAGGAAGGGGCGGGATTGACCGCATAATACTGCACGCTACCGTCGATCTGGCTTATGAAAGTGCGCACGTGCGTTTGATCCGGCTGCCGCACCCGGAGGCTGACCTGGGCCCGGACCGGGGAGGGCGCCCCCGCTGGCCAGGCGCAGGCTTCGAGCGTGACCGCGCAGCTATTCGAGAGCCCCCGGGCGGGAGGCGGCACGAGGAAGGGCGCCTTGAAGATCCCCAAGGGGGGAAGCTGGACCCATTGCTCCAAGCTCCCTTTTTCCAGCACGCGCAAGGAGGCGCGCAGCGGGCTGGCCGTGGCGTTCAGAAGCACCACCGCCCCCCAAACCGGCTCCGCCTCCCCGGCTATGAGATCGGGCAAAGTGCTGTCCGCCGTGTGGATGCTCAGCGGGCCGGGCGGCGCGATCAATCTGGCGCGCAGGCCGCCCCGCGCGCACTGGAACAGGAATTCGTTCGTTCCCGCCCGCAGCTGCACGGGCAGGCGCAGGTAACCGTTGCCATAGGAATCGCCGCCCCGGATTTCGCCATTGACGTAAACGCAGCCATGCCCCGCCGCCTCCAGGAGCAGGATCTGCTCCCGGTCGCTGACGGCCGGCCAGAAAACGTAGCCGCCGCGGGTGGCGGACTGGTCCAGGGCGCCCTGTTCATTGGCGGCGGCGGCCTCCCACCGCTGTTCTGAACCGCCCGGCCCCACCACCACGTCCCCCGCCTGCGGCGCCCGCCACTGCCCCATGACCATCCGGGCTTCCAACGCGTCCACATGCACCGCCGAACGGCCGGGCCGCCCGAGCGACCGGATCACCAGGACGTTTTTCATCGGGATTTCCAGCGGTTGGGCAGCGGCCTCCCCGGCCGGGCTTTGGCAGCACAGGAACACGGGCAGAATCCCGAAAGCGAGCGCAAGCGTGCGTAATGACATGCCGGAACCTTGAAGCATCGCGGCTTTTGCGTCAACCCGGTACTGGAATTCCGGGCTCCCGGCGCCGGCGAAGGCGGAAAGGCGGTGGTGAACTGCCCAAGCCCAACCTGCGCACAAACCGCCATGCCGCCCTTTTCCCCCTTGCCTGGGCGCCGGATCCGCAAGCATAATCCCGCCCATGAAATCTTTAGCCCGTCTGACAATCCTGCTGGCGGCCACCATGATCCCATCGGCCGGGGCGCAATGGTCGCACCGGGAAGGCGATCCGATGCCCGCCCCGGCGGGGTTCCTGGTGCAGCCTTTCACCCCGGCCGAATGGGAGGCGAGCAACTTCGCGCCCCAAGCGGATATCGAGCGCTTCCGCGATGCACGCTACGGCATGTTCATTCATTTCGGGCTCTCGACGCATGCGAAGGCGGAACTGTCGTGGGGCACATGCCACACCCGAAAAGCCCCGGATACCGGCCAGGGCCCGGTGCCGGACGAGGTATGGCAAGGCTGGACCAATGAGTTCAGGTTCGAGAAATTCAACGCGCAAGAATGGGTCGGGATCGCGCAGCGGGCCGGGGTGAAATACCTGGTGGTCATCGCCAAGCACCACGAGGGCTTCCACCTGTGGGACACGGCGCATTCCGATTTCAAAGTCACCCACACGCCCTTCGGCCGCGACCTGTTGAAGGAGCTGGCGGACGCCTGCCATGCCGCGGGGATGACCTTTGGCATATACTATGCCCAGCGCGAGTGGCATCACCCCGACTACCAGCCGGTGGACGAAAGCAAAGTCATTCGCAACGGCGTCTGGTGGAAGCTCAAGCCGGGGGAGAAAAGCCCGGTGGGGCCACGCCACGGCCAATATCTCGACTATAACCGGAAGGCGGTCCGCGAATTGCTGACCAACTATGGCCGGGTGGACATCTTTTGGTGGGATGCCGCCTGGTGGGGCGGCATGTTCACGGCGGAGATGTGGGACGCCGAAAACCTCACGCGCATGGTGCGGGAACTTCAGCCCCGCATCCTCGAGAACAACCGCTGCTCGGTCCCCGGTGATTTCGACACGCCGGAACAGCGGCTGGGCAATTACCAGGACTGGCGGCCGTGGGAATCCTGCATGTGCCTGGAGCAGGGCTGGTCCTACACGGGCGCCGCCCCCAAGCCGCGGGATCACATCCTGCGGATGCTCATCAACAATGCCTGCTGCGACGGCAACCTGCTGCTTTCCTGGGGGCCCAAGTGGAATGGCGAGTTTGACGAAGCCCAAAAAACCCGCCTCTTCGAGGTTGGCGGCTGGCTCGAAAAAAACGGGCGCTCCATCTATTCCACCCGCGGCGGCCCGTGGAAATTTGCCGCGTGGGGTGGCTCCACCCGCCGGGGCGCCACGGCCTATCTCCATGTGCTCGCATGGCCGGGCGAAACGCTGCGCCTGCCAGCCCTTCCCCAGCGCCAGGCCAGGTCGGCGCGGCTGCTGGGCGGCGCGGAAATCCCGTTCCGCCAGGCGGGCGGCACGCTGGAAATCACTGTTCCGAAAACCAGCCGGGATCCCCTGGACACGATCATCGAAATTATTTTCGACCAGCCCCTCGACGGCTTGAAAGCCATCGCTGCCGGCGATATTTCCAGTTTCGACGCCGTCACCTACGGGCAGGTGGTCTCCCGCCCGGCCGTGGTCACCACCAGCTCCCGCCATCCCTCCGACCAAGGGCAGCCGCAGACACTCGTCGCGGAATCGCCAGCAGGTGACTTCGCCTTCCACACCAATCCTGAGTTGAATCCCTGGGTGCAGATCGATCTGGGACACGAGACCTCCGTGACCGGGGTGCGCATTCTCAACCGCGCTGGCGCCGGCGAGGCGGGGAGAAATCGCGCCGCGACCTTGCGCCTCTCCGTATCCAAAGACGGAAAACAATGGCAGGAAACCTGGCGGGCAGAGGGGGCCAGGGCAGTGTGGGAAATTCCGGTCACCGACTTTCTCGCCGGCGCCCAAGTACCCGGCCGGAGCGCCCGCTACGTGCGCCTGGAGCTGCGGCCAGACCACCCGGAGTGCCTCCATTTGCGGCAGGTCGAGGTGTGGGGGAAATAGCATTCCCCAATCCACGCCCGCGGTTCAAATCCGGGCTGGCGGCCCAGTTTCGGGGGGCCAAAGCCAATCGGCCAGCCCACAGGCTGCGTTCTTTGGATGGACGCCTGGATACTTGCGTGAAGGGGGAATCATCGGGCTGGAAAAGGTGCTCTTTCGAAGTAAACATGCCAGCCAAGTGGCGAATTGCCTCAGGGGTGGTCTTACGCGGCTCCCTGCCCTGCGGGTCGCGCCACGGGCGGGTGTAAAAACGGAGCAAGGCGCCTTGTTGGGGTGAGGCGCAATCCGGGATTGCCAGAGGATCTCGTGTTTGGCAAGGAGGTGTCATGCGTGGCAAATTGCTGGATCATGCGCGAGTGGACCGGACCGCATTCCAAGTCACCACTTTCGCTGAAGCAGAGCGAGCCGATCAGGAATATTGGCGCTCGCGCACTCCGGATGAGCGGCTTGCTGCGCTGGAACTCAGCCGCCAGATCACCTATGGATACGATCCGACTGCCCGCGGACTTTCGCGATTTTTTGAGGTTGTTGAATTCACACCGCGTTGAATAAAAGCCTGGCAGCACGGGCAGCCGTGGTTGCCACCTCCACTGCTCCCCCAACTGGCCTTGCTACTGGCCAGCTTCATCCAGGGACCGCATCTCAACGACGATCAATAGTGTCAGGATGGTCCCGCAGGAATTGAGCGAACTCCGGCGTCCTGCCAAAGTTGGCCATGGTCTTTTCAGTATCGTCATTGAACTCTGCATTTATGCGAATCAGTATAGCCCAAGCGGGGGTGATTGCGAGTGCTTTTCGTTGTCCCGGCGTCCGGATCACGTCGTATTCCAGGACCACGCCGGGCTGAACCGGGTGGAGTCGCGGTAAATTCCTGAGCGGGCTGCCAAAATCCGGGTGACAATGGCCAGCATCCGAGTCCGCCCACGACTCAAGCGGGAAACCATGCCGGAGGCAAAACAGTCCGGATCAGGTCAGATTGCTTTCGCGCAAACCACATTGCGGCTGGATGACCAGATAGACCGCGAGGTGGATGCGCAGGGCAAAACAACCACCCGATTTGTGGTGGATGCGCCTCCGCCAGCAGTGCCAGAAACGATGTTGCCCGGTTGGCGGTTGGCGGCAAAACAATTAGCTTTGGCATATGAAGCGCTTGCGATACGTGCGCTGGCAGGATCAGGCGCTCGGGATCGGTTACCGGGAAGAATTCCCTGATCTTTTGACCCAAGGCACGTCTTTGGAGGAGTTCCAGGAGCAGTGATGGGATTTATATCAGACCTTGACAAACGATATGATTCCGGCATTGCGACGCGTGACCGAACTGGAGGGGTCATGAAGCGCAGAAGATCTGATCCAGAAAAATGACTGTGGCAACCTGTGGAATCCGCCTTGAAACTGCAATCCCGGCTTCAGGCCGACTATTACGCCGCATTGGTTTTGCCCGCCGCCCGCTGGAATCAATGGCTTTTGTCTTTGCAGCCCACCCCCTCGCGGGCGGGCTGGTGTTTTCACTGGGCCACGACCCGGGTGAGGTTGTCATCCGAATTGCGGTCGATCCGCATGTTATAGGGATCGACCCCAACGAACCTCGGCTCCCGGTCCAACTGCAGCACAACCTCCTGCCTGCCGCTCTTCAACTGGCGGCGCTCCAGCACCAAGACCGACTCCCGCCGATAGCCTTTCGTGCCGGGTTCTTCGGTGAAGGCGCCCACGTCAAACGGCTCATCGAGCGGCGCCTCGGTCTCCCTGCCTTTGCCATCGGCGTAGAATTTTTTGCCTTCGACCGTGAAGCGGACCTCGTATTTCCCATCGGGCAGCTTCCGGGCACGGGCCGCGCTGGCTTTCATGTCATAGAGCGTGATTTTCTGAAACAAGTCGGCGATAAGCTGCTCGTGGTCCGGCCCGGCTTCCGCCCGCAGCAGGCGCAGGAAATCAGTGGAGGAAGGGTAAGGCGCGGGTTTGAAGGCAAACCCGGCCAGCAGTTTCCGCAGGGCACGATTGACGGTCTCAGTGCCGATCACCTCCTTAAGCCAGAACATGGCCAGCGAGCCTTTGTGATAGTGGATATAGGGCTGGTTTTCGACCCGGTTCAGCGGCAATTCCTCAATGATTTCCCCGCCCCGGCTCCGCAGGTAAGTGTCCAATTCGCTTTTGAGAAACTTGCGGATCTGCTCTTTGCCGTAGAGTTTTTCCATGACCAGCAAGGCGGAGTATTGGGCGAAGACCTCGGAGAGCAGGGTGGCCCCCTGTTTATCGGCGCCCACGACCTGGTGCGCCCACCACTGGTGGGCAATCTCATGCGCGGTGACGTAGGTAACCTGATCGATCATTTGGTCATTCTTCGCCTCGTTGTGGTTCTGGATGAAACCGATCCCTTCCGAATAGGGCACGGTGTTGGCGAACGACTGCGCAAAGCTGGCATAGGCGGGAAACTCAAGGATGCGCAACTGGCGGAACTGGAACGGCGAAAAACTTTCGCTGAATAAATCGAGGGAAACCTTCATGGCCTTGAGCATCCGGTCCACGTTGTGGCCGTGCGGAGGGTGGTAATAGACCGCGAGGTCCACGGTCCGGCCGTCCTTGCACTGGAAGGCATCCTGGCGGACCGCATAGTTGCCCGACTGGATCGAGAAGAAATGATGGATCGGCGCTTCCGTCCGGGTGATGATCGTGCGGCGCTGGCCGGTGGTGGTGTCGCTGACGATGTAGCCGGGGGCCACGGGTGTCTGCGGGGCATCGGTGGTGACGGAGATTTCCGCGGTGACCCAGTCACCATCGTGGCGCAGGTAGTGGTTGGCGGCGGCCGCGGGATCTTCCAGCTTGGGCGGGCGCAGCTCGGGCGGCAGCTGGTGCTTGCGGCGCTGGCCGCGGTCCTGCAGCAGCAGCGTGTGGTCCATGCCCAGCAGCGGGGCGATTTCGGTATTGTCCAGGAACGTGCCATTCCCGACAATGCGGGTGAGGGGCCGGGCATTGGGGAAGCCCCGCTCGTGGAGCAGCGTGGCGAAGCGGATGGCGCGTTTTTCACCAGGCTGCATGGGGGTGTTGAACGCATAGATGCGGTAGTCGAACTCCGGGTATTCCTTTTCGAGCCGGCCGCCCTCGACTTCCAGCTCCTGCATTTTCAGCGGGCGGGCCCACCGCACGTGCACCTTGGGCAGCGGCGCGGCGGTGCGGTTTTCCACGAGGTAACTGCCGCGGGTTTCGGCCCGCGCGCGGCTGGGCTGGAGGTCCACCGCCAGCTTCACCTCCGTGATCCGCGGCTGCGGCACATTTTCGAAGGGCAGCAGGGTTTTCTCGTAATCGGCCTGGAATTTTTCGTTCTCCGGCTGGGTGCGGTAATCGTTGAGGAGGTTGGTATTATAAAAGATGAAGGCGCCGGCGCCCAGCCATGCCGCCACCGCACCGCCCAGCAGCCAGGCCGGCGCCCCTGCCAGCCGCCGGCGCAGGCGCGCGAAGCGCGGGCGCAAGGCGGTCTCCGCTCCGCGGCGCCACAGCAGGTGCGAGGCCACCAACAGGATGACCGCAAAGGCCAGCCAATAAAGCTGGAACCACGCGCGGCCAATCCAGAAACGCCCCAGTCCGTTCATGTCCGAGAGCGGCGCCCCGGGATCGCCGGCGTAAATATAAAGGTTGTGCTCGAAGCCGATGGTATTGAGGGTGATGCTGGCCACCAGATAGACGAGCATCACGGCCCAGCCCATGAACTTGTGCGGCACCAGCACCTGCACCAACACCGAAAGCACGGCGAGCTGGATGGCCAGGATCAGCTCAGGCAGGATGAACCACAGGCAGTAAGCCCCAAGCTCGAAGCGGGTGTAGCCGTGGAACAATTGGAACGTCATGGCCGTCACCGGCCCAACCACCAAAGCCGCCAGGAGCACCAGCGTGATGGCCAGCACCTTGGGCGCCAGGAAGGCCCAGTCCGGCGCGGCGCTGGCGCCCACGATTTCGTGCATGCCCCGCTCCCGGTCGCTCCACACCAATTCACCGGCGTAATAGACCGCGATGATGATGGGGATCAGCGTGTAAGCACCCTGGAGCGCCACCACCATGACCCGGGTGACCGGGAAATACTCCGTTCCGCGGAACTCCACCGTCCCGAACAGCGAGCCGAGCGCGTTAAAAACCCCGATCGCCAGCAGCACGAAGAAGGCCGGGCTCTTGAACACCAGGCGCAGGTCGAAACGCGTGAGCGCCACCAACTGCTGCCAGCCCGCCGCCCGGCCCGTGGCGGGGTGCGCCAATGGCTGCAGTGCGGGGGCCGGATCGGCCCTTTGCGCTCCCTTCGCCGGGGCCGGGGTGGTCCGGCTTCCGGCCGTTTCAAAGCGGAAGAACCCATACGCCACAGCGAACAGGGCCACCGCCACCCCGGACCAGATCAGCCGGTTATACAGGAGGAGGCCGCTGATCGGCGGGAGCTGGGTGTTGCGCTCCGAGGCCGTCCAATACTTCGTCGCCTGCATCAGCGCGCCGAGGCCGAAGGGGTCGGAGAGCGTGGAGAAGGTGTCGTGCGCCGGGTCACGCAGCAGCACGCGCGAGACGGTGAACAGCACGAGGAAGCCGACGACCCCCACGTAGGTCCACATCATCGAGCGGGTGGCGGTGGCCAGCGCAAAAAAGGCCGCGCCGATGACCAGCAGGGTGGGCAAGCCGAACAGGAACAAGGCATAAAGGTAATGCCCCGGCACGCAGGGGCCCAATTTCTCGGCGTCCAGCCAGGGCATCCACGACCCCACGAGCATGGCCAGGGGCACGCTGGCAAGGATGATGAAACCAACCAGGATCGCGCCCAAAAAACGCCCCGCCAGATAGTCGAATTTCCGGATGCGGGTCGTCCGCAGGATCGGCGCGAACCCCGTCTCGTCGTCGCGAATGACAACATTGGCGACGAAAGCCGTGACGATAAACATGCCCATGGCGCTCATGATGGCCATCGTCTGCAGGATGGCATACGGTGAATTCACGTTCACATTCCCGCGCGCGCCGATCTGGACCTGGTCGATGGTCACCGAACCAAATGTCATCAGGAAGAAGAGCGCGAACCCCACGAAAAACAGGGGGGAACGCAATTGGTAGCGCACCTCGAAGGCAGCGATTTTGCGCAGCATGGAATCTCCTTAAGCAGCCGCGCGCCGGCGCTCCTGGGCCAGCGTCGCGAAATATAGATCCTGGAGTTCCCCGGCCACCGGCTCGAAGCCGGCCTCCGGCTGCTGGTCGGCCACCACATGGATGATGGTCTGGCCGCCACAAAGCCGGGTCGAAATCACCTCCAGCCGCGAGCGGTAATCCTCCAGCGCCAGCTTGGCCACCGTGCGGCGCCACACGCGGCCCTGGAGCGCGCGCAGCAATTCGCCAGGCGGCCCCGTGCACACAATCCGGCCCCCGTTGATGATCGCCATCTGCGAACACAAATCCGCCACGTCGTCCACGATGTGGGTCGAGAGGATCACCACGATGCTCTCGCCAATCTCCGCGATCAGGTTGTTGAACCGGTTGCGCTCCTCCGGATCCAACCCCGCGGTGGGTTCGTCCACGATGATCAGCTGCGGATTGCCAATCAGCGCCTGGGCGATCCCGAAACGCTGCCGCATGCCGCCGGAGAATCCCGCCACGGCCCGCTTGCGCACCGCCCACAGGTTCACCTGGTTCAGCAGGGTCTCCACCGTGGCCTTGCGCTGGGCGGCGTTGCTGAGGCCTTTCAGGAACGCCAGGTGATCCAGCAGATCCCAGGCCGAAACCCGGGGATAGACCCCAAAATCCTGCGGCAGGTAACCCAGGAGCGCCCGAAGCCGCTCGGGCTGGCTGACCACATCAATGTCACCAAAGCGAATGCTGCCGGCGGAGGGCGTCTGCAGCGTGGCGATGCACCGCATCAGCGTGGTCTTGCCCGCTCCGTTGGGGCCCAGCAGGCCGAACATCCCTTTGGGGATGGCCAGGCTCGCATTATCGAGCGCTTTGGTTCCGTTGGCGTAGATGTGGGTGACTCCTGAGAGCGTAAGCATGGCCGAGGACTCCTTCAATGCCCCAAACAACGGCTGGACGATACTACTGTGAGCATGGCTGCAGCGTAGTCAAATCCCCGGCCTGCGTCAAACAGGAAATTGATGGCCGTCACGCGCAGGCCACGGTATGATTGACGGCATGGTTTTTCATTGGGAGTCTTTCTGGGCGGGGCCATTATTCCTTGGTGGTGGCAGGTTCGCCGCCCGCAACCAGGAACAGGGAATGGACGGGCGGAAGTTTCACACGCGCACGGGTGACGGGCCCCTCCTGGCCGGCGACCTGCTCATACTCGACCGGCCCCCGCTGGCCGTCATGCGGATTCCAAAGCTCGGGCGCCAGCTTCCCGCGCAAGGCCACCCAGGTATCCACCTCCGCATCGGAGGAATTGGCAAAGAAATAAATCGAGCGTCCATCCTTCACCTTGTGGATGTATGAAAAGTTGCCGCCGTTGACCTTTAGATCCTCCTGGCCGATCACCACATCGCCATCAGGCAACGCCTCATTGAGGACCGATTTCAACTCCGCCACTTGAGGCGAAGGAAGGAACCAGGCCCGGCCGCCGCGGGCGTTGCGGTGGCAGGGCGAGGCCCCGCGCTGCAAGAGGCTGCGCCCGCCGGCCCCGAGCAGCGTCCATTCCGAGATGGATGCGCTGTCGGAGACGACCGCCTCCAGGAGCAAGCGAATCCTCATGGTGGACACGGGGGTGAAGGTGATTTCCTTCCGCACGCCGAGCCGTTCACCCTGGGCCTGATCCACCCAGGCCGCGCCATCCCAGGTTTGGATGCGATAGCCGCGCACGCGGTCGAAGGCTTCGTTCACCAACGCGCCGGTGATGGTCTGCCTGCTGCCGAAATCCGCCTCCAGCCACTGGGCGCCTTTATTGCCATCAGCAGCATTCCAGCGGGTATCGGTGCTGCCGTCCATGCTCAGGGCCGGGTCGTGGTCACCACCGGCCCAAGTGGAAGATGCACTGACACGCGGACCATCGTCGTGGCGCGCCATTTCGGGGCCGAAAATCGCCGCCACCAATTGGCGGACCTCGGCATCCGCGCCGGCTTCGGCCGCGCAATCCGGGAGCCGGGTGGTGGCGATGACGGTGCCGCCCTGGTCATAGAATTGCTTGAGGCGGCGGAGAGTGGCGACATTGATGCACCGCGACCCGGGGATGATGAAGGCGCGCCAGCGTTCGTGGTTCACCTGGTTGTTCAGGGTGATCGTGGCGCCATCGACCGCGCAACGTTCCTCAAGAACTTCCGGATGCACGAAGGTGAAGTCGCGCCGCACCCCCAAAGCCAAGGCTTCACCCACCTGCATGTAATCGGCCTCGGGGATGGCGACGCAGCCCTGATAGGGATCGCCGGGGCCAAACCAGGAACCCGCCTGGAGGGTGGCTATGGGATAGAGCACGCCGAGGTCGGCGACATGGCGGCCTCCTTGCAGGAGGCGTTGAAGGCGTCCGATATATTGGTTGTAGGCCGGCAGCTCCGGGCCATATTTCGCGGCGCCGGGCGAGAGATCAGGCTTGAAGATGATGGCCGCCGGATCGTACCACACGGCGTGCGGCACCATGGTGTTGATGCCCTTGGCAAACTGGTCCATAGCCTCCTTATACAGGTTGGGCAGCGGCAGATCGATGCCGCCATAACATTCCGTCATCACCTGTGGGCGGTCGTAATTGAAGCCTGCCGAACTGACCACCTTGTAGGCGCGCGAGGCCCGGCCATAGGCGAAGACCTGGTCGATGCCGGGCAGGCTCTGGTATTTGAAGGATTTGATCAGGTCGCCAACGGTGCCGATCACCGGGTTTGCCACTTCCTCCTGGTCGGCATGCCCGGTGAGGCCCAGGTGATGCGCGGCGCACCAGTCACTGATGGTTTTGACGAAGCCGCTGGCATACAGCTCGGCCCGCATGCCGAACAGGGCGTTGCGCGCCACAGCGGTGTCGGGGCCAATGTCGAACCACAGCGCCGGATAGAGGGTGACTGGATCCGTCTTGAAGCGCGCGCGGAAATAATCGTTGAAGCGCTCCGTCCAGGCCCTGCCGCCCTTGACATGGTAGAAGGCCGGCTCGTCGTAGAAGGCGCTGTCGATGGTGGCGCCGAACTGCTCCGGCATGGCATCATGATAGGCCTGGTAGGTGAGGGAGATGAAGGCCTCCACTGCCTTGGGCTCCAGATAGTCCACCAATCCGGCGCCGCCATCCCGCACACAGGTGAAGATCATAACCTTCCACTCGCCGGCCGGCACATTCCAGTGCAAGGCGCCGTCTTTGATCGCAGCGGTGATATCAAGGCGCTTCCTGGTCGCTGCCTCCATGGCTACTGCACCCATCAGGGCTCCCGCCGGCACGGCCTGGGTGAATTCCTTGGGCCCGCTCACATCAGCGGCCAGCATGTCCAAACGTTTGCCAAGAGCCTCGGGATGCTTGCTGGCCAACAGGCCGCCGGCCGAACCGCTCGGGAACCAGAACTCGTCGTAGAGGCACATCTTCATGCCCAGCTTGCCTGCCTCATCCACCGCCACCTTGTATTGCTTGAGGAACTCCGGGCTCATGAAGGGAAATCCCATGCCGTTGCAGGGCAGGATGCCCATGCCATAGTAGCCGGCCGTTTTGCAGGCCGCGACCATGCGCTTGGTTTTCTCCGCATCCAGCTTGCCATTCCAGAACCACAAAGGCCGGGATTGGAACCGAAAGGGAGGCGCTTCGAACTCGGCCGTCAATGATCCGGCTCCGTCCGCCTCCGCGCACCACCCTGTCCCGAGCGCAACCCCGAACACCATGGCGGCATAGGCTATTCTCTTTCTAATCGCATTCATTGGTCATCATTCCTTATTGTTTATCATTCATGGTTCCGGCACTTTTTCAATCACCACGTTGTCGAACAGGTCCATGCCGCTCCCGCCACATCCCGAGTGAAGGCAAGCGTGGGAGCGCCCGCCGTGACAGCGAAAACCGGAGACGCCCAAGAGCGCCAGGTAACGGTGGTCAGGGAAGTCCGCAAAGCGAGCCCCGGCGAGCCGTCCATGCAGGCCGGCCTGGAAGAGGCTGTTTTGCCATAGCCATTGCGTTTCATGACCTCGAGACTAACCGAATATTTGCCCTGGTCCAACATGATTGACCGGGCGGTGCTTTTACCCGCGCCACGAATGAAGCCGCTTGGCGTGTGCCAGCCGGAGCAGGCAGGGCGAAGCTGGGGCCGCCAGCAACCTGATTTCAGTTGGTTGTTTGATCTGTTTTTCGCGCTCATCACGGTTCAGATGTTTCCTTGGTTGTTCTCCACCGCGGCCTGGCCTGAACGGGCAAGGTCTCAACCGGTCGCGGCCGCGGTTTATGGATCAAAGTCATCTTCCAGCTTGCGTGCTGATCGCCGGCCATTGCTTCAGGAATGCTTCGGCCATGAGTTCGTGGCCAGCCTGGTTCGGATGGATCGGATCCCCGCCGTAGGCCGCTTTCAACTTGGGCAGTATCGGCGCGCGCAAATCTACGACGTGAACGCCGTTGTGGCCATTGAGCGACAACAACCACTTCGCATATTGTGCCATGACCTGGTCGTAGTAGGCATAAGGAGAAATATAGCCAAACTTGCGCGGGTCCTGCTCAGCTTGAGCTTCTGCATCCGCATTCGCCTTGGCGAGGAGCTTTGCCGCATCCGGCGCGCTGGCGCCTTTGGGGAATTCCGGTCCCGGCCGGGCGTAAGGCGGCGACGTGAGCAGAACCAGGCGGGCGCCAGAAGCCTTCACCTTCCTGATGAGGGTCTCAATGCCGGCCTGATAGGCAGCGAACCTTTTTTCATTGAACGGGTGATAGATGCCATCGTTGATGCCGTAGCAGGCAACAACCCAGTCCGGCTTGGCCTCCGCCAGCTCCTGGTCCAATCGTGCGAACAGGCAGGGCCGGCGGCCCGGGTGATACTCCTCGCTCAGGCCGGAAACCGTCTCACTGCTCCGCCCCTTGTTGATCACCTTCCAGGAGTTCGGTGGCGCCTGCCTGGCCAGCCCGGCCTCAATGAGGCGGACATAGCCCCCGGCCGCCGTGATGCTGTCGCCCAGGAAAAGCACGGTCCTGGTGTTGATCTTCTCCGCTTTTGGCTCTTCAGATCGAGCAGACCCGGACCAGCCAAGACTGCTCACAATCCCCAAAACCGTTATTAACTTGAGTATAATCGACTTTTTCATATTGTCATAGTTTCCAATGGTTCCTTTTCCAAGCAGATTGACCACGTCCTTGGCCTATGCGCGATGCGTCCCTCGTCGATGGCTGGGCTGCGTTCCCACCAATCGATGGCATCACGATCCGCCGGTCCCTTCCGGACCAGGGGCCCATAGACCGGTCCGGCATGGTGCGGAGCCATGGCCCACCCGGTCGGGAATTCCACGGACCCCGCCGCCTCGCGGGGACTGTTGGGCTGGTCTTCCACAGGCGCCAACGGAAGCAAGGCATCCACCCGGACCCGGAGCTTGACCGCATGGCTGCCGGGGGGGCTTCCCGCCCGGCACGATGGAGTTGCTGGCCAGGCCCAATTCCTGGCGGAACCTCCTGGCCCAGGCCGCCGGGGTGCAGGTCCGCCGCCAGCGGCCGGGCTTGGTCTGCATCCGGGTGGCATGGCCTGTGCCCCGGCAGTTCCCGGAATCCGGGCTGCCGCCGGCAAAAGCCCCGCGAGCAGAATTACGCCATCAATCCTTTGGCCAACCTGATGCATGCTGGTGTCCTCCGTTATTTCCCATCGGCGGATGGTGCGTTCTATTTCGGCTGTGGACCAGCGTCAGGAGTCATGACCACCGATTTAAGTCCGATGACTTTCCAAACCGATCCAGGATTGGGTTTAACCGCCAGGGTGCAGGAACCTGGTTCGGCAAACTTCAGCTGGCCAAGATGATGGGTGGTGTAGGTGGCCCAGGAACCGGTCGCCCTGGATTTGCCAATGAGCTTTTGATCACCGGCTTCGAGGAGATATTCGCTTCCTTCCGCGCCGGAGGCGCAGGAGTAAACCACTTCCACGCCATAGGTTCCGGGCCGCAGCAGCTGGAATGGCCAGGAGACAAAATCCTTTGCGTTGGCCCAATGGCCGATTTGGTCTTTCTCCCCATCCTGCTCGTAGCGAGGCGAGCCGCCGTGAATCTCGGCGTCCCGGGCTTCCAGCACGATCCGGCCGAGGGCATCGGGCCTGGCCACCGTGGCGGCCAATGGCACGGGACGCAATCCGCTGCCGTTGATTTTCAGGGCGAAGGCGTGCCGGCCCGGCCCCTGGGCGGGCAACACGGCTTCCAGGCCCGCCTCGGTTTGGGTCCATTGGAGCTCACCTGGGTGGCCGAGCAGGCTGACTTTGGTGATCGTTCCTGCCCCCGAGGCGAGGGATCGCACCCGCGCCCGGCCATCGGCCGGCCAGCCCAGCACCAAGGCGTACAGGCTGCCGCCCCGGGTGGTAAACCGGATATCCCGGGAATCGTAACGCCGCCCGTCTTCATTGAAGTGGCCATCGCCCTGGGGCCGGCCTTCCCCGAACACCTGCCACGGCCGGGTGCCGTAAATTGCCTCCCCGTTCACGGCCATCCAGGCGCCCAGATCGGCGAGCACCTGCTCCTCCCCGGCATCGAGCGTGCCATCGTGCTTCAGCGGGATATTGAGCAGGAGATTGCCGTTCTTGCTGACGATATCGGCAAGCATGCAGATGACCTGGGAGGCCGGTTTGTATTGAAGACCGGTTTTGTAGAACCAGTCGCCGATGCAGGTGTCGGTCTGCCACGGTTCGGCCTTGATGCCGCCGAGGATCCCCCGCTCGACATCCTGAACCCCGATCCCATCCACGTATTCACCGTGGTCGGTGCGGGGCGCCATGTCTTTGAGGTTGTAAACGGCTTCCAACTTGCCCCCGTGCCAGGCCTGGCTGGCATTGTAGAAATGGGCGAAGAGGCTGCGCCCCACCTCCCCGAAAGGCACCGCGCCATCAGAATACATCAAATCGGGGTGATAGGTGTCGATCAGATCCCGGATGCGCCAGAACCACTGGCGAGGCCACCACTCGGGGGGATTGGCCGGGTAAGTGTAGGATGTATCGGGATGCGGCGGGAAGTAGAGATCCTCGTATTGGGGATCGTTTCCATCATAGGGCACTCCAGCCAGAGATCCCTTTTTGTCCCGGCCCTTATTGGTATTGAACCAACTATAGCTGCGTGCCACATGCTCGGTGACTCCGAAGCGGAGCCCATGCTGGCGCGCCGCCTTGGCCCAAAGACCAACGATATCCAGCTTGGGTCCCACGTTGACGGAATTCCAACGATGATACTTGGAGTTCCAGTTGTCATAGTTGTCGTGGTGGTTGGCGAGAACAACAAAATACTTCGCCCCGGCTTGCTTATAAAGCTTCATGAGCCGGTCAGGATCGAATTGGCCCAGCTTCCACCGGGCGGCCAGATCCTTATAGCCAAACTGGGACGGATGCCCGAAATGCTGGAGATGGAACTGGTATTGCTGCATCCCCTCGAGATACATGTGGCGCGCATACCAATCACCCGCCTCGGGCAGGGACTGCGGCGTCAGGATGCCCCAAATGCCCAGCTTGGCGTCGCGAAACCACTCGGGGCAGCGATATTGCTTGAGCGACTCCCACGTGGGCTTGAAGGGGCCATCCGCGATCTCAATCCTGCCAGGCACCGGTTGGGCAGCGGCGGGATTGGGCCGCGCATCCATGATCGGCTCGTCACCCATGAGGGAGGCGAGGAGCGGCTCCATGGCTTGCGCCCGGGCCTCGGCGCCCGCCGCATTGGGGTGGATCATATCCGGCATCAGGCCGGTGTTGATGGAGCCATCCGGGCGCCGGAAGACCCGGCCCACATCGAGCCAGAACACTTGTTTGCCATCAGCCAATCCGGCGGTCAGTTCGCCGGCCCGGCGGTTGGCGGCGATGCCGGTTGCGGAACGATTGTATTTGCGGGAATAGGCGGTGCGGTCATGGGGGCCGCCGCAGGGGAGAATGCTCAAGATGATGATTTTGGTGGTGGGGTGGCGTTGTTGGATGAGGTCCACGATGGCTTTGGTGCCCGCAAACACCTGTTCGCCGGTGTGGACGCTGGGGTAATGCTGGTCGTCGGTGTTGTTGGTGCCGATCAGCAGGGTGATAACTTTGGGCGATTTTTTGAAATCCAGCTCCCCGTTCTGGAGGTTCCACAAAATGTTTTCCGTGCGGTAGCCGGAGTATCCCAGGTTAAGGGCACGGCGCGGGGCATAGTGTTTGTCCCACACGGCCTTGAGCGGCTTCCATTCCCCTTCGCCGCCGTCACCCACCGCTTCCGTGATGGAATCCCCGATCATCACCAGATCGAAGTCTCCCGCTTTGATTGCCGCCACTTTTCCATCGTGCCGGCCGCCAGGCGAGGGCTTTGGGAAATCCGCGTCCCCGGGTTTGGGACTGGCCACCACCGGCCGGCCGGCGATCTGGGTGGCGGGTGTTTCCACCGGCGGCTGTTCAATGGCCCGCGCGGATTCCGCCGCCAGGGTGGCGCAGGCGAGGCCCAAGGCGAATGCGGACAAGCCCGTCTTGATTGGTTTGTGCATGATCAGATGAGTCTCCTAAAGGGTTTTTGTAAAGTGACCGGACCGGGCCATCCCGAGGGCAAAATTCCGGCATTGGTGCGAGCCAGCCGTTTTTCCGAGGGCAGGGCCGCGAAGCAAAGATCCTGAAGTTCCCCGGCCACCGGCTCGAAGCCGGCCTCCGTTGATGATCGCCATCTGCGAACACAAATCCGCCACGCCGTCCACGAGGTGGGCCGGGAGGAACACCACGATGCTCTGGCCAATCTCCGCGATCAAGTTGTTGAACCGGTTGCGCTCCTCCAGGCCCAGCCCTGCGGTGGCTTCGTCCACCATGATCAACTGCGGATTGCCCGCCGCCGGGCAACGGGAACCATCAAGCCGCCAGCGAAACGAGCAGGCCGTTGACACAAGAACGCGTTTGAGATGGCTCGCCCAGCGGTAAACAATGGGCCGCATGAACGCGGCGCCTGATGCTTTGCATTGAAACTTAGCCGTGGTCACGCAGATCCGCCGTTGGATTTTTTATCCGGCGGCTATGAGTAGAATCCAGTCTCGTAGGCGGTGTCGAACATGGCCACAACGTTTTCAGGCGGCACTTCGCCCTGGATGTTGTGGACATTGTTGAAAATATAACCGCCGCCCGGCATGAAAACCTGGACATTCTGGCGCACCTGGGCGGCCACTTCCGCCGGCGTGCATTGCGAAAGCACATGCTGCGTGTCGCACGATCCGCCCCAGAAAGCCAGATCGCGGCCGAAACGGCTCTTCAGCGTGGCCGGATCCATGTTGCGGGCGCTGACCTGGACGGGGTTCAGGATGTGGATGCCGTTGTCCATCAAGTCGGGGATGACATCCATGCAGGAGCCGCAGGTGTGGTACCAGATGCGGGCCTTGGTCCGCGAGCGGATGTATTGCACCAGGCGTTTGTGGCGCGGCTTGACCAGTCGGCGGTATAATTCGGGATTGAACAGCGGCCCGTTCTGGCCGGCCAGGTCATCCCCGATCATGATCACATCCACCACATCGCCCACCTCGTCGAGGAACACCCGGAACCAGTCGAGCCAGAATTTCAAGGTCTGCTCCAGCATGGCCTCGCAGAATTCCGGCTGGGTCATCAGGTCGCAGAACCATTGCTCCAGGCCACGGAGGTACCAGCAAATTTCATAGACCACCCCGGATATGCCGCTGACGACGGCGTAGGGCGTTTCCTGCTTGAGCCGCAAGGCGCGTTCGCGCAGGCCGGCAAAACGTGTGGGATCGCCCCCCGTGGGCCAGGGATAGTCCGGGAGATCGGCGAGCCGGGCGCTGGCGAGCGGGTGCAGGGTGATGTCCATGTAATTGGGGATGTCGTCGGGCATGGACCACCGGATGCCGAATTCATCGGTCAAGTCATGCCACAGGCGGCCCGCGCGTTCGCATTGGACAATGCCGCCTTTCCAGCTGGCCGCCGCGCCGGCGGCGACATAGCGCGTGTCCACATGGAAACGCTCCAGGACTTGCTCGCACGGTTTGGCCAGCTGCTGCACGGCGTCCATGATGCGCACCTCGTCCGGGATGCCCAGGTGGGCGGTCAGCTTGCGGTAGGCATTCTTGTGGATGCCGGTCTGATTGCCGCCCAGATCGATCGGCACCCGGTCCGGCACTTCATGATTCAGGGTTTTGAGCACGCGCTCCCGCGAGGTCATCGTTTCTCGTTTGGACATGTTGGCATTCCTTTCGTAAATCACAATTAATGGATCAGACGGTCTTCAGGGTGGGCACTGCCCACCGCTGAACTTGGCGGTTTCATTTCATTCCCTTCACTGTGGCGTTCGGGAAACTCTTACAGCAATTTGCCTCAAAAGCAACCAATTTACGCCCTTTTTACGCCCCGTCCCGGGTAACAGTTACTTTTGGCGCGCCACGTCCCGCCCAAAATGTTCCAACCAGGCCTGTGGGAGGTGAACCGTCACGGGGCGAAGCGCAGGCAGCTGGCGCCGCCGGAGAGCTTATCGACGATGATCTGGGTGGCGATCCGCTCTTTGAGAAGGTCCACGTGGGAAATGACGCCGACGGTTTTGCTGTCCTGGCGGAGGGTTTCGAGGGCGGAGAGGGCGAGGTCGAGGGTGCCGGCATCCAGCGCGCCGAAGCCTTCGTCGATGAAGAGGCAATCGATGCGCACCTTGCGCCCGGCCAGATCGGCCAGGCCAAGGGCCAGGGCCAGGCTGGCCAGGAAGCTTTCGCCACCGGAAAGGCTGGCCATGGGCCGGGTGGCGCCGGACTGGTAGAGATCCTCAATCTCCAGCTCGAGCTGCTGCCCGGCGCACCGGCGGGTGCGGTAGCGGTCGCTCAAGCGCTGCAGGTGGCGGTTGGCGTGGTGGAGGAGGATATCCAGGGAAATTCCCTGGGCGTAGCGGCGGAATTTCCCGCCGTCGTGGGAGCCGATGAGCCCTTGGAGCAGGCGCCAAACCTGGAGGCGCTGCTGGTCTTGTTCCACCTCGGCGGCCTGGGCGGCGCGCAGCGCCCGGTCGCGGTCATCGCGCGCCAGCTCGTTGCGCAGGGTGGCCTGGCGGGCCACCATTTCCTGGTGGGCGGCCTGCGCGGTGCGCAGCTCGGCTTCCAGGCCGGCCACCCCTTCCCCCTCAACCGTGCCGGCGGCCCGGAGGCCCGCGATGCGCCGCCGCCCCTCCTCGAGCCGTCCTTTCAGGATATCCGACTGGGATTGCAGGCTTTGCTCCAATTGCTCCAGCTCACCGGCCTGGGCGGGAGCCAGCCGGGATCCGCGGAGGCTCTCGATGTTGGCGAAGGCGGAACCCGCCAATTTCGCGGCCAGCTGGCCGCCGAGGCCGGACACCTGCCGGGTTGCTTGAGCGGCCTGGGCCTGGCGGTCCCGGACCGCGAAATCAGCCTGGCTGAATTTTGACTCGAGCGCGCGCCAATCCCGCTCGGCGTCGTCCAGGATCCGCCAGCGGGAGGGGGGCGGGGCCGATGAAGGGGCGGCACTGGCCGCATGGTCCACCCGGGCCTGGAACAGGGGGCCGGCTTTTTCCCGCAGATTGGAAACGGACTGGGTGGCATTCAGGATCGCGGATTGGGTTCCCTGGATTTCCGCAGCCAGCAGCTGCAGGGCGGCTTGCCGGGCCTGGTATTCGGCTTTCCGGCGCTGCAGGATCTGGCGGGCCGCCGGTTCCTGGCCGGGCGGCGGAACAGCCACGCCCGGATCCGCCAGCAGCGCCGCCAGGGAGGCCGAAGTGGTGGAGATCCTGGCCTCGAGGTCTGCCACGGCCTGCCCCTGGGCGGCCAGTTGGCGGTTCAAGCTGGCCAGCAGGTTTTCCTGGTTCTCCCGGGCCTGCCGGGCCTGGGCGCAGGCGTTCCCAGCCGCCACGCACGCGGTCTGGCTGGCGGCGGCGGCCTGGGCGGCTTGCCGGATACGGGCGAGTTCCTGGGCGAGTTGATCGATCCTCGAATTGGTGGCGGCCAGCACCGGGAGCCAGCCTTGGTCCGCCTCCGGCTCCAAACCGCCCGCCGTGGCCATTTCCTGGAGGCGCCGGCGATGCTCCTCCGCGCCCGCGTCACCGCGGGCGATGGTTCCTTCCAAAGCGGCGAGCCGGGTCTTCAGCACGATAACCTCCTGGTCGGCCGCCCGCGCTTCCTGGTCCGCCCGGGCCAGGGCTTTTTCGGCCCGGGTGACCTCGGCCTGGATCTCCGCGCCGGAGGGGCCGGCCTGGCCCGCCACTGCCAGCGGATGCTCCAGCGCCCCGCACAAAGGGCAAGCCTCGCCGGGCCGCAGGGCGGCACGGTGCTCCGCCAGGCTGGCCACCAAGCGGGCTTTTTCCCAATGATCCCGCCGCAGGTTCAGCTGGCTGGCCGCCGCCTCCCGGGCGGTGGCGGCGGCCTGGGCGGCCGCGCTGGCGGATTCCAGCTTGGGCCGCAGCCCGGCTAGCTGGCGCCGATCCTCCCCGGCGGCCTGGAGGAGCTTTTGGCGGGAATCGTCCTGGCCGATGATCCCGGCCAGCGTCTGGGCCTGGGTCCGCAAGCGGTTCAGCCCGGCCTCCCGGTCCGCCTCGGAGCACCCGGCCAGCAAATCCGCCAGCGCCCTGGCCGAGGCGTCTTTCTGCGAATTCCGCAGGCACAGGTGTTCCTCCGCCGCGCGCAGGGCGGCCCCCGCCCCGGCCAGCGCCTGCTGCTGCTGGCTGGCCTGATTGGAGAGAGCGGCCGCTTGCCCGCGGGCACGGCCGAGATCCTGGCGCAAGGTTTCCAGGCCGCCCAGCAGGGCCACCATCTCAGGCAGCCGGGGCTCCAGGATCTTATCCCGGTCATTCTGGACCAGCCAGGCCTGGGCCTCGCGCTGGCGATCCTGCTGGCTTTTCAAGGCCTGGGCCAGCTCGGCGAGCTTCCGCTCCTCCTGCTGGATCGTCTGGCTGGCAAAGCCGCAGGCCGCCAAAATCCCGGCGATCAGGGCGCCATGGGCAGAATTCCAGGCAGTTTCCGCAGCGCGCAGGCTCGCGGCTTGATCCCGGGCGCCCGCTTCGGCCGCATCGAGCTGGGCGAGATCGTCCGCGTAAGGCACCGTCAGGCGGTGCCGGGCCAGGCTGGCGAGGCTGGGACCGGCTGTTTGCCGGCGCGCATCAAGCTCCCGGGCCTGGCGCTGGAGATCCGCCTCGGCCACGAGTTCGTCCCGCAAATGCCGGGCCTGGCCGAGGGCGGCATTGAGCTGCTCCAGGCGCTCTTTCCCGGCGGCAAGGTGGCCGGCCTGTTCCTGGATCCGGGCTTCCCGCTCGCGCCGCTGCTCCTCTGTGAGCAAAACGAATTGCCCCAAGGCGGCTTCCTTTAGCTGCAGGGCACGCTCGCGGCCGGTGGTTTCCTCGTGCGCGAGGAGGCTCAATTCCGAATAAATCGTGGTGCCGGTGAGGCTTTCCAGCAGCCCGGCGCGCTCGTCCGGTTTCGCTTTCAAAAACCGGGCGAACTCGCCCTGGGCCAGCAGCACGGATCGCAGGAAGCGATCATAATCCAAGCCCACGAGTTTTTCGATCTGCTCATCCACCTCCCGGAGGGACTGGGCCAGGATCTGCCCGGCGCCATCGTAGAGGTAGCGTTTGGGTGGCTGCAGGCTGCCATCGGGCCTGCCCCGCGCCCGGCGCAAGTGCCATTCGGCCCGGTATTGGCCGGCAGCCACCTGGAATTCGACCTCGGCCCGGCACTCGCCGCAGTGCCGGCTCATCATATCCTCGGGATTGGGGGCGCTGGCGTAGCGGGCGGCGCGGCCGTAAAGCGCCAGGGTGATAGCGTCCAGCAAGGTGGATTTGCCCGCTCCGGTCTGGCCGGTGATGGCGAACAAGCCGGCATTGGCCAAGGGCGGGGCCTCGAAATCCACCATGTGGCTGCCACGGAGGGAATTCAAGTTGTTGAGCCTGAGCCGCAGGATCCTCATGGCCGGCCTCCCGCTGCGGGTGGGGGTGCAGCCAAAGGCTCTTGCCGCTGCCGCTCCTGGTGGAGGGCGCAAAGCTCCTGAAAAGCGATCCGCAAAGCGGCGCGCTCAGGTTCACCCAACGCATTCTCCCCGGCCAGCCGGTGCTCAAATATTTTTTGGGGATTGCCCAGCAATCCCTCGATGTCCTCGAAATCCGCCTCATCGTTGACGCCGATTTTATCCGGCTGCGTGGTGCGGGCGCTTACGACACGAACCACTTCATAAGCCTTTCCCTGGGCGATTTTCTGGGCTTGATCGTAAAGGTTTTCCCCGGCCACTGGATCCTCCACCACCACTTCCACCCATGCCTTGAGGTCTCCACCGGGGGGCTGGAAGTCATTCAAAGCGGCCTCCAGGGAGGCGCGCCGGCAGCGGATTTGGGCCAAGGTTCGCGGACGGGGGATGTCCACTGCGGCTTGGCGGGCTAATCCGCCACCCATGAAATCCAGCAGCCGAAGCTCTTTCTTATCCCCGGCCTCGCCAAAACTGAGCGGCAGGGGCGAGCCGGAATACCGGATCGCCGGATGGTTCCCGGCGGCTTGCGGCCGGTGCAGGTGGCCCAGGGCGACATAGGAAAAAGCGGGCGGAAAACAATCCCAGCCCACGGCCCCCAACCCGCCGACATGGATGTCCCGTTCGCTTTCCGAAACTGAACAACCGGTCACTGCCAGGTGGCCGGTGGCCAGGACTGGCAGGCCTTGGTCCAGCCAGCATTGCGCCGCCAGTGCCACTTCATCATACCGCCGCCGGATGCCTTGCACCAATTCCCGCGTGATGGCGGCCGCCGATTGCCCAGGCTGGCCGGTGCGCAAATCCCGGTCCCGCAGGAAAGGAACCGCCGCCACCACCAACCGGGGCGCCGCCCGCGAGGGCAAAACCACCAGGCTATCGGCCGGCGCCTCCGGCAACGCCCCCAGGACATGGGCGCCCAGGGCCTTCAGAACCAGGCGGGGCGCTTCCAATTGGGCGGGTGAATCGTGGTTGCCCGCCACGATGACCACCTGGCAGGGGGATTGCCGGCTCAGGGCAGAGAGGAAATTATAATACTGGGCGGCGGCGCTTTGGGGAGGATTGGCGGTATCAAACACATCCCCGGCCACGATCAAGGCATCCACCGCCAGTTCCCGCACCTGGGCCAGCAGGAAATCCAGGAACCGCTGATGCTCCTCTTCCCGGGAACGCTCCACCAGCATTTTGCCGAGGTGCCAGTCGGAGGTATGCAAGACCCGGAAAGCACCGTTTTTCGGCGCCAAACCAGCGCCTGGCGGGCAGTTCGTCGTTACCTGGGTGTTTGCCGGTGCGTTCATCATTTTGCTGGCCAACAAATAAGGAATATCCGTGATTAATCCCTGGCTGACAAGCCCAACTGTTCGTTTTGCGGAGTTGCCAGCTGCGGCGGGGCAGCAATGTGCTGGGCAAGCTCCTGATGGAAGTCCGCGAGCGCTTGGGCGCCATCCAGGAGGGCCGTTTTGCGTACCCGGAAGGCTGGCTTTTACCTTGAAAAAACCGGCTTGATTCAGGTGGTGGACAAGGGCATTCTAGAAGCCAGATATTAAGCGATCCAAGAGACCACTATGAGCATCCAAGCCACTTGCGCCTGCGGCGCCACTTACCAGCTCAAAGACGAATACGCCGGACGGCTGGTTGCGTGCCCGAAATGCGGGCAGAGCTGCCGGGCCGGAGTTCCCCCGGGAATCCCGGCCGGCGCCACCGGAGGCGATCCGGTGTTCGCGCGGGACCAATTCCTCCTCCGGCAGAAGCACCTGTCCGTTTCGGAAAAGTATTACGTCGGGGACGAACAGGGGCAGTCCATCCTGTTTGTGGAGCGCCCCGCGCACCTGTTGCGCAACCTGGCGGCGATCATGGGGGGGATCCTGGCCGGCCTGGTCCTTGGGACCATCCTGTCCGTGCTGAGCCAAATACTGCCCACGGAGGAGGCCCGGAACCTGGGGCTGGTGGCCGCCTGGGTGGCGGGCCTGGCCGCGCTGGCCGCCGTGGCCGTGGCGCTCTCCCGCAAGCGGGATGTGCATTTCTACCGCGACGACACCCGGCGGGAGCTGGTGCTGCAGGTGTTTCAAGACCAGAAAATCGCCCTCATCCACGCCACCTACACGATCGCCGACGCCGGCGGCCAGGTGCTGGGCCGGCTGGATAAAAACCACCTCTACAACCTGTTCCGCAAACGCTGGAACTGCACGGATGCCACCGGAAAGCTGGTTTGCGTGGCCCGGGAGGATTCGGCCATCCTTTCGCTGCTGCGGCGGCTCCTGGGCCCTTTTTTCGGGCTGCTGAGGACGAATTTCATTTTGTTTGCCCCGGATGAGATCCAGGTCTTGGGCGAGTTCAACCGCAAGTTCACCATCCTCGACCGCTATGCGCTGAAACTCACCGATGGCCCGGGGGGTGCCTTGAACCGCCGCCTGGCCGTGGCCCTGGGCGTCATGCTCGACACCGGTGAACGCCGGTAGCCTTATGACCCCGCCCGAACCGCCCGGCGGATTGGAACCCTGGCCCCCTCCCCCAGCCGGGGAAGAGCCGCTGGCCATCACGCCGGACATGCTGGCGCCTCCCGCCGGCCAACCGGGCGGATCGCGCACTGATTTTGAGCTGGGCATTTCTTATCTGCCGGGCTTCACCATCCTCCTGATCGTGGCGAATATCGTGGTTTTCGCCTGGGAGCTGGCGGCTGGCGCCTTGGACGGCCAGGAGGCGATCCTCCACGCGGGGGCCTTGCACCGGGGGCTGGTCTTGCAAGGAGAAATCTGGCGGCTGGCCAGCGCGATGTTCCTGCACGGGGGGATCGGCCATCTGGCGGGGAACTGCCTGGTCCTGTATATCGTCGGCATGGCCTTGGAACATGGCGCGGGCACCCGCCGAACCATGGCGGTCTATTTCGGCAGCGGCCTCTGCGGATCGATCTTGAGCATCGTGGCCAGCCCGGGGCCATCAGTCGGCGCCTCCGGGGCCATTTTTGGCCTCGCCGGGGGCGTGGTGGCTTTTCTTTACCGGAATCAGGACCGGTTCTACGTGCGCGACAAGCGCATCGGCCTGGTGCTCGCGATTTGGGCTGGCTACCAGATCGTGATTGGGTTCGCCACCCCGATGGTGGACAATTTCGCCCACTTGGGCGGCCTGCTCGGCGGGGTGATTCTGATCTGGGGAGCGAAACCCTTCCGGCAGGGCAGCCTGGCGTAACGACTGGATCCGGGATCCGATGGGTAAAAAACCTGGGATTCTCAACTTCATCCGCGTCTCCTGTGGATCTCGTCCGGTTTCGTTTTGACCTGCCCGCCGGGTTGGTTAAGAATGCCGCCATGCCGAATTCGTTTGGTCATTTGTTCCGGATCACCACCTGGGGAGAATCCCACGGCGGGGGGATCGGGGTGGTGGTGGATGGATGTCCGCCGCAGCTGGCTTTGACCGAGGCCGATATCCAGCCGGAGCTGGACCGGCGGCGCCCGGGGCAATCGCGGATTGTCACCCCCCGCCAGGAAAGCGACACGGTGCGGATTCTTTCGGGAACCTTTGAAGGGAAAACGCTCGGCACCCCCATCTGCCTGCTGGTGCAAAATGAGGACGCCCGGCCGGAGGCCTATTCCGAGATGGCCGAAAAATTCCGTCCTTCCCACGCCGATTACACCTATTTCGCGAAATACGGGATCCGGAACTGGCAGGGAGGCGGCCGGGCCAGCGCCCGGGAAACCATCGGCCGGGTGGCGGGGGGGGCGATTGCCCGGAAGATCCTGCGCGAGCAGTTCGGGGTGGAAGTGCTGTCGTATGTGAAACAGGTGCAGCGGATCCAGGCCCATGCCGACCCGGAAACGGTGACCGCGCAACAAGTGGAAGCGAACATCGTGCGCTGCCCGGATCCACCGGCAGCGGAGCGGATGATCAAGCTGATCGAGAAAATGCGGCGCGCGGGCGACAGCGTGGGCGGCATCGTGGAAGGGGTGGCCCGAGGGGTTCCGGCCGGCTGGGGCGAACCGGTGTTCGACAAGCTGGAGGCGGACCTCGCCAAGGCGATGTTGAGCCTGCCCGCAGCCAAAGGCTTCGACATCGGATCGGGTTTCGGCGGAATCCTGATGACCGGCACCCAGCACAACGATCCTTTCCGGGCTCGCGCGGGCAAGGTGGCCACCACCACCAACCTCAGCGGTGGCATCCAGGGCGGCATCTCCAATGGGGCCACGATCTATTTCCAGGTGGCCTTCAAGCCGGTGGCCACCGTGATGGTGGAGCAGGAAACCGTGGATATCCATTGCCGGAATACCACCTTGAAGGGACGGGGCCGGCACGATCCCTGCGTCCTGCCCCGGGCGGTGCCGATCGTGGAGGCCATGACCGCCCTGGTGCTGGTGGACCACGCGCTGCGGCAGCGGGCCCAGTGCGGTAATCCCGGGACATAAGGATTGAGGCCGGGGCCGCCGGCCTGCCCGGACGAATCCGCCTCCAGCCCGGGAACGAACCGGGCAGCCTGAACGGCACCGTGGTGGAGGTTTGGCGGACGTCAGCGGTTTTGCGCCAGCCGCCGCAGCAATCCGTCCGGCTCCTGGATTCCCATTTGCGCCACGGCATCCGCGCGGGCCTGGGTATCCGCCACGGCGTAGATCCGCAGCTCGTCCGCGTTCCCGGAGGGCCGCACATGGGCGATATCCCCGTTGCGGAAATGGATGCGGACACCATCGGTATAGTTGATGCGGGCCACCGGGCCAAATCCGCGGCCGGAATCAAACACCTGTTCCAAGGCCGTTTTAAAACCGCACGCCTCTGCCAAAGCGGCGGAAGGCGCCGGCGCCACGGCGCCATTTTCATCCTTCATGGCCGGCTCGGGATCGTAGGCGATCTCCGTGACTCCCTCCCGGGCGGGGCTGAACCGGCGGATGATTTCCAGGCTGGCTGCGCGCGGGAATTGCTTGAGCAGGGCGGCGCGGCTGAACCGCCTGGGCAATTGATCGAACAGCGCGCTCAAGGAGAGCCGCCGGGCCCCCGCCGCCAGCAAGGCGCCGAGGATCGGCAGCAGGGCGTCCCGGGTGGGCAGCGCGGTCAAACTGCGGCCCCCGGCCTGCAGGTCCGATCCGGTGAGGAATCCGCCGTTGGCTTCCCACCCACACACGCGCCGTTTCCCTTTGGCCAGCGCTTTTTGCATGCCCGCGATGACCTGCGGGGAACCGATGCGGGTTTTGGGCTCCAGCGCCTGGCGCAGGGGGCCGAGGTCGATGGCGTCGTTGCAGCTGATGGGCACCACCACGGCATCCGCCCCGAGGTATTCCGCCACCACCATGCCCACGAGATCACCGCCAAAAAACCGCAGGCGCGGCGCGCCCCCCGCCCCGGGGTGCTCCACGGCCAGGATCAGGGGGCGATCGCTGTCGCCATCCAGGGACACCACGGCATCCACCGGGCCTTTTTGGCTTTCCAGTTCCACCACCAGGGATTGGATTTCGTCCAGGCGTTCCTGGTCGATGTTTTCCGTGTCGATCGGCACGAAATGATTGGTGCGCCCCATGGGCGCCACCTCCGCCCCCAAGGCGGCCAGGATTTCCACCAGCAGGTCGCGGCCCACGGCCGAGTGCTGATAGACGGCCAGCTTCCGGCCCCGCAATCCGCCGGCGTCAAAGAAATCAGTGTAGCGCTTGATATAGGCCGTCCGGGCGGCGCTGGTTTCCGCCACCAATTCCTGGTGCCCGTCTTTGAACCGGCCGTGGGCATCAAACCGGGAAGCGGAAAATGGCTGCTCATACAGGCGCCGCCGGACCTGTTCCACCCGCTGGTTGATGGGGGCTTCATCCTGCTTGAGCAGCTCCCCCCGGGCCGAATTGGTTTTGTAGCCGTTGCGATCGAAAGGGATATGGCTGCCGGTGACCATGATGCTGCCATGGCCTTGCCGCAGGGCGTAATAAGTGAGCGCGGGCGTGGGGATCTGCCCCAGGTATACCGGCCGCAGGCCGGCATCCATCATGGCCCGTTGGATGGCTTGGGCCAGCTCGCCCCGGCCGCCCTGGGCGGCCACATACGCCGTCGAACTGGGACGCAAATCGCAGGCGAAATAAAACGGATCCCCGGGCGAAATGCCCCCTGCCGATCGGGGGAGGGATTGGAGATACTCGATTTCGGCGAGGGCATTGATATAAACCTCCAGCTGGGAGAGGTGAACCACCTCCCCGCGGCGGCCGCTGGTTCCAAAACGCAGCGTTTGCGGTTCGTAGTCCAGGGCCTCGCGGAGGGTGGCTCCAGCATGGTTGGCAGTGTTATTCATGGCGCGATCTCAATCCGGTTCCATTCAAGTTGCCCAAAGGCACGGGCATTACCCTTGCCAGAAAGGCCCGGCCATGTCACCTTAATTGCCATGAAATCTCTCGCATGCACGCTGGCCCGGGCGCTTTGGGCTTGGTCTCCGCTGATCCTGTGCTGGCCGTCCCCTGCCCTGCTGGCCGCCGGCCACGAACCGCAAACCACCGTTGCCATCCGCGGCGGTGATTTCCTGATCAACGGCCAGCCCACCTGCGCCGGACGCACCTGGCGGGGACGGCGGATGGAAGGCCTGCTCTTGAATGCCCGCCTGGTCCAGGGGATTTTCGATGACCGCAATGCCGCCACCGCCGCCCAATGGGCCTACCCGGACACCGGCCGCTGGGATCCGGACCGGAACACCTCGGAATTCATCCAGGCCATGCCGCTGTGGCGGCGCCACGGCCTCCTGGCTTTCACCATCAATTTCCAAGGGGGATCCCCCCAGGGATATTCCCGGGACCAGCCCTGGCATAATTCCGCGTTTGAAGCGGATGGATCCCTGCGGGCGGATTACCTGGGCCGGCTGCGGCGCATCCTGGACCGGGCGGACGAATTGGGCATGGTGGCCATCATCGGCTTTTTTTATTTCGGCCAGGACCAGCGCCTGGCGGATGAAGCCGCCGTCATCCGGGCCACCGACCACGCCACCCGCTGGCTCCTGGAGGGGGACTGGCGCAACCTCCTCATCGAAATCGATAACGAGTGCAATGTGTCCGCTTACGACCATGCCATCCTCAAGCCGGACCGGGTGGCGGAACTGATCACCCGGGTCCAAGGCATGGAACGGGGCGGCCGCCGGTTCCTGGTCAGCACGAGCTATGGCGGTGGATCCATACCCCGGGAAAACGTGGTGAAAGCCGCCGATTTCCTGCTGCTGCATGGCAACGGGGTGGGCAATCCGGCCAAAATCACCGATATGATCGCCAAAACCAGGGCCGTGCCAGGCTATCGGGGCCAGCCCATCGTGTTCAATGAGGACGATCATTTTGATTTTGAAAAGCCGCTGAACAATTTCGTCGCCGCCGTCACGGAACACGTTTCCTGGGGCTGCTTTGACTACCGCCTGAAGGGCGAGGGCTTTGCCGAAGGCTACCAGAGTGTGCCGGTGGACTGGGGCTTGTCCAGCGCGCGGAAACGGGGGTTTTTCAAGCTGGTTGCCGAAATGTCGGGCAGCCAGCCGTAGCTGTTGGCTGGAACGCCCGCGCCGGCGGCCGGAATGGCTGGTTATTCCACCAGGAGCTGCTGGATTTCGTCCCAGCTTAAAGCGGCGGCCAGGTCTTCGTCGTTGCCCAGTGCGGCTTGGAAGAGCTCGCGCTTGCGGGCCTGGAGCTGGAGCATTTTTTCCTCGATCGTGCCGCGGGTGATCAGCTTGTAGCTGGTGACCACTTTGGTCTGGCCAATGCGGTGGGCGCGGTCGGTGGCCTGCGCCTCCACCGCCGGATTCCACCAGGGATCGAAATGGATGACGGTGTCCGCGGCGCTCAGGTTCAGGCCCAGCCCGCCGGCCTTCAGGCTGATCAGGAACACCGGGGCCGCCTGCCGCTGGAACTGTTGCACAACCCCCTCGCGGTCGGTGGTGGAGCCGTCCAGGTAGCAATATTCGATGCCGTCGCGGGTGAGGCGGTCGCCCAGCAAACCCAGCATCCCGACAAACTGGCTGAACACCAGCACCCGGTGGCCGCCGTCCAGGACTTCGTCGAGCAGTTCGCTGAAGAGGTCCAGCTTGCCGGAAGTATCGGTGGCCTCCCCGGATTCCAATTTGAGGAGGCGGAGATCGCAGCAGACCTGCCGCAGCCGCAGCAGCGCGGTGAAGATCAGCAGGCGGCTTTTGGCCACGCCCTGGCCATCCACCGCCTGGACCAGCTCCGCGCGGCTGGACTCGAGCACCTGGCGGTAAATCCCGGCCTGGGCCGGGGTGAGTTCGCAATAAACCGTCTGCTCGATTTTGGGCGGCAGCTCCGTGGCCACTTCGCGCTTCATCCGCCGCAGCAGGAAGGGCCGGACCCGCCGGGCCAGGCGGGCCTGGGCGGGCACATTTTTTTCGCGGGCAATGGGCGCCTCGTAACGCTCGTGGAAATCCCGCGCGCTGCCCAGGTAGCCGGGCATGAGGAAATCGAAGATGGACCACAAATCCAAAACCGAGTTTTCCAAAGGCGTGCCGGTCAGCACCAGGTGCTGCCGGGCCCGGATCGCTTTGACGGCCTGGGCATTTTGGGATTGCCGGTTTTTGATGTGCTGGGCCTCGTCCAGCACCGCCAGGTCAAAATGATGGGCCCGGTAGGCATCCACATCGCGGCGCAGGAGGGCGTAGCTGGTGATCACCAGATCGAACTCCGGCGCCGAGGCAATCAGCTTTTCCCGGTTGGGGCCGTCGATGACGAGCAATTTCAAACCGGGCGTGAAACGCTGCGCTTCGGCGCGCCAGTTAAAGACCAGGCTCGTGGGGCAAACCACCAGCACCGGCTCGCCGGTTGCCTCACCCCGCGGCCGGCCGGAATCCTGGCCGGCCTGCCCGCTCTTGAGGGTATGGATGAAAGCCAGGGTCTGGAGGGTTTTGCCCAGGCCCATTTCATCGGCGAGAATGCCCCCAAAATGATTCTGGCGCAGGAAGTGCAGCCACGCCACCCCGGTCTTCTGGTAGCCCCGCAAAACCGGGTCCAATGCGCCGAGCTGGGCCGCGGAGCATTCCCGGGGCGCCCGGGCGCCAGCCAGCTGCTCCCGCCACCCGCTGGGCGCCTCAAAGCCACCCGCTTTTTCCGCCAGGGAGGCGGCCAGGTAACCGGCCTGACGGGCCGCAAACCGGTAGCCTTGCGGATGCTGCCGGGGAGCACAATCCTGCAGCACCTCCTGGATGTCTTCCAGGGCCTCGGTATCCAGCAAGGCAAAGCGGCCATTATTCAGGCGCTGGTAGCTCTGGCCGGACAACAGCAAGCGCTGGATGTCCGCCTGGGAAAAACGTTCCTGCGAGGCCGTGGCGTATTGCACCGACAGGTCAAACCAATCCTGCCCCGAGGGGATCACCTGGAACCGGGTTTCGATGCGCTCCAGGTTCCGCTCGGTGCTGCGCTGGAGCTGCCCGGCCATTTCCACCTGCCATTGCTTTTGCAGCCGCGGAAATTCCCGGGCGAAGAAATTGAGCACCGCGTTTTGGCCCGCCAGCCGCATCAGTCCTTGGTGGTCCGGGGAGGAAAACCCCTGCTTCAAAAGCCGGCCCAAGGCCGCCTGCTCGGCCGCCAGATCCCGGGTGCGATAATGGGTGGGGCGGGCGGGATCCGGCAGGAACAGGTCCATGGCCCCGGGTCCGGCCCCCAAGGCAAACTGCTGATCCCCGTAAACGGCCATCACCCGGCCCTCCAATTGCATCATCCCACCGGCGAGTTTCAGCTGGAACCGGGGCACCATGTTTTCCAGGGTGAAGTCGTCCGCCACGAAATTGGCCTCCACCTGGCAAGTTTGCCGCAAGGCCGGCCAATCCCGGTTGATGAATTGGGGCACCTGCGCCCGGGGCACCACCAGCGGGCCGCTGAACAGAACCCAGTAGGCCTTGGGCAAATCCACCGGCTGAACCCCGTTGGCGGCCACCAGCCAGGCGTGTTCGATCCCCAGGCAGCAGGTTCCGGGATTGGCCAGGGACAAGGCGATTTCACCCTCTGGCCGGAGCTGGGCTTTGAGCGCCACCTTTAACGATACCGTCCCCACGGGCAACGCCTTGGAGCGGCCCAGGGATATTCTTGGGTGGCCCTTGAGCTGGTCCAGCGCCCCGGCAAACTGGTCGCCGCGCAGCTGGACCATGGCGGGCGCTTCACCACCGGTCAAAGGCTCCAGGAAATCCAGCAGCCGGGTGTCCGCTGGATCCAGGCGGAAGGTTTTGTGAGCCGGCAGGGCGTTCAAGGGGCTCCGGCCACCCGCCCACTGCCCTTCCAGGACCAGCATGATTTTTCCCCGGCCCACCGCTTCCGGCAAATTGGGGGGAAGCAGGAGGTGGATTTCCAGCGGTTCGCCCTCCACTGCCCGGCGCCAGCGCCTGACATTGGGGGCCGGGCCGGGTTTGGGCGCGGCGGGCGACGCCGCTGGCGCGGCCGGTTTGGCGTCGGGATTTTTCGCAGGCTCCGGGGCGATCATCGGCGCCTTCAAGAAATGCAATCCCACCGCCAGCGAATGCGCGCAGATGGTCCCCCAATTGCGGGATTCCCGGCAGCCGCACATGTTTTCCACCTCGATGCTTCCCTTGATCACCAGGCCGGCGCGATAGGTAATGGTGCCTTCCTGGACCACTCCCCGCAGGATGGGCGGCTGCCAGGCGGAACTCAGCACTCTGCCCGTAGCCAGCAAGCCACGGGCGCGCTTCAAGGCTTCCCACCCGCCAATATTGGCCAGATACGCTTCGTTGAGTTCGGGCTGAGCCATGCTTGAGCGGCTATGCGGAGGATCGGTTGGCGCGGAAAACGTTCAGAAGCATAATTCGGGTGATCCCGCTCCAGCCCCTGGACTTCAATTCTGACAGGGGTGCCGGATCCCTTTAAGCCCCTATTGGCCAACGGTTTCCATAGCGGCCACCGGGGTGGGTTCAGAACATGGTTTTAAGCATGAAATAGAACGCCACGGAAACCAGCAGCATGAGAATGAATTGGCCAAAAGTCAGCTTGGCGCCGCCCTTGAATATGCTCTGCAAAGTGGAAGGCTTTTGGGTATGGCGGCCGGTCAAACGGCGGCTGCAATGCGGGCACCGCGGAGCCACCACCTGGATTTCCTTGCCGCAGAATCGGCAGCCAAAGTAGAGCTTGGCCTCGCAATGCTCACAAACACGGCTGCCAGGTGGGTTCAAATGCTCACATTTGCCGCAAAGGACACCCTTGGGCTTGGGCACGTTGGTAGTGGAAACATTCTCCGCCATTACAAAAAAATAATTGCAAAAACCACGTTCATGGCACCACAGGTATGACCTGCCATGACGACCATCCTAAAGGATTCCTTATCCAAATCAACAGTGTTTTTCCAGGGGTTGATGCACCCACCCCACCCCCGAAAACCATCCCCTCCTCCCGAGCCATTCCGCGCCGTTTATTCCCGGGCGGCGAATTGACACGCCCCGCCCCAAAAGTACATTCCGTGGTGATGAATGACAAGCAGGCGAACGCGGTGATCCGGCTCCGGGGGGTTCGGCAGAATAATCTCAAGAATATCGACCTCGATTTGCCGGCCGGCCGGCTGATCGTATTCACCGGGCTCAGCGGCTCGGGGAAAAGCTCGCTGGCGTTCGACACCCTCTTCGCCGAGGGGCAGCGGCGTTACATTGAAACCTTCACCCCCTATGCCCGCCAATTTTTCGACCGCATGGACAAGCCCCAGGCCGACTCGATCGAGGGCATCCCGCCCGCCATCGCGGTCGAGCAGCGGAACGCCGTGCGCACCACGCGCTCCACCGTGGGCACCATGACCGAGATTTGCGAATACACCAAGCTGGTCTGGCCGCACCTGGCCACCCTGTACTGCCGGGGCTGCGGCCAGCCGGTCATCCAGGAACCGCCGGGATTGATCTGGGACACCGTAGCGGCCGGCGGCCGGCCAGCGCAGGATCCCCAGCCCCCCGCCACTTCCCCGCCGGAACTCATGGTAACCTTCTCCGTGCCGCTTTCCCCGAAGCTATCCCTGGCCGAATCGCTCGGCCTGGTCGCCAAACAAGGCTTCCAAAGATTGCTGGCGCCGGCCGCGCCGGCAGAAAAAACGCCGACCGGGCCGGAGTGGTTCCGAGTGATCCCCGTGGACCAGGCCGAAGCCATCCTGGCCGGCCAGGGGGCAACCACGCTGACGGTCGTGCAGGACCGGGTGCGGAGGCTGCCGGCCAACCGCGCCCGTTTTGTGGAAGCCTGCGAACAAGCCTACCACCTGGGCAAAGGCCGGCTGGCCATTCGCTGGCCGGCGGCCGCCGTCCCCACTGAGGGGGCCATGCCCCTGGCCAGCCGCCTGTTTTCCCGGCATTGGCATTGCGCCGGCTGCGACCTCGAATACCAGGAGCCCACCCCCGCCTTGTTCAGTTTTAACCACCCGCTGGGCGCCTGCCCGGCGTGCAAAGGTTTCGGGCGGATCATCAGCATCGACTACAACCTCGCCCTTCCGGACCGCACCAAAACCCTGGCCGGGGGAGCCGTGAAGCCGTGGCAAAGCGGCGCCTCCAAGGAATGCCAGGCGGATTTGCTCGCGTTCTGCCGCAAGCGCGGCGTGCCGTCCCAGGTGCCCTTCAACGAGCTGGCGGCCAAATGGCAGGCGTGGGTCATGGAGGGCGACCCCGATTATGGGAAAGACAAGCTCCATGAATGGCCGCATGCCTGGTACGGCATCAAGGGCTATTTCCGCTGGCTGGAATCCAAGACTTACAAGATGCATGTGCGCGTGCTGCTCTCCCGCTACCGCGCTTACACCACCTGCCCGGCCTGCCGTGGCCAGCGGTTCCAGCCGGAGGCTTTGCTCTACCGGATCCCCGCCCCGGATCCGGCGCCCGCCCCGGCCTGGTCGCTGGCCGATTTTTACCAGCTCCCCATTTCCCGGGCGGCCCGGCAGGCGGACCTCTGGGCAGCCCAGGCGCCGCACCCGCCCAATGATCCCCTCCACGTGGCTCTGGAAGAACTCCGGGCGCGGCTGAACTACCTGGTTGAAGCGGGCCTGGGCTATTTGACGCTGGACCGGGCCACCCGGACCTTGTCGGGCGGCGAGACCGAGCGGGTGAACCTGACGGCCTGCCTGGGCTCCCGGCTGGTCAACACCTTGTTTGTCCTGGACGAGCCCACCGTGGGGCTGCACCACCGGGACACCGGGCGCCTGGTGCGCATCCTCGAACGCCTGCGCAGCGCCGGCAACACCGTCGTGGTGGTGGAACACGAGCCCCAGGTGATGCACGCCGCGGACCAGCTCATCGACCTGGGCCCAGGCTCCGGCCAGAATGGCGGCCAGGTGGTTTTTCAAGGATCCGGCCGCCAGATCTTGAAATCCGCCGCATCGCTCACCGGCAAATACCTTTCGGGACGGTTAAAAATCCCCCCCTCCCGGGAACGCCCGGTGGTGGCTTCCACGCCGCGGCTGCGCTTGGCACATGCCGTCCTGCACAACTTGCGGGATTTGGCGGTGGAGATCCCCCTGGGGCGCCTCGTATGCGTGACCGGGGTGAGCGGCTCGGGCAAAACCACCCTCATCCGCGACCTGCTCCTGCCCGCCTTGAACGACCAGCTCGGAGCCGGCGCGGTCGGCCCGGATGCGGTGGAGGAGCCGGAGCCCGGCGCCGAAGATCGCGCCTCCTGCCCGGGATTCCAGGTGGCAGGCTGGGAATCCTTGGGCAGCGTGGTCATGGTCGATCAATCGGCCCTGGGCAAAACGCCCCGCTCCAATCCGGCAGTTTACACCGGGGCCTTGGAACATCTGCGGGAATTATTTGCCCAGCTGCCGGAAGCACGCCAGCGGGGGCTCACCCGCGGCGATTTCAGCTTCAACTCCCGCAGCGGCCAGTGCGAGCGCTGCCGGGGGGCGGGCTTTGAAAAAATCGAAATGCAATTCCTGAGCGATATTTTTGTCCGCTGCCCGGAGTGCAATGGCCGGCGCTACCGCGCCCAAATCCTGGAGGTGCGCATGGAATTCCCCCCCCTGCCTGAAAACGCGGGTGCCACGGGCGCGGCGGCTGAAGCGGTTTTGTTAAGCATTTCAGACCTCCTGGATACCACCGTGGACGCCGCCGCCAGCTTGCTGGGCCGGCTGCCGGACAGCCGCCATGCCCGGTGCGCCATCCGGGCCCTGCAGCTCCTGCGCGAAGTGGGCCTTGGCTATCTGCGGCTGGGCCAGCCATTGAACACCTTGTCCGGCGGGGAAAGCCAGCGGCTCAAGCTCGTCCGCCACCTGGCCACCCATGCCGAAACGCAGAACGCCGGCAGCCGGCCCACCCTGTTCCTGCTGGATGAGCCTACCACCGGCCTCCATTTCGACGATGTCCGCGTGCTGCTGGAGGTCTTCCAGAAAATGGTGGACTCCGGCCATTCGGTGCTGGTGATCGAGCACAACCTGGAGGTCATCCAGGCGGCCGACTGGGTGATCGACCTGGGGCCGGAAGGGGGCGAAGGCGGCGGCCAGATCGTGGCTCAAGGGCCTCCCGCCCAGGTGGCCCGATGCCCCGCCAGCCACACCGGCCAGGCTTTGCGGGGCTGCGCCCAAGGTTGATCTGGCCAGGCTGATCGGCGCGCAAGACAACAACTGGCGGGGGTGTCAGGCCACCGGCTGCCGATGCCCGGCGCCTTTTAAAGAGCCGGCCTCGCCTGGAATTCAATCCCGCCGGGCGGGCACGTCCTGGCTGGCCTTACTGGGTCACTTCCAACCGGTAAAAACGCCGGGCTTGAGTCATGGGTTCCGGGTCCAGCCAGACCATGGAGCCGCCGGTGAGCATCAAGGTGGCCCTGGTTTGCCACAACCCGGCCTGGCCCAGATTGGCGGCCGCCTGAAGCCGGCAGGTGGTGCCCGCCGGGCCATCCACTACCAACTGCATGAAGGTGCCTTCCGGCCGCTTCACCAGGACGGTGGAAAGAGTGGCCGCCGCCGCCACCACCAAATCAGCCGCCGCGCTGGTGACGGATCCCGCCGGATTGCCCACCACCACCGTGTAAGCCCCGGCATTGGCCCGCGTCACCCCCTTCACCACCAGGGTCGCGGAAACCGCCCCGGCGATCGGCACGCCATTGAACCGCCACTGATAAGTGATCGGCCCCGGCCCCTTCGCGGCCACCGAAAACGTGGCGTCGAAGCCGGCGCCAACCATTTGGCTGGCCGGCTGCTGGGTGATGTTGACAAAGGGGCTCAAAACCAGCATGGCGCCGGAGCTGGCCACGGTTCCCACCACGTTGCCCACGTCCACCGAATAAAATCCGGTGTCGCCTTCCGCCACGTTGGTCAAGGTCAGGCTGGAGGCAGTAGCGCCCGCAATGGGCGAACCATTGGATTTCCACTGGTAGGTGAGCGGAGCCGTCCCCGTGGCCGCCACCGTGAACGTAACCCTGCCGCCCTGGGTCACCATCTGGCTGGACGGCTGTTGCGTGATGGTCACGGGCGTATTCAAGGTCAAGGCTGCCGCGGCGCTGGCCACCGTGCCCGACACGTCCCCCACCTCCACCGTATAAGCGCCCGCCTGGGCGGCGGTTGCATTGTTCAGCGTCAGGCTGGCCGCAGTCGCGCCCCCGATGGGCGAGCCGTTGAATTTCCACTGGTAGGTGAGCGGCGCGGTCCCCGTGGCCGCCACCGTGAAGGTCACGCTGCCCCCCGGATTCACCCCCTGGCTGGCCGGTTGCTGCGTGATCGCCAGGCTCTGCGTGACGATGCTCAAGGCCGCAGCGGAACTGGCTACGGTGCCGACCACGTTGCCAATCTCCACCGTGTAAGCGCCGACCTGGGCGGCCGTCACATTGTTCAGCGTCAGGCTGGCCGAGGTGGCGCCCCCGATGGGCGAACCGTTGAATTTCCACTGGTAAGTGAGCGGATCAGTCCCGCTGGCCGCCACCGTGAAGGTCACGCTCGCCCCAAGATTCACCGTCTGGCTGACCGGTTGTTGGGTGATGGTGACGGGCGTGTTCAAGCTCAAAGTCGCGGCGGAACTGGCCACCGTGCCCACCACGTTGCCCACTTCCACCGTGTAGGCCCCCGCCTGGGCCGTGGCCACGTTGTTCAGCGTCAGGCTGGCCGCCGTGGCGCCCCCGATGGGCGAACCGTTGAATTTCCATTGGTAGGTGAGCGGATCAGTCCCAGTGGCCGCCACCGTGAAGGTCACGCTGGCCCCCGGATTGACGGTCTGGCTGGCCGGTTGCTGGGTGATGGTGACCGGCGTGTTCAAGCTCAAGGTCGCGGCGGAACTGGCCACCGTGCCCACCACGTTCCCCACCTCCACCGTGTAAGCGCCCGCCTGGGCGGCCGTCACATTGTTCAGCGTCAGGCTGGCCGCCGTGGCGCCGGCCAGCGGCAAACCGTTGAATTTCCATTGGTAGGTGAGCGGATCAGTCCCGGTGGCCGCCACCGTGAAGGTCACGCTGGCCCCTGGATTGACGGTCTGGCTGGCCGGTTGCTGGGTGATGGTGACGGCCGTGTTCAGGC
>CAYPCQ010000031.1:0-77620 GCA_964409245.1 uncultured Verrucomicrobiota bacterium
GGTGGCCATGAGCCAAAGCAAAGTCATCAACGCCAGCTTCACCAAACGCCCCCATCTGGACATCCAGCCGCTGGACGTGGACGGGGTGTTGCTGACCCTGGCTGGCGAGTTCAGCGGCGGCTACAGCCTCCTGGCTTCCACAAACTTGGTCAGCTGGGTGCCCCACCTGTCCCTGACCAACTCCTACGGGGAGGCCCAAATCATGGATCCGCTAGCGGCGGACCAGAGCCTTTTTTACCGGGCGGCTGCCTTTGGCCAAGCCCGGCGGACAGCCACCGCCATCCCCACGCTGGTCAACGGGTTCCTCGTAGCCATCACCGTCACCGATGGTGGCGCCGGATACACAGTCCCACCGGCAGTGGCCATTACCGGGGGAGGTGGGAACGGAGCCACCGCCACCGCGACGGTTTTGAATGGAGCGGTGGACAAAATCGTAGTGGCCAATGCCGGGAACGGCTACACCGGCACGCCAGCGGTGGTCATTGCCGCACCGTGACCACCCAAGCCGGCGATTGCTGATTTATGGGTGGATCTTACCCGCTCGATGGAGATGCAAACGGATGGGCATAACGGGATAATGCGATTAATATTTCTGAGGCCTGCCCAATAAAATATTCACTGCAGCAAGAAAACGATAAGGTGGCCAGCCACCAGCAACAGGCGGTGAATCCAAAGCGGCGCAGCGGCGCACGCACTCCAAAAGCTCGCGCACCCTCCGTGGCCCGCATCGCATCCGGAGCATTGGGGTCGCCGCCAGGTTTTGGAGTGCCCAGCCCGCAGGGCGGAAGGCTATAGCCCAGCATTTTAATGCTGGGTGTCCGGCAACGGCATAGGCAATGAGTCCCGCCAGGGACGAAAGAATGATGGTGCTTTGAATCAAAATAGGGATTTGAGCTTTCGGAAAAGCGGGCCATCCCAGCATTGAAATGCTGGATTATGATCCACCGTTCTTCGGACTGGAATCGGGTTATGGGATCCGTCCATTCTTTTCCATCGCCGGGGTTCGTCTCCACCTCATCCGCGAAGAATCCCAACTGGATCTCGTCCCGGCCGCCTGGGATAGGACACCGCGACCCCGGCCCTCCGGTCTGCGCACTATGCTCCAGACTTTTTCTTAATGGAGTCCACCGAGTCCATGGAAGGCTGGCCGTGGCGGCCTTTTCCCGGCATGCTCCGGGCTGCGGATGGCGCTCGGGCGTTGTCTGTGGGGGATGCCCCCCGGTTGCGGTGGCATTCCCCGCGGTTGCGTGATGAACCAAAACTGGAAAACATCGATTTCGCCGCTGGCGCAAACTGGCCTGTGGGGCCAGGGGTCGTGGTGTTCGGCGGCTGGGTGGCCCAGGGCGGAGCTGCGGCAATCCGCTCCGTGCCCGGCCTTCACCCTGCTTCGCCGGCGCCCCGGCGCCTGGTCTCGCTGGCCTGCTCCGCATCTTCGGCGTTTTTCGGTCAGCGCCGGTATTGGTTCATCCCGTTGGCCCGCCAGCGCCGGGGCCAATCCATATCCACCACGGGCAAAGACCCTGTCATCTTCTGGCCCCCCGCCGGCCGGAAAACGCTGCGGTCTTAAACGCTTTTAAAGGCTATTTAACCCTATTATACGCTATTCAACCCAAAAAAATATTCCTCGCTGGATTCTGAGCCGTGTGCCTGCCTGTGGGGATGGCAGTAATTGTGGCGCTGGGCGCTTGGCTCCAGGCTCTTTCTTTCCGGCTTCAGACCTCTGGCCTCGGATTCCTTTGGCCCTGTCCGGCGCGGTTTTCACAGGCGGTCATTGGGGCCGCTGCTTCATCACGAACGGCGCAAACAGGCCATAGCCAATCGTCTGGTATTGGGCGCCCGGGGGCGGCCCCTGCGGTGGGGCTTGGTTGAACATCCCGGGTGAGACTATGCCGCCCGGCGGCCCGGCATGGTGCGGCCCCAGCGCGTTGCGCAGGGTGCCGAGGACGGTAACCTCGATCCGGTTGCGGCCAGGTTGGAGCCATTCCGAGACCTCGCATTCCCACGGCTGCCAGCCGATGCAGCCGGCCGGCCGGCCGTTCACCGACACCTTGGCCACGCTGCCCAGCCAGGCCGGTAATTCGACCCAATACCGTCCCGCGGGCTGGGGCAGATCGAATTCCTCCGCATAGGCCACGCCGCCCGAATAAAAGGGGTGGCCCTGGACGTTCCACCCGTCCGGCAACAGCCCGCTGCCATTGACGAGGTCGGCGGCCCGGCGCTGGCAGAGGCCGGGGATGTCCAACTCACCGGAAACCTGGTGGATCTTCACGCCGGCCACCGGCTTGCCGTCCGCACCCAGGAATTGGACCTCGCTCAGGCCCACCAGGGCAAAGTAGTGGCTCGGGTCCGTGGTAGGGTAGCTGACGCCGTTGTGGTTCGAGCGGATGTCAAAGCGGATCCAGCGGATGGCCGGGGCCTGGACCGGCAGGGTCTGCGGAAAGGCGGCGCCAGGCGGCGGCGGGGCGGAATCCGCGGCGGGGGCGGGCGATAGCTCGAACGTGCCGAGGCTCAGCGGAAGGCGTTCGGCGGAGGCATCGCTGCCCGCCACCACCGTCATTTGCTTTACCCCGAGCTTGGACCAATCAGGCTCGTTGTAGTTCCAGATGCGGATCGCTTTTACCTCGGCGGCCTGGCCCAGATCGAAGATCAGCCACGGGGAGCGGTCGTCTTTCCGGGTGGGCGGAAGATCCGGGCGGAACCCAATGCCGCCACTGAGCCACATGTTGCGGTCAGCCGAGGTGGTGTGGGTGGATGCGGAGGCGGCCAGCTGCAGCGGGGAATCCGGCACGATCTCGAAGCCCTTACCGGTTGGCCGGAGGCGGAAATTCCCCAGGATATAGGCCGGTTCCAGCTCGTGGAAGACCGTGAAAGTGCCGGCCTGGATGGTGATCTGGTTTTCACCCGCCCGGGCCGCGGCGCGGATATCCAGCCGGCCGAAGGCACGATCGAGCCACCAGGCGTTGGGGATGGGCGACACCGCCACCCCGTTGCAGGTGATGCTGCGGTAAAGATCGGGGCGCTCCAGCACCAGCTGCAGGCGGTCCGGGATGGGGCCGGAGATCGTGAAACGATAAGTGGCTTCAAAGGCGCTTTCCGGCGGGAACTGGCGGCGGATATGCTCGTCGGCGAACTGGACGGACTCAAACCACGGATTGCCCGCAAAGCCGTTTTGTTTGAATAGCCGGCTCGTGGCCTCCCGGCAATGGGCCGCCTTCAGCGTCAAGCCGCGCGCCGCCAGGTCCAGGTAGTTCAGCACCAGCACATTGTCCTCCAGGCGGCGAAGCGACGGCCCGGACACCGCGGGAATCCGCTGCGCCTGGCTTGAAGTGGCAGAGTTTGAAGGGTTCGCGCGGAGCGCGTCCCCGTTGCTGGCGCTCCTGGCCGCCGGTTGGTTCGCCAGAAACAGCAGCAGGCTGCCACCGGGCGGCAGGTCAAAACGGGTTTCCAGGCCGTGGTCGTTGGTGGTGAAAGGATAAGATCCGGTCCGGCCATTTTCCAGCGACCACAACTCAACGCCGCGGCCGGAGGACTGCACGGAGCCCCGGCTTGGGCTGTCGAGGCTGGTGTTGACGAGGAACAGAAGCTGGCCGTCTGCGAACTGGCGGCGGTGATGGAACAGCAATCCGCGGTCCGCGGCTTCCCGGTGAATGAGGAAGCCGTCACTGGTTCTTTGGCGCAGTTCTGCCGGCAGCGCGGCGGCCTCCAGCTGGCGCCAGCCCGGCCGTTTCGCGGCGGCTGGGCCGCGCGGTGATTCCTGGCCGTCGATGCGGCTGGGGGCCGGGCCGCAGCAGAGGACGGTGGCGCCGGCTTGGAGGCAGCTTTCCAGCAGCTCCAGGGTGCGGCGGTTGAGGTTCTCCGTCAGGGGGGGCAGGACGATGACCGGGTATTGGCGCTGCCCCACCACCAGCCCTTGGCCGCTGACCGAGCCGTGGCGGGCGAGGATGTCCTCCGAACCGAGATCGTATTCCACCTGGGCCCGTTCCAGGTTCAGCAGCAGGGCTTGGAACTGGTTGCCGATCTGGTCCACGTGGGGATCGTTTTGGTACATCCAGGCGGCCGTGGTCGGCTCGAGCACGAGCACCGGGTTGATCTGCTGGCCGTGTGAAAGGGCCGCCGACAAACGGGTGAAATAGCCGGCCAGCACATGATAGGATTCCCACCATGGATTGTGGTAGGAGAGGGAGCGCGGCCAGTTGCCTTTGCGCACGCCGCGGATGGTGATGTGCGAGAGGCATTCATTCAGGGTGTTCAGGCCCAGCGCATATTGCCAGTCGCCCTGGCGTTTCATCTCCTCGAAGCGGATCTCCCAGCCGCTGCCGGCATAGGTTTCGCTGAGCGTCCGGCGGCGGCCCAGCTGGTTGGCCACGCTGCCGATTTCCTTGACGATCCGCACGTTGCCGAACTGGGCTTGCGGGTTTTCCTGGTATTGGTTCATCAGGATGTCGATGCCTGGCCGGTGCTCCCAGGCCTGCAGCGCCATGAAGTCCGGGGTGGTCAGCAGCTTGGGCCAGTCGTGTTCGAGGTAGTGGCCGGTCAATTCCAGCCCGTGCCGCTGGCAATAATCATAGTAAGGCTTGGCCCAGCGTTCGATATACAGGTCCAGCAGCACCTGGAAATAGTTGTGCCGGATGCGCCGCCAATCGCCCACCGGCTGGGCCAGGCTGGGCAGCTGATCCAGCAGGGCATAACCCCAGCGTTTTTGGAACACGGCGGGCAAATCCTCGGTCCAGGGCAGGCCACCCGCCGGCAGGATGGACGGCTCGTCCATGAAGACTCCGGGGATATGCCTGCCAAATTCGCTGCCGACTTCGCGTTGATACTGGTCCAGCGTGATCTCCAGGAACTTCTCGGTCACGCCCGGATACAGGAGATCGACGTAGCAATGGCCGGCGTACCAGGAGGAGTCGGTGGCTCGCGCTACCACGGCGGTGAGGTATTTTCCCGCCGGCAATGGCTGGCTGGCGCGGGCTTCCGGGGTGACATTGGCCACGCCGGTTTCGGCCAGCCGGTAAACGCCCAGCACCTCCGCGCCGGGCTGGCCGGCTGGTTTGCCTTCGCGGAACTGCAGTCCGCGGCCGCGCGATTCCGGCATCGCTTCGGGCACGTATCCGCCGGCAAACCCGGATGGATAGGAGTTTTCGTCATAGATCCAGATGTTCACGTCGAGGGCTTTGGCCTCGCGCAAAGCCACTTTCCAAAGGCGGAACCAGTCGGCCGACAGGTAAGGGGTCATCAGGCCTGGCTGGGGATGGACCCAGACTTGGCGCACTTGCTGTGCCGCCAGATCGCGAAGAGTGGTGACGACTTGTTCCTCGGTCAGCAGATCGTTCCAGTTCCACAACGGCCCGGTGCTGAATTCCCGCGGGGGGTTTTGGAACATCGCCCGCAAGGCGGCTGAGCCTTCCGTGGCGGCCTGGCCAGGCAGGGGAACCGTGGCGCAGAGCAACCAGAACGCAAGGCGGGGGAATATGGTCTTCATGGGGAGTACTTTAAGTCCGTCTCCGGGGTTTCGGCAACCGCGAAATCACCGCCGGGTGTCCAATGATCAAATGGGGGCTCATCGTGGGAATGGAACTGGCCCCATCGCCCGCACCATTCATTGGGTGGTGCCGTTGATTTTAAACGCGGCGGAGCTTGATTTGCCGGGTTTGGCGCGGATATTGTGCCGTTGGTGTGATGGCTGGGGATCGTTGCCTCAGGAGCCGCCTGGCGGTGCCGCTGGGGGCTGCGCGGCCCTGAAACGCGGGTTGTCATGCCCACGGCAAAGGCTCGGTTGGCCCGGTTTATTAAATCATTTGGAAAATTGGCTATGAAGATTACTGGTCCTGATTTGGCGAAAAACCCACCCCGCAGTCCGCGGGTGCGTTTGGGGGGATATGTGATGCTGCCACGCATTTTGGACAAGTGCCGGGCGGTGCTTGCCGGGACCAACGGCGAATACAATTACAACTGCCCCATGGACCAGGAATTTTTCCAGTTCACAGGGATTTCGGCGGAGGCGTTGAAGAAGCAGGTTGCCGCAGGCAAGGGGGATGGCGACATCCTGAAGTGGATCACCGCCAAAGCGAAGCCGGCGCGGGCCGGTGGGGAAGTGGCTGCGTGGTCCGCCTGGCTGGAGCAGCGGAGTCCCAGCGCCGTGGAAATGCGCGAGTTTTTCCAGGAAGAACATGAGCGCATCGCTCCCGGCCGGGAGGATATCGCCACCTGGTTCGATTACCTGGATTTGGACGACTATTTTTCCTTTGGCGGCCAGCCATAACAGCTCCCGGCGGATGCATCTATCCAGCAATTTCTCCGAGGTGGAATCCCGGGTGGCGCCCTGGTTGAACCAAGTGCCCCTGTATCAGCGCCTGGCCGCGCCCTGCCGGGAAAAGGGCCTGGCTTTCCCGGCCTGTTTCGGGCAGTTGCCTCTGATTACCAAGTTGGATATCCGGCTGGATTTTCCCAGGAATTTCCTGGCGGCGGACGTCGAGTTGGATCAATTGCTCGAAAAGAAACAGGTGGAGCTGGAGCGCACCTCCGGCACTTCCGAGGAATCCACCCCCTTGCTGCTGGGGATGGGCTGGTGGGCCGAGCAGGAGTGGCGGGCGTTACGGCTCAATTCGTGGATCGCCGGGCGGATAAAAAAAGAGGCCCGCCGGGTGACGGTGGTTTCCCCCATGTGCAGCGGTGAAATCTGCTACCGGGGGGTGCCGGCCCATTCAGAGCGGATGGTAGGCTCCAGCCTGGTGGTGAATATTTCACGGCATCCTTTTGCCTGGACCGATTCAGCCCTGGGCCGCATGGCGGAGGAAACCATGGCCTGGGAACCGGCTTTCCTGGATGTCGATCCGGTTTACGGAGTCTTGTTGGCGCTTTATTGTGAGCGGCGGGGGCTGGCCTTTCCCACCCTGCAATTTGTCCTCAGCAGCTACGAGTATCTAAGCGTGCTCCACCGGCGCATCCTGGAGCGGGTATTCAAAGTGCCGGTCTTTAATCTCTATGGCTCCACGGAAACCGGCCACCTGATCATGGAAGATGGCCAGGGTGGCATGGCGGTGAGCACCGAAACTGCCTTTCTCGAACTGGCGGAGGCGGATGATCAGGGAATTGGCGACCTGGTGGTCACCACCCTATCCAACGAGTTCATGCCGTTGATCCGGTATGCGATCGGCGATCTGGCCCGTTTGGACAGCCGTCAAAACTTGGAATTGCACGGGCGGGCGCGGGATGCAATTGCCCGGCCCGGCCGCCCTCGCCTCACGGTGGCCCAGGTGGACCACTGTTTCCAAGGGGTGGAAGGGATTGTTCATTACCAATTGCGGCAAACGGCCGCAGAGCAGTTTCTGTTGTATTATGTTCCCGAGCGGACCGGCCCCGCTCCCGGGGATTTGCAAAGGCTGGCAGGAAATTTGCGGGCGGAACTGGGGGATGGGGTGGAATTGCGGGCGGTGGATTACCTCGCCTGTGAGCCATCCGGGAAATTCCGGCTGGTTCTGCCCAGGCGGAATGGATAATTAAATACCATGTTGCGTTGGATTGGTTTTTGGCTGGCCGTGGGCCACTTTAGCAAACTGCTGGCAGCGGAGCTGGTTTTTGATTGGCGGGATATGCTGTCCAATCAGCCGCCGGGTTTCTCCAGCCTGGTGTCCGGCCAGGGCCGGAAGGGCAGTTGGCAGGTGGTTTTGGACGATGCCCCCTCGCAGATGGCCCGGTTCACCGATTTATCCCCGGTGGTCAACAAAATGCCGGTGCTGGCGCAATTGGATGGCGATCCGACCGATGAGCGGTTTCCGCTGCTGGTGTGTGACCAGGCCGTATTTCAGGACTTCACCCTGACCACCCGGTTTAAAATGGTGGCGGGATCCCGCGAACAAATGGCGGGCATCGCCTTCCGGCTCCAGGATGAAAAAAATTTCTATGTTTTGCGCGCCAGTTCCCTGGGGAATACGCTCCGCTTTTATAAAGTGGTGAACGGTGAGCGGAGCAAGATGCACGGGCCGGACCTGGTCATCGCCAAAGGCGTGTGGCAGGAAATGAAGATTGAGTGCAAAGGCAACCAGATCCGTTGCTGGCTCAACGGCCAGGAGCCGCTCCCGACCATCACCGATTATTCGTTCACCACCGGCAAGTTCGGCTTTTGGACCAAATCCGACGCAGTCACGTATTATGGTGAAACCCGGATCGATTACGTGCCGCTGGAGCCAGCGATCAAAGGGGTCATGAAGGATCTGGTGAAAAAATATCCCCGGCTGGAGCTGATCAAGGTTTTTTCCTATACCAATGCCGAGCCGTATGTGTGGATCGTGGGCTCCTCCAGGCCGGCGGATTTGGGGCAAACGGGGGACAAGTTTGCCCGGGAGGCGATTGAGCGCAATGCGATCTACACCGGCCGCACGCGGGGCAGCATCACGGTGACCATGCCCTTTCACGATCGCAATAGCGAAGTGATCGGCGCCTTGCGGGTGGTTTTGAAGGCCCGTTTCACGGACAGTGAGCAAAACGCCATTGCCCGTGCCACACCGATCCTCAAGGAAGTGGAGCAGCGCCTCCGCTCGCGGGAAGACTTGGGGCCTTGAAACCGGAGCCAAGCTCAGTTTGATCGGCCGCTTGCCACAGTTGCCAAATCTTCAAGCTTCCATGGCTTTTTTCAGGAGTTGGAAATGGGCCTCCAATTCCGGCATCCATTTATCAAGCCGAGCCTGGTTGCCATCGAGGCAGGCTTTTTCCATCAGGTTGGCCACCTCGGAAAGGATTTCCCCGCCGACGATGGCTGCGGCGCCTTTGATGCGGTGGGACTGCTCCCGGGCCGCTTGCATTTCGCCGCGGGCGGCCAGGTCTTTGAGTGAGGCAATGTCCTTGGGAACATCCTCCAGAAAAGCCTGCTGGACTTTTTGCAGCATCAGTTCTTCATCCATCAAACGCTCCAGGAAGGCCTTGCGATTGAAGACCGTGGCGGTCCTGGGGACGATCTCTACGGCCGGGACGGCAATTTCCCGGGAGGCAGGGGAATGGTCAGGCGGATCTAAGGGCAGCCATTTCTCCAAGGTTTTGGCCAGGATTTCGGGCTCCAGCGGCTTGGGGATGTGGTCGTCCATGCCGGCTGCCAGGCACTGTTCCCGGTCCCGGTTCAGGGCGCTGGCAGTCATGGCAATGATCGTCAGGTTTTTATTGCGGGATGTCGAATTTGCAGCAGCGGCCGTTTTGGCCTCGCGCTGCCGGATGCGCCGGGTGGCTTCCAGACCATCCACCAAGGGCATATGGACGTCCATGAACACCAGGTCGTAAGGAGTATAGGCCAAGGCCTGGCAAGCTTCCAGTCCGCTGGCCACCACGTCCACGGCCAGGCCCAGCTTGTTGAGTATGCCCTTGGCCACAAGTTGGTTGGTGCCATTGTCCTCCGCCAGCAGGATGCGTGCATCGCGGCGGTATCCATTGGAGAGTGGGGTGTGGGTAGTGATTGTCCGCCGGGCCGGCTGCTCAGGCTTGCCGGTGAGGGCGGCGGTGAGGCAGTTCAATAACTCGCCCTGGCGCACCGGCTTGACCAGGCGGGCTGCAAATCCGGTGCCGGAGATCCATTCATCCCCGCCTGGCTTGACCAGGGAGGTCATCAGAACCAGAATGGTGTCGTCCAGGCGGGGGCCGCCGCGGATGATCCGGCCCAATTCAGCTCCGCTCATGCCGGGCATTTGCAGATCCAAGAGCGCCAGGCGGAACGGGGTATCGGCGTCGCGCGCCTGGTGCAGCAGCCGTAGAGCAATGGTGCTGTCCGCCGCTTCGGCCACGGCCATGCCCCATGCTTCCAGCTGGGTCCGGAGCACCTCCCGGGCGGTGATATTGTCATCCACCACCAGCACGGGCACGCCGCGCAATCCAGCATCCATGGGTGGTTCGTTTCCGCGGCCAGGCTGCAGGGCCAGGTTGACGGTGAGCCAGAACTCTGAGCCGCAGCCTTCCTGGCTGGTGAAACCGATCTCCCCGCCCATCAGTTCCACCAACTGCTTGCAGATGGCCAGGCCCAGCCCGGTGCCGCCGTATTGGCGGGTGATGGAGGTGTCCGCCTGGGTAAACTTGTTGAATAGCCGGTTGAGTTTGTCGGCCGGAATGCCGATGCCGGTGTCGCGCACCGAAAAACGCAGGCAGGCCTGGCCGCCGGCCTGGGAGACCAGGGCGGCCCGCACGGCGACCTCGCCCCGGTGGGTGAATTTTAAAGCGTTGCCAGCCAGGTTGGTGAGCACCTGGCGCAGCCGGGCAGGATCGCCGCGCAAATGCACCGGAACCTCCGGCGCCGCGGCGCAAATGAACTCCAATCCCTGCTCCGTGGCTTTGACGGACATGATGCCGGCGAAATCGTCCAGGAGGTTCCGCAGATCGAAGTCCAGCATCTCCAGCTCGAACTTGCCGGCCTCGATCCGGGAGATGTCGAGGATGTCGTTGATGAGTTGCAGCAGTGCCTGGCCGCTGGCGCGCACGGTTTCAGCGCAGCGCCGCTGGGCTTCCGTCAGGTCCGTATCCAGCAGGAGGCCGGTCATGCCGATGACGCCGTTCATCGGGGTGCGGATCTCATGGCTCATGCTGGCCAGGAACTCGCTTTTGGCAGCGTTGGCGCGCTCCGCTTCCCGGGCCAGGTCGTTGGCCCGGCCGGTGGCTGCCTGCAGGGCTTCCTCCGCCCGTTTGAGTTCGGTCATGTCATGGGAGATCCCCACGGTGCCGATGATCCGCCCGGAACTGTCCTTGAGCGGGGTTTTGATCCGTTCGATCCAGCGGTGGCGGCCGGGAGGATGCTCCACGGTTTCGAGGTTCCGGAACACCTGGCCGGAGGCGAGCACCCAACGGTCCCCTTCGGCCGCGCGGGCGGCCATGGCGGCGGGCAAAATCTCCGCGCTGGTTTTGCCCAGCACCTGGCTGGATTGGTAACCGAAAAAGGCCAGGAATGCGTTATTGACGGCCTGGTAACGCCCCTCGTGGTCTTTGAGCCAGGTGGGATCGGGGATGGTGTTGAGCACCAAGGCCAGCCGCAGATAGCTTTCCTGGAGCAGCGCTTCCGCCTGGCGGCGCCGGGTGACATCTTTGTCGGTGCCGCGGTAGCCCAGCAACCGGCCTTCCTGATCCAAAATGGGGACACCGCTGGTCAGCAGATGGCGTTGGGTTCCATCGCGGTGGATAACCGTGTTTTCCAGGTCCGTGAAGGATGCCTTGCGGGATGCAATCTCGACGAAGAGTTTCCCCACCCTTTCCGCTTCGGCGGCCGCCATGAAAGCATATGGGGTTTGGCCCAGGACTTCGTTCACTTCACGGCCGAGCAATTCCCGGACGCTTTCCGAGGCATAGGTGTAACGGCTTCCGGCATCGACTTCCCACACCCATTCCGCCAGGGCGAAGGTGATGTCCCGGAAACGCTGTTCGCTGGCGCGGAGCGCCGCCTCCGTCTGCTTGCGGGCGGTAATATCCCGTACCAGCCCCAAGGCGTGCCAGCCATCCTCAAGCTGCAGGGCCGAAAGGGAAAGCTCCGTAGGGAATTCCTCCCCATTCCGGCGGCGGGCCACCAGTTCCACCGTTTTGCGGACCACCGCGCCCTGGCCGGAGGTCAAACAAGCTTTCCACGCTTCCTGGTGGGCTTGCTGATAGCGTTGCGGCGCGAGTAATTGGTGGAGATCCTGGCCGGTCACCTCCTGCTGGGAGTAACCGAAAACGCGTTCCGCAGCGGGGTTCCAGAAGGAAATTTTCCCGTTATGATCGATCATGAGAATCGCGTCCTGGGCGGAATCGGTGATCGCCCGCAGCCGGGTTTCGCTCTGGCGAAACTGGTGGGTGCGCAGCTGGACCTGCCGTTCCAAGGCGGCCCGGCGGTTGATGAGGAGGGTGATGAAACCCGCCAAAATGGCAGTCAACGAAAAGCCGGCCACACCAACCGCCAGGCTGTGGTGCAGGGGATGGGCCTGCAGATAGGCTGGCTCGGCTAGAACCTGAACCGCATACGTCCGGCCAAACGCGAACAGGGGCAGAACCGTGGCCAGCCCGGTCCGCTGGGCGGGGGTGTTTTGCGCCTGGTTTTCGGGCTGGGATCTGCCCGGGGTGGAGGTGGCGAGGAATTGAGGCGGCCGCCCGGATGCCAGCTGGAGCAAAGAAAGGGAAACGCCGAACAATTCATTGCCGGATTGGCGGAGTGATTTTTGCAGCATCGATTGCAGGCGCAGCACGGCTAGCGTGAATCCGTGTATGTCCCTGGATTTGCCCGCCTCTGGCTTGGAATGAACGGCATGAAAAACCAGCAAGCCACTTTGGGAGCCGGTTTCCTGGACCAAGGTCACCGGATCCGAGGCGGTGGTGAACCCGGTAAGGGCGGCTTCTTCCAGCGCGGCCCGGCGGATTGGTTCCGAACCCAAATCATAGCCCAGAGCTTTTTCATTGCCGGCCAGCGGTTCGGCGTAGAACACCGGGTAATAAATGTTGCGCCCATGGGCTGGAACCCGGCCACCCTGGGGATCTTTCTCATATAGTGCGTAGTTATCCAAGCCTTCCCGCCGGGCCTGGCTCTCGAAATCCGCGGCTGCGCTGTGGGGCACTGCGGGAATCCATTCCCAAGCTTGGACCAGGCCCGGGAAAGTCAGTGGATGGACAAAGGCTTGGAATTCCCAGCGAGGAACCTGCGGCAGGCTTTCAAAGAGCTTGCTCAAAGCCTTCAATTGGGGTGGGACAGCCCGCAGATAATTGGCGATGCCAATCACTTGGGCGCGTGCCAGGGCGGAAAAAGAATCCTGCCGGGAGTGTTTCTCCTCGGTGTGAACGACCTTGGCAATAATCATTGTGATGGCCAGGCCGGCCGTTACGCAAATGACCGTTTCAAGATGCCGCAAGCGCCATTGGGCATCTTCCGGCCTTCGCTGCCGCCATCCCAGCAAAGCTTTCCCGGCAAAGATGATGCCCAGCATGACCAAGGTGAATAACACTGGCTCCAGCCGCGCCCGGGCCATGGCGGACTGCCAGGTTTTGGCCTCCAGGTCTGCGCCAACCATGAGCAGGACTTTGCCCGTTAGCGGATCAATCACCGGGACCCAGGCCGTTACAAAGGCGCCAAACTCATCCTTGTAGGGGCCGCTCACCTTTTCTTCGCCGGATCGGAAAGCATCCCAAAGCTCTGCTGGCGGCTCCCGGTAAGCCGTTCCCGGTGGGCCGGCCAGGTAATCCCTTTCGCTGTAGCTGGTGGGGCCGAAAAGGATCCGGTCATCGCGCAGGGCCACGCTGCAAAGTCCGCGGATGCCGGTGCTTTGCACATAGGCGGCCATTTGGTCGTGCAAGCATTGGCAGACCGGGTGATTTTGATCCTTGGGTGTAAATGATAAAGTGTTGATCTGCTCAATATCGATGGTGCGGGCGATGGCCGAAGCCTCAAGCAAAAGCTCTCCACGCTGCCGGGCATCCACCTGGCGTCCGGAGCGCATCACCTCCATGGAACAGACCGCCACCAGCAGGATTGCCATGGCAGGAATGGCCCAACCCGGCAGCCAGGATGGCGAACGGTGGCCAGAATTGTTGGTCGGCTCGGTGTCCACGGATTTCCGGGATCAATTCATGGATGCTGGCCGGGAAAACTTAACAGCGTTCCGTGGTGCAGCCCAACCCCTTCATTAGTTCCATCACCAAAACCTCACCGGTTTTCATTCCCAGTGCCTGGCAGCGATTGGTGCGATTCCCAAGCCGTGCCCCTGCATTTGGCTGGGAGGTGATGGCGCCGCAGATTTTTGCCCCAAGCGAGACATAAGGCGCGAGCAGTTCTTTTAAGGACTTGTAAATCGGCGAATGGCGAATGCCCTGCCCAACAATGCCCAGCCAGCACGACCGGGCCAATGGCCTGGCCACGGCCGGGCGAGCTGGTTGAAAAAAGGCCCCGGCTGCCACCCACCCAGCCCGGCAATAAAGGGCTGCGTGCCTGCCACTTGCTGCTGGTGCCAGCATTATCAACCGGATCCGGGGCACTGATTTAAAAAACCACTCCATAGACTTTGCAACTTGGTAAGGCATTCCTATCATTCTGCAAGAGAATTTCAAAGAATCGGGGGATAAAATGAGGGGTTAAAGTCAGGAATCAGGCATAATGGCAGGGCCGATTGGCTCTGGGAGCGCCCTGGCTGGGGCTTTCGGTCAACCGGGATCCTCGTTGGGGCAGTGGTTTAAATGGCTGTCGTAATTCATTTCCAGCGGTTTACGGCTGGGAAAGCGCTGGCGGATGGCATTTTGAAAATCCGGGCTTATCAAAAATGTGTTTCCCTTTTAAAGGGGCATCCCTAGTATAGTCGATCAATCGCAGATATTGCGAAGGTTAGACATCAAAAAATAAAGTTATGCCTTTAACCCATACAAGAGATTTGTTCGCCAAGGCCCTGAAGGGCAAATACGCGCTTGGCGCATTCAATGTTAACAACATGGAACTGCTCCAAGCCATTGTGGAAGCTTGCGAGGAGGAGAAAGCGCCGCTGATCCTGCAGATTTCCAAAGGCGCCCGGCAGTATGCCAACCCGGTTTATCTCAAGAAGCTGATCGAAGCCGCCGTCAGCCTGACCAACATCCCCATTGCGGTGCACTTGGACCATGGCGATTCATATGAACTGTGCAAAGAATGCATCGACGAAGGGTTCACCAGTGTGATGATCGATGGCAGCCACCTGTCGTTCGAGGCCAACGTGGAGGTTTGCAAGAAGGTGGTGGATTATGCGCACAAGCACAATTGCGTGGTGGAAGGCGAACTGGGCAAACTGGTGGGTGCCCAGCACGACGATGGCGAGGGCACCGGCGGGCATTCCAAGAGCGGAGTTTACACCGATCCTGAGGATGCGGTCAAATTCGCCAAACTCAGCGGCGTGGATTCGCTGGCGGTGGCGATTGGCAACTCGCACGGAGCCTATAAGTTCAAAGGCACCCAGCACCTGGACTTGGAACGTTTGAAAGCCATCAAGAAAGCGATGATGGACGCCGGACTGGGCGATTATCCGCTGGTGCTGCACGGTGCTTCCAGCGTGCCCAAGGATCTGGTGGCTGAGATCAATAAATACGGCGGCAAAATGGGTGAAGACACCGCTGGGGTGCCGGAAGCTGATTTGGAAATCGCGCGCCGGGTCGGTTGCACCAAAATCAATATCGATACGGATCTGCGCTTGGCTCTTACCGCCGGCATCCGCAAGGTGTTCGCCGAATCCCCCAAGGATTTCGATCCGCGCAAATACCTCGCACCGGCCCGCACCCGCGTCAAGGAACTCGTCCGGCACAAGGTCAAAAACGTCCTTTGCTGCGCCGGCCACGCTTTCGATTAAGCCGGGATTATTTATAGCCAAATGCAAAGGGTGCGTTTGCCGCACCCTTTTTCGTTATTGCGTTATTGGGGAGCCAGGCTCCCCCGAATTCAGGCTTGGGTTTTTATTCCTCAGACTGGCTCAGGCGGGTCAGCACGCTGAAGTCCTCCAAGGTGGTGGTGTCGCCCTTGATTTCATTGCCCGAGGCAATTTGCTTCAGCAGGCGCCGCATGATTTTCCCGGAGCGGGTCTTGGGCAGGGCTTCCGCGAAGCGGATATCATCCGGTTTGGCGATGGCGCCAATTTCCCGGGTGACTTGTTCGCGCAACTCCTCCCGCAGATCCTGCTGGGCTTTGACATCGCTTTTCAAAACCACGAAGGCGACCAAGGCCTGGCCTTTGAGGGCATCGGGGCGGCCCACCACGGCGGCTTCCGCCACCTTGTGGTTGCTGACCAAAGCGCTTTCCACTTCGGCGGTGCCGATGCGATGCCCCGCCACGTTCAAAACGTCGTCGATGCGGCCTACGATCCAGTAATATCCATCTTTGTCCCGGCGGCAGCCATCGCCGGTGAAGTAGCAGCCCTTGACTTCCTTCCAATAAACTTCTTTATACCGTTTGGGATCGCCCCACAAACCACGCAACATGCTCGGCCAGGGCTTTTTCAAAACCAATTTACCGCCGCCGCCCAAGGGGACGGTTTTGCCTTGCTCATCCACCACGTCGGGATCCACACCAAAAAATGGCAGGGTGGCCGTGCCTGGTTTGGTGGGGATGGCGCCGGGCAGGGGCGTGATCATAATGCAGCCGGTTTCGGTCTGCCACCAAGTATCGACAATGGGGCACCGTTTGCCGCCGATGAATTCATGATACCACATCCAGGCTTCCGGATTGATGGGTTCACCGACGGTGCCCAGCAGCCGCAGGGAACTCAAGTCGTGTTTGGCAGGCCATTCATTGCCCCACTTCATGAAGGCGCGGATGGCGGTGGGGGCAGTATACAAAATCGAGACATTGTATTTGGCGACAATCTTCCAAAAACGATCCGGAGCGGGGAAATTCGGGGCCCCTTCATACATCACAGTGGAAACACCATTCGCCAGCGGGCCGTAAGTAAGGTAGCTGTGCCCGGTGATCCAGCCCACATCGGCAGTGCACCAGAAAACATCCGTGGGACGCAGATCAAATACCAGCCGGCTGGAAAGTTTGGCGCCCAGCAAATACCCGGCCGAGGTATGGAAAATCCCCTTGGGTTTGCCGGTCGATCCGCTGGTATAAAGAATAAACAGAGGAGCCTCACTGTCCATGGGTTCCGCCGGGCAATCAGGGGTCACGTATTCCAGTTCGCGGTGCCACCAGACATCGCGGCCTTCTTCGATGTGGATATCGTTGAACGCCCGGCGCAGAACGATCACTTTTTTGACTGACTTGGCCACCAAGTGGCCTTTTTCGTCCTGCAGGCGCAGCGCCTCATCGACACTTTTCTTGAGCTGGATCGTGGTGCCCCGCCGATAGCCTCCATCAGCCGTGACCACCACTTTGGCTTCGCAATCGCGGATGCGGTCGGCCACGGAGTGGGCGCTGAAACCGCCGAAAATCACCGAGTGAATGGCGCCAATCCGGGCGCAGGCAAGCATGGCTACTACCGCCTCTGGAACGAGCGGCAGATAAATCATCACGCGGTCTCCTTTGGCCACTCCATTGCGCTTGAGCACATTGGCAAAGCGGCAGACATCGCGATGCAGTTGCCGGTAAGTCAATACCCGTTCTTCGCCGGGTTTGCTGGCCGAATCCGGCTCACCCTCCCAAATCAGGGCCGCCTGGTTGGCGGTTGGCGTGCCCAAGTGGACATCCAGGCAGTTGTAGCAGACATTCAGCTTGCCACCTTCAAACCATTTGGCGAAAGGTTCCTTCCAAGTCAGAACCTTTTTCCACGGCTTGAACCAGGCCAATTCCCGCTTGGCCTCACGGGCCCAGAATTTTTCCGGATCCTGGATCGATTCCAGGTAGAGTTTTTTATATTCCGCCTGCGACTTGATATGCGCCTGTGCCGAAAAGGATTTGGATGGCGGGAAGACCCGCTCCTCATGCAAAACGGTGGTTATGCCCACACCTGATGTGTCCGCGTATTCCATAGGTTTGACTTGTTTTTGCCCAAATATATTAGTGGTCCTTCAATTGTCAATTAAACATGCAAATATGCACCGGCGCCTGGGTGGCCGGTGCCGCTGCGGCAAAGTGGGCTGGGGCCTTCAGCGGCATGGATTTGTGCTTTTGTTCCCGGCGGGGCGGTGCTTAAATCTGGAACTCATGCGGCATGAAAACCAGGCAGCAGCGGCCACCCGCAGGATGCGGTTGGCGATGCAAGGGCGGATGACAAGCAGGCGGTGAAACTGAATATACCCATTTACGTTGAGGAGCGTCGGCAGGAGGCCGGCGAGAGGCACTTTTTTGCGCGTCCGCTTTTCTTTGCCGAACCTTGTCGGCGAGGGGGGCAGTTGAAGGGGACGCTGACCCGCCTGAAGTCGGAAATCCAAAAGGAATTGAACCAGTTTGGCCGACAGGGCCGGCAGGATAAGCTGGTGGAATGGTCCTACCATCCACCTTTCAAGGAGCAGGTTCTGGACCTCACGCTCCGGCTGAAAAACAGCACCCAGCGCGGGCGTTTTTTATTCGTCCTGCTGGATTGCTTTGAGCGCACCGTGGCTTTCACACCCAGCCTGGCGGAGATCGCCTTTGAATTGCACCGCGGTCAAAAGCTGGAGGATCGGGCGGTGGAAGTGCTGACGCACCAGTTTCGGGCATTGGAGAAACTAGATTCCGAATTCGCGGTGCAGATCCGCGAATATTCGTTGAGTGGCCCGGCCCGGGTGGATGTGATGGAACTGGACGTGCCCATGACCACCCGGCTGCCGGATCCGTCCCCCGATCTTTTTGCCATCCTCGCCGAGGAACCGATCCTTACCGGGCGCGAGGAACTCGAGAAAGCCGGGCGTTGCTTGGACGGGCTGTATCCGGACGAGTTGGAGCGGGCGATATTGCGCGAGGTGGAAGTGGAGGAATTGAGCCGCCTGCTGACCGCGCCAGATCGCCGGCCGGTGTTGCTGGTGGGGCCGCCCAAATGCGGGAAAACCACCTTGATCCATGAGTATATCCATCGCAAGGGCCACCTCCGCAAACCCCGGCACGAGGCCACCGGCCAGGTGTGGTTGCTTTCGCCGGCGCGCCTGGTTTCGGGCATGTCCTGTGTGGGCCAATGGGAAAACCGGATGCTGGCCATCCTCTCCCATGCGGCGCAGCGGTCGCACATTCTCTATTTTGACGATCTGCTGGGTTTGTTCCTGGCGGGCATCTCCGCGCAGTCCAACCTGAGCGTGGCCCACCTGCTGAAAAATTTCCTGGAAAAAAGAACGTTCCGCATGCTGGCTGAAATTACCCCGGCGGCGTTCCGGGTTTTGCAGGAACGCGACCGCAGCTTTGCCGATCTATTTCACATTTTGCCGGTGAGGGAAACTACCCCCGTTGAAACTCGCAAGATCGCCATCGCCATCCAACGCCAGCTGGAAAACCAACATCAATGCCGATTCTCGCTCGAAGTGATTCCCGCGGTCCTGGATCTTCAGGCACGTTATGCCAGCGAGCTGGCGTTTCCGGGCAAAGCCGCTGTGTTTTTGCGCCAGCTGGCCGTCAAGTTTGCCCGGAATGATATCACCCGGCGGGAGGTGCTGGATGAATTCCAGCAAAAAAGCGGCCTGGCCGGCTGTTTCCTGGATCAGCGGGAAGTTTTATCCAAAGCGGATGTCATGCGGAGACTGGGCTTCCAAGTCAAGGGCCAGGCGGCGGCGCTGGAAGCGCTGGCCGAGGTGCTGGCCATTGCCCGGGCGCGCTTGAACGATCCCTCCCGTCCTTTGGCGTCGCTGCTTTTCCTGGGGCCCACGGGGGTGGGCAAAACGGAGTGCGCCAAAGCCGCCGCGCGGTTCCTGTTCAATGATCCTGCCCGCCTGGTGCGGTTCGACATGAACGAGTATGGGGAGCCGGGTTCGGCGGCGCGGTTGGTGGGCAGTTTCCATCAGCCCGAAGGATTGCTGACGAGCGCCATCCGCCGGCAGCCATTTGCCGTCGTATTGCTGGATGAAATCGAAAAGGCGCACTCGGAGGTTTTCGATTTGCTATTAGGCGTATTGGGAGAGGGACGGCTGACCGATGCCCTGGGGCGCACGGCCAGTTTTGCCCAGTGCGTGATCATCCTGACGTCCAACCTGGGCACCCGGGAGGCGCGATCCAGCCTCGGCTTTAATGCCAGTGGAATCCTGCAGGACCAGGTTTACCGCGAAGCGGCTGAAAAATATTTCCGCCCGGAGTTTTTCAACCGCCTGGACCGGATCATCCCGTTCCACGCCTTGACTCGCGAGCATCTTAATTCCATTGCCAGCCGGGTATTGTGGAACGTGTTGAGCCGGTCCGGACTCGCCCGGCGGCGTTGTCTGGTCAGCGTGCAGCCGGAGGCCCGCCAATGGCTGGTGGACCAGGGATTCCAGCCCGCCTTGGGAGCCCGCGCTTTGAAGCGGATTCTCGAGCGCCAGCTGGTGCAGCCCGTGGCCCGGCGCCTGGCGGCTTTGGAACCCCGGCGGGTCACGCTGATTGATATCAGCTTGGGCCAGGGCGAACTGGCCACTCTCACGCGGAGCATCCCTGAAGCTGAACGAATATCGATCCCCTGCCTGGAAATCCAGGCCATGGAGGTTGCCCGCCTGCTGGCCCAGGCCAGGAAAGCCTTGCAGAGAATGGACCGCCAGCTGGACGCGATCCAGCCTTCCACTCCGCTCAATCTATTTGCTTTGGACACGGGCCAGCGCCACTATTTTGCCGCCCGGGACCAAGCCAGCCAGCTGCGGAATAAACTGTTGGCGCTGGACCGGATTTGGACAACCACGCAGTCCACCGCGCCCGGCTTTGTGCAAAACCTGGTTCCCGGCAAAGTCCAGGCAGGTTCCAAAAAGGCCCCGCTGAATTGGGATGCCAAAACCGGCCCGTTTTTGCAGGATTATGCATCCCAGCTCGACATCCTTGATTACATCGATGAAATCCAGGAATCCGCCGTGCCCGACGAAGCAGCATTCAAGCAAAGCCTCCGCAACCTGATCCTGGAAATTGCCTGGCTGGAGTGCTTGCTGCGGCCGAGATCCAGCCAGCGGGACCGCTGCCTTTTATGGTTTGAGGATTTGTGCAATTATGTGGATTCAGAACAGGATCTGATAACGGTGCTGAGCCCTTACCGGAAGTGCATTGAAGCATTATCCGGCTACGAGTGCCACAGTTGGGATGGCGAAATAAAAGAACTGCGGGATGCTTCAGGCAAATGTGAAGAAGAGTTGAGCCGCCTCAACGCAGACACTCGGGAAGGGCAGGCCCGACGCCGCCAGATTGAGGAAAACAAGCGCGCCTTGGATCTCCGGATTCAATCAAGATGCCAAAGCCTGCTCGTGACTGGCCCAAACTCGGCCGGATTGTTTCGAGCGGAAACGGGCGCCATCCTATTCCGATCCTATCTCAGCTCATTGCTGGATGACGATCAGTTGCTCATGGTGCAAATCCATCCCATTCCCTTGGAAGATGGGCAGGATGTCTGGGAAGCTTTGGCGGCTTTCCGCCAACGCCGGGAAACGGAGCGGCCGTCCGGGACCGGCGGCAGCGGGCAAGAACTTGCCAGCCGGGCGCAGGTGGGCCCCATCATCCGGATGCTGGGCTGCTTGTCTGGTGAAGCGGCGGAGGTGATTCCAAGTTCCGAAGTGGTGGGGCCGGCCAGCGATGCCGAGGCGCAGAACGACTTGGTGGACTTGCGGTCGGGCTGGTGGCTCAAAGGGGATAAAGCCATCGCCTCCGGTTTCCTCTACGTTCTGCTCAGCCGCCTGCCCCTGCCGGAAGAGTTCCGGCAGTGAGCAGATCAGGCCAGGCCATTGCCTGGCTGGCGGCGAAAAAGCCGGTCTAGGCCAGCAATGCCCGGGCTTTGGCCAAAGCTTCGGTGATTTTGGCTGCGTCCTTGCCGCCGCCGCGGGCGAAATCCGGTTTGCCACCGCCTTTGCCGCCCACGATGGGCGCCAGGTTTTGGATGATTTTGCCGGCCTGGAATTGTTTGACCCATTCCGGGGCTACGGCCGCCACCAGGGCCACGTTGCCACCGCTGGCGCCAAACAGCACTGCCACGCCTTTGAACTCGGCTTTCAATACATCGAGCACCATTTGCAGGAAATCGCCATCCACTTCGCCCAGGTTGCGGAGAATGGCCGGTGTGGCGCCAATGGTTTCGGCCTGGCCGGCCAGGCCCCGGGCCGTTTCGCAAGCTTCCCGCTGGCGCATGGCTTTGATCTGTTTTTCCAATTCCTTCTGGTGGGCGAGCAAGGCCTCCACTTTTTTCTCCAGGTCGGCCACGGGCGAATTGACCTTGCCGGCCAGGGAAAGGATGACCTCGGTTTCCTGGCGGCTCTTTTGGTAAGCTCCCAAGCCGGCGATGGCCTCAATGCGGCGCACACCCGCAGCGATGGCGTTTTCCCCCACAATGCGGAACAAGCCGATTTCCCCGGTGGCGCGAGCATGAGTGCCGCCGCATAATTCCATGGAATAGCCGTTGAGCTGGCCCGGCTGGCCGCCGATTTGCACCACCCGCACCACTTCGCCGTATTTTTCGCCGAAGATCTGCATGATTCCGGGGTGGCCCTTGACTTCATCATAGGGCAGATCGCAGCCAGCCACCGGGGCGTTGTCCAGAATACGTTCGTTGACCAGGCGCTCCACCTCCGCCACCTGGGCGGGCGTCAGCGGCGCGCCGTTAAAGTCAAAGGTGAATTTATCAGGGCTGACAAAGGAGCCTTTTTGGGTGGCCTCCTGGCTGACGGCCTCGTGCAATGCCCAATGCAGCAAATGGGTGGCTGTGTGATGGCGCTGGATGGCCTTGCGCCGCGCTTCATCCACGCGGATCTCAACCTCGGCGCCGATGGCCGGCAAATCCTCCCCTTGGACCAGATGCAGGAAGACATCGCCTGCCTTCTGGGTGTTCAGAATGCGCCAAAGTTTTTCGCCCTGATCACTGCGGCTGGCCAGCAGGCCGGTATCGCCCACCTGGCCGCCCATTTCCGCGTAGCAGGGGGAAGCATCGACGATCACCGCCTCCTTGCCTTTCTGGTCCGACACAGCAAGCACCTTGGCGGAGATCTGCAACGATTCGAAACCGAGGAAACGCGTGGGGATTTCGGTGGCGGCCGAAGTCACTGTAACAATGGTCTTTTTCTGGGCGGCCTTGGCGCGGTCTTTTTGCTCATCCATCAAACGGTCAAAGCCGTTTTGGTCCACGACCATGCCCGCCTCCCGCGCCATCAGCTGGGTCAAATCCAGAGGGAAGCCGTAGGTGTCATACAGCTTGAAGGCGAAATCGCCCGAAAGCTGTTTTTGGGTGCCCAGGCTATTGACCTCTTCGCGGAACAGTTCGATGCCGCGGTCCAGCGTGCGGTTGAAGGATTCCTCCTCGGTGCGGATGGTGGTCTTGACGAGCTCCTGGCGGGAACGGATTTCGGGGAACACCGGGCCCATGGTTTCCGCCAATACCTCCACCAGCTTGTAAAAGAACGGTTCATGGAAACCGAGCGTGCGGCCGTAGCGGACGGCCCGCCGCAGGATTCGCCGGAGCACATAATTGCGATCAGTGTTGCCGGGCAGGATGCCATCGGCGATGGCGAAACTCAAGGTGCGGATGTGATCGGAGATCACGCGGAAAGCAATGTCCACCTTTTCAGTTTCGGTGAAGCTGGTGCTTCCCGGGCGCGGCAGGGAGGAATGGTAGCGCCGGCCGCTGAGTTGTTCCAAACGGTCGAATATGGGGCGGAAAACATCGGTTTCGTAATTGGAGATGACGCTGTAAAAATCGGTGAAATTCTTGGTGCATTGGAGAATGCTGGCCACGCGCTCGAAGCCCATGCCGGTGTCCACGTTCCGGGCCGGCAAAGGGCCAAAGGTGCCGTCTGGGTTGGCGTTGAATTGCATGAAGACCAGGTTCCAGATCTCGATGCATTGGGGCGAGCCTTGGTTGACCAAGGCGCCCCGGGTGCTGCCATCGGGAGTGAGGTCCATGTGCAGCTCGGAGCACGGCCCGCACGGCCCCGTTTCACCCATCATCCAGAAGTTGTCTTTTTTATTGCCGTTGCGGATGTGAATTTTGGGATCCAGGCCAAGGCGGCTGAATTTTTCCGCCCAGCAATCATAAGCCTCCTGGTCAAATTCGCTGGGATCTCCCTGGGCGGCATCAGGATTATAAACTGTGGCATAGAGGCGCTGAGTGGGAAATTGCCATACGCCGGTGACCAGTTCCCAAGCCCAATCGATGGCTTCTTTTTTGAAATAATCGCCGAAGCTCCAATTGCCGAGCATCTCGAAGAACGTGTGATGGTAAGTATCCAGTCCCACATCCTCCAAGTCGTTGTGCTTGCCGCCGGCGCGGATGCATTTTTGGGTGTCAGCCGCACGGGGAGGCTGGTAGGGGCACTTCCGGTCGCCGATGAAGATCGGCACGAATTGGTTCATGCCGGCGTTGGTGAACAGGAGGTTGGGCGAATCCGGCAAAAGGCTGGACGAAGACACCAGGGCGTGTTGTTTCGACTGGAAAAAATCGAGGAAATCCCGGCGGATCTGGCTGCTTGAGCGAATCAGGTTTTTCATCATTTAAATTCTCTTCGAGAGCGGCCCTCCCGCGCCGGCCGAAAGGGTGCAAGCCACGGCCATGGATTGCCGGGTGATGCCATTCCCCCAGGATGCTGGCACAGGGGTCTTTTTTTCCGCCCCTATTAAACCCGCAAGCATAATCTCCGCTCCCCGCAGATGGCCAGTCTAAGTTTGAATTATTTTTTCCAAAGAATGGCGCTTTTTGCTTGAGTTTGACGGCCCTTTGGCCGATGGTAATTCCAGATGGAAATTTGAGGCGGAAGCGAGCCGCTGGTTCTTTGAGAAGTGTGGATATGGAAAGATTTAAACCCTGCCATGTTCGTGTTCGGAAACTAAGTCCTTGAACCGTAAACAAATAAAAAAGGCGCCTTAACTAAGGTGGCGGCTGGCAAGCCTGATTCGATCAGGATCCCAAAAGCCATCCAGTCGGCACCACTTGTTTCTTCGATAGTTCAAAGGAACTGTTAGACACGGCATTACGGTGGGGTTTTTTTATTTCTCGTTGGCGTAATCGCCGCCGGTGATACTTTACAGTGATGATGCGAGGTGATTTATTCGAGGGGGCTGCGTCGGCGGAGGATGCCCAGCCCGGCTCCAGCGTTCGGACGAGTGCCCCACTCGCGGCCCGGATGCGACCGCTCAGTTTGGATGAGCTGGCGGGGCAGACGCATATTCTGGCGCCGGGGAAATTGTTGCGCCGGGCCATCGAGGCGGATCGCATCCAATCACTGATTTTTTATGGCCCGCCGGGAACGGGCAAGACCTCTCTGGCGCAGATTATAGCCCGGCAAACCCGCAGTAAATTCGAGCGGTTGAGCGGGGTGGAATCCAATGTGGCGGATATGCGGCGCGTGCTCGCCACCGCCGCCAACCGCCTGGCCAACGCGGGCCAGCCAACCATCTTGTTCGTGGATGAAATTCACCGCTTCAACAAATCCCAGCAGGATGTACTATTGCCCGATGTGGAAAGTGGGACGATCCGATTGATCGGGGCCACCACGCACAATCCGTTTTTTTTCGTCAATTCACCCTTGGTATCCCGTTCCCAGATCTTTGAATTACAGCCGCTTTCCGAAACCGAATTGCTGGATTTGCTGCAGCGTGCCTTGCGCGATTCGGAACGGGGGCTGGGTTATCTGCCGATCCAGGCCGATCCCGCCGCTTTGGAGCATTTGGCCAGGATGTCCGATGGGGACGCCCGCAAGGCCCTCAATTCTTTGGAAATCGCTGCTTTGACCACCGCGCCGGATGCCGCCGGGAAGATCCACATATCCGTGGCGGTGGCCGAGGAAAGCATCCAGCGCAAGGCGGTGGTTTACGATGGCGACGGCGATGCCCATTACGACACCATATCAGCCTTCATCAAATCCATGCGCGGGAGCGATCCGGATGCAGCGTTGTATTGGCTGGCCAAGATGATTCATGCGGGTGAGGATCCGCGCTTCATCGCCCGCCGGTTGGTGATATGCGCAGCGGAAGATGTGGGGCTGGCCGATCCCATGGCGCTAGTGCTGGCCACGGCCGCCAGCGAGGCGGCGGAATTTGTTGGCTGGCCTGAGGCCCGCATCCCCCTGGCGGAGGCGGTCATCTATATTGCCACGGCCTATAAGAGCAACAGTTCCATCACCGCCATCGATGCCGCGTTGGAGGATGTGCGGGCGGGGCGCACCCTGCCGGTGCCTGAGCATCTGAAGGATGCCCATTACGCGGGAGCGGAACGCCTGGGCCATGGGAAAAACTACCAGTATGCCCACGATTTCCCCGGCCATTTTGTGGCCCAAAATTATCTGAGCCAAGCCCGGGTGTATTATCGGCCCTCGGACCAGGGGACCGAAAAAAAGATCCAGGAGCGCCTGGCCAAGTGGCGGGCCTTGATGGCCGAATCCCAGTGCAAAGAGCCCTGAATAAGCGAACCAATGCATGGCAAATCAAGGGGCCAAAATGGAAATGCGGCAGGAGATGAAAATCCGGCTGAGCCAATTGGACGGTGTTTCCAAGGAACTGGAATCCCAACAAGCCTGCGCCCGGCTTCTTCGGCAATCGGTCTTTGAGCGCAGCCAGCATATCCTGGCTTACGCGGCCATGGCGGGGGAACTGAACTTGTGGCCGGTGTTGGAGCGGGTATTGCAAGAAGGGAAAACCCTTTGCCTGCCCCGCTATCTGCCGGGCAGTGACGCTTATGAGGCGGCCTTGATCAGGGATTTGGAAAGGGATTTGCGGCCGGGAAAAATGGGGATTCGGGAGCCTTCCCCGAAATGTCCGGGGATGGACTTAAAGCGGCTGGACTTGATCCTGGTGCCTGGTGTAGCTTTTGACCGGTGCGGGCGGCGTTTGGGGCGGGGCAAAGGCTACTATGACCGGATTCTAAGCGCTGTGGAGGGTTTTAAATGCGGAGTGTGCTTTGATCAGCAGCTGGTTGACCAGGTGCCCGTAGAACCCCACGATGAACTGCTGGATTGCATCCTGATGCCGGCTGGCTGGCTGGTTGCCGGCCGTGCGACGGTTCTTGAATGACCATAATCGCAACTAGTTATACGGAAGGATTTGTCGTTCTGGCCTTGGGGCTGGTTTCGGGCTACGGACTATGGGCCTGGAAATTCCGCCAGATGCGCAACGCATTGGCGTTGGAGGAAAAATCAATCCTGGAGAATGCCCGCCGCGAGGCTGATTCGCTGGCCCGCGAGGCCCGCCTTGCCGCTGAGGAAAATGCCCTGGCCGTGAAAAAGGAGGCCGAGCAGATGGTCGGCAAGCGGTTGCAGGAAATCAAAGATTTGGAGCATCGGCTGGAGCATCGTGAGGGCCTTTTCAACCGCCAGTTGGAGGGCTTGATGCAGCAGGAAAAGCTCTGCCAGGAGCGCCAGCACAGCCAGCAGGAAAAAGAAGACGCCCTCTCCAGTTCGCGCAAAGAAATCGACGGGCAGATCCAGCATTGGCGTGAACAACTGGCCCAACTGGCGCATTTGAACCAGGAAGCCGCCCGCGAACTGCTGCTCAAGGAATTGGAGCAGGAAGTCCGGCAGGATGCCGCCGATTTGAACCGGCACATCATGGAGGACACCAAGGCCAAGGCGGAGGAAGAGGCCCGGCGGATCATCGGCCTGGCCATCCAGCGGTATGCCGGGGATCACGCTTCAGAAACCAGCACCTCGGCCATCACCTTGCCCAGTGAGGAGATCAAAGGGCGCATCATCGGCCGCGAGGGCCGCAACATCCGTTCCTTTGAAGCGGCCACCGGGGTCACGGTGCTCATCGATGACACCCCCAATGCGGTCGTCCTGTCCTCTTTCGATCCGGTGCGCCGGGAGATTGCGCATGAGTCCATGTTGAGGTTGTTGAGCGATGGCCGCATCCATCCCACACGCATCGAAGAAATAGTGGCCAAAGTCAGCCAGGAAATCGAAGACGCGATCTTGCGGGCTGGCGAAGAGGCGGTTTTCAAGGCGGGTCTGCCGCCCATGCCGATGGAAATCGTGAAAATGCTGGGGCGCCTGCGTTTCCGCTATAGCTATGCCCAAAATATCCTGAACCATTCCATCGAAGTCGCCCATCTGGCCGGCATTCTGGCCGCCGAGCTCGGGATGGACATCGCCGCGGCCAAACGGGCTGGCCTGCTGCATGATATCGGCAAAGCGCTCAACCATGAGGTGGAAGGCAGCCACGCTTTGATCGGGGCGGAATTCTTGCAGCGCCACGGCGAATCCGAAGCGGTTTGCGGCGCGGTGGCGGCCCATCATGGGGACGCTCATCATGCGCATCCCATCAGCGTTTTGGTCAGCGCCGCGGATGCCATCAGCGCGTCCCGGCCGGGGGCTCGTTCCGAGACCATGACGACCTATTTGAAGCGCCTGGAAAATCTGGAAAAAATCGCCCGGACATTCGCGGGCGTGGAGAAATGTTATGCCGTTCAGGCCGGGCGCGAGTTGCGGGTGCTGGTCCATCCGGAACAGGTCAGCGACCAGCAATCCTACACTTTGGCCCGGAACTTGGTGCGCAAGATTGAAGATGAACTCCAATACCCAGGCCAGATCCGGGTGACCGTGATCCGCGAAACCCGATTCATCGAATTTGCCAAGTAAACACCCCTGCAAAATACGCAGGTTTTTTTCCATGCGCCCTCCTCCCCCAGAGCCATCCTCCGGCAATTCCCTGCCAAACTTGGGACCATGTCCTGAATTGCTGGCGCCCGCCGGTGACTGGGATTGCGCCCGGGCCGCAGTCGAAAACGGCGCCGACGCCATTTATTTTGGCGTCGAAAAATTCAACGCCCGGATGCGGGCTCACAATTTCACGCTCGCCGACCTGCCCGAATTAATGAGTTTTCTGCATCGCCGGGGAGTAAAAGGCTACGTCACCTTCAATATTCTGGTGTTCACGGACGAGCTGGCCGAGGCCGAGCGGGATTTGCGGACCATCATCCGCAGCGGAGTCGATGCTGCTATTGTGCAGGATGTGGGCATCTGCCGGTTGATCCGGCGGTTATCCCCCGATTTTCCCATCCATGCCTCCACCCAGATGACCATTTCCAGCGCCGCCGGATTGGAGTTCGCGAGAGGTTTGGGCTGTTCCATGGTGGCTTTGGCCCGGGAATGTTCCATCCCGGAAATCAGCCGCATGCGGACCCAGCAGCTTGAACAAATCCGCCAAACTGAATCGGGGGGGGAGGCATTCACGCTCCAAACCCCGTTGGAGGTTTTTGTGCACGGCGCCTTGTGTGTGGCTTATTCGGGGCAATGCCTTACCAGCGAGTCCCTGGGGGGGCGTTCAGCCAACCGGGGCGTTTGCGCCCAAGCCTGCCGGCTGCCCTGCGAATTGCTCAGCGATGGCCAGGTTGTGCCGCTGGGGGACAAGCGTTACTTGTTAAGCCCGCGGGATCTCGCCGGCTTGGACGCTTTGCCTGAATTGGGCCTGGCGGGGGTTTCGACGCTGAAAATTGAAGGCCGGCTAAAGCGGCCCGAGTATGTCGCCAGCATCACCCGGATATACCGTGAAGCATTGGATCGCCTTTGGGGCCGGAATCCAGCCACTGGCCAGCCAGGCGATGAAACCGGGCCGGGGAAAGCGAAGCCGGATCCCGGCGGTTTGGCCCGTCAAATCGCCACCCGGTCGCGCTACGAATTGGAAATGGCCTTCTCCCGGGGCTTATACACCGGCTGGCTGCGAGGGGTGAACAACCAGGAATTGGTTCACGCCCGTTTCGGCAAGAAACGCGGAGTGTTCCTGGGCGAGGTGGTGCAGGTTCAACAAGGCAAGGCAGCGGTGGTGCTGAAGGCGCCTTTGAAGCCCGGTGATGGGGTGGTGTTCGATGCCGGGCAACCCGATCTCCCAGAGCAAGGTGGCCGGGTTTATGCGGTCGAAGCCCTTGGCGGTTATTCCTGGTTGTCCTTTGGCTGGGGGGATCTGGATTTCGAGCGCGTTCACACCGGTGACAAACTGTGGAAAACCAACGATCCCGAGTTGGATCGCCGCTTGCGCCAGACCTACACGACCGGCACCCCCGGTTATCGACGGCCACTGGACTTGTTGGTGGAAGGGGCCGCAGGAATGCCCCTGGTGTTGACTGCGCGTGACGAACGGGGACGGGAATTGAAGGTTCATTCTTCCCCAATGCTGGCCGAGGCCCGCAAGCAGCCATTAACGCAGGATCGCCTGGCTGAGCAGTTGGGCCGGTTGGGGGGAACGCCATTCCGTCTTGGGCGGTTGGATAATCGGTTGCATGGGGATGTCATAATCCCGGTCAGTGAGTTGAACCAGATGCGGCGGGAAATGGTCCAACAATTTGAAAGCCTCTGGGCCCAGCCCCCCGGATGGGCCTGCCTTTCCCAACCGGAAGATCGTCCGGTTGGGCCAGAACTCTCCGGCGGCGGGGAAACTTCACCGGCCGTTGGCCAACCATGCTCTGGTGAAGTGGAGTTGGTGGTATTGGTGCGCAGCAGGGCCCAATTGACCGCCGCTTTGAAGTGCGGCGCCAGCCGGATCTATTGTGAATTGGAAAACCTGAAACATTATCGCGATGCGGTGCGCGAAGTCCGGGACTTTGGCAACTGCGAGCGGAAACCCCCGGAAATTTGGGCGGTGCCGCCTCGCATCGCCAAGCCGGACGAGGAGTGGATGCTGCAGCAGGTCCGCGCCAGCGGCGCGGACGGCTACCTGGTGCGGAATTACGATCACCTTCAGTTTTTTCGGGCGGACCGTAAAGTGGGGGATTTTTCCTTGAACGTGGCCAATCCCATTAGCGCCAGGTATTTCGTGGAAAAGTTTGGGCTGGAGCGCGTCACGGCCGCCTATGATCTCAATGCCGATCAGCTGGCCTCGCTCCTAGGCGCGGCGCCGCCGGCATGGTTTGAAATAACCATTCACCAATATATGCCCATGTTTCATATGGAGCATTGCGTATTTTGCAGCTTTTTATCCCAAGGCACTGATCATACCAACTGCGGCCGCCCTTGCGAAAAACATGCGGTCCGTTTGCGGGACCGGGTCGGAGTGGAGCATCCCGTCAAAGCCGATGCCGGCTGCCGCAACACGGTTTTCAACGGACGCGCCCAAAGCGGCGCGGAGCATGTGCAACGTTTGATGGCGTTGGGAGCCCGTTCACTGCGGGTGGAATTCCTCGATGAAACCCCCGCCCAGGTGGCAGACACCCTGGCTCGCTATCGGCAATTGCTCCGCGGCGAGATCAGCGGTTCCCAACTGTGGCGCGAGCTTAAGCTGATCAATTACCTGGGAGTGACTCGCGGACCCATGGACCCGCCATTCCGGTCCGCCAGCACTGCTGAACGCTAATCTACTGGCTGGGGCGGCGGCCTTGTTCCAGGATGACGCCTCTCTGGGCGGCCAGAGCGATGATTCGGTCGTGCAGCTGACTGGCGGTTTCTTTGCGGCCTAATCCCTTAACCGGAGCGGTATAGATAATTTTTGCACGGATGTTGGTCCGGGTCATTAATTTGAGGAAATGCGGGAAAAACGTCATGTCGCCCCAATAGCAGACATCATCCTCCACGGAGCCTTCGTCCATTTGGTATTGAATCCAGGCGCCAGTGGCGGGCCAGGAGGTGTTTTCCAGAACCGCGAACAGGCCTGAATGGAAAGGCAGTATTTGGCGGCCATTGGAGCTGGTGGCTTCCGGGAAAAATGAAATGACACAGCCGTCGCTGAGAACCGGCAGGAATTGACTGGCCATTAATTTCACATCCGATCGGCGCTCCCGGCGCAGGAACAAAGTGCCTGCAGCGCCGACCAGCCACCCAAAAATTGGCCATTGTTTGACTTCCGCCTTGGCGACGTTGACGATCAAGGCGTTGGTTGCCAGAACCAGGATGTCGAGGTAACCCATATGGTTGCTGGCCAGCAAGCCGGCCGTCGGCGGCTGGCCCTCGGCCTGCACGGTGATATCCAGCACTTTCAAGGTTCGACGGGACCATTTGGCCAGCCATTCCGCTCGTTTGCGATAAGCGGGGTGCTTGGAAGGCAAACCGGCACGGAACACCGAATCCGCCAGCGAACCGACAATAATGCCCGAGAAAAGAACCGATTTTTTAACGAGCCGCCAGCACTTCAAACAAATGGTTTTCAGCCCTGGCATGGTCAACCAATGGAGGGGCCGGGTGGCTGGCGAGCTGCTGAAGGAAAGAGTGCCACGGCGGCCGTTTGTGGTTTGGATGTTTCCGCTGATTAATGATGGTTTAACTGAAATATCGGCGAATCACTTCCGGAGGCAGCGTTTCAAAATCGAAAAGCGTCAGGAAATCAATGGTTTTGAATTGGCGGTCGATCGCCGGCGGCCCGCAGATTTTGGCTCCCACGGCGAGATAGGCCCGCAGCAACTTGGGAATTTTGGGTGCGGAGGCGGCTTTCCGGTCCACGGGGCAAGTCCAATCCGGCTTGGGAACGGTCTGGAATTCGGGATCCGCCAAATAGTGATGGCACAAATCCGCATAGACGGCGGCGCCAGCTTGGGGATCCTGGGAGGTGAGCGAACTGCAGCCAATCAAGTAACTGCAGCCATGTTTTTTGGCGTAATCGGAGATCCCACGCCATAACAGGCCCAGCACCGACAAGTTGCGATGGTCGCTGGCGACGCAGGCGCGGCCGAGTTCGATAATCCGCGCCCGCTGCGGCTCAAAGGGGGCCAGTTCAAATTCCTGGGCGCTGTAATAGCCATGGTTCAGGGCCGCGTGAAGGCCGGTTTGCATCCGGTAGGTGCCCACAATTTTGCCGGAACTATTTTCTTCAACCAGCAAGTGATCGCAGACTCCGTCAAAAACATCCGCATCCAAGCCCGATAAGTGGGCCTCCGGCAGGCCCTCCCTTAATTCCAAGTTGAACACTTCAAAACGCAGCCTCTGGGCTGCCTGGATTTCCGCACGTGATTCGGCCAGCCGGGCCGTGTAAGAAGATTGACTGCCCGCCCGTTCCATGATGCGGCCACCGGTGGGGCCAAAATCGATTTGGACCTCCGGCCTGGCTTCACGCCGATCTCGGTTTCTTGTCACCATTCGTAATTTCCAGTATTTTCCTGTCTTCAACCTGCCTTGTTGGACCTCAAGGATGGCATATTATGCCTGAAACAGCGGGATTGCCAAGGGGGGATCACAGAAAACTGGAGCCCCGGGTTAACCCTATAATTGTTCGCCTCGCATGAACCGGTCCTCCAGCTTTTTCATTTCCCGTTTAGCCGCGCTGGCTTTGACCGAGTCGGGCACGAAAAAAACCGTCCAAGCGGGCCGTTTCGGCATTTTGTCGATGCATTCAAACAGCGCCAGAACGCCATCGACGCCATATCCGCACTTGAGGGCATTAATGACACCAAAGCGCAAAGCCCGATCCCATTCCTGCTGAGTCAGAAGCGCATTGATGGCCATTGATTTACCCTGCGTTTCAGTGAGCTTGCTTTCGTATTTTTTATAGGGCCCGAGATAATAATGCGAAAGATTGATGCCGACCACCACGCCGACCATCTGGTTGAAGTTACTGAGTTGTTCGTTGATCATCGATTCGGTCCAAAATTTGGGATTCGATAAACCGGGCAATTCTTTCAGCTCTTTTTCGCCATTTTCCCCGGAAAGGCTGGCGATATACTTTTCAAAATACCCTTTTTGGATCTTATCGATCGCCTTGGCATGGGCGACGTTGTTCACCAAATCAATGAAGCCAGCCGAGATGAAAATCGTGGCCAAGGGCGAGGTTAGTTCCTCGTTTTTAAGTTCCTCCAGGCGAACCGTGGGGGTCACGTCCGTTTCCACATTGATCGGCTTGGAGTGGACACATTTTTTTGCCTCCGGGGTAAGCGTCCCGTAAAGCTCCGTCCCCAGTTTGACCACCGAACCCCAGCCGGTTTTGTAGCGCAAACCTTCCACATCACCCTTTTGAGCCGCACTCTGGATTTCGGAAAAAAACAAAATGCCACCCAAGGCTAGATAGCCGAAAAAATTCAAACTCCGCGTCAATTGATACATGGCAAGGGGAGATTCTATGACTGCCCGTTATTTTGAGCAACCCAATAAATCATCCGCTAAAATCCAACCCGGTTCAAGCTGGGTTTTCCCTCGTCTAAACAACCGTTCCGAGGCATATTTGGCGCATGAAAATCGGTTGGTGGATGAATATCGGTTATGGCTGCCTTTTCCTGGGATGGGCCTTTTGCGCTCCGGCCGGGGAATTGGCTCGGTTTGAAGTTCGCGAGCCATTGGGCCAAACCTGGAATGACGAATGGCTGACCCAGAAGGTGTTATTGCAGCTTGGCGAGCGCCGGATCAGGGTGGGGGATCTTAAATTATCGGGTGCCGGCAAGGTGGAAATCCCCGCCCAGTATTACATCACCCTCCCCAAGCCGCAATTGTTGCCGGGCGAAGAACTGCTGACCGGATTGGTCAAAGTGCAAATCCTTTTTCGAGCCTCAGTTCCCCAAGGCCAGGTTTTGCCGTTCACCCTGAGGGACGAGCCAGGCCCGGCAGTTGGCTGGCAGGCGCTCACCATTGAGTCCGGAGGTGGGAATATTCGGATGCGCAATGGCGTTTACGAATTGGTTTTGGATGGGCGGCACCCGATCAGCTGGTTGGGCCGCTTGGGAACCACCAATTCCCTGGCCCGGTTTTCATGGCCCATGGACGCAGTCCCGGTGGCAGTGACCGATGATTGGATCGAGCGGGGGCTGGTCCGGGTCATTCTGAAAAGGTCTTTTCGCTTTGCCAACCCAGCCCATCGTTACCAGTTGGTCCTGGATATTCGAACTGGCGATCCTTGGCTGGATTTGGCCGACGAATACGCATTAGGGAAGGGATCGGCCTTGGAGGTGGACTTACGGCCCATGGCGGCGGATCGGGTATATCACCCTTATGCTTATAATGCCCGAACTTATCAGGCGGGCGGTGATCCCGAGGACTCCACCCTCCAGCCGCCCCAGCATCCGGTGGCGACCTTGGGGCCGGTTTGGCGTGATATTTGGTATAACGGTGGGCCATTCGCCTTTATTTATAATTCGCAGACCCGGGCAGGACTGGGCGTGGCCACCGTGCGTGGTTCCGAGTGGAAAACACCGGAAGGGATTACTCCCGAGTCACAGAATTTGGAAGTGCATGGCCATCCGCAGCATCCGGGCCAGGTTTATGTTCGGGTGCCGGCCGATGGCGGCAGCCGGCGCTGGGCATTGATAATTGGTCCTCCGGAAATCCGGACCGACCTAGGCCGCCTTACCCGTTCGCATGCCGATATGCCTTTGGATAAAATCCGCCACGAGTGGGTGTTGGAATGGGCCTCCAGGGCGCCCGAATTCAAAGCCGGTGCCGCTGGGGTTTACCTGGCGGGCTATTACAATCAGCATTTTTTCAATCCCACCACTTTTCCGCGCAATGTCCGTGCCCAGCTGGAAAAGGCATTCGAGTTGAAACAAGTCAAAAGCCGGGATCTGGCCGTGCTGGCGTATGTGTTCACGGATCCCAATTATTGGCCCGGCCCGGCTTATCCGTGGCAGATCGGAAATCCGAATTTCCATACGGACATGTATAACATACCACTCAAGATCGGGTTGCTCATGCCTGATCATCCCCACGCCAGGCGTTGGTTGAATTATGGGGTCCAGGAAACTTACGACAATCTGCAGCGATCCAGTTTTCCGGGTGGTGCCTGGACTGAGAGCATCAGTTATGCGGGCTATTTTTTCCAAGTGGCAGAGAATATACAGCGTCTACGGGAATTTGGGGTGACCAACGGCTTCCAAAGCTGGCCGCGCCTGAAGGACAACGCCATTTACCTGGCTTTGATGCATACGCCAGTGGATCCGCGATATGGCGCCCGGCAAAAGGCCCCCATAGGGGACACCAGCCCCGGGAATTTCGCGAAGGAATTGCATCAGCTGGGTGAGTATTTTCGCGGGGTGGACCCCATTTTTGCCGAGCGCCTGGCGCGTTTTCCCCAGCACTGGCTGCGGGAATTCGACCTCGGCAGCCGATCCTTCCCTGGTTTTGGCGCCATGCTGCGGGGAAGTGCCTATGATGAACGTCATGAATCTTTCGCAACCGTCAAGGCTGGGCCAGCGCGCCATCATTTCCAAGGGGATGAACTATCGTTCCACTTTTGCGGCCTGGGCACTCCTTTGGCCATCGACCACGCCTGCCACTATTCACCCCGGCCCTGGAGCGTGGCCATGCACAACCGGCCCGATATGAATCAAAAAAGCCCGGCGGCGGTGGCCGAACTGCGGGCCTTCAAAACCGCCGAGGTGGCCGACTTTTTGCTCGCCGAGGAAAAAACCACCCGGATCAGTGAGGTGCCCATGGAACCGCACCACGCCATCAAACCAGGTTGGGAATACCCGGTCCGCCGGCTGGACGAATCCCAGGCGTGGAAAATGCGGCGTTTCGTTATGCTGGTAAAGCACGATCCCGCCCGCAGCCGGCTGCCGGATTATCTGGTGGTCCGGGACGAGATCGCCTCACCTGAACCGGTGGGCTGGAACCTGCACGTGCTGGGGCGGGAAATTCAAGAATCGGACCCATCGAACCGGTTTCATTTCCCCGGCCAATTGGATGTCGATCTGACTGCTCATTTTCTCGGACTTCAAGCCCTCCAGGCCGAAAAGCGCCAATGGGGCTGGAGCGGTCCATCCGGGACACGGCGCACCCTCAAAGGGGCGGATTATGAGGCGCAATGTTTTGGCCGTTTTATCCCGGATGACTTCGAGCGCGGAACCTGGACTGAAACGGACGGCGAACGGACGATGTGGCTGCGAGTGCTGGGGCCGGCCGGGCGCACCGATTGGTTTGTGGTTCTCATGCCCAACCTGCGTGGCAAACCGGCTCCCACGGTGGAGCGATTGACAGCCTATTCCGCCCGCATCCAGCTCGGAGATGAAATCGAAACGGTTTACCTGGGCACAGCCAGCCCATATCCAGCCGCAGTGGAACAAGGCGGAACTCTGGCCTGCTTGCTGGAACCTAAAGCTGTCCCGGATTTCTGAGCCTTGGATTCAACTGGCCGGTATTACTTTTGGCCGGGGGTTCGAGTGTAGGCGTTGACCGCTTTGATGTTGGCGGCTTTGGCAATATCCATCACTTTCACGATTTGCCCGAAAGGCGCCTCATTGTCGGCCCGGATGGCCAGGCTGATTTTGGGGTTTTGAGCGGCCTGCGTCCCAAGTTCCGCCTGCAATTGTTCAGGCGAAACCTCCTTGTTATCCAGGTAAAGGTAAGGAGCGGTTTTGCGGATGGAGATCACGAGATTTTTTTCGCCCGACCCGGGCGTGGCCTGGGTTGATTCCGGCAGGGCCAGCTTCATGGCAGGTTGCTGTTTGAAGGTGGTGGTGACCATCATGAAAATCAGCAGCACGATCAGGATATCGATCAACGAGATGATGATGATCGTGGGCGCGGAACGGCGGCGGCGGGGTAGGAATTTCATGGCTTGGAGCTTTTTTTGCGGCGGTATTGGTGGCGCACAAATTCATCACACAGGCGCTCCATCTCGATGGCCATGACCTCCACTTTTTTGCTGTAATAGCTCCAGGCCACCAGGGACGGGATGGCGATGAGCAGACCGGTCAGCGTAGTATTCAGGGCGATGGCTATGCCCGCGGCCACCACCGAATTATCGCCCAAACCGGTTTTGCCGAGATCGCCAAACATGCGGATCAATCCATGAATGGTGCCCACCAGGCCCATGAGCGGCGCGATGCCCACAATGATTTCGAGGAAGACCAAGCCCCGTTCCAATTGCACGATAATATGGCGGGCCTGGGTTTGGAGCGCTTCCACCGTGTCCGAGCGCGGCAAATTCAGGTGATCCACCGCGGTGACCAGCAACCGGCTCAAGGGCGAATTGCTCTCCTCGCACAGCAACCGGAGGCGGTCCACATCCTCCTGATCCCGGCAGGAAATCATGGTCTCCTCCACGGTAGGGGGAATGACGCGCCCCCAGCGCAAAGCCAGGGAACGTTCCAGGATGAGGGCCAGCGCGATGATCGAGGTGGCGACCAGCACATACATGAAAGGCCCGCCCGCTTGTAAGAATTCCAGCATATATTTCCTCTTAACAGCTAAGTTCCTGATTGGTTAATTTGTCTCCGGATTCAATTTGGGGTTAGTTATAATAAAAAGTGAAGCGCACCCACCGATAGGTATTGCCAATCAGCCGTTTCATCTCCTCCGGCCAGGGCGCATAGGGAACTGGATCCAAAACCGCCCGCTGGCAAACCAAGGCGAACAAATCGCCCACGGTGTTTTCCGCCACCCGCACATTGGTGACCCGCCCATCCTGGAGCATGTGGAATTCCAGGACCACTTTCCCGCTTTGGCCACCGGTAAAATCGCGTTGATCCAGCAAATCGAACCAATGCTGCTGAATGGTGGCGATCAAGGCCTCATCATAGGAGCCGAAAGGAGTTGCCCGGGCATCGAACGCGGCCATCATGGCCCGGCGTTTGGTGCCACCGTCCTGGCGGGCCTTTTCACTCGCCATGATGCCCCGCCGGGCTTTGGCCTCGGCCACGGTTTTGGGGCGCGGTCGCGGCTTGGGCGCTTCCTTCGGGATTTCTTGGACCACGCTGGGCGCCGTTTCCGGGGGGGACTCAGGCTTGACTGGGGCGGTTTCACCAGCGGGTTCCGGCTTGGGGGCAGGAGGTTCCGGCGGTGGGGCTGGCTCCGGAGGAGGGGTGGGTTTCGGTTCCACCTTTGGCTGGGGTTGGACCAACGGGGTGGGTTCGGGTTCCTTAATTACTGGACGCGGCGTGTTGACGGCTTGCAGCAGTTTATCCTGGTTGCCATTCAGTTTGGGAGAACTGGTTTCAGCCGTGGCCTCCGGATTGGCGGCGGCAGAGTTGCGGGAGGAATAAAACTTGGAATCCTTGGGAGCTTCTGGAGCTTCCTGGGCGGGGTCCACTTGCACAAACAGCAAGGGGGGCTCTTGGGAACCCATGTTGGGCTGGAGTTCCGCCGCCTTTTTTGCCTTTTCCATGGCTTTCAAGGTGTTCGGCTCCAGCATTTTGTTAAGCCAGGCGGGCCGGATCTCCGGCCGCCACCACCCGAGCCGGATGCCAACTTCAATGGCTGCAAACAACGAAAAATGCAGGATCAAAGAAATGCCCAAGGCTTGGGCCAAAGAAAGGCTCCATTCCTGCCATTCGCGTTTCAGTTCGTTGGAAACGACTTCCATTAAGGGCAGGATGCATGAATCAAAGCGACCGGGCAATAGGAAGTTGATCTTCGTTCGATCCAATACAGAGGCGCAAAACAGGGACAAACGTCCCCCGCCAATGGGCCTGAAACTGGGTCGGGCGATTCAGTTTAAACTTTTTGCCCAAGGTTCTTGTTGTTCATCACTTTTCCCGTCGGCTTGAGCTGGGTGACTCTCTAATAGTCTTTCGCAAGAGTTTGCGGTGCAATCACTTCTATCACAACTCCGGAAAGTGTTCAGGGACTTTGATGGGAGCTGGCGCGATGGCCGCTGGATATGGATCCTGCGGGCTGCGATATCCGCCACGCCGCGCGCCACTACTTTCACTTGATACCTTCCTTTTATCGGATAGAATTTTCCACCACTGGTTTTGGCCGTTAACGTGAGGATGGAATTAAGACCATTACGCCATCGATTTTCGCTGGATTTGAAATGGGGATGAACATCTCAAAATCCTATGTAGCGGATCAAGGTGTTCGCTTGCAGGGATTTGCGCGAATCGCCGAAGGATTCATGAGGACGGGCAATTTCAGGTCTTTTAGTGCGGAATGCCGATGATACAAAATTGGGAAGGTGAACTGGTTGTCTTTGCGCTGGATCACCAGTTGCATGGTTTGCCTATCAAACAGGTTGACCGTGTTTACCGCATTTTTGAGATCAGATCTGCGGCGTCCGATGCGCCGGCCTTGCTCGGAGTGGCGGATATTCAAGGCTGGATAGTCCCGGTTTTCAACACGCGTTACTTATTGGGTCTGCCCGGGCGCGATTTTGAATTGAGCGACCAGGTGATCCAGGTGAAAACACGGAATGGTCCAGCCGCTTTGTGGGTGGATGAGGGGACGCATATTTTGAAACCCCCTCCGGATTCAAGGGCGGAAGCAGGCGAGCTGCCAGGCAATCCTTTGCCCAAATCCACCGTGGCCGTGCTGCGCCATTCGGCTGGCTTGGTTTTTATTCACGATTTGGAGGTGTTGCTCAATGCAACACTGGAACCGCCTATGGCGGGTATGCCAATCAGAGAGATTGGGCATAAATGAACAGCCTGAATATCCCTGAATCCGACCTGAGAATCCTGAGCGATTGGGTTTCCCAGCACATGGGGCTGCACTTTCCTCCCAACCGGTGGGATGATCTTAGCCTGGGGATAGCAGGTGCGGCTGAACAGTTCGGATTTCCTGATGTTCTCAATTGCATTCGGTGGCTCATCACTGCTCCCTTGAGAGATGAGCAAATCAAAGTCCTCGCCGGGCAGCTTACCATCGGGGAAACTTACTTTTTCAGGGAGATAGCCACCTTCAAGGCTTTGGAGGAAACCGTATTGCCCGACCTGCTCCGGGTCCGCTATGAACAGGATCGCAGCCTGCGTATATGGTGTGCGGGCTGTTGCACTGGGGAGGAACCCTATTCCATCGCCATCCTGCTTCGCCAATTGCTGCCGGACTGGCCAGAGTGGAACATCACCATTCTGGGCACTGACATCAATCCCAAGTTCATCGAAAAAGCGCAGGCCGGCATTTACGGGCCTTGGTCCTTCAGGGTTACCCCTGATAGCTTCAAAGAACGATATTTTCGAACCCATGGGGAGGGTGCTTTTGAACTATTGCCGGACCTGAAAAAATGGGTGCATTTCAACTATTTGAACCTGGTGGAGGATAATTACCCGTCGAATTATAATCTTACGCTGGGGATGGATGTGATTTTTTGCCGCAACGTCCTGATGTATTTCGATGGTGCTTGCCAGGAAAAAGTGGTGGGTAAATTCCATCGGTCTTTGCGTGATGGGGGGTGGTTTATTCCAGGACTCACCGAGATTTTGGAGGTTTATCGCACGAAATTCACCCCGGTGAATTTTCCCGGAGCGGTCTTGTATCAAAAATCGCCTCCTGTGAAAAGCAAACCTGCGATACCCCAGCACTGGATCGAAACGGCTCCTTTAACACTTTTAACACCTGGGCGGGAACCTGCCTGTTCTGAGGTGCCCGCGGATGCGGCGAACCGTATTTCGTATTTGAAACCATCGCCATTGTCCGGTTCGCCTCAGCTTGGCCCGGCGCTGGCAAATCCAACTGCGCTGCCTGCCCGGCGGGCGGTGGCACTTGGCGAAACAACGCCCCCCCTCCATTCTGTAGAATCCTCCAATGGGGAGGGGACGGTGGAGAGTCTCGTGCAGCGCGCGCGGAGCCTGGCGGGGGTTAAAAACCTGGCCGCAGCCATCCATTGCCTGGAGCGGGCGCTGGCCATCGACCGGCTGAATATACCGGCCTACTACGTGCAGGGCATGGTGTTTTTGGAGTTGGGGGAATTGGGGCGCGCCCTGAAGGCCTTCAAGCACACGCTGTTTTTGCAGCCTGAACACATCCTGGCCCACGTGAATCTGGCGCAGGTCGCGGGCCGGCAAAACCAGTTCCGGCTGCGGGATAAACACCTGGATAATGCCGCCAACCTCTTGAAGCGCCTGGCTCCGGATGCCGTCGTGCCAGAGTCCGATGGCCTCTCAGCCAGTCATTTGCTGGAATTGATCACCAAACCACCCGCCCAGGAACTCCCCGGTGAACCGCCGAAATGATCCCCCCGATGAATGCTTCCGGCCCCAGTTTGTCGATGTCAGCCGCCGGTTTGGCGGGCGTGCCAGCCAATGGCAAGGGTTTGACGCGGCAAAAGAAACTTGAGATTCTGAGGAACCGGGCCCGGGCTATCGCCCAACGGCCACCGATAGCCGAAGCGGGTGAAACGCTGGCCTACCTTGAGTTTGTGGTGGCGGGTGAGAAATTTGGCCTGGGAATTGCCAGCGTTCAGGAAGTGTGTCCATTGAAAGATTTCGCCCGTTTGCCGGGAGTCCCAAGTTTCATCAAGGGAGTTATGAATCTGCGGGGACGGATTCTGGCGATTCTGGATTTGATGAGCCTTTTCCGGCTTCCCTCAAAGGGTTTAACCGCGCACAACAAGGTGATTGTCCTGCACCAGGAAACGATGACCACTGGCGTGCTGGCGGATGAGGTTCGGGGATTGCGAACGGTGATGGTGAGCCGTTTGCAGCCCTGCCTGCCTACCTTGGATGGCAAACGCGCCGAATATCTCAAAGGTATTTCCCCGGATTGCACCGTAATCCTGGATGCCGGAAAAATAATGGCTGACAAAACGCTGGTGGTGCAAGAGGATGCTTCCGCCACGCAGCCTTGAATCGGGTGGAGGATGGGGTTTTGTAATTTTTATGAAAATGCTAAAGAAACGGAAGGTGGGTTTTAAGCTGGCGGCCGGTTTTGGTATCGTGATCCTGCTCCTGTGTTTGTTCGGGGCTTTGGCCATCCGCAAAATCCAGGGTGTATCCGGTCAGGCGAATGTGCTGCTGAAGAGCTTTTTGCCCGAGGCCTTGGTGGGGCATGAAATGAAGACCGCCATGATGGAGTCGATGTTTTGCCTGCGGGGTTATGCATCGTCCAGGGATGGGGCCATCCTGACTGATGGGCTCCGGAAAATGCAGGAATTCAAAGACCACTTGCTGCAGGCTGAGAGCTTGGGTGCCACCAATGGGAATTTAACAGTCCTGCGCGCCAATACCGAAAAATTGCATCGCGAAATTTCGGATTATGAAATGCTGGTCAATTCCACTTCCAACTGCGTTCAACTGATTCAGATTTACCACCAGCAGCAGGATCAGGCTGCGGAAAAATTCAACAAGGCTTGCCAGGATTGTATGCGCACGGAGCGGATCGCGTTGATGGAGGATCTCAAAACCAACGCTCCCGTTGCGGAAATTTCAGTGCATGTCAAAAACCTGAACCAGCTGGAATTTATCCTGGATGCCGGCAATTCATTGCGGCTTGCCAATTTCAAATTCCAAGCCTTGGGCCAGGTTCAGATCGTGGAGACCAACCTCGCGCTGTTTGACGATATCAAGGATGCCCTTAAACTGCTGGAGCAGCAGCCTCGTCCTGAATTCGACCGCGCTTTGCTGAACAAGATCGGCTCCACCGCCAATGAGTATCGCGAAGCCATGCGCAGCTTCATGACCAATAACTCAGCCCTCCTGACTTTCAATGACCGAAGGAACAATGCCGGCCAGCAGGTGAAAGCCCTGCTCGACAATATCAACTCGGCGGCCACCGGCGGAGTTCGGATTTTTGCCGATAATACCAGCCTGCAGCTTAATCAAGTGCTTACCTTTACCTTGTCAGGGCTGGCGACGGTGGTGATCGTCAGCCTGATTGTTTCCACCAGGCAGACACGGTCGTTGACCAGGCCGATCGTGGCGGCGGCCCGGTTCGCTGGCGAAATAGCCCAAGGCAACCTGGCCACCCATTTGAAAATCGAGCAGGAGGACGAGCTGGGAGACCTGGCCTCCGCGCTCAACCAGATGAACGATCAATTACGCGGGCAAATGGGTGAAATCAACCATGCCATCAAAGCCGTTTCCGGCCTGACCATCTCGATCCAGGAAGCCGTCAGCGTCCTGACCACCTCCTCGGCGCAGATCACCACCACCACGGCGCAGGTGGCGGCAGCGGCGACGGAAACCGCTGGAGCCGTGAGCGAAACCACCACCAGCATTGAGGAAGTCAATCACACGGCGCTCAATTCCAGCGAAAAAGCCAAATTGGTGGCGGAGAATGCCAAGACCGTGGAGCAGGCCGCCCAGTATGGCCGGAAAGCGGTGGATGAGTCGCTCGAGAGCATGAAGCGCATCCAGGTCCAGATGGAAACCATCGGCACCACCATTGGCAGGCTGAGCGAGCAAAGCCAAGCCATTGGGGAAATCATTGCCAGCGTGAGCGATCTGGCCGAGCAATCGAATTTGCTGGCGGTCAATGCCGGCATCGAGGCGGCCAAAGCGGGAGAGCAAGGCAAGGGCTTCGCGGTTGTGGCGCAAGAGGTCAAAAGCCTGGCGGACCAATCCAAGCAGGCCACCTCGCAGGTCCGTTCCATCCTGAACGACATCCAAAAGGCGATTGGGGCGGCTGTCATGGCCACCGAGTTGGGTAATAAGATCGTGGAGTCCGGGGTGAACCAGACCGAGGCGATGAACAATACCATTCGCACCCTCAATGAAAGCATCAATACCGCCGCCCAATCCGCCACCCAAATCGCCTTTGCCATGCAGCAGATGCATATCGGGATGGAGCAGGTCTCTTCCGCCATGGATAATATCAAGCGGGCCAGCGAACAGAACGTGGTGGGCATCAAACAGACCGAAACCGCCGCGCGCAATCTCAAGGAATTGGGCTATAAGCTCACCCAACTGACCCAGCAGAGCAACGAATTGGGAACCAAGCTGATGAAAATGATGGAACGTTACCGTGTATAAAGCCGCATGGACAATCAGCGCGAGTTTTATCAAAAGCTGCTGGCGACCTTCCAGTTGGAAGCCCAGGAACACCGGGAGGCTATGGCGTCCGGCCTGCTGGACTTGGAAAATGCCCCGGAGCCCCAGCGCGCCGACTTCGTCGAGAGGATTTTCCGTGCCTCCCACAGCTTGAAAGGGGCGGCCCGGGCCGTCAATCTGGAGGCCTTGGAAACAGCCTGTCACCGGCTGGAAAACGTCTTCGTGCGGTGGAAGCATTTCGGGGCTCCCGCCGAGGCCTCCGCCTATGATGGTTTGCACCGGGCCATGGACATCGTCTCCCGTTTGATCGGTTTAGGCAACGAGGCGGAATCCGGGGATGCCGCAGATGAAGCCAGGGATTTGCTGCGCCAGTTGAATGTTTTGACGGGGGGGGAGACGCCGTCCAACCTTGCCCCCGGGCCGGCAACCGATGCCAAAGCCAGTGGCGCCACGGGCCAGGAAGGCAAGGAAGCTATCGGTGGGAACTCACGGGAAAGCCTTCCGGGCGACACCATTTCCCGGCTGGAAATGATCCGGGAAATGGTTCGCCGTGAAGCCTCGGGAATCAAACCGGCGGAAACGGCCGCCGCGCTGAATGGCAGCGAAACCGGCTCCGAAACCGGTCCCCCAACGGCCTGGCTGCCGCCACCAGCGCCGGTTGCGCCAGATACGGTCAAGGTGTCGGTCAACAAGCTGGATAACCTGCTGCTGCAGGCTGAGGAATTGCTGGCCATCAAGCAGGTGATGAATTTCCTGGGGCGCGATCTGCCGCGTTTGTGCGGGCGATGCCAGGAGTGGAAGAAAGCTTGGGGACGCTTTCAGCCGCTCATGCGCGAGTCGCAGAAGAAGATTTCCGGAAACGGGGTCCGCGATCCAGTTGAAATCATTCGGCAATTGACTGAATTCCTGGAATGGAACCACCAGTTTATGGAGGCGTTGGGTGGCGAATTGGCGCAGGATGCGCAAGCCACCAGCCAGAACCTGCGCTCCGCCACCGTGCTGATCGACAGCCTCATCGAGGACATGAAAAAGGTTTTGATGAGGCCTTTCGCTTCCATCCTCGATGGCATGCCCAGAATGGCCAGGGATCTGGCCCGCAGTTTGGGCAAGGAAGTGGAATTCATCAACCGCTGTGGCGAGATTGAAATGGAGCGCCAGATACTTGAAGAACTGCGTGCGCCTCTGACTCATTTGGTTCGCAATTGCGTGGATCATGGCATCGAGCCTCCGGCCGTGCGCCAGGCCAGGGGTAAGAAAACCAAAGGCGCCATCACGGTTTCCCTGGCCCAAATCGGCAGCCGTGAAGTGCAGCTATCAGTAGCGGACGATGGCGCGGGAATGGATCTGGATGGGCTGCGCGCCGCCGCCTTGGAAATTGGGCTGGTGGATCCCGCGCAATCCGGTGCCTTGGATGATCAGGCGGCGATCAACCTGGCCTTCCATTCCGGTTTTTCCACCAGATCGGCCGTCACCAACCTTTCCGGCCGTGGTTTGGGGTTGGCGATTGTGAGGGAGAAAGTGGAAAACCTGGGGGGGCGGATCAAGGTGGAAACCAAGGCCCGGGAGGGCACCACTTTTCACATCCGCCTGCCCACCACCCGCGCCACTTTTCGCGGCGTTCTGGCCCGGGTGGGGGATGAGATTTACATTTTTCCAACCCATTCGGTGGAGCGGGTCGTGCGGATTGCCCCCGCCGACATCCAGGCCGTCGAGGGCCGGGAAACCATTCGCCTGGGCGGCCGGTTGGTGGCGTTGGTCTGGCTGCGGGATTTGCTGGATGTCGGCTCGGTTCGGCCAGCCTTGGAAAAAACCAAGTTCCCCGCAGTCGTGGTTTCCGCACAGGGTCACACCATGGCTTTTGCCGTCCAGGAAATCCTCAATGAGCACGAGGTGCTGGTGAAATCCCTGGGTCCGCAGCTGCTGCGCGTCAGGAATATCGAAGGCGCCACCTTGCTGGAAGATGGCCGGCTGGCCTTGATCCTGCAGGTGGGCGATTTGTTGCGGTCGGCGATGATGTCGGCGCCAGGCGTGTCCCAACGGGTGCGCCCGGAGCCCGCCGCCGCCGGGGCGCCCGCCAGCAAACGGATCCTGGTGGTGGAGGATTCAATCACCTCGCGGATGCTGATCAAAAACATCCTCGAAGGGGCCCGCTACGAAGTGCAGACGGCTGTCGATGGGATGGATGGTTTCCTGAAACTGCGGGACGGCCATTACGACCTGGTGGTGACCGATGTGGAAATGCCGCGTCTGCATGGTTTCGATTTGACGGCCCGCATCCGTGCGGATCAAAAGCTGGCTGGCTTGCCGGTGGTGCTGCTGACGGGCCGCGACTCCCGGGAGGATCTGGAGAAAGGGATTGAGGTGGGAGCCAGTGCCTACATTGTGAAAAGCCATTTCGATCAAGGCAACCTGTTGGAGGTGATCGGTCGCTTGGTTTGACCGGTTGCTCAAGGACGACCATGATTCGCGTTCTTATCGTGGATGATTCAGCAGTGGCCCGGAAGTTGTTGGAACATATTCTGGCAGCGGATCCGGAAGTCCAGATTGTGGGCGCCGCCTGCAATGGCGCGGAAGCGTTGGACGCGATCACCCGCCAGCGCCCGGATGTGATCACCATGGATATCAACATGCCCGTCATGGATGGTTTTGCGGCCACGCGGCGGATCATGGAAACCACGCCAGTGCCGATTGTGATCGTCAGCTCCGCGGTCGATCCCAAGGAATCGCGCGTCAGCTTCCGGGCCATGGAAGCGGGCGCGTTGACGGTTCTGGCCCGGCCCGACGGGGTGGGCACTGCGGCTTTCGAGGCCGCCTCGCGCTTGCTGCGGGAAACGGTCAAAACGATGGCCGGGGTATCTGTGGTGCGGCGCTGGTCCGTGAAGACGGATTCAGTCCCTGAATCGCCTCTGGAGATCATCAGCCCCATCGAGGTGGTGGTCATTGGCGCTTCGACGGGTGGGCCGGTGGCCCTGAGCCAATTGTTGAAAAACCTGCCTCAGGATTTGCCGGTGCCCATCGCAGTGGTGCAGCACATCACGGTGGGATTCTGCGAGGGTTTCGCAGAGTGGCTTTCGCAAAGCTCAGGCTTTCCGGTGCATTTGGCGCAGCATGGTCAAAAAATGTTGCCTGGCAACGTTTACGTTGCTCCGGATGGGGTGCATTTGGGGTTGGATCGGGGGCCTTGTGCGGTCCTCGGCCATGGCCCCCCGGACACGGGCTTGCGCCCATCGGTCAAGCACCTGTTCCAATCCGCGGCCCAGGTTTTCCGCGGCCGGGCCGCCGCGATTCTGCTGACCGGCATGGGGCAGGATGGCGCCAGGGAATTGTTGGTCCTGAAATATTATGGGGCCATTACTTTTGCCCAGGATGAACAAAGTTCAGTCGTATTCGGCATGCCCGGCGAGGCGGTCAAATATGGCGCCGCCCGCTACATCATGTCGCCCGAGTGCATCGCCATCCAGTTGGCCAAATTCTTCAAACCTCATGCCCAGCAGAGTTGATTCAAATGAACAATCCGAGCGCCAAACCGCAGCTGATCTTTGTTGTTGAAGACAGCCCAACCCAGGCTACCCGGGTCCAATACCTGCTCGAAAAGGCCGGTTATGAGGTGGTCCACTGCCGCAACGGGGCGGAAGCACTGCACCAGCTGGAGACCTGCCACCCCAGCCTGATCATATGCGATGTGGTCATGCCAGTCATGGATGGCCACGAATTTTGCCGCAGCATGAAGAGCGACGAGCGGTTGCGCCAGATCCCGATCATCTTGCACACCACCCTGTCTGAGCCAGCGGATATTTTCAAAGGCCTGGAATGCGGCGCCGATCATTACGTCATCAAACCCTTCGACGAGGAGCTGATGCTGCAGCGGATCCGCACCGTGCTGGCCGAGGATGGCTTCAAAGGGCCGACGCCGCCGCAAACCCAACCCGACTTGGGCATCACCTATGGCGGAAAGAAATATTTCATCAACGCGGAGCGCATCCAAATCCTGGACTTGTTGCTGGCCACTTTCGAGGATATCGCCCGCAAGAACAAGGAGTTGGAGCAGATCAACCAGCAGTTGAAGACGGCCCTGGAAACCAACAAAATCCTGCGCGGTTTGATCCCCATTTGCGCTTACTGCAAAAAAATCCGCGACGACAAGGGTTTCTGGCAGCAGGTTGAATGTTATGTGCAGGAACACACTGAAGCTGCCTTCAGCCACGGGATTTGCCCGGACTGTGCCTGCCGGTTTTTCCCGGACCATTTCAAAAAGTAATGCGCTGGCTGCCGCAGTGGATGGTTCAGCCCAGCTATTTGAGTCCAGTCCCGTTTTCCGCTTGCCAAAGGCCATGGCGAATCCCATTTTTCCCGCCATGAGTATTCAGACACCAGAATTCAAGAATGTCACGGCGGTGGCCAAGGCTAACGTCTATTTTGACGGCAAAGTGGCCAGCCATTCCGTCCTGTTTCCGGATGGGAGCAAGAAAACCATCGGCCTCATTTATCCCGGTAAGTTCCATTTTGGAACCCAGAAGGCCGAACGCATGGAGATCATTGCCGGCGTTTGCCAAGTGCAGTTGGATGGAAACCCGGGAACCGTTGGTTACCAAGCGGGCCAGGCCTTTGAAGTACCCGCCAACTCCGGTTTTAATATTGAAGTCACCCAAGGCATCTGCGAATACGTTTGCTCATTCCTGGGGTAACGCGAGCTTCCATTCCTGGCCGGCCAGCTAAATGCGGGGAAGCGGCCGGGAGCAATATCCAATTCCTCGCATGCCAAAAAAAATGCCGGAGAGGTGCGCTCCGGCATTTGCCTTTGAAATTTGTGAACGGGAAACCTACTTTTTCTGCAGCTTGTCCACGTCCTCTTTTTTGATCACTTCGATTTTGGCGCCTTTTTTAAGCTCATCCGCCGAAGGCACCTTGATGATATCGCTGGTCACTGGTTCATTGCCCGGTTTGGGGGGCTGCGGCGCGATGCTCACCAGTTCAACTTCGAACAACAGGGTGGCGCTGGGGCCGATTTTCGGGCCGGAACCATATTCGCCGTAGGCCAGTTCCGCGGGGATGGTGAGCTGTAATTTGCCACCCGGTTTCATCAGTTGCAGGGCTTCAGTCCAGCCTTTGATGACGCCGTTAACGGCAAAAGTGGCCGGCTGGTTGCGGGAATAGGAGCTATCGAATTCCGTGCCATCGATCAGCGTGCCGCGATAATTCACCGTCACGGTATCCGTGGGCTTCGGTGATTCGCCTTTGCCTTCCGTCAATACTTTGTATTGCAGTCCGCTGGCGGTGACGGTCACGCCGGGTTTGCTTTTGTTGGCAGCGAGAAAAGCCACGCCTTCAGTCTTGTTTTTCTCCCCCTGAACTTTGCGTTTTTCGTTCGCCTTGTTGCGCATTTCGGTCTGGAAGCCGGTCATGATGGTGCGGATTTCGGTTTCAGAAATGGCCGGCCGGACTCCGCCGGCGGCATCTTTGATGCCTTTGACAAGCAGATCCAGATCCACTTCAATATCCTGGTTTTTCCAGTTGTTGCCCAAGTTCAAACCGAAGATATAACTGATCTTCTGTTTTTGGTCTTTGAATTCAATTTGGTCGGCGGCTCCCACTTGGGAGGCCAGCAACCCCGTCAGTAATGCGGCGTTTATCAAATGCTTCATTTTTTACCTTTTTCCCGGGATGATGCTTCAAAACCCCGGTCCAATTCAATCGAATTATTCATGCTTGTTGAACCTGGCATTAATAGCCTATGTTGGCGCTTCACAGCGAAGCGCGAAGATGAACCAGTCGGGCCTATGAATGAGTGTGGGAAAAATCCAGCTGCCGCCCTGGCGGGCTTGATGCCCTGGGAGCTGCTGCGCGGCGGGAGTTCGCCAGTTTGGGAGCGGCGCCGTGGCTTTACCTTGATCGAGTTGCTCGTCGTGATTGCCATTATCGCCATCCTCGCCTCGCTGTTGCTGCCCCTGATGAGCCGCGCGAAGGAAACCGGCAAGCGGACCAAGTGCCTGAATAACCTGCGGCAAATGGGGCTGTCGCTGGTTCTTTACGCGGGCGACCACCAAGGCTGGTTCCCGCCCCGCAGCGATGCCCGCCGCTGGCCAACCCAATTGCGCGATGGTTACCGGAACCTCGACCTCCTGAAGTGCCCCAGCGACCTGCCCAAACCGGATACCGGAGGAACCGATGCGCGGAATTTTCCCGCCGATGCAGCGCCCCGCAGCTACATTATCAATGGCTGGAATGATTACTTTAAGGACACCTTGGGATCGGCCTTCAGCATGGATGCCATAGCCGGAAAATCCATTCGCGACAGCGCCTTCAAGAAATCCACCATGACCATTGCCTTTGGCGAAAAAAAGGGGGAGCCGGGCCACGGGCATTTTTATATGGATTTCCTCGAAGGCACCGGCAACGATGTGGAGGAAGTGGAACGTGGACGGCATTCCACCAGCGCCGGGATCCGGAAAAGTGGCGGCTCCAATTATGCTTTTGCCGATGGCAGCGCACGGTTCATCAAGCATGGGCGCTTGTTGTATCCCATGAATTTGTGGGCGGTGACCGATTATTTCCGCACGAACCGGATTTTCAGCAATTAACCAGATCATGGATGTCCCTATAATCCCCAAACCTCAAGCCCGGCTCTATCCGCTGGATTGCGCCATTCAACATTACCCGTGGGGTGGCTATGATTTCATCCCTAAACTTTTGGGCGGGGGCAACTTGGAGCGAAAACCCTGCGCCGAATTGTGGATCGGAGCCCATCCGCAAGCCCCCAGCCAGGTGTTGGGCCTGGCCGCCAAACCGCCCAGCCTGCTCCAGTTGGTTGAATGCCATCCTTCCGAAATCCTGGGGGTGGGGGTGAGCCGGGCATTCAGGAACCAACTGCCTTACCTTTTAAAAATATTGGATGCCCGGCAAATGCTATCCATCCAGGCGCATCCCAACCGGGACCAGGCCGAGGCGGGGTTCAACCGCGAGCAACAGCTGGGGATCGATATCAAATCACCGCAGCGCAATTACAAGGATGCCAACCCCAAGCCCGAAGTGCACGTGGCCTTGACGGAGTTTTGGATGTTGCACGGATTCCGGCCATGGGCAGAGATCGCCAACACCCTGGCGGTCGAGCCGGGGTGGCAGATGCTGGCAGTTGCGGCGGGCCGCCATCCAGGGCAGGCCAAACCTGATTTGGAGAGCCAGGGCGATCAGATTAAGAGCCTTTACTGCCGGATCATGACCATGCCGCAAACCGAAATCGATCAACTGCTGCGGCCACTGGCAGGCCGCTTGCAGCAGAATCCCCCCGGCGACAAAAACCACCCCGATTATTGGGCTTATTTGGCGATGCGGGATTTCCCTTTGCCCGGTGGCCATCTGGACCGGGGGATTTTTTCCATATACCTCCTGAACCTGGTGCATTTGCTGCCGGGCCAAGGCACCTACCAGGGCGCGGGGATTTTGCACGCCTACCTGGAAGGTGTGAACGTGGAATTGATGGCCAATTCCGACAACGTGTTGAGAGGAGGGCTGACACCCAAACATGTGGACGTTGGGGAATTGATGAAAACCCTGGTTTTTTCTTCGGGAACGCCCGAAATTCTCACTGGCCAAGCTACCGCGGGACCGGAGCGGTTTTTTGCCACTCCTGCCCGGGAATTTTTGTTGAGCCGGATCGAATTATCTCCCGGAATCACTTATGCTGCTCCTCCGGGCCATAGCGCGGATGCTTTGATTGTCCTGGAGGGGGAAATCAACGCGCTGGCCCCGGGACAAACCCTGGATCTGAAGCGAGGCGCGGTGCTTTTAGCACCTTTTGGTGTGCCCTACCGGCTGGCTGCTGATCGGTCTCCCGCCACCGTCTTCCGGGCCTCCATTCCGGAGGCCCAATTAATGTAGGGCTCAAGCCAGTTTCTTAAGGAACTCGACCTCCTTAATGAACACGCTTTTGCGTTCTTCCGCGGTGTATTTGCCAAGCGATTCGTCCTCGATGCACAGATCGCCGGCGTAATTGGCGGCGCGCAGAATGGATACGATCCGCTTAAAGTCGATATCGCCCTCGTAAACCGGGCAATTGTATTTTCCGTACTCCCATCCCATGGGCCGACGGACATTCTTTTTTTCCTGCGGAAAGCGGATGCTTTTGCAGTGGGTATGGAAAACCACAGAGGCATACTTTTCAAAAATCTTATAGAGATCGTCCAAAGGGTGGCCGAACCAATACAAATTAGCGGTATCCAGCGTCAAGCCCAGGTGGGAAGAGGCGACTCCATCAAAAAGCTTGTCGAGGAAAGCGGGGTCATTCGTGGTGTTGCCGTGGTTTTCCACGCCAAACCGGACGGATGTATCCTGGACCAAATCGCAAATTTCCCGGCAGGCCTTGATGGCAAAGGGCAGGAATTCGTCGCGTTTCATCCGGTCAGGCACCACATCGATACGGATGACTTTGACGTTCAGCGCCTGGGCGGCTTTGACGAGCTGCCGGATGGAAGCCACTTCCTTGCCGAGCTGCTGCTCAAAGCGATTATGCAAGAGAAACGACGTGATGAGCATCTGGTTTTCGGCCAGATCTTTGCGCAAGGCCTGAATGCTGGCTTCGGAATCAAGCCGGTATTTGGTATCCGGGTGCGTTAATCCAGGGCAGCCCAGGTCTAAAGTCACTTCCGCCTCTATTCCCGCCAGCCCCAATTCCTTCATGGCGGACCAGCAATCTTGTTTCCCGGCTACCGTTAAATGGGAGTCGCGGCATGTGATGGGCAGGGCGGATGGACTTTGGGCTGCGGCACGCTCCAAAGCGGCTCCCATGGCGGCGGTGGACAGTGCCCAAGTGGCTGATTGTTTGATAAAGCTCCGGCGGGAGTGGTTCTTTGTATTCATATTAATGGCATTAGACGTGCGGGAACTTAATCCGATTTAAAGATCGGTGCAAAATAATTCCAATTTCAGATCCCCCCGGCCGCGTGAGAGGGCGGCGCGGTTGGGAGGTCTGTCCCCCCTCCAAAAAAACATCCGAAGCTGGTCAATTGGCGATTCCCGAGGCAATTGGCTGCTTGACGGGTTTGAAATTCAGGTTTTGACAAGATCCGATTTTTAATCCACGTTCCACGCACAATGAGAGAACATTGGTTGGTTCTCTATAATGGCTTAACTGGGGAACAATTCAATTAGACATGGGAAAAGCGTTGATCATAGCCGAGAAGCCATCTGTGGCTGGAGATATCGCCAAGGCGTTGGGCGGATTCTCCAAGCAAGGTGATTATTACGAAAGCGAAGGGTATTTATTATGCTCGGCCATCGGGCATTTGCTGGAGCTATTCGCCCCGGAAGACCAACTGATCAAACGGGGCAAGTGGTCCTTTGCCCATTTGCCGGTCATCCCGGTGGCCTTTGACCTGCGGCCGATTGAGAGAACCGAAACCCGGTTGAACCTGCTGGCCAAGCTGATCAAAAGAAAAGAAGTCGATCAGATCATCAACGCCTGCGATGCCGGGCGGGAAGGCGAACTGATCTTCCGCTACATCATCCAGTTTTGTAAAGCCCATAAGCCCATCCAGCGTTTGTGGCTGCAATCGATGACGGCCAATTCCATCCGTGAAGGTTTCAAGCGCCTGCGCACGGATGCCGATATGCTGCCGCTGGCCGCCGCCGCAGTTTGCCGGTCCGAGGCGGATTGGTTGGTCGGCATCAATGGCACCCGGGCCATGACGGCTTTTAATTCCAAAGAAGGCGGTTTTCAGCTGACCACGGTGGGGCGGGTCCAGACTCCGACCCTGGCGATTGTTCTCGAGCGGGAGGAGAAAATCCGGGCCTTCAAAGCCCGCGCCTATTGGGAAGTGCATGGCACTTTCGCGGTGGAAGCTGGCGAATATCCCGGCCGCTGGTTCGATGAGTTGTTCACCAAAGAAAAAAATGGGGATGGCGAGCTGAAATCCGAGCGCATATGGGATCGGACCCGGGCGCAAATCATCTGCGATAAATGCCGGGGCAAAACCGGGGTGGCCACTGAGGAAACCAAACCGACCACCCAGTTGCCCCCGCTCTTGTTCGATCTGACCAGCCTGCAGCGGGAAGCCAACGGCCGTTTTCGTTTCTCCGCCAAACGCACCTTGCAAGTGGCCCAGGCCTTATACGAAAAGCACAAGCTGATCACCTATCCCCGAACTGATTCCCGGGCCCTTCCGGAAGATTACATCGGCACGGTGATCCAGACCCTGCAGGCTTTTTCCGGCAGCGGGTACGGGCCGTTTGCCGATGAGATCCTGAGGCAAAAATGGGTGCGGCCCAACCGGCGCATTTTCGACAACACCAAGATTTCCGACCACTTTGCCATCATCCCCACCGCCACACCGCCCAAGCAGTTGGAGGGGGATGAGGCCGCCCTATATGATTTTATCTCGCGCCGGTTCCTGGCGGTGTTCTATCCAGCGGCGGAATTCCTGGTCACCACGCGGATCACCCGGGTGGAATCAGAGCCATTCAAGAGCGAGGGCAAGGTGCTGGTGAATCCGGGCTGGATGGCAGTTTATGGCAAAGAGGCCCAGACGGACGATACTCCGCGCCTGGTGCCCATCACGGCCGGAGAGTCGGCCAAGGCCGAGCAGGTGGATCTGGTGGAATGCCAGACCAAACCGCCCGCGCGTTTTACGGAAGCCACGCTGCTTTCCGCCATGGAAGGCGCCGGCAAATTGATCGACGATGAGGAGTTGCGGGCGGCCATGAGCGCCAAAGGCTTGGGCACGCCCGCCACCCGCGCGGCGATCATCGAAGGGCTGATTTCCGAGCAATACATGATCCGCCAGGGGCGGGATCTGATCCCTACCGCGAAGGCGTTTTCCTTGCTGGCCTTGCTCCGGGCCATGGGCATACCGGAGCTTTCTTCGCCGGAATTAACCGGCAACTGGGAGTACCAGCTCAAGCAGATCGAAATTCACCAATCCAACCGGCCCAATTTCATGCAGGAGATTGCGGAGATGACCCGCCAGATGGTGGAGAAGGCCAAGGGATATAATAAAGACACCGTCGAAGGGGATTTTGGATTGCTGCCTTCGCCCTGCCCGAAGTGCCAGGGGGAGGTGCATGAGAATTACCGACGCTTCCAATGCCAGAAATGTGACTTCGCCATTTGGAAAACCGTGGCGGGCAGGCAGTTGGAACCCGCCGAGGCGGTGCAATTGCTCGCCAAGGGGATGGTGGGGCCGCTGGAAGGATTCCGCAGCCGCTTGGGACGGCAATTCGCCGCCATCCTGAAGCTGGGGGCCGAAAATAAAATTGAGTTCGATTTCGGGAACAAGGACGGCTTGGACAACAGCACCACTCCGGTGGATTTTTCCGGGCAGGAGCCGCTGGGCAAGTGCCCCATTTGCCAGAACCGGATTTTTGAGAATGGCCCCAGCTATGTGTGCGAAAAGGCTGTCCCACCGCACCGCACCTGCACTTTCCGCTCCGGTAAAACCATCCTCCAGCGCGCCATTGAGCGGGCGCAAATGACCCGCTTGTTGGAATCCGGGCGCACCGACCTGCTGCGGAATTTCATTTCCAAGCGCGGCCGTCCGTTTTCGGCATTCCTCGTCCTGGGCAAGGATGGCAAAGTGGGCTTTGAATTCGCCCCCCGGGCTGCCAAAAAGGCCGATGGAGAAAAAAAGAAAGCTGCTCCGAAGCGCGCCGCCAAAAAGCCGGCTGAAGCTGCAAAAGTTGAACCCGCTCCAACTGCGGCGCCTGATGAAGGAATTGCCGGGCCGTAGATCACGGCTGGATCGGCCCGATGCGACCAGAAGCCGAAATGGCGCCGCCTGAAGATGCTGACGCACAGATCGATCAGTTCATCGATTACCTGGCCGCTGAGCGGGCGGCATCCACTTATACCTGCCGCAATTATCTGCAGGCTCTGACGGATTTCCATGGCTGGTTCTCGCAGGAGCGCGGGCAGCCACCCCCGTGGACCCGCCTGGAGCGCGATGATTTTCGGGGATACCTGCGATACCTGGGGCGCCACCAACTGAGCCGCAGCGCCATCCGCCTGCGGTTTTCCGCCTTGCGATCCTTTTATAAATTCCTCATCCGCCGCGGGCGGATCACCCAGTCGCCCATTAAGAATCTTGCGCTGCCCAAAATGCCCCGGCCGCTGCCCAAATTCCTTTCCCTGCCACAGGTGTTGGACTTGCTGAACGCACCCCTCAAGGAGCTGAACCGGGCCGCTTCCCAGCGGGATCAACTTTCCCTGCTGCGGGATACCGCCATCCTGGAGACCTTTTATTCCTCCGGGCTGCGCATCAGTGAGCTCTGCGGATTGCGGGGGGAGGATATCGACTTTCCCGGGCAGGTGCTCCGGGTGCGGGGCAAAGGCAAAAAGGAGCGCCTGGTTCCGGTGGGGCAACCCGCTTTGGATTCCATCCGCTTATACTGGCAAAGCCTGGGGCGCAGCCCGGTGGGAACCGAGCCCGTCTTCCTCGCCAAGAGCACCCGGCCCGATTCTATACAACCTCGGCTGATCCAATTACGGCTGAAACGCTATCTGGCACTCGCTGGCTTGGATTCTTCGTTGACTCCCCACAAACTGCGCCACAGTTTCGCCACCCATCTGCTCGATGCCGGCGCCGATTTGCGCAGCGTCCAGGAGCTTTTAGGGCACGCGCATCTCGTTACCACCCAGATTTACACGCACGTCACCACCGAGCGTTTGAAGCAGGCGTACGAGGCAGCCCACCCGCACGCTTGATCCCGGATTGGCCGTTTGGAATTCCGGACTGACCTTTTATTTCCTTTTTGCGCTTTCACCCTCGATGAGATACATTAGCATGTTATGAAAACATCCGCCTTCAGTTTTGTTTTTCTAATAACATTCGTGAGTGGTTTGGATTCCGCCAATTTGCCGGCCCAGGATGCCCTTAAACTTCAAATCCGGTCCCAGCCGGACCGGGTTCAGCTGCAGTGGCAGTCCAAAATCCCCTTGCCGCTCAGCACGTCTATCGCCCGCTACCAAATCCAGCGCAGCAGCGACCTGGACAACTGGGAAACGGTGGGCGAAACGGTGGCCGGCCGCATGGGCATTTCCGATGAATCCCTCCAAACCCTGGTGGCTCGCGGGGGAAGCCAGGCCTATTACCGTTTGGTGGGGCAAGTTGGCAGCGGTTCCGTGAAAGCCAGTGGCGGCGAAGTTTTCGGCTATGGCTCAGCTTTCGCCCGTGAGCTTGCCCGGTTGGGGCAGATTTCGCCCGGGCAATTCGCGGCCTTATATCCTGCCCCGGTCGATTACCTGAAATCGCTAAGTTTCGATCCCACCACCGCTCAATATTGGGCCGCCTTTAATGCGGATGCTCAATTCCGGCTGAACGCTGATGAACTCAAGCTGTTCAAGCAGAATGGCTTCGTGGTGAGCGAGCGCCTTGGAGCCTATAGTTTTGCGGATGGTTTTTACCGCGTTTTCATCAAGGATCTCCCGGTTTTCATCTCGGCGGATGCGATCCTGCAGGCCTGGCATTTTTCCTACCAGGCCATGCTCATCGAGTTGGAGGAAACGCATCTGAACACTTTGGTGGATTCCATGCTGGGCGGCATGGTTGCTCCATTGTCCTCGATTTGGACTCGGAACCGGCAGGGGGTTCTGAAGGACAGCGTCATGGATGCGGATTATTTCCTGGCCGTGGCCCGCTCCTTATTATCGGGCAAACCGGAGACCACAGTCACCGGCCAGGATGACCGGGTCGCCAAAACTCTCGCCGCGATCAAATTGGAGCAAATGGTCGATTGTTTCGACCTGTTTGGCGCGCCGAGGGCGGTGGATTTCTCCCAGTTCAAAGTGCGCGGGCACTACGAAAGTTCCGAGCTGTTGCGGCGGTATTTCCAATGCCTCATGTGGCTGGGGCGGACTGATTTGCGAGTGGCTGGCGGACCCTATCAGGACGCCGCTTGTGCCGGATCTCATGATGCGGTGCCACGTGAATTGGGAACGGCGATTGTCCTGTATTTTGCGATGCAGCAATCCGGCCAAATGGGAGCCTGGCAGGAGTTCGACCAGATCATCCAAACTTTTGTCGGCTGGACTGATTCCCTGACTTTTCTGCAGCTTGGAGACCTTCTGGCCGCCGCCAATATCCGATCCACGGCCGATGTCACTTCCCTGGATGTCATCCAGCAACTCCGGAGCAAGCTGGAGCAGGGACAGGTGGGGATGCAGCAAATCCGCAGCGACTACTATTATTCGCCGTTTGGCGCGGCGCAGGTCAAATTGCCCGTTTCTTTCACTGTGGCCGGACAGAAATTTGTGCCCGATAGCTGGGCCTTGGCCAAGGTGGTATTCGACGAAATCCTTTGGGATGGGGCATGGCCGGCGCCCATGCTTTTCAATAAGGTCAATCGCCGGATTCCCACGGCTCTGGATGTGGCTTTCAGCATTTTCGGCAATAACCAGGTGGTTCCGGATCTGGTGGAGCGCATTCACGCGACTGACGGACGCGCCTTCCGGGATGGATTGCCCTACCAGCACAACCTGGCGGCGGTGAGGCGGGTGATCGACAGCCAAAACCCAGCCTTGTGGAACAGCAGCATCTACATGCATTGGCTGGCCTGCCTGCGGGAGCTTTCCGCTCCGGCCACTGATGCGCAATTCCCGGAAGCGATGCGCACGCGGGCCTGGGCCATGAAAGATCTCAATGCCCAACTGGCTTCCTGGACCCAGCTGCGGCACGACACGCTCCTTTACGCCAAACAATCTTACACCACACCTTTCCTCTGCTCGTATCCCGCAGGCTTTGTCGAGCCCCGGCCGGCGTTTTGGCAGCGGGTGGCCGCCATGGCCCGGGGCGCGGCCAGCCTGGTGGCCCGGTATCCGATGCAGGGAATGGTATCGTTGCCGGGGAGTTATGGATGGAGCCAACCAATAAATCTGGCTGAGGTCCATGCGAAACAGGTTGGCTTTTTTAATCAGTTCGCCACCGCTGTTGACCGCCTGCAAGCCATGGCTTCCAAGGAATTGCTGCGGCAGCCCTTTACCGCCGCCGAGATCGATTTCCTGAAAAACATGATGGAACGTATGGATGCCTACGGTGGCATCAAACAATACAACGGCTGGTATCCCGCCCTGTTTTACCGGAATTGCATGGTAGGGAACAATTTCGCCGAAAACCAGGGATCGGATAAATGGGATCCGCTGGTGGCGGATGTGCATACCGATACCGCCGCTGAAGGGGATCCCGGCTGCGTGCTGCACGAGGCGGTGGGCAATATCCACATGTTGTTCCTGGCGGTGGATTGCGGCACGGACCGCATGATGTATGCGGGTCCGGTCTTGAGCCATTATGAATTCGACCTGCCCGGCACCACCCGGAAAACCGACACGGAATGGAAAGACGATCTGAGATCGGGAGCCCAGCCCGCCTTGCCACCATGGACCCGCAGTTATTTGGTCCCGGGAAAATATGTCCCTCCTTTCTTGTCCAATTGAAAAGAAGAGCAGACGCCTGGCACCTGAACCGATGGGGTGGAACTTAACCTTGACGGTTAAGCCGTGTGCCTGCATTTGGGGGGAAAGTGCTGGCGCCCCGGATTATTGAGCAAGACGAGAAGTGAGCCGCGGGTCTTGAACTGATCGGCAAGTGGCATATGACGAAGTGAGCCGCAACAAGATGCAGCCAGCACGACTGACCCGGTTGCATGGGCACGGCCACGGAAGGCAATCCCTTTGGCTGTAACCGGGAGAATTGCCGGGACGCCTTGTGGGAGTTGGAATCATCCACCCGCTCCGGCGAGGCGGCGGCGTGGGTTTTTGAGAAATTCAATTTCTTGGAATCCTCCAAATCCTCCCCTCTGAGCCCGCCGCAAAACGGAACTTCCCGTATAGTGTGCTTGACAGTGGCGGTAAAAAGATCATAATCATTGCATGAAGCCAATGAAGCCAATCCTGCGTGCGATCTCCGTTCTTGGTATGCTGGGTGGTGCCTTGCAAGGGCTTTTAACAGCGTCTGCCCAGCACACCACCATCACCAATATTTCTGTTGCTGGAACCAACCTGGTTCTGCAAATGGACCAGGCGCATGACCGGTTCATCGTGGAAAAGTTTCTTGCAGCAGGCCGATCCCCGGTGTGTTGGGCTTCCTCCGAGGGGATCCCAACCAACTCCATCGCCTTTCCACCCGGCAATGAGCCAATGGGATTTTTCCGGATCCAGCTGGGATTGCGGGCCATCAAATTCCCTGACGCCAGCCTGGCCCGCGTGGTCCGGCAGGCCATCCAGCATAAAAGCCTGCCATCCAACGCGATTTACGATGTGGACCTTGAGTTCATCGCCTCCTTGATGGCGGGCGGCCAGGGCGTGGCGGACCTCACCGGCTTGGAGGCGATGGTCAGCCTGCGTGAATTGAATGTCTGGCCAAACTTGATTGCGGATTTGAATCCCTTGTCGCACTTGACCACCCTGCGGTCACTCTATTTCAACGACAATCGCGTGCAGGACATTGGTCCTTTAGCCGGCCTGACGAATCTGACCGGACTATATTTCGGCATCAACCAGGTCACCAACCTCCATCCGGTGCGGAATCTGGCCAGGCTGTCTGGTCTGGATGCGGGAGTCAACCGGATACTGGACCTGACGTCCTTGGCCGGCTTGACCAATCTAACCTATCTGGACATTCGCGATAATCATGTTGGCGAAGCACGTCCCGTCAATTTCTCCGCCCTCACTAATCTGACGAGGTTGGAGACGCTCAATGCCAGCCAATTGCTCATTCGGAATCCTGGATTCATCAGTTCACTGACCAACCTCGCGACCTTATGGATGACGGATAACAGGATCGCGGATATTGCCCCATGGTCTGGATTAATCCGTCTGCAGAAGTTGTATCTGGATAACAATTACCTTGCGGATGGCTCCCCGTTATTTGGATTAACCAAGCTCACCGAATTAGGCCTCCGGAACAACCAACTCGATGACGCTGGTCCGCTTGCCCAGTTGGTCAACTTGTGGTTTTTGGACCTCGGCAAAAACTATTTGGCAGACCTATACCCGTTGCGGAACCTGGCTCAGCTCTCTCACTTGAAATTGGATTATAACCTGATTACCAGCCTGGAAGTGCTGACCAATCATCCGCGGCTGATCTATCTCCAAGTGGAAGGGAACCGATTGCGCACCCTGGAAAGCTGCCGGGATATGCCGGTGTTGCGTGAATTGTATGCGGGCCGCAACCAGCTTGACGATTTAAGCCCCTTGAGTTCGTTGTGGCAATTACAGCGGCTGGATATCGCCGGAAACACGGTGAGGGATCTCAGCGCGTTGAGCGGCCTGGTCCATCTTCTCTCATTTTCCGCCACCGAAAACCAGATTGCGGATGTCGCGCCGCTGGCCGGATTAAAAAACCTGACTGAACTTTTTTTGGGTAATAACGTCATTGGCGATGTGCGGCCCCTTGGTTCTTTGATCAATTTAAGAACCCTCGCCCTTTATGCCAATTCACACATCGAGGATATCAGCGCCTTGAGCAACCTGGTGCAATTGAGTTCCCTGGAGATCTTTGGCAATCAAGTCAGGGATCTGAGGCCATTGTCCCGGTTGATCAGCCTTCAGTATCTCGGACTCTGGGACAATCCCATCACGGATATTAGCCCGCTCCAAGGGTTGACGAGCCTCACCAGGCTGTGGTTTGGCCGCAATGCAATCCGCGAGGTGAGCGCACTCCAGCATATGCCCCGGATGGAGAGCCTCCATTTGCCCGGCAACTTGATTGTGGATATCACCGCATTGGGCGGCCTCCCGAACTTGACTGACTTGGAAATCAACGATAACGAAATCGCGGATTTAAGCTCGTTAAGCAATTGCCTCAAACTCGCCAAGGCGTGGTTGGGCCGGAACCGCATTGCTGATCTGCGTCCGCTTCAAGGTTTGGCCCAGCTATCCAATTTGGGTCTGAGTGACAACGCCATCACCAATTTGAATCCCCTGGTTAATTTGAAAAACCTGCAAATACTCGATGTGGCGCGGAACGCCATTGTTGATTTGGCCCCCCTGGTGACCAATGCCGCAAATGGCGGTTTGGGATCCGGCGACCAGGTATTCATTTCCGGGAATCCGCTAAGTTCAATCGTGATCGAAACCCAAATCCCCACCCTGCGGAATCAATATGGGGTGACGGTTCATTGGCCTTAGGGTGGTTTATTTCAAAATGCTGAGACCATGAAATATGGACTCAATATAGAAATAATATATGAAATAAAGTATATCAATCTGCCAATAGTCTTGTTGAATAAAAGTATTAAAAAGTCTTCTATATAAGGAAATGTATGAAAACTGGCGCAATACTTGTTGGATTCGCGTTGGTGGGTGCATCCGCCTTTCACGGCCTGGGTGCCACGGGCGCCGTCCAGGTGACGGTGAAAAGCTCGACGGGGGCGAATGTGCCTGTTTCCGAGCTCAACGCGGCGGTGCTTTACACCAATACCACGGGCGCGTTGGTGAAGAAGGTGGAGCCGGTAACGGCCAATCCGGTAAGTTTTGCCGGAATCACCTACGGCGCCTACAAGGTGGAGGCTTATTGCTGGGACATGTATGCCGGGGTCAGCGCCAATTTCACCCACAACGCCGCCACGACACCGGTTACGCTCCAGGCCAGGACCAAGCGCCCCTTGAATGTCACCGTGACCTACAACGATGGGGTCACACCCGTATCGGGAGCGACGGTCAAGCTGGACAGCCGGAACGGACAGACGGGGGTGTGGACTGCGCGGGCCACCACGACCACCGCCGCCAGCGGCCAGGCGGTGGTCTCGGCCTGGCCCACCACGCTGCCGAATGAGAATTATCGGTTGGCGGTGATTCTTGGGGGTATTGGCATTGGCACGCTGGAGCCCGTTACTGTCAATGACGATCCTTCCGGAAGCAGTTATGTCATTAACACCACCAAGACCAGGCCTTTTGGCAATATCAACCTGGCCGTGATGGGACCGGATGGGCTCAGCCTTCCCAATGCCGAAATGAATGCCATTTTAATTATCGATTCTGCCGGGCAGGAATTGAAACGGCAGGCACCGCCCTCCAGCAATCCAGTCCTGTTTCGCGATTTACTCTTTGGGGATTATCGGGCGGAGGTTTATTGCTGGGATATGTTGGCCGGGAATTCTTCCGTCAGTCATCAGTCCGCGAATAGTGCCGCCAGCTTGCGCACCTTCGCCAAGCGCCCCTTGACGGTCACTGTGGTGTTTAACGATGGGAGCACCCCCATTCCTGGCTTGGCCGTCGACTTGGAGAGCCATAACGGCGCCACAGGCGCGTGGAGGTGGCGGGCAAGTGCCGGGACCGGAGCGGACGGAACCGCTCGTTTTAAGGCGTGGCCGACCACTTTGGGCGTGGATCGGGAATATTACCGTTTTCGTGTTTATCAAGGCGGGATCGAACTGGGTGGCATGAACTTTGTTGCGGTGGCCGACAAACCCGATGGCAACAGTTACGTCCTGGGCCTTTCCTTGATAAAACCTCTGGCCGTGAGCATTTCCAGCGCGGCCCAGAAACCAGGCAGTTCGCAGGTTGAAATCCGCTTCACCATGGACGAGCCAGCCCGCAGCCAGGGGACTTTTGAAGTGCGTTGCTCGGATACGGGTGGCAGCAGCTATAACATCCTGCCCGCCAGCGAAGCGCTCGACTTTCGCGAACGTGCCAATGGCATCATCCGGTGGGATGCCGGCCAAACGCTCCCCGCGGACACCTTCAATAACAATTTTAAAGTTTCACTGAAGGTGACCTATGGAAACGTGGCCGGCAAGGCTGAAATGGATGCTCCTTTTGTGCTGGATCTGCTCGGTTTAACCGGGGGGTTGCTCGTTTACGGGAACTTGTACGATGCGGCGACTGGCAGGCCGCTGCCTGACGCCACCGTGACCTTGGCCGGCCAAACGGTAAACCCGTCTTTGTCCGGGGTGTTTACGTTTTCAAATGTAGCCTTAAACCGTGGAAATGCGCTTACCGCATCTCTCGTTGGATATCAGACTGGATCCTGGGAAGTCGTCCCAAGTCCAGGCGCAAAAATATGGCCTATCGGGGACTTGAGATTAGAACCGGATTCACCCTCGGGAAAACCCATAATCCAAGGACTCAAGGCCAAGTACGCAGGCATCTTTCTGTCGGGGGCCTCCCTCATGAATGAATACACCGCAACGGTGAACTGGAACGGACGCATCCCTGGGCGTGTTCGTTTTTACGCCAACGACCAAATCGTAGAGGAAATAACGGGTTCTCGCCAAACTTACGTTTGTAGTCTGGCATTGGACACCTACTATGCCCCGTCATTATCATCATCGGCAAATAAACTGAAGGCGGTTGCATTGGACGCAGGAGGACAAGAATCCGATGGAAAATCCATCCCTGTTTGGATTATACCCCTTCCCGATCCAATAAAGTATCTCGCCCCGCAATGGCCATTTACTCCATACATTTCTTCCAAGGGACTTAGCGTGCAGTGGAATGGAAAATTCCCTGCAAGTCCGATCGAAAAGGAACTTAACATACCAACCATGGGGCGTTTCGGGGTCAGGCTTCAAGCTGACGTGCAGTTGAAATATGAAATCGTGTCTGGAGAATTCGACTTCTTTGGTGGAAGTGTCACCAACGCCACCAAGGCGAATGAAGCAGGCTACCGATATTTTGATGTTCCATCGCGAAGTATCGAGCTTTATTGCGGCACCAAACAATTTTCAGGGAAATGGGGTTTTCGAGTGAAGGGAAATGCGTCCCTTTCCGAAGGCTTGCGTTTAAAGGACGTCGAAGCTCTTGGCTCCCTTGGAGGGAAGTTCGAAGTGGCACGTGTTGGTTTGCTGGAACTGGCAGGACCGGGATTATCCTCCGCGGCTTCCAGCATACCCGGTTTGAACAATCTGGTTCGGAATATTTCCGCCGGAATATACGTCATTCCCGCAATCGAAGGGAAACTCATAATGGGATGGGATTCTGGATTCTCTTTCAAGCGCACCGAATTGAAAGGTGAATTAGGCTTGGAAGCTGCCTACGAGCCAAATCTCGGGATTTGCGAAATGAGGCTCTATGTGGGAGGCAAACCAAGCGTCACATTGCAGGTGCCAGAACCGCTCCTCAAGGAACTGCGCTTTAAAGCATACGCGGGAGTTGAATTCAAAAAATGGCTTTTTAAGGTAGGCCCCATAGAATACGTCTTCATTGACTCTTCCTATCCTGCACAGAGTGGCCTGGCAACTATGCGGGTCCGTGCTTTAGGTGGCGAACCTTGGGATCCAAACCTGGCCGGACCATTCAATTGCGTTCCTCAGCTGATGGACCGAGCCTGGCTTAAAACCGGGACTGCCAAATTCGTCGCGGCAACGACAGCCACCTCGTCGATCGACATAATAAGTGCCACTTCGCTAACCGGCTTTCGACTGCCAAGTCATCCAGTTTCAAAAATGACTTCGGTGGTGGAACCCCCGACTCAAATGAATTCCGTAATTACGAATTCCACAAACCTGACTCTGGTGGAAAATACTTTCCCGGATTCTCAACCAGCAATTGCCTGCCGCAATGGAGATCTAATGCTTCTCTTTTTGAGTGACAATGAACTTTCTAATAACCTGCAGTTTACTGACCTCAGTTGGACCCGCTGGGATGGAACAAATTGGAGCGTGCCCCGAACGATCGAGACAAACACCCAGGCTGAGTTCGTGCCGCAAGTTGCGTATGACGGCAACGGGGATGTGATCGCAGTGTGGGAACGGGTGGGAGATCCTGCTTTCAATCAAACGAACCTGACGGCCATGGCCGCCGAAATGGAGATCGTGTGGTCCAAATGGAGTCGGATAAACCAAATGTGGTCCAAGCCCATGGCGATGACGACGAATAGTGTCCTCGATCACGCTCCGCTTTTATGCGGGCCAATGGCCGACGGAAGCTTGATGGCGGTATGGACACGGAATTCATCAAATTTATTGATGGGCACTAACGGCGCAGGCAGCCAGGTGCTGTGGACCCGCTGGAATCCGGACAGCCAGACTTGGTCAGCGGCGCAAACTTTGGCTGAGGACTTGCCCTATCGGTTATCTCAATCCCTGGCCGGCGCGGGAAATCGCGCTTTCTATGTTTGGGCGCGCGATATGGACGGAGCCCTGACCAATGGCGCAAGCCAGCAGTTGTTCGGGTGCGAATGGACCCATGGCGCCTGGGGCTTGACCACTCAGCTTACCGCCGACGCTCTGGGCAACCGCAACGCCCGGGCGGCCGTAGATGCCAGTGGCAATGTCTTCCTCGTTTGGCAAAAAGGAGACAACCTGGTATTGAGCACCAATCTCGCGGCCAATGCCGCGCTGGTCCGGGCGGATTCCACCACGGCGGGTTTCACCGACTGCGCGGTGACCGTGGGTCCGGCGGGCAACCTGGTGTTGGTCTGGCAGGAGATGACGGCGGAAGGATCGGACCTGCACTACCGCGTTTACGATCCGGCCTCAAGTGCTTGGAGCCAGGATCTGCTGATGTTCAGCGATCCACCTCTGGAACGTTCTTTTGCTCCGGTCTGGGATCCGGCCGGCAACCTGACCGTGGCTTATAACAAGGTGCAAATCATCCATACCAATATGACCTTGGTGCTCGAAAATGGCGCCTCCGTCACCGTCACAAATGTCCCTCAGCCGGGGCGGGTGGATCTGGCTGTTGTCAAACGGGTGCTGATTAAAGACCTGGCCTTGAACGCTGGAGATTTTCAGGCCAGCGGCGTCAATTATCTGCCCGGCGATCCGATTGTTCTGACCGCTACGATCCGGAATCCTGGCGACCTTGGGATTGCCAATCCCAAGGTTGGTTTCTACGATGGAGATCCAGCGCATGGCGGGGTCCGCATCACCAATATTACCATGGCCGGCTGGCTGGATGGCGGAACCAACACGATGGTGTCCGCCGTATGGGTGCTGCCTGAACCGGCCACCAATCATGCCTTGTATGCCGTTGTGGACCCGGATTCCGCGGTGGCCGAATTCAATGAAGCTAATAATGTTCAATCCCTGAGGATCGGCGACCTCGACCTCCAAGCTTCTTTGGTTTCGTGGCGGGCTGAGACCAATGGCGCCGTTCGGGTGATCGCGCAAATCCAGAACCTGGGGGCGCCGCCGGCCACGAATTCGCTGTTGGCCATCCGGCGCCAGGGTGAAACCAACGCACCCTTGGCCACTGTCCAGGTGCCGCTATTGGAGCCAGGGCATCTGGCGCAATTATCTCTGGATCTGCCTCCCGGCACCCAGCCGGATGGCGAATTGCTTTACCAGTTGGTGGCCGGCCCGGCACAGGCCCCCGGGGACGTTAATCCCGCCAACAATGTGGTCTCCTTTGCTGTTACACGGATCATCGATACCGACGGGGATGGCATGCCGGATGCATGGGAACTGGCCCATAATCTTCGCCCGAACGATCCCGCGGATGCCACGCTGGATCCCGATGGGGACGGGCTGGCCAACCAGCAGGAGTACTGGCGGGGAACCGATCCCAATGTGCCTGACTTTGCTCCCACCATCACCCTGCAGCCTGTCAGCCAATCGGTAATTGCAGGATCGGAAGTGGATTTTGAAGTCGCGGCCACGGGAACTCTGCCGATGTTCTATCAATGGCGAAAAGACGGAACCAATCTGGCCGGTGGAAACGTGCCCCTTTTGACTTTGGAAAACGTCCAAAGCGCCGATGTCGGCGGCTACTTTGTGGTGGTATCGAATGCCCTGGGTTCCGCAACCAGTTTGGTTGCCCGGCTCACCGTGACCACCATCAACTTTCCGCCTTGGATTGTCACCCAACCACAAAGCCAAAAAGTGGTCGTGGGGACGAATGTGGCCTTCAACATCACCGCCCTTGGCACCCCGCCGTTCGGTTACCAGTGGCGCAAAGATGGGTTAACCCTGGCGGGGGCGACCAATGCGGCATTGGTGTTTACCAATGTCCTGGCCAGCCAGGCGGGAGACTACACAGTGATCGTGTCGAACCTGGCCGGCACCGTGACCAGTGCAGTTGCCACTTTGACCGTGTATCCGGCCACGGAGCAAACTTTTCTCTGGGTGGTCACCAAGGGCTTCAAGACCACGCCTGGCGCTGGCTATGGGCGGGCACTGTATGGCATGGGCTCGAACGGCGCCGGGGGCCTGGTTCTGGTGTTTGAACCGACGAACCTCCCGCCGGACACGGTCTTCTTCAGCCCGCAGTTCAGCGGAAAGCGGGTGGTGTTCCATGCCGGTCCGCTCGCCTATCCGGATCGGGGCGGCCTTTATACCGGGATGGTGGGTGACTTGGGTGTTTATCCAATCGTCCATGCTCGAGGCTATAAAGACCGCCCGGCCGGTGAAGTTCGGTGGGTTCCGGGACAGGACCGGGTCCTGTTTGGGAATATTGGATCCGGTATTAGTTCGATGGATATCGATCCCAACACGGACGACGAGGTGCTATTGACCAGCAATTATTTTGACGAGGTTGCCGGGATCAGGTCCGACACACTGCGAGTGGTGCTGCAAAATTCTCTATACCGGCCGGGAGCGCGGGTGTGGACTATGAAGCTCGACGGGAGCGACCTGCGGGCCATCAATCCGTTCCCGGGTGGGAGCCTGGCCGATACACCCGCCTTAAGTCCGGACAATCGGAAATTGGCGGTGTCCCGCACCGGGTTCCAAGGGATCTGGTTGATCGATGCCGAAACGGGCCAACTGATCACCCCGGCGGATCAGCCTCTGGTCTCGGAGGCCACTGTGATGACCGATGGCGCCATGGCCTGGTCTGCGGATAGCCTGAGCCTGGCCTATATAGCGAATAAGGAGGTATGGGCGGTGAATATCGATGGCTTGCATCGGCGCCAATTGACCCACGGGGAATGTGAAAATCCCCTTGTGTGGGGATATTATGCGGCCACGGTCACGAGCAAACTCCCGCCAACGATCATCACCCAACCGGCAGGGCAGACAGTTCCAGCGGGTGACTCGGGCACCTTTATGGTGGAAGCTATGGGGAGTTTGCCGCTGCATTACCAATGGAGCAAGGATGGCGCCCTTCTGGCGGGGGCGACCAATGCAATCCTGGTCTTGACCGATGTGCAATCGGCTGACGCCGGTGGATATAAGGTCCTGGTCTCAAACGGCGCCGGATCGGTGGAAAGCATAACGGCGAATCTGACGGTAACGCCGGTCACGAACTGTGTTTCTTTGCCCGCCCAATTGGCTGCCGAAAGCCGGGCCCCGATGCCAAAACCGGGCTGGGGTTTCGTGGAGGCAATCCTGGATGGCAAAATCCACGTCCTCGGCGGTGAAAATTCCACCTGTGGACATCGCAAAGACCATTACGTCTATGATATCGGCCAGAACCTGTGGACAATCGCTGCCAGCATGACCATGCCGCGGATGCTCAGTGGGGCCGCAGCTTTGAATGGCAAGGTCTATGCCATCAGCGGCAGCATTTCCTGTGGCGCCGTGGAAACCGATTTGGTGGAGGCCTATGATCCCGCGAGCGATTCGTGGAGTCCGTGCGCCTCCCTGCCCAAGAAACTGTGGTCGCATGCAGCGGCGGTTTGGGGTGGCCAAATATATGTTGTTGGCGGCACCGACCAAAGCGGCGGAGTGATTCGTGATGTGTTTATTTACGATCCGGTTAAAAATGCCTGGTCACAAGGAATCGACTTTCCGGGTGTGCCCAACGCTCCCTCAGCCAATCCCGCCAGTTCTGCCGTGGCCTCGGGCGGCAAAATCTATGTGGCCGTCCATGATGGCAACAACCAGCGTTATTGGCTGTATTCCTATGCGCCAGCCAGCGGGCAATGGGCTTCCCACGGCATCATTCCGATTTCATATTCCAATGTCTGGGAGCCTCCCCGGCTGGCGGTATTTGAGCGCTACTTGGGTGTGGTCCATCACGTCGAAATCAATGGCTCGGTTAAAATGCAGCTCTATGCGGTGGATGAACAGAAATGGTATCCCGTGGAAACGGCGGACTTGACGTTCCGCGGTTATTCCAACGTGCAGGTGGTGGGTGACGGCTGCGGCTTCTACGTTCTGGGCGGGTTAAAAAGTGGGTCTGATCATTCGGATCAATTGTGGTATGTGAGCTTCGCCAGGGGCGGCGCGCCACAAATTACCCAGCAACCGATCAGCCAGACGGTTCTGGCAGGGGCAAATGCCACTTTCAGTGTTTCCGCCCAAGGCGCATTGCCGTTGGGTTATCAATGGTTTAAGGATGGGGTGGCGCTGCCAGGTCAAACCAGCACCACGCTCGTTTTACTCAACCTTGGGACCAACCAGGCCGGCCTTTATTCCGTGGCCGTCACCAATCTTTACGGGGTGGCCTATAGCTCCCCCGCCACGTTGACGGTTCAGCCGCCTTTGGGTCCGGATGACTTTTACTGGGTCATCACCAAAGGATTCCAAACCAATCCCGGTAGTGGATATGGCAGGGCGTTATACGGGGTCAATCCCGACAGCGGCGAGCTAACCCTGCTGTTCGAGCCCGCCAATATGCCTGCCAACACCGTCTTTTTCTCCCCCCAATTCAATGGCCAGCGGGTGGTGTTCCATGCGGGGCCATTGGGCAATCCGGATCGAGGCGGTCTTTACTTGGGGGTGGTGGGGCAGCCCAGTGTCATTCCCATAGCCAATGCACGGGGTCACCGGGATCAACCGGCAGGGTCTATTCGCTGGGTGCCGGGGAAAGACCAGGTTTTGTTCGCCAATATCTGGACCGGGATCAGCCGGATGGACTTGGATCCAGACACGGATGATGAGGTGCTATTGACGAGCAATTATTTCGATGAAGTGGAAGGGGTGCGGTCCGACACCGGGCAGGTAATTTTCTCCAACTCCATGTACCGCGACGGAGGCAGAATATTCACCATGAATCCGGACGGAACGGGAATCCAACCGGGAAATCCATTTGGAGCTTTGCCCTATGCGCGCTGCCCGGTGCTCAGTCCGGATAACGCCAAAATCCTGGTGTCCAGAGTTGGGCAAAACGGGATGTGGCTGGCGAACCCCAATACCTGGCAGCTCATCTCCCCTTTAAATGCGCCCCTGATCACGGATACCCCAGACCGGGGGGAAAATAGCGGGTGGTTTGCCTGGTCACCGGACACCCGGAGGATTGCCTTCGTTTCCGGCAATGAATTGTGGTCGATTAATATCGATGGCACCGGGCGCAAGCAATTGACACACGGGGAAGGCCAGGCACTCCAAGTGTGGGGGGCTTATCAACCATCGGTAATTCCTCCCATCGGCAGCAGCCCCCGGTTGGAAATCCAAATGATCGGCCAGTTGGCAACGGTAATCATTTCCGGCCAGGCCAGCGACGCGATTCGCCTTGAATATCGGAACGATTGGGACGCCGGTTCGCAGTGGACAGCACTAATCCAACTAACCCTTCCAGCGGCCTCCTACCAATATATCGACGCCGGTTCATTGGGCAGGCCCCAGCGGTTTTATCGCGTTGTGAAGCTGCCGTAGTGTCAAGGGGCGCCGGCCGGCTGGCCTGGAGCGATGCCAGGAGCCTATCTGAACTGGTGCGCTAAAGTGGCGCTGCCGGCAAAGTCGGAATCTTTTTACGCCGGACGAGAATTGTGCCGCGAACACCTCTTGACCAGAACCAGCCAGCACGGTTGAGCCAATTGCAGGGGCGGGCTAAGGAATGGCTTTGAACTTGAATTTCTGTCCGCCCACACTGGCTTCATACATGAGGCCGCCTTTGGCCAGGGTGAAAACCGCCACCCCCAACTGGTATTTGGCGTTCGCTGAAGCTCCCGAGGCGGCCGCCACCGCGCTGACTTGAGCGCTCAAGGCAAATTTGCCTTTTTTGAAGGCGTCCAACGCTTCGGCTGTTTCAAAAAAAACCAGCTCCGAGTAAGACTGACCGCCCAGTTGCAAGCCGACTGTCACTTGGGTGAGGGAGCTTTCGCCAATGAGCTTGCCCTTCTCAAAAACCAATCCTTTGCCGTGCGCGCCGCCAATACCGATTGCGCCCTTGCCAACGGTTGGAAATACCGCGTAACCTGCCGCGCCTTCAAAGAATTTTACCATGCCCTCGTCCGCCTTTTTGAATTGTTGAATCGTATCCGTCACCTCCTTTTCCCGCTTTTCGTCTGCGGCCCACAGCGAAGCAGAGGTTCCCAGTAGGACGATCCCCAACACTATCAAACAAAAGATCCGGGCTTTTCTCATAGAATTTCAAAGGTTGTGCATCTCGCTTACCGAAGCCCAAGCTAACACCGGTTGGCGATCCCGTCAACGTAACGGCCCAACGGTCCTTTAGGCTTTTAACCTCTAAGTCCGCACCCGCACACCCCTGACTTATGGGATGCCACCATCAAATGATCCATTGAACGGGTGCGCCAATGGCTTCCGCTTATTGCGCCGCGGGGCGGGGTGGGGTGATTTTGTAAATGTGCACCGCCAGCGGCGCGAAATGGTCAGCAAAGCGGCCTTCACCGGCGGTGATTTCGCGCTGCTCATCCACCACTGAAACAGGATTGCCAGCCGCCAGGTGCGGCACTTGGATGGTGGCGGTGGCAGCGCGCAGGCGTTCGTCGTAGTTTACTGCAAACAGGTAGAGCGCGCCGTCGCACTCGCGAGTCATTATGTCCAATTTCACGCCATCCGGAGATTGGATGGCCGCCAACCCCTCTCGGGGCTGTCCCAGGATGGCGCGAGCCAGGCGGGTAATTTGATCATTGATCTGGCGCAGCGCCAGGCGGTTGGCTTCCGGGACGCCAAATTGGGCATAGGATGGTTTCCAGATGTGGGTGAAATAGCCGATGGCCGTGGCTCCGCGGCAAATGCACATCCAAACCTCGGCCTTGATATGCTCGCCGGTAACCTCTTTTTGCCCTTCCAGCGGGCCGGTCCACTGGCCGCCCTTGCTCGTTTCAATCCACGCATAGACTGGCCGGTGGGCGGCCATTTTCACCAGCATTTCGGTGGCTTCGTGCCCCAGGTGAATCCAGCCGGGTTTGTTCCATCCATAGATTGGGTAAATATCATAGCCGGCCACGTCGGTGGCGGCGATATAGGCGGGATAGAGCGCATAGTTTTTCTCCGGCCAATATTTGAAAAATGGATGGAAATTCCCGGTGAGTGTCATGAATACCGGTCGGCTCGAATCGGCGGCTTTGATGGCACGATATTCCGCCAGGGTTTTCTCCGGCCAGGCTTGCGGCTCATTGCGGATTGGAGCAAGCAAGACATTCCTGCCGGCGGCATCGATTCCGGCCACTTCGCCCAGTGACCCCCAGGCCTGGTCGCCCGGCGTGATGGCGAGGATCCTGATCGTCAAGTCCTTGAAGGTGGCTGGCTGGGATAAAGGGAATTGTTGGAGTCCCGGTTTGGGGGCCAGGTTGGTTTTCAGCAACTCCCGTCCCGCCGCCAGGAAGGCCACTGTTTTGGGAAGCGCCAGCCCCTTCGATATCGTGACGGCCAGGCCCAGGCTTTCCACTGTCACGGGGCTGGGCAAATGAATGGTGAAACTGGCGTTTTCCAGAGGGTCTAAAACGGACCAGGAACTGGTGTCGCCATCCACTAATTTCCACAGCGGATTCTGGGGGTTGATGCGGAGGCTTGGATCCGCCTCCACTTGCGCGTCGTTGACCGGGTGCGCCAAATCAGGCTCGTCGCCATGGATATAGCCCAGCACAAAGGGATGGCCTTTGAGTTGGGCGTCAAAAGGCATCACCCCATAAAGGCCCGCTTCCGCCGCCTGCTCCATATATGCGGCCAGGTTGCTTTTGCGATCCGCTCCGGCAGTGTAGCCCGCCGTGGCGTTCATGCCCGCGGCTTTCACCACCTTGAAGTTCCGGGCGTCCTGCAGCCAGGACATCAGGGGAAAAAACGGCTGGCCATTGACGTAAAAGGCCCGCTCACGAATTTCGACCTGCGAAATGGAAGGGGGCGCTGAAGCACGCCCCAAGCCGGGCAAGGCGAAGGGCATTAAAGTGCAAAGGACGGTGACCCAGGCCGGGGCCAGGCGCATCATGCGGATGTTCATAAGGTCGAATCTAACACACGAACATGGCGTCCCCATAGCTAAAAAAACGATACCGTTCCTGGATGGCGTATTGATAGGCGGAGAGGATCCAATCCCGCCCGGCCATCGATCCAGGTGCGGCAAAAGCGCAGACCAGCATGAGCAGGGTGGTCTGCGGGAGGTGGAAGTTGGTGATGAGCGCATCCGCCGCCAGAAACTGGCTGGGCGGGTAAATGAACAACCGGGTGGCATTGGAGCCGGCCACAATTTCCCCGCCGTTCAGCCGGGCCACGGATTCCAGCACCCGCAGGCTGGTGGTGCCCACGGCGACCACACGGCACCCCTCTGCCCGGGCCTGGTTGACCAGGCGGGCGGTCTGGGGCGGCACCTCAAAGACTTCCTCGTGCATGGGATGTTGTTCCACCTCTTCGGTTTTGATCGGGGCAAAGGTGCCCAGGCCCACATGGAGGGTCACGGTGGCCAGTTGGATTCCTTTGGCCCGGAGGAGATCCAGCAGGGTGGCGGTGAAATGCAGGCCCGCGGTGGGGGCGGCGACCGATCCCTCCGTGGCGGCGTAAACGGTTTGGTAACGCTGGCGGTCTTCCTCCTGGCCGGCATGGGGCGGGCGGGGGATGTAAGGGGGCAGGGGAATTTCGCCCAATTCGTTCAGGGCGGCGCGCAAGTCCGCCACACCGGTGAACTCGAGCCGGCAATGGCCTTCGTGGTTCTTTTCCAGGACGGTGGCCTGGAGGCTGGCCGGCTGGGCCTGACGGTCCAGGAACAGCAGGCGGATTCCGGGGCGCATCCGGCGGGCGGGGCGCATCATGGCCCACCACTGGCTGGGGCCACACTCCCGCAGCAACAAAATTTCAAAATGGCCGCCCCCCTCCGCGCGGATTCCCCGGAGCCGCGCGGGTATCACTTTGGAATCATTCAGCACCAGGAGATCCCCCGGTTGGAGCAGTCCGGGCAAGTCGAAAAAATGACGATGCCGCAGCGTGCGGGCAGGGCGGTCCAGCACCAGCAACCGGGATTGATCCCGCTCCGCCGCCGGTTGCTGGGCGATTAATTCCGATGGGAGGGTGTAATCAAATTCCGCTGTTTTCATTTCCCGCTTCTTTTAATCATCGTTTTGCACAGGCATGGCGATGCCACTCATGCCCGGCCCATAATCTATGGTTCCAATCCAGGTTTTGCCAGACCCATGTCCACCAACTGGAGGGAATCGGGTTTTTCGCGCCGGGATAGCCTCCGGCTCGGTCAAGCCCGGCGCGCCGCTGTTCAGCGATCGTTCAGCCGCTGCCATCCGTTGCCGGAACTGCCGGCTGTTGTGCCCTTGGAGGGCTGGGGTTGGGTTCGTCTGGGCCTTGCCCTGGGCGTCCGGTCCGCCTCGTTACCTCGGCGGCTACCGATCACAGGCTCACCAATGCAACAGAAGTATTCGCCTTCCCACCGCGGGTAGCCGCCGACGTAAGGCGGACCCGAACCGTCCACATATCCGCCGATTCCGTCAAAACCCATGATGGTAGTTCCCGGGCGGGTTGCGCCTGGTTTGGAATTCGCCGGCCGCATGGCTGATTCGGCAGGAGATTAAGCCGATGAACATTGGGATTCAGGATGCCAATCCTCAGCCAATCCCAAGGCGATTCGCCCCACCAGCATCCGTGCCTGCGCGCGCAGGTGGCGGCATCCCCTTCGGGATTCCCAAGGGGGGAGGACACGGGATTTCAGATTTCAGCTCGCCTGCTGAGTATGCGCCGCACCAGGGCCACCCCCAGGAGCAGGAGGGGGATCGCCAGCCATGGGCCGGGTTCGGGCACGGGTGATCTCCAGCCCCCAGGAAATCACGGTGGTCACATCGCCGCCGTTGCGGTCAGCCGCGAAGAGCGTCCAGGCGCCGCCGGCGTCCAAACCCCGGGTTGCCATAGCCCAGGCCGGTTCCGCCCGCGGCGCCGGCGCGGTTCAGCAGGACGGCGAAACCCACCCCGCCCGCCGTTTCGTGCCGGAGCGTCAGGTAAAGATCCCCGTTCCAGCCACCGGAGAGACCCAGCGTGACCGTTACGTGGTCCACCTGCAGGCCGGCCCCCGCGTCGAGCATCTGGGTGTTCTGCCAGCCGGAGGGGTCGATGTCCGGGACCACGCCATCATTGGCGAAACCGGTGGTGAATTTCTGGATGATAATGGCGGCCGGTGCCGCCGGCGCCAGCAGCAGGAGCAGGGCCAGCGCGGCGGCCGGCAGCGGGCGGAAAACGGGGTGGCTTGGGTGGTTGGGGCTCATGGCGGGGTGCATCCCGGGCTTACGGCGACTGCACCGTGCGGTAATAGGCAGTGGGGTTGGGCGGGTTCTCGTGCACAAAGGAGGCCACCCCGGCCGAAGCGCCGCTGGCGGAGACCACCGTCCGGCTGCCTTGAACCGTGGCCCAGCTGGCCAGGTCCGTGGACACCTGGACCGCGTATGCCACCCCGGGGATGCCCGCATATTTCAGGGTCATGGACGGGGGGGCGCCGGAGGCGTAAACGGCGGAGATGAAGTTGGCGCTGGCTGGAGCCAGCGCGGAGATGGTCACCCAGCCGGTGGCGGCATCGCCGCCGCTGTCCGTGACGGTGCAGGCCCCGGCGTAGGCGGCTCCGCCGCCGGCCGGGAACACGGCGTTTTCGAGCGCCCAGGCCGCCTGCAGCGCCAGGCTCAGCAGGGCATCCCCCGGGACGCTGTAATCCTGGAGCTTCCGCCCATCCTCCAGCGCTTTGTCGGCGTAGGTGAGCTGCTGCCGGGCAGGCAGGACGCCAATCTGGTCCTGGATCTTCTGCTTGACGCTGTCAATGGTGTCGGCGTCTTCCACTTCCAGGGCGGCGATCTGGCCGGCGGGCGTCCGGACGTAGATCTTCATGGCGCATGCCTCCAGCGGGCGCCACAGCAGCAGCGGCAGAAGGAAGATGAGTGGTTTCATGGCGGCATCCGGGTTGAGGGCTGGGGGCTATTGGCCGAGCCTGGCCTCCAGGGCCTCCAGGCGCTTGCGGAGGGCTTCCTGCCCGGCTTTGAGGGTGTCATTTTCGGCCTTGAGTTCCTTGACGGCATTGACCAGCACCTGCACGAGGCGGTCGTAGGCCAGGCCCAGCGAGCCTTCCTCCCCCTGCACCACCTCGGGGATGACCGCCCGGACCTCCTGGGCGATGAAGCCGAGCTGGCGCTTGCCATCGGCATCCTGCTTGTGGATGTAGGTTGCCGGGCGCAAGTCCAGCACCTGGGCCAGCCCATAGCCGGCCAGGTCCGCAATGTCGCGCTTGCAGGCGCGGTCCGAGCCGCTGATCCAGGCTCCGGTGCCGTCGCAATAGGCGCCGCCAGCGAGCTGCAGCAAATGGCTGGGCGTTGTGGTCCCAATGCCGACATATCCACTCCATGGCAGGATGCTCATGCGCACGATTTGGTCGGTGCCATTGGAAACAGGGGTGGAAAAATCCAAGCGCGTAACATCAGAGTCGGCTCCGGTGGGTATTTTTACGGAGATGCTTGAATAATAGTTTCTGGTTCCCAGCATTATCGTGCTTACTTCATAATCACTGAGCGAAATGTTTTGGTCCGCAAAATTGTTATGAACACGTAATTTGGTTGGCGAGCTTGTTGACGCAGAAAACACCTCAAGATGGTTTTGTGGCGTCGAGGTTCCAATGCCGACGTAACCTCCTCCATTGGCAAGAGTAAGGGCGTGTAAATAATTAACCTTTACAAGTTGTGAGTAGGCTTGTATCTTGT
>CAYPCQ010000032.1:0-60037 GCA_964409245.1 uncultured Verrucomicrobiota bacterium
CGCCCAGCGCGGCCTACCGGCTGGGCAAGGCGATCCAGCGCAACCGGGGGGTGTTCGCGGCAATGGCCGCCATCTTCCTGGCCTTGGTGGCGGGCATGGCGGTGAGCACCTGGCAGGCGATTCGGGCGACGAAGGCTGAAACCCGAGCTGAGACATCTGCCAATGAGGAATCCATCGCCAGAAAGGCGGCGGAGGCGGCGCAAAGAGAAACTGAGAAAATAGCCGAAAAGCTTCGCAAGGAGAATTACGCGGCGGATATGCACCTGGCCGGCAATGCCCTTGATAGCAGGCTCCCGGAGCAGGCGCGGGGGATAGTGGAACGGCACCGGCTTCAAACAGCGGCGATTTCCAGCAAGATCACAAGCGCCCAGGTGGATCTCCGCGGTTGGGAGTGGCGCTATCTCTGGCATCAAACCCGCCCCGAGGAACAATCCATATTCTTGAAACAGGACCTGGGTATTGGCAGTATAGCTTTTTCGCCGGGGGATCGCCCCCGGTTCGCCGCAATTGTTGCCGAAGGGCTGAAGATCTGGGATTTCGAAACGCGGGCTTGCCACCGTTTGATAGTGCCCGTGGCCTCAGGTTTTCACCCGATGGCAAATGGCTGGCCTGTGGCGGAGCCGGGATCCGTGTTTGGGATACCGCCACGTGGAAACTGCAGCAAGAGATCCCTTCGACGAATGACTGGGTCGCAGAGGTTGCCTTTTCCCCCGATTCACACCTCCTGGCTGCCGCCGCCTCCTTTTGCGTGAGGGTCTGGAAAATATATCCTTTCGAGGAGTGGGCTGCGCTGCCCGCTATCTACGATTTCCAAACAGGCGGAGCCTTCTGCGACCTGGCTTTTTCCCCGGACGGTCGCACGCTGGCCTATGGCACTTCCAATAACTGCGTGCAGCTTTGGGACACGGTATTGAAAACGCCCACTTTCCAGCTCACCGGTCACTCCGTGTGTGTGGATACTCTCTGCTTCTCGCCGGACGGGCGAAAACTGGTGACGGGCACGCAGTCTCCCGATTCTTGCATTCGCGTTTATGATTTGAGTTATCCGGGAGCTTGCCAGGAGTTGATGTGCGATGACGGCAGTATCGCGAAAATCCGGTTCTCGCCCGATGGGAAACGATTGGCCATCGGCAGCGCACATGCGATCCAGATTTTCAACACGGAGACGTGGAAGAAGATCAGGATGTATCGAGGGAATGGCAGTGGGGTTTGGAACTTGGATTATTCCCCGGACGGCAAATGGCTGGCCAGCAGCTCTGGCGATGGCACGATCCGGATTTGGGATGGCGAACCGGCTACTCCCGAACCGGACGAAAAGACGATCCCATCTGGAGTTAAACAGTCTTTCCTCTCGCCCGAAGGGGAAACTCTGCTCACGATCTATACCAACGGCACCTTCAGCCTTTGGAACACGGCGGCGCTCCAGGAAGGGCCTCGCCAGCCGTTTCCCGGGGCGATCAGCAAGGTGGACCACTTTGATTGGGCTCCGACTGGGGCCGCGGTTGCGCCTCAAGGCAAGTGCATCGCTTATCTGCGCCCCGATAGCGTGGTGGCCGTCTGGGACGTGGCCAGCGGGCGTGAAGTAGCCTCCCTTGCGAACACGACGAACGGCATCGGCCCCATCCGCTTTTCCTATGACGGAAACACTGTAGCCTTCGCGAACTTCGGCTACGCCGAAGTCTGGGATGTGGGGGGGAAGACGAACCGCCTCGCCTTTAGCATCCCCGAAACCATTATATTATCGCTCGACTTCGCGCGCGACGGAACGCAACTGGCTGCCGGCGGTTGTGATTCATATGGAGAGGTTTGGAGTCTGACTGAGCAACGCCGGATCACACAGCTCAATCCCCAACACCCCAAGCGGCCATCCGCATTTCAGATTGCCCTGTCGAACACCGGCCGGTTAGCGGCATCATTTGGTTATAGTGGTTTTCATTTATGGGATCTGCGGACTCGCAGCGAAAAACGGATCGTGGATGGCGAATTGAACTTTTTCGCGTTTTCGCCCGATGATTCACGCTTGGCCGCCTCCGCCTCGGGGATCGGCGGCGTAGCGATCAAAGTGATCGACACTCAGACCGGTGCGGAAGTCGCCTCGCTCCCGGCGCCGCCTGGCCCATTGGCCTTCCTGCCCGATGGCAACACGTTGATTTCCCTGGGCGGGGATTCCCGCCTCCGCCGGTTCCACGCCGCACCCTTCACGGAAACCGATGCCGCGTCCACGAATAATCCCGGTACCAACAAATGAAGCACCCACCTCTCTGTTTGAATTCATAAAGCCTTCACCCCTGCCCCTGCACTTGGGATGGAAGTAACTGCGCTGCAGATATATACGCCTGATAATAAGCCAAGCGTCCCGATCCAGCCCATAGGAAACCATCCTGCAATTGGCCCCTGAGCATTCCCACTTTTGGGAGCCAGAATGGGGAATGTTTTGAACCTGCACCCCACAAAAGGGGGCGTGCTGCCACCCCCGGCGTTCCTCCAGAGGAGAGGGAATACGCCTTGGGAGTGAAAGTTCATCGCGGAGGCAAAGTGCCATCGTGGCTTGGTCCGGGCGGCAGATCCGCCTCGTTACCTCGGCGGCTACCAGCGCTTGGCGAGGCTATGCAACGGAGCCTTCCGCAACCGGGCCGCTTGTTTCTTCGATACCCGAAAGCTGACGACAGTGGATGCCCAAATGTTTACGTTCGATGCAACCGCAAACAAATTGATGTTTACGGAGGATGGGATTAAATATTTGTCCCGGTTCCCTTAAGTGCGGACCTCCCCAGCCCGCCGGAAATATTGGGTGGCCAGGCGGGTATCTCCGTGCGCTTCAGCCAGTTTGCCCAGCTGGCGCAGGGTGGCCGCCTGGCCGGGCAGGTCGCCGAAACGTTCTTTCACGGCCAGGCTTTTGAGGTAAAAACGCTCCGCTTCATCGTCGAGCTTGCGGGTGGCGGCGATGGCAGCCAGATCATCCAGCACGTCGGTCTGCTGCCGGCCTTCCCCGAGGAACGGATGCCGGGCTTTGAGGCTCTGGTGGATTTCCCGCAGGCGGGCGAAATCCCGGCGGTATTCGCAGATTTCCGCCCGGTGGCCTAAAACCCGGAACCAGATCACCTCTGACTGGGAGGAGGAATCCGCCGCCAGGGGCGCCATTTCGCTCTCCAATTGCCCGATCACCAATTCCCACTCCGTCCAGCGGCCCTGGTTCAGCAGCATGGCGCGCAGGCCGCATAGGATTTCCTTGAGGCTTTCGTAATCCCGGAACTGGCGCGCCAGACGGAAGGCGTGGACGAGGTTGTGCTGCTCCAGACGCAGGAGGGAAACCGCGAAATCCGGGCTGGCCTGGAGGATTTGGAACAGCTGGTTTCCGGCGCGGCCGCAGACCTGGCAGAACGTGCGCTCCAGCCAGGCCAGGTGGTCCGGGAAAACTTCCAGCAACAGCTCCCGGAAGCACTGCTGGAGGGCGGGTGGGATGGCATAAGCGCCTTCGTTGGCCCGGCGCAGCAAGCCCATTTCGGACTCCACCTCCAGCAGCCGGAGCCAGTCTTCGCGGTCCAGCTCATGGAGGACGGGTGGAACGCCGGGCAGGGTGCTCATGGCGGTCAATACCCGGGCGGTCACGTGCCCCTGGAACAAGCCGAGGATGGCCAGCCGTTGGCGCAGCACCGGGTCCAGGGTGCCGAGCCGGTAGCGGACCACCGCGGAAAAATTATCCGGTTCATCCGGGCGGGCGCCAGCGTTCATCAGGGCTTGCCAGAGGTCGCCGGGCGTGCGCCGGCGCAAGTCGGGAGCAAGGATCTGGATCGCCAGGGGATGGCCTTGCAGATGGTTCAGCAGATCGTTGAAGGGGGGCAGGGTTTGGAGGTGGCGCTGGGAAGTGCCCAGGGCGGAGAGCACCTTAAGGGCCAATTCCTGGGCGCCGCTTAAGGCCAGGCCCGGCAGGGAAAGCCGCTGGCAAATATTCCCCAGCCAAAGCTCGTCCTGATGGCTGGTGATCAGAATCCGGGTTTGGCCGCCCCGCAGCGCCGCGAGGAACTGGCGGAATTCATCCGGTTCCGGGGGCGGGTAAACGGCGGGAGATCCGCCGGCCTCGCCGGTGACCGTTTGGAAATTATCCCAGATCATCAGGCATGGATTGTGCCGGAGCAGCTCCAAGGCCTGCTGCCGGCGTTGGTCCGGCGGCAGCACCTGCCAGGCATCCTCCGGCTGAGCGCGGGCGGCGGCCAGGAAGATGGCGCCCACGCGATCGCAGATTTGGGCGAGGCTTGGGCGGTGCTGAAATGGGAAAAACAAGATGGGGCCGGCGAGGCCGCCGGTTTCCGCCAGCCAGCGCGCGAAACCGATCGCAGTCTCGGATTTGCCGATGCCCCCGGGGCCCGCCAGCAGGACCATCTGGCTCTGGTCGAAAGCAAGCCGCAGATCGTAAAGCGCCCGGTCCCGTCCGCACAATCCGTGGAGCGGAAGTTCCGGGCAGTCATGCTCGGAGGCTGTCCGGGCCAGCTGGTCCAGCAAACGCGCCTGGCTCAGGCGCGCCGGCGGCTGGCTGGGAAAGGCCAGTCGCCAAGGCGCCCGGGCGAACGCCATCGGGGTCATCCAGTCCTGCTGAGCGATCCCGCCCCGGGGCGAGAAACGGAGGGGATCCGCCCGCAAATCTTCCCGGCCCGCGGCCAGGGCCTGCACCGTGTCCTCACCATTCAGCAGGCTTTCCCAGACCCGTCCCCAAAAACGCGCCCGGGTCTTGGGCGGCAGGGCGAACGGCATGACGAGCACGTTCTCCACGCCGGCCTGGCAGAGGCGGAAACCGGCTTGGCGGAATCCGTCTTGCCCGTGCGCCGGATCCGGCCCACAGGCATCCAGGCAGACGATGGGAATCCGGGCTCTGGCCATGGTTTGCCCAAACTTTTCAACGGCCACTGCCGCCTCGGAATTGCCAGGGCCGTTCAGGGCCAGCGCTGGCTCACCGCTGGCCGGGTGGGGAATCATGGGGCCCGAGTAAAGCAAGAGATGGTATTGGCCGGGGCAGGCGGACACCTTGGCGGCCAGGGTGGCAAAATCCGGTGGCCACAACAGCTCCAGGTGGATGCGGTGGCGATGGGGCCGGCACATTTCGGACAGCAGCCGGATCACTGGTTGATAGCCGGCCTCGCCGGTACCGCCGGGCTTGCCCATTACCGCCAGCACCTTCAAGGCTGATGCTCCGGAATCCTGGAGGCTGGCGGTTTGGAGTCCGCCTTGGCCGCGGGAACAATGCGCCGCCTGGCGGCTGACGCCGGCGAATTCACCGCGGGTTGGATCCGGCATCAGTTCCCACGGCAGCCGCGCTGATTCCCAATCCCCGGTCTCCACGATGATGCGCAGGCCGGCCGGATTATCGGCCGCCTCCGCAAGCAACGGTTGTGCCTGGGCGGAGCCCAGCACGGATTGGAAGAGCGCCGGGCCGGTTTGCGCCAGCAGTTTTTCAGCCGCCTCCATCCTGGATGCTGCCGCCGCCCAAGGAGCCTGCGCCGCTTCCTCCCAATACCATCGCAACAGTTCCCAGTCTTCCGGGCCGGGGCCGGCCGGGAAGGCGATCTCCAGCGCGCGCGCCGGAGCCGATTCATTTCCAGATTCGGCGAGGCTGATGCGAGCGTGGTGGATCCCATCTTGAAAACGACATTGGATGCCTAATGATTTCATGGATCTTTACTGTTTTTCCCGGATTGGCTTCCCAAGCCAGCCACTGGTGGCGATTGTCGCAAGGGGGATTTGCCGTGTAAACACTCAAATCGCCCGGGAAATTCACCGCCCGTGGACGCCCCGTGTCCGCGGACCCCCCCCCTTCCTTCCCTGGCTGGGATCATTAGCCGGACGCAATCCATTGAGGTTTAAGCATTAGTGAAAAAAACGATGACTAATTTGACGGTTGGTAATAACAGCAAATAATAGCCAGTGTTTGCCAATTTCCGCAAAGACTTATGCATCAGGTGTGTTAATAGTAAGTTGAGGCCATGAAGCGATCGTTTACCAGCATGAATCCGCGGCTTATCACTTCAGGGAGTCCTGTTATCAAGATCCTGGCTCGTGGGGTGGCGTTTTCCTGCCGCTGGCCGCCGCTGGCCGCCAACCTCCGCCTGTAATCCATACCGCATCCCAAATGATGACCTTGTAAATTAGAAAAACTAAAACCCAAACAACAACCTTCAGAGGAGAGGGAGGCATGTGAATACGATCGTAATGCTCAAGATGGTTCCCGATGTCGTCGAGGAATTGGTGGTGGCCGCGGATGGCAAATCATTGGATCAGGACACGCTGCGCATGATCCTGAGCGAGCCCAGCGACCACGCGCTCGAACAAGCCCTGCTGTTGAAGGAAAAACATGGGGGCCGGGTGACGGCGGTGACCCTGGCGGCGCCGGAAGTGGATGAGGCGTTGTTTAAGGCGCTGGCTAAAGGCGCCGATCAAACCATCAAACTCAATGTCGATCAAACCGTGGTGGGATCGCTGGCCACGGCCCGGGCCCTGGCCTCCTGGCTGCGGGCCGACCCGCAACGGCAGGCAGCGGACACGCTCCTTTTGACCGGCTCTTATGCCATCGACGATTTGGAGGGGGAACTGGGCCCCTGCCTGGCGGAAATGCTGCAGTGGCCGTTTGTGGGGGTGGTCACCGGGTTGGCGCTCGATGCCAGCGGGCAAAAAGTGACGGCCATCAAGGAATTTTTCGGCGGGCTGCGGGGTGAATATGAGGTCTCCCTGCCCGCGGTGATCGGCATCCAGGCGGCCGCCAAGCCGCCCCGGTATGTGCCGATCGCCAAAATCCGGTCATTCATGAAAAGCGCCACCTTGGGCGCCGCCGGGGTGGCCCCGCCCGATCCGGCCTTTGCCCTGGACATCAGCCGGATGTATATCCCGGAGGCCACCGGCCGGGCCGTCCTGCTGGAGGGTAGCCCGGAGGAGGTTTCCCGGCGCGTGGTGGAGATCCTGCATCAGCGTGGGATCGTCTGAGCCGAATCCAAACCCTCAATCCAAAATCGATCATGAATACAGATATTTTGGTTTTGGCCGAACACTTCAAAGGCGAAGTCACCGAGATCACCTTCGAGATGCTGGGCGCGGCCCGCACCCTGGCCGCGGCCCTGAATTGCCAGGTGGCCGCGGCGGTGATCGGCGCCGACACTGCCCGGCTGGCGGCCCGGCTGGGAGCGGCGGACCTGGTCCTGGCCGTGGAGCAAGCCCAGGCGGCGATGATGTCCTCCGAGTCCACCGTGCCCCTGTTGCAGCAGCTGCTGGCCCGGCGGCCGGCCCGGCTGGTGCTGGTGGCGGGCACCAATATCTGCATGGGCATCGGGGCGAAACTGGCATTGCGGCTGCAAATGCCGTACGTCAATTTCTGCAAAGCGGTTAACGCCGCGAACGGTGCGCTGACCTTCACCAGCCTGCTATTTGGCGGCAAAATCCTGGCTGACCTGCGGTTGCCGGACAACCGCGGCATCGTCAGCCTTTACCCTGGCTCCTTCCCCCCCGATGCAGGCCAAAGCGAGCGGACTCCCGCCGTGGAGAAAATCGATCTGCCCGCGGAGGCGGGCCGGGTAGTCTTCAAACAAATGATCGAGCCGGACGCCACGGATGTGGATATCACCAAACAGGAGGTGCTGGTGGCGGTGGGGCGGGGGATTGAGACCCAGGATAATCTCAGCCTGGCGGAGGATTTGGCGGCGGTGTTGCAGGGCGCGGTGTGCGCCTCGCGCCCGGTGATCGACCAGGGGTGGCTGCCGCTGACCAGGCAGGTCGGAAAATCGGGCATGACGGTGAAGCCGAAATTCTACCTGGCGGCCGGCATCAGCGGGGCGCCGGAACATGTCGAGGGCATGAAGAACTCCGCGCTGACCATCGCCATCAACAAGGATGCGGCGGCGCCCATTTTCGACGTGGCCCACTACGGGATTTGCGGCGACCTGCTGGAAATATTGCCGGTGTTGACGGAAGCCATCAAAGCGCGCCAAGGCGCCTAGAATCCCCAAGGCCAGGAAATCGCTATGGATCCTGTTAAAATCAACCTTCTGGGAGTGCCGGGCTGGGTGGTGCTCTGGCTGCTGGCCATGGCCAGCTTCGGTGTGTTTGGCCGCCGGGCCTGGCAGATCATCGGCTTGCTGCTGCAAGCCCGGCCGGAAAACCGGTTTGGCCAGCTCGGGCAACGGGTGCGGCATTTCATCCAGCATGTGCTGCTGCAGCGGCGCATCTTCCAGGAGCGCAGCATCGGGCTGCCTCATTTCCTGATCTTTTGGGGCTTCGTGGTTTATGCGGCCTGTTTTAATTGGAGCCTGATCCGGGGCTTGTTCCCGTTCCTGCCGGTTCCTTACCCGGACGAGGTCGGGATCGTGGCGTTCCTGTTGGAAGCCTTTTCCCTGCTGGTATTGATAGCCCTGGGGGTGGCGGCGGCCCGGCGGGCTTTTTTTCCGCCGCCCTTTCTTCATCTGAGCCTGGATGCCAACCTCATCTTGAGCCTGATCGCTTTGCTGATGTTGAGCACCCTGTTTGGCCTGAGCTTCCGCCAGGTGGCGGAAGGCCCGGCCGCCAGCCTGCCCCTTTTAAGCGGCGCGCTGGCCGGGGTGATCCAGCAGTCTCCCGCCCTGGCCGGGTCGGCCATCGGTTGGTCCCAGGCCATGTGGTGGCTGCATATGATCATCGTGATGGGCTTCCTGGTTTACCTGCCGTATTCCAAGCACTGCCATTTGCTGGCTTCGCCCTTCAACGTGTTTTTTGGCAGCCTGCGCCCGGCCGGGGATCTGGGGATGGCCGGCGCCCAGGAAGACCAGGCCGGCGGCGCGAGCCGCTGGAGCGAGTTCACCTGGAAACAGCTGCTCAGCGGGTTTTCCTGCGCCGAGTGCGGCCGTTGCGACCGGATCTGCCCGGCCCAGACTTCCGGTTACGCTCTCTCTCCCCAGCAAATCATCCAAAAGCTGAAGAAACATGCCTTGGAAGCGGGCTTGGGCGGCCATGGCGCGGGCGGCGGCAATGGCCAGCCGGCCTTTGTGGGGGAGACCGTGAAGGATGCGGAAATATGGGCCTGCACCACCTGCCTGGCCTGCATGGAGCGCTGCGCCGTGCTCAATGAGCAGGTGCCCATCATTGTGCAAATGCGCCGCTCCCTGATCGGGCAGGGGACGCTGGATCGCACGGTGCAGGACATGCTCGCCAACCTTGCCCGTTACGGCAACTCGTTCGGGAAGTCCGACCGCCTGCGCGCCCGGTGGACCCAGAGCCTGGGCTGGAAGATCAAGGACGCCCGCAAAGAGGAGGTGGAATACCTTTGGTTCCTGGGCGATTATGCGTCGTTCGATCCACGCCTGGAGGCGATCACCAAGCTCACTGCCGGCCTGTTCCAAAAGGCCGGGGTGGATTTTGGCATCCTTTACGAAGGGGAACGCAACGCGGGCAACGACGTCCGCCGGGTGGGCGAAGAGGGTTTGTTCGACCTGCTGCGGGAGAAGAATCTGCAGGCGCTGGCCAAGGCCAGATTCAAGACCATCGTCACCACCGATCCGCATACCTACAACACGCTGAAGAACGAATACCGCTGGGAAGATCCGGCCGTGACGGTCCTCCACTACACCGGGTTGCTGGAGCAGTTGATCACCTCCGGGCGGCTCGCCCTGGCCCGGAAAATCCCGGGCCGGGTCACCTACCACGATCCCTGCTACCTGGGCCGGTATAATCAAATATATGAGCCGCCCCGGAACATCCTGCGGCAGTTGGGCTGCGAGGTGGTGGAGATGCCCCGGAACCGGCTTTGGAGCTACTGCTGCGGGGCCGGCGGGGGGCGGATCTGGATGGAGGATGCCCCGGGCATCAAGGAGCGGCCGGCGGAAAGCCGGGTCCGCGAAGCCGCCGCGCTGGAGCAGGTGGCCACGCTGGCCGTGGCCTGCCCCAAAGATATCGTCATGTTCCGCGACGCCATCAAGACCACCGGGCAGGAGGGACGCCTGGTGGTGAAAGATATTGCCGAATTGGTGGCCGAAGCGATGGCCTGACCCACGAAAGGAGAAACCGCCATGGTAACAACCGCCGAAGCCCCGGAGTGTTCGCCCAAGACGACCCTGGAAACCATATTGTCATCCCCGGAGGGCAAACGGATCCTCAGCTGCATCCAATGCGGCACCTGCGCCGGCGCCTGCCCCTACGGGGAATACATGGACTACCCGCCGCGCCGCATCATCAACCTGCTGCGCCGCGGCAATGTGGAGGAGGTGTTCAAATCGGACAGCATGCTGCGCTGTGTGGCCTGCTATGCGTGCATGGCCAAGTGCCCGCGGGGCATCCGGCTGTCGGATATCCTCCTGCCGCTGGTCAAGGAGCAGACGCTGATCAACCTGCCCGAGATGCCCGCCGAGCTGCAGAAAGCGCTCCAGAACACGCTGCGCTACGGCAATCCCATGGGCGAATCCTCCCGCAAGCGCGCCGCGTGGGCCGCCACCTCCAAAATCCCGGTGCCGATCCTCGCCGATCTCAAGCGGCCGGTGGATGTGCTCTGGTTTGTGGAGTGTTACACCTCCTATTACAGCCGCGGCCAGGACAACAGCCGGGCCGTCGCCAAGCTGTTCCACGCCCTGGGCATTGATTTCGCGATCCTCGGCAACGAGGAAAAATGCGCGGGGGATTGCGGCCAGCTGACCTGGGAGTCGGGCCTGTTCGAGACCCTGACCGACTACAACATGGCCATCTTCCATAAATATAAATTCAACCGGATCGTGACCGGCGACGCCCACGCGTTCAACGCCTTCCGCATCCGTTATCCCATGTACGGCTTTGCTTACCCGGTGGAGCAAACTTCCACCTTCTTCGTGCCTTTCCTGGACCGGTTGAAACCGCTGTTCAAGAAAAAGCTCAACTATACGGTCACGTATCACGATGCCTGCTGCCTCGGGCGCCGGGCGGGAAAATACGAGGAGCCCCGGGAGCTGCTGCGGGCCATTCCCGGCATCCGGCTGGTCGAGATGGCCCACCACCGCATCAATTCCATCTGCTGCGGGGGCGGGGGCGGAGGGATGTGGCTGGACACCTTCTTCAAGGCCAGGGGCATGGAGCGGTTGTCCGAGCGCCGCGTTCACGAAGCCATCCGCACCGGGGCGGATGTGCTGGCCGTATCCTGTCCCTATGAAATCTACCGGTTCGAGGACGCCCTGAAGGTCATTCCGCATGAGCAGCCCATGGTTGTGCGGGATGTGGTCGAACTGATGGCCGAGGCGCTGGGGGATTGAACTTGCCCGGCTTGTTCCTGGGATTGAGCAACTTTAAACCTTAACCGCAAGCACCTTATGGTAAGCCAAAAAAAAGAGCCGGTCCGCATCGGTTTTTTTATCTGCCAATGCGGGATGAATATTGCCAGCGTGGTCGATGTGGAGAAGGTGGCCAGCCAGGCGGCCGCCTTGCCCGGGGTGGTGGTTTCCCGGACCTACAAGTATATGTGCTCCGACCCGGGCCAGGAATTGATCCAACAGGACATCCGCGACCAGCGGTTGAACCGGGTGATCGTCGCCGCCTGCTCGCCGCTCCTGCACGAACACACCTTCCGGGAAGCCGTGGCCAAAGGAGGGCTTAATCCCTATTACTTCCAGATGGTCAATATCCGGGAACACGATGCCTGGGTGCATACGGATCGCGGGGAGGCCACCCGGAAAGCCATGGCCCTGGCCAGGGCCGCCGTGCAGCGTGTGCCCTGGCACAAGCCGCTGGATGTGAAGCATGTTGCCATCGCCCCCAATGTCCTGGTCGTGGGGGGAGGCATCGCGGGCATCCACGCTGCGCTGACCCTGGCCAACGGGGGCAAGCACGTTTACCTCGTGGAGCGGGAGGCCACCATCGGCGGCCACATGGCCAGGTTCGACAAAACCTTCCCCACGCTGGATTGCGCCGCCTGTGTGCTGTCGCCCAAGATGGCCGCTGCTGGTTCGCATCGCAATATTACGCTTTGGACCTATTCCGACGTGATCAAGGTGGATGGCAGCGTGGGCAACTACAAGGTCACCGTCCGGCGCAAGCCGCGCTACGTGCTGGAGGATCTTTGCACCGGCTGCCTGGAATGTGTGAACGCCTGCATCTACAAGGAGCCCAAGTTCCCGGATGAATTCAACCTGGGCCTGGGCAAGCGCAAGCCGGTTTACCTTCCCTTCCCGCAAGCCATTCCCGCCGTGGCAACCATCGATCCCGAAACGTGCATCGAGCTGAAAACTGGCAAATGCAAGAAGACCTGTGTGGAAGCCTGTGCCGACCGCCAGGCCATCGACTTCAAGCAGAAGGAGGAAATCCGTGACGTCGTGGTGGGGACCGTCATCGTGGCCACTGGATTCCAAACCTTCGATCCCAGGAAAGTGCCATATTACGGCTATGGCGCTTATCCCAACGTTTATACCAGCCTGGAAGTGGAGCGCCTGGTCAATGCCTCCGGCCCCACGGGCGGGGAGATCGTTTTGCGCGATGGCCGGCGGCCCAAAAAGGTGGCCATCGTCCATTGCGTCGGCTCGCGCGATGAGAACACCAACCGCTGGTGCTCGCGGGTGTGCTGCCTGTATTCGCTGAAGCTGGCCCACTTGATCCACGAGCGGACCGGCGCGGCGATTTATAACTATTACATCGATATCCGCACGCCCGGCAAACACATGGAGGAGTTTTACAATCGCATCTGCGAGGAGGGGGTGAACCTGATCCGCGGCCGCGTGGCCGATGTTTACCCGGACCAGGCGCCGGAGGCTGAAGGCCGGCTGATCGTGCAGGCCGAGGATACGCTGATGAACGCGATCTCCAAGAACTCCGTGGACATGGTGGTGCTGGCGGTGGGATTGGAGGCCAATCCGGACGCCCAGAATATCCGGCGCATGTTCAACATGAGCTGCAGCAACGAGGGCTTCTTCCTGGAGCGCCATCCCAAGCTGGCGCCGGTGAGCACCTTCACCGATGGCATTTTTCTGGCCGGTTGCTGCCAGGGGCCGAAGGATATCCCTGATTCCGTGGCCCAGGCGGGCGCCGCCGCCGCGGAGGTTTTTGCCCTCATCGATAAAGGCCACGTGGAAATGGAGCCGAACACCGCCTATGTGCTGGAGGATGAATGCTCCGGCTGCAAATCCTGCATGCCCTTGTGCCCCTACAGCGCCATCTCTTTCGAGCCGGAAAAGGAGGCTGCCCACATCAACGAGGCGCTCTGCAAAGGCTGCGGCACCTGCGTGGCATCCTGCCCTTCGGGGTCCATCAAACAAAATTTGTTTGAGGACGAGCAGATCTTCAGCGAAATATCGGGAATCCTCGCGGCCGATATGCCCCAAATAGCTGCGGCGGAGGTTGTTGCACAGCCCGCCGGTTGAGGGATTGGGAAGTCCGGCCAGGCCTTTGGCTGACCTCCGGCCGGGGGCTGGAGGCGGGCGGGGATACCCCCGCCTTTTTTTTATTGCTGAATTCCGTCCGGCGATGGTTTAGCTTCCTCGCGGTTTTATGTATGAAGAGCCATTTGGACTCGATTGAGTCAGTCATTGAAGACATCAAGAACGGCCGGTTGGTGGTGGTGGTGGATGACGAGGACCGCGAAAATGAAGGGGACTTGATCATGGCCGCTGAACATGCGACGCCCGAAGCCATCAATTTCATGGCTCGGTTCGGCCGCGGTTTGGTCTGCGTGCCCACCACGGGTGAGCGTTTGCAGCAGTTGGGCATCCCCGAGATGGTCAACCAGAACCGGGAAAGCTTCAAAACGGATTTCCAGGTGACGGTGGATGCCGCCCAGGGCATCACTACCGGCATCAGCGCGGCGGACCGCGCCCGCACCATCCAACTCATGGCTGACGCCCGCACCATGCCGCAGGATCTGGTCCAGCCGGGCCACGTTTTCCCCTTGCGCGCCAAGCCGGGTGGCGTGCTGCAGCGGGCCGGCCATACCGAGGCCGCGGTGGATCTGGTCCGGCTCGCGGGGTGCCGTCCCATGGGCATCATCTGTGAAATCATGAGCGACGACGGCACCATGGCGCGCCTGCCGGAGCTGCGGCGGTTCGCCAAAAAACACCGGCTGAAGATCTGTTCCATCGAGGCGCTGATCCAATACCGCCGCCGCTGCGAAATCCTGGTGGAGCGGGTCGAGGTGGTGCAGCTGCCCACGGAATACGGCAATTTCGAGCTGCATTTATACCGGTCCAAAACCGATGGCCAGCCGCATGTGGCGCTGGTCATGGGCAAGATCAGCAAAAACGAGCCCCTCCTGGTGCGGGTGCATAGTGAGTGCATGACCGGCGACGTGTTCGGATCCCAGCGCTGCGATTGCGGTCCCCAGCTGCACCAGGCTATGAAGCAGATTTCCCAGGCGGGCAAGGGGGTGCTGGTTTACATGCGCCAGGAGGGCCGGGGCATCGGGCTGACGCCCAAAATCCAAGCCTACAAATTGCAGGAGCGTGGGCTGGATACCGTGGAGGCCAACCTCAAACTCGGCTTCGCAACGGATTTGCGCGAATACGGCCTGGGCGCCCAAATCCTGGCGGATTTGGGGTTGAAAAAAATCCGGCTGCTGACGAACAATCCCAAGAAGCTGGTCGGGTTGCAGGGCTATGGGATCGAGATCATCGAGCAGTTGCCCATCCGCGTGAAGCCGAATCCCCATAATGCCCGCTACCTGGAAACAAAGCGCCAGAAACTGGGCCATTTGCTATAGAGGATCAAATATGCTGAAACCCGTCCGCAAAAAGAAATTGCGCGTCCCGCAGGGCGAATTCTTCATCATCGCCTCCAAATATAACGCCCGCTATGTGGACGCCATGCTGCGGGCGGCCCAGGGAGCCCTTAAGGAAGCCGGTGTGACCCGGGTTCAGACCATCCGGGTTCCCGGCGCTTTTGAAATTCCTGCGGTGGCCAGTTCCGTGGCGTGCCAGGACAGCAACGATCTGGCGGCCATCATTTGCCTGGGCGTTGTGATTCGGGGGGAGACGGCTCATGCCCAACTGGTTGCGGAGGGGGTCACCCATGCCCTGGCCGGTCTGCAAGTCAGCTTCCATCTGCCCGTGATCCATGGCGTCTTGCTGCTCGATAACGAGGAGCAGGCCAGGGTCCGGTGCCTCGGCAAGGAACACAATCGCGGCCTGGAGGCTGCCCAAACCGCCCTGGCCATGGCGGCCGTCATGGAAAAGGTGTTTCCCGACGATGTGCCGTTTTAAGTTTTTTTCGGTTTTTGCCTGTGGCGAACCGGGGAGATTGGATGCAAACTGCTGGCTATAAAAAGGATAGGATTTTTTTCAAGGGTTTCCACAGGGCTATTGCCTTCGGCCCGGTTTGTGTTATACCTCCCTTGCGAATCGACGCTTTGCGTTCCACGCCATGAACATTGATGCTGCTACGAGTCTGGAAGACGAGCCTGGCCCTACCCGGGCTTTCGAGGTATCCTTTACCATGGTCCCACCCTCCCCGGATACGGGCCAAACCATCACCGCCTTGGATCTGATGCTTCCGCATTCGCGTGTCGTATAAAAAACTGGCGGCGGCCGGATTCAACCTTCGGAACGGAGTGGGTTGTCCTTTGCGCCAGATTCATTTATGCCCATTTTGATCGTAGTGAACAATCCCCAGGAGTGGCCTTTGGAAGTGCCGGGGGTCACCGTGACGGCGGCGAAATCGTATCTCACCGAGGCCCAATACGGGGATTTGGACAGCGCCAAGGTTTTCAATTTCTGCCGCTCTTACCGCTACCAAAGCATCGGCTATTACGTGAGCCTGCTCGCAGCCGCCCGGGGGCACAAGCCGTTCCCGAACATCACCACCATCCAGGACATGAAGTCCCCCACCATGATCCGCCTCATGTCCGACGAATTGGAGGAACTCATCCAGGAAAGCCTGGCCGGCATCCGCTCCAATAAGTTCACGCTGAGCATCTATTTCGGCAAAAACCTGGCCCGCAAATACGACCGCCTCAGCCAGGAGTTGTTCAAGCAGGTCCAGGCGCCGTTTCTGCGCGCGCAGTTTGTGCGCAACGACCATTGGGACTTGCGCAGCATCGGGCCGATTTCCGCCATGGAAATCCCCGCGCCCCACCGCCCGTTTGTCATCGACGTCACCACCGAGTTCTTCGGCCAGCGCCGGTTTTCCATCCAGCGCAAAACCTTCGACCGCTACGACCTGGCCATACTTTACGAGCCGGCTGACAAAAACCAGGCCTCCGACGATGGCGCCATCAAGAAATTCGCCAAGGCCGCCAACCAGCTGGGCATCGGCACGGAGATCATCACCAAGGAGGAATACAACCGGGTGGCGGAGTTCGACGCCCTGTTCATCCGCGAGACCACCGGCGTGAACCATCATACCTACCGCTTCTCCCGCCGCGCCCAGGCGGAAGGCCTGGTAGTGGTGGACGATCCCGAGTCCATCGTCAAATGCGCCAACAAGGTTTACCTGGCCGAATTGCTGGACCATCGCAAGATCCTGACCCCGAAAACGATGATCGTCCACCGCGACAACGTGTCGGAGATCATCCCCACGCTCGGGCTGCCCTGCGTCCTGAAAAAGCCCGACTCCTCTTTTTCCCAGGGGGTGATCAAGGTGGACGAGCCCGCCGATGTCGAGCGCCACGCGGAAGCCTTGCTGGAAAAGACCGACCTGTTCATTGCCCAGGAATTCCTCCCCACCAGCTTCGACTGGCGCGTGGGGATCTTCGACCGCAAGCCGTTGTATGCCTGCCAGTATTTCATGGCCGCCAAGCACTGGCAGATCGTGAACCGCGATGAGAACCAGGAGGAGAATTACGGCCGCGTCAAAACCCTGCCGGTCGAGCTGGCCCCCACCACCGTGGTGCGCACCGCGCTCAAGGCGGCGAACCTCATCGGTGACGGGCTCTACGGGGTGGATCTGAAAAAAATCGGACGCCAGGTTTACGTCATTGAGATCAATGACAATCCCACCATCCAATCCGGCTCCGAGGATATGGTGCTCAAGGACGAGCTTTATCGGCGGATCATGGAGGTGTTCCTCCAGCGCCTGGAGCGGCGCCGGCAGGGCCTTACCCGTTAAGGTTGGGGTTCCCCTGATCCTTGCCTCGTTGAATTCCGCATGAATTCCGACCTCCCAGCCGCAGAATCCGCCGCTCCGGCCCTGGCCGCAGAGCAGTCCGGTCGCCCGCTGTCGCTTTTTGAGGGCGTGGGGGTGGAGTTGGAATACATGATTGTGGAGGCCCAAACGCTGGCGGTGCGGCCGGTGGCGGATGCCATCCTCCGGGATGCGGACGGCACGCCGTGCGGCTCGCTGGAGGAGGGGCAACTGGGGTGGTCCAACGAGCTGGTGGCCCACGTCATCGAACTCAAAACCAAGCGGCCTGCAACCTCGCTGCCGGAGGTGGCCGGCCAGGCCCAGGAGGATGTGCGCGAAATCAACCGCCGGCTCCAGGCCGCAGGCGCTTGTTTGCTGCCCACCGCCATGCATCCCTGGATGGATCCCCGGACCGAAACCCGCCTCTGGCCCCACGAATACGGCGAGGTTTACCAGGCGTTCAACCGCGTTTTCGGGTGCCAGGGCCATGGCTGGTCCAACCTCCAGAGCATGCATTTGAATTTCCCTTTCGCCGACGATGCCGAGTTCGCCCGCCTGCATGCGGCCATCCGGTTGGTGCTGCCGCTGCTGCCAGCCCTGGCGGCCAGCTCCCCGGTGATGGATGGCCGGCTCACCGGAACCCTCGACAACCGGCTGGCGGTTTACCGCACCAATTGCGTTCGCGTTCCGGCCATCACCGGCCGGGTCATCCCGGAGGCGGTCTTCAGCCGTGCCGATTATGAGCGGGACATCCTGGAGCGCATCTACGCCGATATCGCCCCCCACGATCCCGAGGGGATCCTCCAGGACGAATGGCTCAATGCCCGCGGCGCCATCGCCCGGTTCGGGCGGCAATCCATCGAAATCCGGCTGCTGGACATCCAGGAATGCCCTGTGGCGGACCTGGCCATCGCCGAACTCATTCTGCGGGTGTTGCGCCGGCTGGTGGCTGGGGAGTGGAGTTCCCTGGAGTTCCAGCAATCTTTTACTGAGGACGAGCTGGCGCCCACCCTCGACCGGACCATCCAGCATGCTGAGCAGGCCGTGGTGGATCACCCGCGGCTGCTCCAGGCGTTTGGCCTGCCTCCCGGGGTCCGGACCGTGCGCGCCGTGTGGGAAAGCCTGGCCGAACGGGTTTCGCCCGCGGCGGATGCCGCCAGCCAGCGCTGGCTTTCCGCCCTGGAAGTGATTCTTGACCGCGGCTGCCTGGCCCGCCGGATCCAAAGCGCCCTGGGGGCCAGCCCCTCCCGCGCCCGGCTCCACGCCGTTTACCAGGAATTGGCCGGCCACCTCGAATCCGGCAGCCCCTGGATTCCGGATTAGGATCGACAAAACTGGCCGGTTCCTTATTAGTTGGGGATTGCATGCCGGAATGCGGGTCTGCATGCCCGGTTGCGATCCCAACCTGAAAAATGAATCCATTTATGAGTGAAAATCCTGAAATCAATTCCGAGCTGGAACGGCTGCGGGCGGAGAACGCCATGCTGAAAAAAGCCACCACCAAGGGCATCTCCATGAAGATCAGCGAAAAAGGCGCCCTTTCCATCTACGGCATGGGCCGGTTCCCGGTCACGCTGTATAAGGAGCAGTGGTTGAAGTTGCTGGACATGGCCGATGCCATCAAGGCCTTCATCGCCGACAATGACTCATTGCTGAAAACGAAGGGCCAGGAGAGCCCCGCTGCACCCGCCAATCCACCGGTTTAATGGCTCCCGGCCGGGCTGGCTCCCGGTGGAGTGCGGCCCGGCGGTGGTCCCTTGGGGAGCAAGGCGCACGGGCGTTCCGCGATGGACAAAGCGGTCCGGACAGTGTTTCATGGCGGGGAGATTATTATGGTTGAAACGAATTCCTTGATCGAGCAGCGGAAAGCCAAGCTGGCCGCCTTGCGCAGCCGGGGCATCAATCCGTTCGCAAATCATTTCGCGCCCAGCGAAAGCTGTGCCCAGGCGCGGGCGAATTACCAGGAGGGCCGCGCGGTGGCCCTGGCCGGCCGCATTTCCGCCCACCGCGACATGGGCAAAAGCCAGTTTGTGGATATCAAAGACCAGAGCGGCCGCATCCAGCTCTACGCCCATAAGCAGGCTTTGGGCGACGACCAATTCGACATTTTCAAGCACCTGGACCTGGGCGATTTCATCGGCGTGAACGGATCGATGTTCATCACCAAAACCGGGGAGACCTCCGTCAAGATCGAGCGCTTCACCATCCTGGCCAAGGCCCTGCGCCCGCCGCCGGAAAAATGGCACGGACTGGTGGAAAAAGAGATCCGCTACCGGCAGCGTTACCTGGACCTGATGAGCGGCGACCATGTGCGGGAACTGTTCATCAAACGCAGCCTGATCCTGCGCGAGATCCGGAACTTCCTGCAGGAGCGCGGCTACCTGGAATTTGAAACGCCGATCATGCAGCCGATCCCCGGCGGGGCCGCCGCCCAGCCGTTCATCACCTTCCACCAGAGCCTGGGCTGCAATTTCTACCTGCGCATCGCCATCGAGCTTTACCTCAAACGCCTGCTGGTGGGCGGCCTGGACCGGGTATTTGAAATCGGCCGCAATTTCCGCAATGAGGGTTTATCCCCCCGGCATAACCCCGAGTTCACCATGCTCGAGGCCTACCAGGCCTACGGGAATTACGAAACCATGATGGAGCTGGTGCAATCGCTCGTCTGCCACCTGGCCCAAAAAGTCCTCGGCACGCTCGTGATCGAACACCGCAACGAGGCCGGGGAGGCCACCCGCACCATCGACCTCACCCCCCCCTGGCGCCGGGCCAAATACAAGGATCTCATCCGCGAAAAAGCCGGCGCCGGCTGGTTTGAATGCACCCCGCAGGAACGCCGCCAGCGCGCCCACGATCTCGGCGTGGAGATCGGCAAGGAATACGAGGATTTCGAGGTCACCGGCGCCATTTTCGAGAAGCTCATCGAACCCACCTTGATCCAGCCCATCTTTGTCACCCACCTCACCAAGGAATTGGTGCCGCTGGCCAAGACCTCCGCCGAGGATCCCACCACCGTGGAGGTCTTTGAATGCTGCATCAACGGCCAGGAGATCGCCCCCGCTTATTCCGAGCAGAACGATCCCCTCGAGCAGCGCGAGCGGCTCGAGCACCAGGCCGGCGGCGAACAGCAGAAGCTGGACGAGGATTTCCTCGTTTCGCTGGAGCACGGCATGCCTCCGGCCGGCGGGGTCGGCATCGGCATCGACCGCCTCTGCATGATGCTCCTCGGGCAGGACAGCATCCGCGATGTCATCCTGTTCCCACAGCTGCGGCCCAAGCACGAATAGCGCCCGGCTGCTGGAATGCCTGGCGGGGGCCTTCCCGGGCTCCCCGACCGCGGCTCTTTTCGGATGCGCATCCTCGTTTTCAATGCCGGCTCCACGAGCTTGAAGTATGGCTTGTTCGATCAAGCCACGCTGGCGCCCGTGGCGGCCGGCTCCCTGGATTGGGCCGATGGGGATCGCCAGCGGGCCATCCTGGCGGTGGCCGCCGGTGGCCGGGAAGCGCTCCGCCAGACGGTGGCTGTCCCGGACAGCCGCGCCGCGGTGGAACTGGCGCTCGGCTCCCTCCCCAAGGACCATGAGATTGCGGCTGTGGGACACCGTGTCGTCCACGGTGGGGCTGAGTTCTCCGCCAGCCGCCGCCTCGATGGGCCGGTCAAAGCCGCCATCTCCCGGTTGAGCCGGCTGGTTCCGCTCCATAATCCGCCAGCCCTGGCCGCCATTGAGGCGGTCGAGGAGCTGCTGCCCGGAGCGCCGCAAGCGGCGGTTTTTGACACCGCCTTTTTCGCCGGGTTGAGTCTCCGCGCCAGCCTCTACGCGCTGCCGGGCGAGTGGGTGGAGAAATGGGGGCTGAAACGGATCGGTTTCCACGGCATCAGCCATGCCTACTGTGCCCTGCGCGCGGCGGAGATCCTCGGGGTCCGGCCGCGTCCGTTGCGCCAGATCACCTGCCACCTCGGCGGTGGCTGTTCCGCCGCTGCGTTGTTGGGCGGCCAGCCGGTGGCCACCACCATGGGTTTCTCGCCGCTGGAGGGGCTCATCATGGGCACCCGCTGCGGCTCCGTGGATCCGGGGCTGCTGATTTTTCTGCAGCGCGAATGCGGCCTGAGCCTGGAGGAACTGGATGCCGGCCTCAACCACCGGTCCGGCTTGCTCGGCCTCTCCGGGGTATCGCCCGACCCCGCCCGCCTCGCCGCCGCCGCCGCCGCGGGGAATCCCCGGGCGCGGCTGGCCTTGGACATCTTCGCCGACCGGGTCCGCTCCGCCGTCGGCGCCCTGGCCACGAGCCTGGGCGGGCTGGATGTCCTGGTATTCACGGACCGCATCGGCGAAAACGATCCCGGCCTGCGGGCGGCCATCACGGCGGGCCTGGAATTCCTGGGAGTGGAAATCGACCCCGACCGTAATGGCCGCTGCGCGCCGGATGCTGATGTTTCCCGGCCCGGATCCCCCGCACGCATCCTGGTCCTGCGCACCCGGGAGGAATGGATGATTGCCCGCGATACCAGCCTGGCGCTGGGCCTTGGGGTGAGGGCTGATGCCTCAACGGCGGGCTTTGATGGCCTTACTGTTTAAAGAAATCAGCGATCCGGAGCACCAGGCCCGGCAGCAGCGGCGTGGTGTGGGTGTCCGATGGCTCCAGCACTGATTTTGGTTTTTCTGAATCCTCCAGGAGCCGGTAAACCGCCACGGTCCTGGCTGCCGGATCCACGATCCATAATTCCGCCACTCCCGACCTGGCGTAAACCTGTTTCTTAGCCTCCAAATCGAGCCGCGCCGTCTTGGGGGAGAGGATTTCCACCACGAGGTCGGGAGCACCCTCCAAACCGGCCTCGCTCAGCACCCCATAATGTTCTCTGGCGATGAACACAATGTCCGGCTGGAAGACATTGGCTTTGTTCAGATAAACATCGAAGGGCGCATGGTAAATTTTGCCCGCCGGGCTGGCTTCCAAATGTTTGGCCAGTATGAATTCAATGTTGAAGGAAATATCCTGGTGGAAGCGGCTGGGTGCTGGGGCCAGGTATAAATCTCCCTCAATCAGTTGATAACGCGGACCCGTCTCCGGCAATTCCCGGTAATCATCCGCTGTCAGCGGTGCTGGCATAACCATCGGCATAAACCACTCTTACGACGGATAGCCGCCCCGGTCAAGGCCATCCGCCGCCGCCTCCTGCGCAGGCTTGCCACTGCAAATACGGTTGCCATAGAGTAGGGCCGTGCCGTTGAACGAAGCCACCAGACCATCGCCGCAGGATCTTCCTGGGGAGCCTGCTTCCACCGGGGCAGGTTCCGGTGCTGGCGTTGGCATGGCCCGCGGTTCCGAGCCGGGCGCGGGCGGCCTGGGGAAGGAGGCCTCCGCGATCGGCCAGGCGCAAGCGCGGCATGATGCCTGGGCCAAGGCCGCCGGCCGAGAGCAATACGCCTCCGATTATTACCCGGAGCATTTCCTCTGGCTGGGGGTGAAGCGCTCGGGCCAGAGGCATGCCCGCTTGCGGGGCATCGACACCACCGCGGCGGCCCAAGTGCCGGGGGTGATTGCCGTCCTGACCCACCGGGTGGTTAGCCTGTGTACATCTTCTCCGGAGACCGATTCATCGGCGGCGGGTGCTGCCGCTCGCCGGGCTCATTATAGGCCCCGGCCAGAACAAGCTCCAGTCGGGCGGGATCCTGTGGCCGGTTCGCGTTCCGCTGCCCGCGGACGGGATGTGGAGCGCGTTTTTCAAAGTTGGCGAGGCCCATCGATGAGGTGCGGGCCAGCGCGTCCTGCCGGAGGCAGGTGGCTGGGAACCTGTTATTGAATTGTTGGAGGAACCGCAAACTGCATGACCCATCAAACTCAAGCCGATATTTCGCTGCGCGTTTACAGCGCGGCCTCATTCCTGCCCTTGGCGGTTTCCTTCGCCAGGGGCGCGGCAGAGGCATATGGCTTTGGCGGCCAGGAACTCACCAGCCTGGAGCTGGGCGCGGAGGAGGTGTTCACCTGGCTGTGCCGCGCGCTGGGGCCGGCGGAAAAGGTGGAAATCTGCGTCCGCAACGATATCTACCGCCTGGCCCTCCGGTTTCTGTTCAAGCCCAGCCCGTTGAACCTGCGGGTCTTGAACCTCACCGCGAAGGCGCCGCTCGAACCGGGCGAGGATCTGGAGGATTTGGGCTTGTTCGTGGTGGCCCGGCTCGTGGACGCGGTGAAGCTCACCAGCGAGAAGGACGGGCGCGCCTGTCTGGCGGTGGTGGTGGACCGGCGCTACGCCGGGGAAACGGTCCCCAGCCCTGGCCCGGCCCAGCCGGCCGAATCCTGGCGCATCCAATCCGCCGATCGGGAATCCATCCAGTTCTTTGCCGCCCTGGTGAAGGCTCATTATCCGGCGGGCGATTACCCGGGCTTCCTGGATTTTCCGGGCCGGGCGGCGGACATGTTCGTGGCGGGCGATCTAAAGGGCGCCTTGGCCGTGGCCGGGAGCGGGGCGGTATGTGGCGGCATCCTCTGGCGGTGGGCCGGCCACAAGATGCTCGAGATGCTCGGCCCATTCACGTTTCCGCCAGCCCAGCCGGCGGCCTTGCCCGAGGCTTTGCTGGAGCATTTGGTGGAATGGGCTGCCAAGACCCCCGCCGCAGGCATCCTCTGCCGGCGCCGGGCGGGCCAGTCAATGCCCATGGGATTCGATCTGCTGGGCGGGGTCTGCGGTCCGCCCGCGGATGAATCCTGCGGATTCCGCCAGTTGCGTGAGGATGAAGGTTCCACCGTCTATTGCCATCCGCGGCTGGAATCCTTCCTGCGCGTGGAATACGACCGGCTGGCCCTGCCCCGGGAGTTGCGGGTGATCCCCTTCCAGGGAACTGGCCGGCCCGAACCGGCGGTCTTGACCGCGGAAACGGACCGGGGCCGCGGAGAGGTGTTGCTTAAGGGCCTTTGCTTCGGCCCGGACGCCGCGGAGCAGTTGCGCGAGCACCTGGCCTTGTTCGCGAAGCAGAACCTGCCGGCCATCCTGTTTGAGCTGGATCTGGGGATTTTCTGGCAGTCCGCCTTTGTGCCGGCGCTGCTCGAGACGGGATTTGTGCCGCGCATGGTCGTGCCTGGTTCCGGCCAGGGGGATGCCGTGGTTTTTCAGAAGGCTTGAAGGGGACCGCGCGCCATGGATCTTGAACGACTGGTCCCCGACTACATCAAGCAGTTCCAAGCCTATGTGCCCAGCAAGCCGGATGAGGAACTCAAGCGGCTCTTCGGCTGCCCGGTGCTGCACCGGTTGAATAACAATGAAAATCCGCTCGGCCCCCCGCCGGCCGCGCGCGAGGTCATCCGCCAGTTCCCCCCGGCCCGCTCGGCGCTCTATCCCAGCGGCGACTCTTATTCCCTGCGGCTGGCGCTGGCGGAGCGATTCGGCAAAGAACCCGGCCAGTTTTTGGTGGGGAATGGATCGAGCGAAGTCATCACGGCGGTGATCAAGGCCTTCTGCGAGCAGGGTGACAATATTGTGACCGCCGACCGGACCTTCGCGGTGTATGAATGGGTGGCCGAATTCTCGGGTGTCGGCCGGCGCTTGGCGCCGCTGAAGGATTTTGCGTTCGACGATGAGGGGCTGCTGGCCCGGATCGACGGGAAAACGAAAGTGGTCTTCATCTGCAATCCGAACAACCCCACCGGCACCTGTTGGCCGCATGACCAGTTGATCCGTTTCCTGGACCGGGTGGACGGCCGCTGCGTGGTGGTGCTGGATGAGGCTTACATGGAATATGTGGAACAGGCCAATGCCCCCGATGGGATGGCTTTGATGGACCGGTATCCGAACCTGGTCGTGTTCCGGACCTTCTCCAAGATGTACGGCCTGGCCGGCCTGCGCATAGGTTACCTCGTGGGATCGCTGCCGGTGGTGGATCTGATCCGCCGCGCGTATGTGGTTTACTCGGTCAACACGCTCGCCCAGGCGGCCGCGCGGGCGGCGGTGGAACAGGGCGGCGAACATGTGCAGGCCACCCGGGCGCTGATGCGCACAGGCAAAGCTTTCCTGCGGGAGGCGCTCGGTTCGCTGGGCTTGCCGTTTCTGTGCCACGAAGGCAGCTATGTGATGATCAAGGTGCCGGTCAGCGACACGCTGCTTTACCGCCGGTTGATGAAGCGGGGCCTGATGATCCGCACGATGTCCGGCTTTCGCTTCCCGAACTGGATCCGGGTGACGGTGGTGGGCCGGGAAGTCCTGGAGCAGTTTGTGGAAGGTTTGGCGGAGGAGTTGAAGCCGGCGCTGTAATATGTCCAAAAAGGAAGGGCAAGCGGGCATCGATCTGGGCACGGGGCGGGTGCCGTCCGTGCTGTTCAGGCTGGCTTCGCCGATCATGCTGTCCCTGTTTTTTGAGAGCCTGTTTTACCTCATGGATACGCTGTTCGTGTCCTGGCTGGGGACGCAGCCCTTGGCCGCTTTGTCCCTGAGCATGCCGCTGTTCTACGCCGCGTTTGCGCTCGCCAAAGGCGTGAGCGTGGGCGCCATGGTCCTGCTCAGCCAAAGCCTGGGTGCGGGCCGGGCGGAGCGGGGCCGGAGCATTGTCCGCTCCGCCTTCCCCTTGATGCTGCTGGTGATGCTGCCTTGGCTGGTGTTGACCGGGGAGGGGCCGTGTGCGGCGGTGCTGTCATTGCTGGGGGCGCGGGAGCAGCCGGAGGTTTTGCGGGAAGGGAGCCGGTTCTTGTTCTGGCTGGCCGGGAGCTTTCCGGTCATGGGCTTCTTCATGGTGGGCGAAGCGGTTTGCCTGAGCCATGGCGATAGCGCGACCCCCATGAAAAGCCTTTTGCTGGGCAACCTCGTCAGCATCGGCTTGAAATACCTGTTCATTTGCCGGTGGGGCCTGGGGGTGGCCGGTTCGTCCCTGGGCAGCCTGGCTGGCTGGACGGTATCGGCGGCTTGCCTGGGCTGGCAGATGGCCCGGCAAGGCAAGCCGATGCCGGCGTTCGGGTTCGACCGCGGGATGCTCGCGCACTGGAAAGGGATTGCCGGCTTGGGCACCCAGGCGGCGCTGGGGGTGTTCATCGGCCCGCTGGCCCTGGGGTTGATCAATATCCTGCTCGCCCGCCTGGAGCTGGCCGGAGTGGCGGCCTTGAGCCTGGTCATGCGCCTCGAATTCATGGTGGTCGTGCCGCTGATCGGACTCAGCAATGCCCTGGCCCCCTTCATCGCGTTCAACGTGGGCCGGGGGGAGCCGCTGCGCATCCGGGAAGGCGTCCGTGCTTCCCTGCGGCTGGGCTGGCTGGTCATCGCGCCGGTCATGGTGGTTTTTCTTTTTTGCGCCCGCCCCCTGTTTGGCATTTTCAAGCCGTCCGAGGAGGTTCTGAACCTGGCCCAGTATGCGCTGCAATGCTCCGCCCTGGGGTACCTGGCGGTGCCCCTGGAACTGACGCTGCAAGGCGCCGCCCTGGGGCTGAAGCAGCCCGCCTATGCCCTCCTGGCGGCCGGTTTCCGCCAGTTGTTGCTGCGGGTTCCCCTCGTGGCGGTGCTGTCCGGCATCTACGGCGTGAAAGGGGCCTATTGGAGCCTGCCCCTTTCGACCTGGATCGCGGGCGGATTGTGCCTCTGCCTGCTGGGGCGGTTGTTGGAACGTGCCTTGCGCCCGGCAGAACCAGGTTGAGAGTTGCAGCTGGCTCCCGGTGACGAACCTATGAATACGAAGATCGATCACGAGCTGCCGGTGGATCCCGGCCAATCCTTTGTGGTGGATGTTTTCCGGCCGGAGGATGCCGCGGGCGTGGCCAGCCTGTTCTATTCCATTTACGGCGCTGAATACCCCTTTGAAACTTATTACATTCCGGAGCGGCTCATCGCCGAAAACGCCAATGGCAACATCCACACCGTGGTGGCCCGCACCGCCAAGGGCGACATCATCGGCCACGGCGCCGTTTACCGCAGCTCGCCCCCCAATCCGGAGCTGTACGAGTTTGGCCAGTACCTGGTGCTCAAGCCGTATCGGACCTCTTCCGCCGCGTTCAAGATCAACAAGTTCATCACCGAGGAAATGGTCCGCCGGGTTCCGATGTGCGGACTCTTCAGCGAAGCGGTTACCCACCACACCATCACCCAAAAAGCCAGCCTCAAGGCCGGCGTGAAAGAGGTGGCCCTCGAGCTGGACCTGATGCCGGCGGAATCCTACGAAAAAGACGCCGGCACCACGCAACGCATCTCCTGCGTGCTCCATTTCCGGTCGGTCCAGGACCAGCCCCAACTGGTCCACGTGCCGGCGGCCTATGCCCAGGCGATCGAGTTCCTCGCCGCCGGCCTGGATTTGGACCGCCAGTATGTGGCCGACGCCGGCGAGCCACCGGCCGGGGTGCGCACCCACCTGGAGAGCCGGTTTTTCCGCCACGCCGGCGTGGGGCGCGCCAATGCGATGACCCTGGGGGCGGATTTCGAGCAGGTGTTGGGTGATCTTGAGGACCAGGCCGCGCGGGAACAGGCGGTCCTGCTCCAGCTCTTTATCGGCTTGAGCCAGCCCGGGGTGGGAGCCGTTGTGGATCGCTTGCGTGCGAAGGGCTATTGCCTGGGCGGATACCTCCCGCGCTGGTTCGGCACGGACGGCCTCCTGATGCAGAAGACGAAAACCCGGCCGGCCTTCGACTCCCTCAAGCTGCATTCGGAACGGTGCCGCGGCCTGCTGCAGTTGGTCCGCCAGGACTGGGATTTAACCCACCGGTGAAGGCCCGTGGTTCACCCCAGTTTTCTGTTCACAAACTGGACGTAGTCGTCGATCGTCTTCAGATCCTTGCCGTCGGCTTCTGAGAGGTCGATTTTGAACCGCTGCTCGGTGGCGGCGGCGATCGCCGGCAGGTCGATGGAGTCCAATCCCTGGAGGAGCAGGGGCGCGTCCGGTTTGAGCTGGTCAATCACTTGCTGCCCGAGGCCGGCCTGCTTGAAGACTTCCAGCATCCCGGCGGTGGTGGCTTTCACCGGTTGGCCTTGCTCTGGCACTTCCTGGCTGGCCCGGCCCGTGGTTCCTGCCTCCGCCGCTTCTGAGGGGCCGCTTTCGCGCAGGCGGAAACGCTGGATTTTGCCCGTGTCAGTCCTGGGCAGCGCCTCCTGGAAGCGGACCAGCACCGGGCAGGCGTGATCGGGAAGCCGCGCCCGCGCGAAAAGCCGCAGCTCTTTTTCGAGGCCCGGGTCGGCGGTGTGGCCCGGGTTCAGCACCACATGGGCGACGGGCTTGACCAGGCTCTCGAGCCGGCGCCAGGTGACGCCGCATTCGCGCACCGCCGGATGCTCCCGCAACGCATCCTCGATCTGGACTGGCGACACCCACCGGGCGTCCACTTTGAACATGTCATCCCCGCGGCCCTGGTAAGTGAAAATGCCCTCCTGCTCCACGTAGATATCGCCGGTCTTGAGCCAGGCATCCGCCAGCATGGTGCCGGCGGTTTGATCCGGTCGGTTCCAATAGTAAGGCGCGGTGCTGGCGCCGCGGATCAACAGGCTGCCTGGCTGGCCCGCCGCCGCGGGTTGCCCCGCCTCGGTGACAATCCTGGCCTCGTAGGACGGGACCACGCAGCCCGAGGCGCCCGGGCGCACCTGGCCCGGCCGGTTGGAAATGAAGATATGCAGGGCCTCAGTCGAGCCGATGCCATCGAGGATGTCGAGGCCGGTCAGCCGACGCCATTCCTGGCTGACCGCCGCCGGCAGGGATTCCCCGGCCGAGACGCAGAGCCGGAGCGAATCCAAATTGGCCGCGGCATCGAAGGTCTTCACCAGCATGTTATAAAGCGCTGGAACCCCGAAGAACACCGTAGGCCGCTGGGTGGCGATGATGTGGAAGACGTCCGCCGGTGTGGGTTTGTCCGGGAACAACACGGTGGCCGCCCCGAAACGGAAGGGGAGGAACAAGCTGTTGCCCAGGCCATAGGCGAAATAGAGCTTGCTGGCGGAGTAATGAATGTCCTGGTCGGTGATCCCCAGCACCCCGCCGCCATAGGTGTCGGCGCAAAACAGCATGTCCCGGTGGCGGTGTGGAATCCCCTTGGGCTGGCCGGTGCTGCCGGAGCTGTAGAGCAGGAAGGCGATGTCGTCCGCGTGGGCCGGGTGTGGGTCCAATTCTGGGGAGGCGGCCGCCCAGGCGGCCTGGCACACGGCATCGTCCACATCCAGCCGGAGGCGCACTGAAGGGCAGCCAGGCCCGGCCGCGGCGGGCGGGCTCGCCGTCACCAGCGCTGAGGCCTGGGCATCGCGCAAAATAAAGTGGCTGGCCTCCGGCCCCAGGTCCGGGCTCAGCAGCACCGGCCAGAGCCCGGCCTGGAGGCAGCCCAGGAACGCATACAGGCATTCGGGCCGGTCCGGGAGCTGGATGGCCACCCGCTCCCGTGGCCGCAGCCCCAGGCCGAGCAGCAACCGGCCAAACCGGCTGATGTTCCGCGCCAGCTCCAGGTAGGTGAGGCGGTTTTGGCCATGGATCACGACCGTTCGCTGGCCCCGCCTGGCGAGGTGCTCGAAGACCAGCTCGTGAGCTGCATTCATCAAAGGTCCGCTCAGGCTTCGTTATTTATCCGGGCAGGATACGGCTGAGCGGTTGATTATTTTCTCAGGCTGATGGTGTCATCCGGATTAATTTGCAGCAGCTTATCCTTTTGCTGGAAAATAAACGCGCTGGGCTGGCCCAGTTCCTTTTCTTTAAATTTGGCCTTGAAGGCATGCGCGGACATGGTGCCGCCAGCCTCGGTCATGAATGCAGTGACTTCCATGATGGTTTTTCCTCTCCGCACTATGCCCGGAACCTGGACGGTGGGCCGCGGCGTAATCACTGCCCCGGTGATGCTTAAAATAGCGCTGGCATTGGGATCGTTCTCCAGATCGCTTCGCAACGCTGAGATTTCCGAACGCAATTGATTGAGCCTGGCCTCAAGGTTGCCCGCCTCGCTTTCCTTGTCTTTCAGCGCCCGAATCCTATTTGTTACCTCAAAAATGATGGAGTTCACCGCCGGATTTACGGCGTTTGGCCTTGTAACATTCTCCAGTTGAGACGTTTCCGCAGTGTCTTGAGTTTCTGAGCCGCTCCCATTTTGGGTGTCAGACTTTTCAATATCGAGCATTTTTCGGTCTTTCTTTTTAGTTAAGCCACCAAACTATTGATCGTCCTGTTAATGTCAAACGCTATTCAGTTGGTTGGGTTTGAATTATAAAAACCACCATCTGGGCTAAAATTGGGTTTGGCACAAAATGACCCGGAAAAATAACCAATCCAATTCCATGGATGCGGTTATGTTGCCGATGCCTGCTTAAATTAAAATCCTAATAAGGAAACTGGTCAGCATCCGCGCAAATTTCGGCGATAGTAAAGGAGTCGGTAACGATTAGGCGGTTAAATAATGCCTATGCCCGATCAATTCCCCACCTAAAATGTTACCACACAATAAATAACTGCCAGGAGTTCGCCTGGTTCCTGAGCTAAACAAGGTCCAGCTCTTGGCCGACACACAGGGCTGGTTGCGATCCACGTGGAAGTGCAGCACCGGCCGGACAAAAACCTGCCTTTGCGGCTCTACCAACACCACCGTCGGCTCAACGACTGCCACGGGGAACCGCATCAGCCTGAACCACGGCATCCCACAAGCTGCCTCGGAATGGCTTCCACGCCGTGCCCAAGCCTTCACAACTCCAATTCCAGCTGGGGGCCGGAGGGGCGGCGGAAGGCGGCGGTGGAGAGTTCCGCCGGGGAGTGATTGAAGCCGAGCTTGCGGCATTGGACGGCGAACAACTGGGAGATCTGGCTGGCCAGGAAGCCCTCACCGCTCATGCGGCTGCCGAACCGGCCGTCGTTGAGCCGGCCATCGCGGAGGGAGCGGAGGCCCGCCAGGACGGCGCTCTTTTTGCCCGGATGGTGGCGGTCCAGCCAAGCCAGGAACAGGCCGCTGACGGAGTGCGGGAGGCGGAGGATTTCGTAATAGGCTCCCGTGGCCCCGGCTTGGGCGGCGGCCGCCAGGACGGCCGGCAGCTCGTGGCTGTTCAGGGCCGGGATGACGGGGGCCACCAGCACGCTCACCGGGATGCCCGCGGCGGCCAGCTGCTCCATGGCGGCCAGCCGGTGCGCGGGCAGGGAGGTGCGGGGCTCCAGCTGGCGGACGAGCCCGGTGTCCAGGGAGGAAAGGCTGATGGACACGGAGGCGGCCTGGTGGCGGGCCAGCCCGGCCAGGAGGTCGATATCGCGGGTGACCAGGTGGTTCTTGGTGGCGATCATCACCGGGTTGCGGAACGCGGCCAGCACCTCCAGGCAGCGGCGGGTGATCCGCCGGCGGCGCTCGGCGGGCTGGTAGGGATCGGTCACGCCGCACATGGCCAGCGGCTCCGGCCGCCAGCGCGGGCTCTCCAGCCGGGCCCGCAGGAGGGCCGGGGCGTTTTCCTTGACGAGGATGCGGGTTTCAAAATCGAGGCCGGAGGAAAAGCCCAGGAACTCGTGGGTGGGCCGGGCGTAGCAATAGATGCACCCGTGCTCGCAGCCGCGGTAGGGGTTGAGGCTGCAGTTGAACGGGATATCCGGGCTGTCGTTGCGGGTGATGATGGACTGCGAGGCGTCCGTGAGGAATTGGGTGGCCGGCCGGGAATCCCGGGCTGGATCCCAATCCTCGTCCGGCTCCCGGTGGGCGGCCTCGAACCGGCTGGGCGGGTTGGACCAGGCGCCCCGGCCGCGGGCGGCTGCCGGCTGGGGATCCATCAGAACAGCTCCAGCTGGGGCGGCGGCGGCAGGTTGCGCAATTTCTCGCGCTCCGCCCGGTGGCGGGCCGGGGCGCGCACGTTGCCTTCCGGCGTCAATTCGGACTCCTCCAGGTTGCGGAGGATCACCCGCGCCCGCTCCAGGACCGCCTTGGGGACGCCCGCCAGGCGGGCCACCTGGATGCCGTAGCTTTTGTCCGTGCCCCCCGGGATGATCTTGCGCAGGAAGATGATCTGCTCGTTCCATTCCCGGACGGCCACATTGAAATTACGCAGGCAGGGCAGCTTGGCGGCCAGCTCGGTCAGCTCGTGGTAATGGGTGGCGAACAATGTTTTGGCGCCCAGCTGGCCGTGGATGTATTCCACGATGGACCAGGCCAGGCTCAGGCCGTCGAAGGTGCTGGTGCCGCGGCCGATCTCGTCCAGGATGACCAGGCTGCGGGCGGTGGCGTTGTTGAGCAGGTTGGCCGTTTCGGTCATTTCCACCATGAAGGTGGACTGGCCCCGGGAGAGGTCGTCGCTGGCGCCGATGCGGGTGAAGATGCGGTCCAGGAGGTCGATGCGCGCCTCGGCGGCGGGCACAAACGAGCCGGTGTGCGCCAGCAGCGCCAGCAGGGCCACCTGCCGGATGTACGTGCTTTTGCCTGCCATGTTGGGGCCGGTGATCAAGGCCACCGTCTGCACGGCGGAATCCAGCTCGGTGTCGTTGGGCACAAAGCGTTCCTCGCCCTGCACCTGGTCCAGCACCGGATGGCGCCCGTCCCGGATGTGCAGGATCCCCTCGCTGCCCACCTGCGGCCGGCAGTAATTATGCAGCCGCGCGGTTTCGGCGAAAGCGCCCAGGACATCCAGTTGGGCCAGCGCGCGGGCGCTGAGCTGGATTTCGGCCAACCGGGCCACCACCGACTCGCGCACCTTGAGGAACAGGTCGTATTCCAGCTTCACGCTCCGCTCCTCCGCGCCCAGGATTTTGCCCTCCATCTCCTTGAGTTCCGGGGTGATGTAGCGCTCGCCGTTGGCAATGGTCTGCTTGCGCAGGTAATCGGCCGGCACTTTTTCCAGGTGGCTTTTGGTGATCTCGATATAGTAGCCGAACACGGAGTTGAACCGGATCTTCAGGGAGGGGATGCTGGTGCGCTGGATCTCTTTTTGCTGGAGCTGGGCGATCCAATCCTTCCCCTCGCGCATGGCGCGGCGGAATTCGTCCAGCGCGGCGTCATAGCCGTCGCGGATCAGCCCCCCCTCCTTCAAGGCCAGCGGCGGTTCCTCCTGGATCGCCCGGGCGATCAAATCCACCAGGTCCGGCAGTTCGGTGATTTGCCCGGCCAGCTCGGCCACCAGGCTGGCTGGCTGGCTGGCGGCTGGCTCCCCGGCCTCCCCCGGCCCCGGGAAAAACTCCTCCTGCAGGGCCGGTGGCGTGGCCGGGCGGGCGGCGGCCAGTTGCGCCAGGGTCTGCTTCAAGCCGGGGATTTGGAGCAGGGCCGAGCGCAGGGCAATCAAATCGCGGGCGTTGCCCTGCCCCACGCTGAGCCGGGTGATGGTGCGCTCCAGATCCCGCACCTCGGTCAGCTGGCCGCGGAATTGCTCCAGGGCCTGGGGGGTGCTGAACCAGGCCTGGACCACCTCCTGTCGGCGCGCGATCTGCAGCTCGGAGGCCAGCGGCTGGGAAAGCCATTCCCGCAGCCGCCGCGCCCCCATGGGGGTGACGGTGCGGTTCAGCGCCCCGTAGAGGGAAGCCGGCGGCCGGGCATCCCGGCTCAGGGGCGCGAGGATTTCCAGGTTCCGCAGCGAAGCGCCGTCCAGGACCAGGAAATCCGAGCATTGGTAAAAAGAGATCTGCCGCAGGTGCTTCGTGTCGCGCCGCAGCTGCTGCGCCAGGTAATGCAGGATGGCTCCCGCCGCCCCGATGGCGGCCGGGCGGTCCCGCAGCCCGAAGCCATCCAGCGATTTCACCTGGAATTGGTCGCGCACGGTGAAGGTGGCCGTCTCCGGGGCAAAAACCCAATCGTCGCATGGATTCACCAGCGGGCAGACCGGGCGCAGGAGGGTGGCCAGGTTTTTGGCTTCCCCGGGGATGATGACTTCCGCCGGCCGCTGCCGCTCCAGCTCGGTGAGCAGCACCGCTTCTGTCTCGATTTCGGTGGTGATGAACTCCCCGGTGGTGAGATCCACGAAAGCCACCCCGAAAACCTTCCCGGGGGCGTAAACGGCCGCGAGGAAATTATTCTGCTCGGCCCGCAGGATGCGCTCGTCGAAATGGGTTCCCGGGCTGATGATCTGGGTGACCTCGCGTTTGACCAGCTGGCCGGGCCGGGCGTCCTCCACCTGGTCGCAGATGGCCACTTTTCTGCCCGCTTTCAGCAGGCGGCCGATATAGCCGGAGGCGGCGTGGTAGGGGATGCCGCACATGGGGGAGGCGCCGCGCTTGGTCAGCGCCACGTTCAGCAACTGGGCGCCCGCGATGGCGTCCTCGAAAAACATCTCGTAGAAATCGCCCAGCCGGAACAAAAGCAGCGCGTCGCGCGGTATCTCCGCTTTGATGCGGCGATACTGCGACATCATGGGAGTCAGTTGGGCGTCGCCAGCCATTCGCCCGGAAACATAACGGTTCGCCCGGGCGAGGTCGAAGCTTTTTCTCCCCGGATGCGGCGCGCGGTTCAGCTGGCGGAGGTATCCGGGATGGATTGCAGGCCCCGGCTGGAGGGGATGAACGGATCCCGGAACGCCTTGGCAAAATCGTAGCCGCCCTTGAAATCCTCGCGGCTGTCCTGCGGGGTCTTGCTGAGCAGGCCATGCTCCACCAGGTTGAAGACGATTTCGCCGAAATCCTCGCACCGTTCGATGCCCCACGCCAGCAAGACCGCCATGGTCATCGGCCCGAACTGGCGCAGGCCATATTCCCGGATGCCCGCCAGCAACTCCTGGCCGGTGACGTGGCGGACCACGTTCTTGTTGGCTTTCAGGATGGCTTTCTGGGTGAAATCGAGCGCTTCCCGGACGAATAAATAGGCATCCCCCGGATAGCGGGCATCCCCCGCCACTATCCGCTCCAGCACCGCCAAAAAACGTTCTTCCTGCGACATAGCCCGCTGTTACCGTTGCGTTTGGGAGGGAACCACCGGAATCCGGGCGGGATGCGCCAGGCGCCAGGCCCGCACCGCCCAGCCCGTCAGCAAAATGGCCACCACCATGATCAGCACGGCCTGCTCCTGTTTGGTCAGATATCCCATCCCGACCCTCCCTTCAAATGTTTCACGCCACGGCAATATTAACTATTTTTCCGGGTACGACAATGATTTTCTTGACGGCCTTTCCGGCCGTGAACAGCCGGACCTTTTCGCTGGCCAGCGCGGCGGCCTCGATTTCCGCCGCGGAAGCCTTGGCGGGCAGGGTGAGGCGGTCCCGGAGCTTGCCATTGACCTGCACCGGGATTTCCACCGTGTCCTCCACCAATTTGGCGGGATCAAAGGCCGGCCAGGGGAGGTAGGCCAGGGCGGGCGCGTTTTGGCCCGGGGCGGTGTGGGCCGCCAGCCGCGCCTGCAGCTCCTCTGCCAGGTGGGGCGCGAAGGGCTGCAGCAGCACCAGGAAGTCCCGCAACACGGAAGCCGGTTTCACCTCCCAGCCGATCATCTCATTGACCATCACCATCAGGGCGGAGATGGCGGTGTTGAAGCGCATCCCGTCCAGATCCTCCGTCACCTTCTTGATGCCGGTGTGCAGCACCTTGAGCTGCGCGGGGGTGGGGGCGGCATCTTGGATGGACGATGACAGCCGGATGCGGTCCAGCAGGCTGGCCGGGGCGTCCGCTGCCGTGGTGAGGCTTTGCTCGAATTCCTGTTCGCTATCCTCGTCCACAAACAGCCGCCACACGCGGCCCAGGAACCGGTAAACCCCCTCCACGCCCTTGGTGTTCCACGGCTTCACCATTTCCAGCGGCCCCATGAACATTTCATAGAGCCGGAAGGCGTCCGCGCCGTATTCCTGGAGGATGTCGTCCGGGTTGACCACGTTGCCCCGCGATTTGGACATCTTGAAGCTCCGCACATCCACCCGGATGGCGGGGTTCGTTTTGAGGCAGAAATGTTCCCCGCGCTTCTCCACCTCCTCCTCGGCGACGCGCCGGGCGGTGACTTTTTGCCCGGTGGCCGCCTGGGTGCCCACCAGGCGGCGCCCCTCGGCGCCCGCCTCCTCCTCGATCCCCGTGATGCCGGCCACGCTCACCAGGCTGCCTTGCGCGTCGGAAAAACAGGCGAATTCCATCTCGCCCAGGATCAGCCCCTGGTTGACCAGCTTGAAAAACGGCTCCGGGGTTGAAACGCACCCCAGGTCGAACAGCAATTTGTGCCAGAACCGTGAATAAAGCAGGTGCAGCACCGCGTGCTCGGCGCCGCCCACATACAAGTTGATGCCGGGCGTGGGGGCTTTGGAACCGGTTGGGGCCGGACCCGTTCCCATCCAGTAACGTTCCACCGCCGGCTGGCAAAAGGCGTTTGGGGACCGGGCATCGAGATAGCGCAAATAATACCAGCAGCTGCCGGCCCATTGCGGCATGGTGTTGGTTTCGCGCACCGAGCCATCCGGCAGGCTGACCCAATCGCGGGCCCGGGCCAGCGGCGGCTGCCCGTCCTGGGTGGGTTTATAATCCTCCAGCGCCGGCGGCAATAGCGGCAGGGCGGCTTCCGGCAGGGATGAATGGGCGCCGTCTTTCCAGACAATCGGGAAGGGTTCGCCCCAGTAGCGCTGGCGGCTGAACAACCAGTCGCGGAGCTTGAAATTGACCGTCTTGTGGCCTAGCCCTCTTTCCTCCAGCCAGGACGCGATTTTCCTTTTGGCCTCAGGGGTGGGCAGGCCGCTGATGAACCCGGAATTCACGCTGGTGCCGTCGTCCACAAAACCGAGGTCCGGCTGGCCCTCCGGCGCCTGGACCACGACGCGGACCGGCAGCTCGAACTTGCGGGCGAACTCGAGGTCGCGCGTGTCGTGGGCGGGCACGGCCATGATGGCGCCGGTGCCATAGCTGGCCAGCACGTAATCGGCGATCCAGATGGGGATTTTCTCGCCGTTGACCGGGTTGACCGCCCAGGCGCCGGTGAACACGCCGGATTTTTCCTTGGCCAGCTCGGTCCGTTCGAGGTCGCTTTTGGCGGCCGCCTGCTGGCGGTAGGCCTCCACCGCCGCGCGGGGAGTGCCGCGGGCGGCCGGGGCGCCCCCCTTCCAGGCCTCGGGGGTGTTCGCCGGCCAGGCCGGTGGCAGGATCTGGTCCACCAGCTTGTGCTCGGGCGCCAGGACCATGTAAGTGGCCCCGAACAAAGTGTCCGGGCGGGTGGTGAACACCGTGATCTGGCAATTGCACTCCGGGGTGGCGGGGCCGCATTCGCTGATGGCAAAGGTCACTTCGGCGCCCTCGCTGCGACCGATCCAATCCCGCTGCATTTTTTTCAGTGATTCGGGCCAGTCCACCAGGTCGAGATCGGCCAGCAGACGGTCCGCGTAAGCGGTGATGCGCAGCATCCATTGGCGCATCGGCTTGCGGACCACCGGGAATCCGCCCACCTCGCTTTTGCCGTCCACCACCTCCTCATTGGCCAGCACCGTGCCCAAAGCGGGGCACCAGTTCACCGGCGCTTCCGACACATAAGCCAGCCGCCGGGCGTCGCAGTAAGCCCGCCGGTCCGCCTCGGCGGCCAGCCCGGGCGGATAGGGGAGGGTTTCGATCGGCTCGGCGCGGTTGGTGGCCGGATTGAACCACGAGTTGTAAAGCTTGAGGAAAATCCACTGGGTCCACCTGAAATACTGCGGATCGGTGGTGTCGATTTCCCGGCTCCAGTCGTAGCTGAAGCCCAGGGATTGGATCTGGCGCTTGAAAGTGGCGATGTTGGCCTCGGTGGTTTTCCGCGGATGCTGGCCGGTTTTGATCGCATATTGTTCGGCGGGCAGGCCGAAGGCGTCCCAGCCCATGGGATGCAGCACGTTGAAGCCCCGCGCCCGGTGATACCGGGCGACGATATCCGTGGCGGTGTAGCCTTCCGGATGCCCCACATGCAGACCGGCCCCCGAGGGATAAGGAAACATGTCCAGCACGTAGTATTTGGGCGGCAATTGCCCGGTCCGGGCCGCCTCGGGATGTCGTTCAGCAAAGGGATGGCCCGCCGGGATGGTCTCTCCCGGATTCCAAGCCCGGAACATTTCGGTCCGCAACCAAACTTCCTGCCACTTCGGCTCAATGATATGAAACGGATATTGTCTTCTCATATGCGACATGGGGGGTGATCTTGCGGAAATCGCCCCGCCAGGGCAATCGCAGAGTTGACGCTATCTGGCTGGGGCTTGCGGTTTCCAGGCCTGGATCCGGCCCGGTTGGGAGCGTGGCTGGTGGCGCCCGGCAGCCAAAACAATTCCGAATGCCTTCCCCGAACTCCTCGTCTAATCCCATCGAAGAATGGGCTGATTTTCCCTGGTTCCTTTGGCCGGCGGGGTGAGAGCGTTGACGGCCACCCGGGGGAGTCGCCCGCTACCGATGAATGAAATGAATACTGGCAAATCAAACTTATCGCGCCGCAGTTTCCTGCGGACCACTGCGGCCACAGTGTCCGGCGCCGGCACCGGAGTGCTGTTCCCCAACCTGCTGGCCAGGTCCGTCCTGGGGGCGGCTCCCAATCCGGTGCGGGCGGGCATCCGCGTGGGCTGCATCGCCGTGGGCAACCAGGGTGGCGCCCTGCTGAAGCGCAACCTGCAAAACGTGGTGGCCGTGTGCGAAGTGGACCAGACGCGCCTCGCGGCGGCCAAAGCCGCCGTGGAAAAGGCCACCCAGCGTTCCTGCGCCACCTGCACTGATTACCGCAAACTCCTGGAAAACAAGGAAATCGATGCCGTAATGATCGCCTCGCCGGATCACTGGCATGCCCTCCAAACCATCCACGCCTGCCAGGCCGGCAAGGATGTTTATGTGGAAAAACCGCTCTCCCTGATGATCGAGGAGGGCAAGCTGATGCTCAAGGCCGCCCGCCACTATCATCGCGTGGTGCAGACCGGCAGCATGCAGCGCTCGGACGACAAATTCCGGCTGGCTTGCGAATTGGTGCGGGCGGGGCGCATCGGCCGGGTGAAAACCATCCGCGTGGGATTGCCCGGGGTGAATTTCAATGAAAAAACGGTTCCCGACAGCGAGCCGCCGGCCGGGTTGGATTACGACCTATGGCTCGGCCCCGCGCCTTACCGCCCCTACAACAAAAACCGGGTTCATTATAACTTCCGGTTTTTCTGGGACTACTCCGGCGGGCAGATGACCAACTGGGGCGCCCACCACCTCGATATCGCCCAGTGGGGCCTGGGCATGGATGCCAGCGGGCCGGTGGAAATCGAATCCATGGCCATGTATGACCGTGAAAAACGCTATGAAGTGCCTTCCCGGTTTGAAATCCTGTACAAATACGCCAACGGGGTAACCATCATCTGCGGCCAGGGCCAGAAAATGGGGACCACCTTTGAAGGTGACGAAGGATCCATTTATGTGGACCGGGGCAAGCTCAGCTCCGATCCGGCGGAGATCGTGAAAGAGCCGCTGGGCGAAAAAGATGTGCGCCTTTACGCCAGCAAAAACCACGATGACAACTGGTATCAATGCATCAAGGACCGCAAGCTGCCCATCTGCGATGTGGCGGTCGGGCACCGTTCCGCCACAGTCTGCCACCTGGGAAATATCTCCGTCCGCACCGGGCAGTTGGTGAAATGGGATCCGCTCCGGGAGGAGATGGTGGACAGCGTGGAGCTTCGCAAATGGATGTCTTATCCTTACCGTGAGCCATGGCGGCTGCCGGTAATTTGATCCCCATCCCCCCCGTTTTTTTTGGTTTGGGCGGTTTTTCATGGCCGCCGCTGGGATTGCTCCGCGGCGGCGGTTTGGTGTTCAAGCCCCGCATCCAGCGGTGTTTTCCGCGCTTGGTTCCCGGCAAAGCATTGGGGAGTAGCGGTTTGTCCATGGCCTGCGGGCGTGGGGACCGGCCCCTGGCAAGGCGGATTCGGCCGGCCAACCGGACCCGTGCCAGCCTGAACTTAAGGATTGCTACAGCCCGTTTTAAAGGATTAACTGGGACCGCAACTTTTTGACCGGCAAATTGTTTGCATGGATAGCTGGAATGGTATTTGAACCCATAAAAAATGTGCTCGCCCGGGCCGGCTTGGCCGAAGCCGCTCAATTCGATGAATGGCTCAAAGCCTGGCGCGTGGCGGTGGAAAACGGCTCGCAAGAGACGCAGGTGGTATTCTTCGCCCGCGAAAGAGGCCTGCCAGAGGATCAATTCCTGCAGAAATTGGCGGAGGCCTTGGGCTGGCCTTACGTGGAACTGCCCCGCATCAACCTGACCAACGAAATCCGCCAAAAAATCTCCACCAAGGTGGCCTTCCAACATTTCGTCCTGCCCGTGGTCCTGAAGGAGGACACCCTGCAGGTGGCCATCTGCAATCCGTTCAATTCCGCCCTGCTGGGGGCCGTCCAGCACGATGCCAAGTGCCCCGTCGAATTTGCCCTGGCCCCCCAGTCGGAAATCGAAAAAGCCCTCAAAAAATATTACGGGGTTGGCGCCGAAACCCTCGATGAAATGGCCGAGGATGAACCCCTCGAGCTCATGGTGGGCGAGGACAAGGAAATCACCGAAGGCGACCAGGAAGCCAGCGTCATCAAATTCGTCAACCAGATCATCTGGGAAGCTTTCAAGGACCGCGCCACCGATATTCATTTCGAGCCGGCGGAAGACGAGCTGCGCATCCGGTACCGCATCGACGGCATCCTGCACCAGACCCCCATGCCGCCCCAGCTCAAGCGGTTCCAATCCGCGCTGATTTCCCGTATCAAGGTCATGTCGGGCATGGACATCGCCGAAAAACGCCTCCCCCAGGACGGCCGCATCAACGTGCGGATCAAAGGGGAGGAAATCGATATCCGCGTTTCGACCGTGCCCACCGTTTACGGGGAGAGCGTCTCCCTCCGTTTGCTGACCCGCGGCAAGATCTTCCTGAGCCTCGAAAAGCTGGGCTTCGCCCCCAAGGATGAACAGGCTATCCGGGAGATCATCGTCAAACCCCACGGGATTTTCCTCGTCACGGGTCCGACCGGGTCCGGGAAATCGACCTCCCTGTATGCCTTCCTGAGCACGATCAACTCGGTTCAGAAACGGATCATCACGATCGAGGAACCGGTCGAATACGAGCTGAAAGGCATCAACCAGATCGCCGTGCGCCCCGATATCGGCCTCACCTTTGCCATGGGCTTGCGCCATATCCTGCGCCAGGATCCCAACGTGATCATGGTGGGGGAAATCCGCGATATGGAGACCGCGGAAATCGCCATCCGCGCGGCCCTGACCGGCCACTTGGTGTTCAGCACCCTGCACACCAACGACGCCCCCAGCGCCTTCACCCGCTTGATCGATATGGGCATCGAGCCGTTCCTGGTGGCTTCCTCCGTGGAGGCCGTGATGGCCCAGCGCCTCGTCCGTACCATCTGTCCGCACTGCAAGGTGGAGCAGAAGGTGGACGCCGAATACCTGCGGCGCATCAGCTTCCCGGAAGAGGATATCCTCACCGCCAAGTTCTGGCGCGGCGCCGGCTGCGAGGAGTGCCGGCAGTTCGGCTACCAGGGCCGCAAGGGGATCTATGAGCTGCTCCTGCTGAACGAAACCATCCGGCCGCTGATCATGAACCGCGCCCCGGCTTCCACCATCGCCCAGACGGCCATCGATTTGGGCATGCGCACCCTGCGCAGCGACGGCTGGAAAAAAGTGCGTGAGGCCGGAACCACCATTGAGGAGGTGCTCCGGGTGACCCAGGTAGAGGAACATCTTCCGGCTTTGTCCAGCGACACCCGCCGCCCATAAACCAGGAGCCCATTGAAATCCGCCCGCTTCCATATTTGCGACGTGCTTCATGCTGAAGCCGAACAACGGCATTATTGGCGCTTCAGCCTCGCCGATGGCGCCCCTGCCCTGGCCGCTGAAAAATCCTTCCCCCCCAACGAACTGCTCCCGGCCGGATGGGTGGCCAAGAAATGGAACAACCTTTGGCAGCGCAAGATCAACGTGGCCTGGCTGCCCCCCAGCCAGGTCTTTTTGCGGGTCATCCAGCTGCCGGTCGAAAACGAGGCTGAACTGCCCGGCATGGTGGAATTGCAGCTGGAAAAGCTCTCCCCCCTGCCCCCCGCCCAGATCGTGTGGAGTTTCGAAAGCCTGCCGACCCCGGACAGCAAGCTCCGCAGCGTGGTGGTGGTGATCGTGGCCCGCACCGTGGTGGAACAATTCCTGGGCCAGCTGGAACAATGGGGATACCTGGCTGACCGGCTGGAATTGCCGCTGATCCACGAGCTGAAATCCCTGCCCGCCGATGCGGACGGCCTGTGGCTGATCCCGCAAACCTCAGGCGCCTCCAAATTATGCCTCGTCGCCTGGTGGACCAAGGGGGTTCTGCAAAACGTGAATCTTTTGTCGATCTCCACCTCGGCAGGTTGGAGCGAGGTGCTCTGCCAGCAATTGACCGAGGTGGCGTGGGCGGGCGAAATGGAAGGCTGGCTGTCCCAGGTGCCCCGCTGCCAATTGGTGGCCGCTGGCCCGCTGGCCGCCGAATGGGAACCGGTGCTGCGCGAGTGGTCGGGCGCGCCGGTGGCGGTGCGGCCCGGCGCGGTGGCTGGGGATCTCGCGGCTTTGAGTGTCACCCGCCTGGCCCAGAACCAATCCCGCTTGAACCTGCTGCCCGGTGAATTTGCCGCGCGCTACCGCCAGCAGTTCATCGATCGTTTGTGGATGGGCAGCCTGGGGGCCCTGGTGGTGGTTTACCTGCTGGGGGTCGTCGTTTACTTCGCCGCCTTGCAGGTGGTCAAATTCCGCAAGAGCCTGGTCGAGTCTCAAATCGCCAGGCTGGACCCCGAATACAGCCGGGTGCGGCAGCTGCGCGCCCGGGTGCAGGTGCTCCAGGAGCAGAAAAACCTCCGTTTTGCCGCCTTGGAATGCTGGAAAGCCTCCTGCATCCTCCTGCCCACGGACCTGATCCTCACCGATTTCAGCCTGCAGCAGGGTAAAAAACTCACTTTGCACGGCACCGCTCCCGCCGCCAATGTCAGCCAAGTGATCACTTATAATGATGCGATGGGCAAATACCGCGTGGGCGGGGATTCCAATGCCCCCACCTTGTTCAAAGCCGTGGATCCTTATTCTTCCCGATCGGGCGTCGGCGGGCAAACGCTCAACTGGGATTTCTCCTGCGAGATCAACCGCTCGGAGGTCGAATGAACGACCTGTTTAACCGCCTGAACCTCAACCCCCTGGAGCGCCGCCTCCTGGTGGGCATCATGGGTGTGCTTTTCGTGGTCGTCAACTTGTGGCTGATCTGGCCGCGGTTTGGCGATTGGGGCCGCGTCAACAACGACTTCAAAGCGGCCCAGGTGAAATTGAAAAACTATGAGGTGGAGCTGGATGCCCGGCGCGTGGAGGAATATACCAAAATGATGGCCGACCTGGAGAAGGAAGGCCAGGCGGTGCTGCCCACCGAGCAATCCCTTGATCTGGCCCGCACGATCCAAAACCAGGCCGGGGCCTATGGTGTGGTCATCAACAGCAGCGTGGAAGTGGCTTTTTCCGGCGGCAAAACCAACGAGTATTTTGATGAAAAGGCCCGCCGCGTCTCCATCACCGCCGGGGAAAAGGAGCTGCTGGATTTCCTGACCAGCCTCTCCGGCAATTCCATGATCCGCGCCCGCAGCCTGACCCTCCGGCCCGATCCCAGCCAGATGCGGCTGCAGGCGGAGATCACCCTGGTGGCCAGCTACCAGAAGAAGAAGGCCCCGGTTTCCCTGGCGCAGGCCGCCACCAAGCTGGAACCCAAAAACGCGGCCCCGGTGAAAACCCCGCCCCCCGCTAAAACCGAGCCGCCCAAAAAAGCCCAGGCGGCGCCGAAAACCGAGCCGCCGAAAAAAGGCGAACCAGCCAGGAAACCCGAGCCTGCGACGAACAAGAACATCCCGATCCGGCCACCTCAGATCCCCAAAGCAGCTCCGGGAGTGGCGCCCAAGGGAGCCACTTCGGCGCCCCCGATGCGCAGCTTGCCCATGGCGCCCGGCGGCGCCCGGCCAAACACTTTTCCACGAACCAACCAATCCCCTAACACGATGTGAAAAAGATCCATTTTTATTTTCTCGGCGGCGCCATCTGCCTGGCCTGCCTCTCGGTTAACTGGGCCCAAACTCCGTCCGTTCCCGTGCCGGCGCCGGGCGCCAGCCCAGCCAGTGTTCCGCCCCCCGCCATCGTGCCGATCCAGCCCGTTGCCAACACGCCTGCGGCAACTCCGGTGGTGAATGCCGGCCAACCGGGCACCGTGCCCGCCGTTGCCCCCCCTGCGCCGGCCGTGCCCGCCGTGCCTGCTGCGTCCCCTGCGCCCACCACGCCGGATTCGTCGGCCGCCACGAATCGCTTCTTCCAATCCCCAGGCCGCACTCGCGCCAACCGCCCGGAGGCCACGAACCGGCCGCCCATTTCGGTGCCGCAGCGCGTGGACCGGGTGCCGCCCTCTCCCGGCCTGATCGTCACCAATGCCGCCCCGGCGGCCGCCTCCCCCCTGGCTCCGGCGCCCGCCCCCGCGGCCGCGCCGGCGGCACCCGCTGCACCTTCCAAGCCGCCCGCGTTTCCGACTTTTCCGCCCCCTGAGGAGGATCCGGAGCCGCCGCCCGGTGGCACGCCGCCCGCTGGTCCCGGCAAGCCCCCGTTGCTGCCTTCCGGCCCGGTGGCGGGCGGCACCAACGCCGCTGCCGAAAAGGCCACCATCACTTCCGCCATGCTGCAGCTCAACAACATGCCCCTGGACCAGGCCTTTGAATTGTATTCCGAGCTGGTGGGCAAAACCGTGCTGAAGCATCCCAATGTCCCCCCCGCGGGCACCATCACTTTGAAGTTGAACAAGCAGATGGCCTATACCCCCTCCGAGGCCAAGCAGGCCATTGATACGGTCCTGGCTTTAAACAGCATTACGATGATCCCCATGGGGGAAAAATTCATCCTCGCCGTGCCGTCCCAAATGGCGCTGCAGGAAGCGGCCGCGTTCAACACCAACTCCACCTCCCAACTGCCGGAGGCCGCCCAATACATCACCGAGATCGTCAAATTGACCAACGCCCTGCCCAGCGAATTGGTGCCCACCATCCAGCCCTTTGCCAAAATGCAGGGTGGCATTGCCGCCATCGACAGCAGCCAGATCCTCGTCATCCGCGATTACGCCATCAACGTCAAACGCATGCTGGAGCTGATCCGCAAAATCGATGTCGCCACCGAGCCTGATTACAAGCTGGAGGTCATCCCGATCAAGTATGGCAAAGTGGAGGACATTTACGGGGTCATGAGCGGTCTCATTGGCGGCGGTGGTGGCGGCACCAGCGGCACCCCCACTTCCAGCGCCCGCCGCGGTGGCAGCAGCGGCGGTGGTGGCCGGCGCACAGTCTCCAGCACTTCCCGCAATTCCCGGATGGGCCAGACCGGAGCTCAGGTGCCGGGCCAGGCCGCCGCTGGCCAGCCCGCCGCTGGCGCGCAAAATTCCTTCCAGCAGCGCCTCTCCCAAATCGTCCAGAAGGCCGCTGGCGGCGATAACCAGATCCTGGGCGACGCCAAGATCATCCCCGATGAACGCGCCAACACCTTGGTGGTTTACGCCAACAAGCAGGATATGGTGACCATCACCAATATTGTCTCCAAATTGGATATCATGCTGGCCCAGGTGCTGATCGAGGCCGCCATCATTGATGTCAGCATCGGCAACACTTTTAAATTGGCCGTGACTGCGGCCCAAAGCCCGCAAAGCTCGGGCCAATGGACCACTACGGGCGCCTCTCAAAATGGGGCCGGTCTTTTGCAGGGCGTCACCAATGTGTCTTCCGGCATGCCTGGTGGATTCAGCTATTATGCCAAGTATGCCGGCGATTTGGATATGGCCGTGACGGCGCTGGCCACCGATAACCGCGCCACCGTGATCCAGCGGCCGCGGATCCAGACATCGCACGCCATGCCCGCCAGCTTTTTCAGCGGCTCCACGGTGCCCTATTTAAGCTCCTACGGCGGCGGCGGCTATGGCCTTAGCGGCGGCTATGGCGGTGGCTATGGCGGTGGCTATGGTTCGGTCCAGCAATTGAAAGTGGGGGTGGGCCTGGATGTCACCCCGTTCATCACCCCCGATGGCCTGGTGGTCCTGGAAATTTCGCAAACCATCGAGGAGGTTGGCGAGTGGAAGAAAATCGCCGATTCGGACGTGCCCACCACCAATACCCGGGAGGCCAATTCCATGGTTTCCGTACGGGATAAGGAAACCATCATCCTTGGCGGCTTCATCCGCGCCTCCAAATCCAAATCCAATTCCGGCGTCCCCGGCTTGAAGGATATCCCCTTGCTCGGCTATTTGTTCCGGAGTTCATCCCGGGACAGTTCCCGCAGCGAAATGGTGGTGCTGCTGCGGCCCACCGTCCTGAACACCCCCTTGGACGCCACCAAGGCGGCCAAGGAAGAGCTGGCCCGCCTGCCGGGCGCCAACCGCGCCGAGCAGGAGTTCAAGGCGCAGGAGCAACAGCTCCGGGACGAGTATGAACGGCAGGACGCCAAGGCCGTCAAGGCCGCTGAGGCCGCCCGCAAGAAAGCCCAAAAACGGGGAATTGAATAAACGGCCGGGTTCCGCGTCCGACCAATCAGGTGTCAGGGCAGGCTGCGGATCAGCGGCCTGCTCGCGGTTTGGCGCCAGCGGTTTATCCACGAAGTATTTATGAACAAAACAGTGTTGCTCTCGTTCCAGAGGAAACAGCCCGCCTGCCTGCCCGCGTTCAGCGCCCTCACCGGCCTTGCGCTGGGCCTGGCGTCGATCGCCCAAGGCGCCGATTGGCCCCAATACCGCGGCCCCAACCATGATGGCGCCAGTGCCGAAAAAATCCTGAAATCCTGGCCCGCAACGGGCCTGAAAAAACTTTGGAATACCCCGCTCAACAGCGGGTTCAGTTCGTTCACGGTGGGCCAGGGCAAGGCCTTCACCATCGTCCGCCGTGTCGGGGGCGGAGCCGACCAGGAAGTCTGCGTGGCGCTCGATGCCGCCACCGGCAAGGAGGCGTGGTCCCGGGTGCTCGGCCAGGCTAAATACCAGGGCGGCGGTGATTCCGGAACACCCGACAACCGCGGCGGTGACGGGCCGCGCTCCACTCCCACCTTGGATGGTGGCCGGGTTTATGCCTTATCCGCCTACCTGCAGCTGAATTGTTACGCAGCCGATTCCGGCCAGCCGGTCTGGAACCTCGACTTGCTGAAGGAATACGGCGGCAAGCTCATCACCTGGCAAAGCGCGGCTTCACCCTTGATTGATGGCGATCTGATTTTCATCCACGGCGTCGCGCCCGGCCAGTGCCTGATGGCCTTCAATAAGCAGGATGGCAAGCTTGTGTGGAAAGGCCAGAACGACTTGATGACCCATGCCACTCCGGTGGCGGCGACGATTTCGGGAGTGCGCCAGGTAATATTTTTCGCCCAAAGCGGCCTGGTGGCCGTGGCGCCCCTGACCGGAGAAGTCCTCTGGCGTTACAAGTTCCCCTACAATGTCTCCACAGCGGCCTCGCCGGTTGTGGGAGGCGACATCGTTTATTGTTCAGCCGGTTACGACGTGGGCGCCGGGGCGGTCAAGATCAGCCAGGCGGATGGCAAATTCATCGCCACCGAGCTATGGCGGCGCCCCAAGGCCATCATGAGCCACTGGAATACTCCGGTCTATCACGAGGGCCATCTCTATGGCCTGTTCGGCTGCAAAGATTACGGCAAGGCCCCGCTGCAATGCGTGGATATCAAAACCGGTGCGGAAAAATGGACCAAGACCGGCTTCGGACCCGGTGGCCTGCTGCTGGTGGACGGCCGCCTGCTGATCCTCGATGACCGGGGAAACCTCGTGCTCGCCAAGGCCACCCCTGAGGCTTTCCAGGAGGAGGGCCGGTTCAAAGCGGTGGACGGCAAATGCTGGAACGTGCCCGCCCTCAGCAACGGACGTTTGTATGCCCGCAGCACCAAGGAAGGCGCCTGCTTCGATATTTCCGTTCAGAATTCTTTCAATGCCGGGCGGTAGCCGCCCCGCTTGGAATTTGCCCTGGTGAACGCCAGGTTTTGCGGTTCGGCCCTTTCCAACCGATGGGCCGCCGGAGAACCTGGCTTGTTTCTTTTTGGCGGCGGCGCTCCAACGGATAAAACTTGCGGCGCCGGGCGCCTTGGTTCACGGTTCCTTCATGGCCAATTATTCCATCGCCCAACTGGATGCCCTGAATCCGGTGGCCTGTCCCTGCGGCTTCGCCCGCCGGGCTTTCGGCCTGCCGGAAAACCCTGCCGCCTCGTTGCACCTGGTGGAAATCCAGGCGGATTCCCACCTCCATTATCACAAAAAATCGACCGAAATCTACGTGGTCATCGAAGGGGTGGGGTGGGTGGAATTGGACGGCGAAAAATTGCCGGTCCAACCGCTGGCGGCCGTCCTGATCCGGCCTGGATGCCGGCACCGGGCCGTGGGCAAATTAAAGCTGATCAATGTGGTGCTGCCCGCCTTTGATCCCGCGGACGAATGGTTTGACTGAACCGTGCGGAGTTCCGCCCTCCGTTTTTCGAGCTTGAGCTATAGCTGCCACCGGCGGACAATGCCCCTGGTGTCATGAGCAAATTGACAGATGTGCAGATCCTCGGCGCGCGGCTTTATTTTCTGCCGGTGCAGACCCGTGTGCCCTTGAAATTCGGCCCGGAAACCCTCACCAGCGTGACCTGCGCGCGGGTCTGTCTCACCGTTGCCGATCAGGCGGGCCGTCGAGCCCAAGGCTGGGGTGAAACCCCCTTGAGTGTCCAGTGGGTATGGCCGTCTGCCATGGCCTATGAGCCGCGGCACCAGCGCCTGAAGGAGTTCACGCAGCGGCTGGCCAAGGCTTGGAGCCAGTTCAGCGTGCGTGGGCATCCCCTTGAAATCGGGTCCGACTTCCTGGAACTGCAGCTGCCCGGGCTCCTGGCCGGATTTAACCGGGAGCCTCAGGCCGGCCCGGAAGCCATGCCCTGGCTGGCCGCCCTGGTTGGTTGCTCCGCCTACGATCTGGCCTTGCACGATGCTTATGGCCAATTATTGGGCCAGCCGGTCTATCAGACCTACCAGGAGCGTTTCATGAACCGGGATTTGGCCGCCTTTCTGGCGCCCGCCGAAGGTTCCGGCGCCAGCTTCCACCACGCCTATCCGGGCCAATTCCTCGTGCCCCAGCCGCCCACCCAGCTGCGCGCCTGGCACCTGGTGGGAGGCCTCGACTTGCTGGACCCGTCGGAGCTGACCGGCCGGGAGCCAGCGGATGGGCATCCGGTGCTGCTGGCGGATTGGATCGAGCGCGATGGTTTGAAATGCCTCAAAATCAAGCTCCGGGGCAACGCTGCCGCCTGGGACCGGCAGCGGTTCCTCCAGGTGGGCCGCATCGCCCTGGAGAAGGGGGTGGAATGGCTCTCCGCCGATTTCAACTGCACCGTCACCGAGCCAGCCTATGTCAATGAGATGCTCGATTATTTGCGGGGCGAACAGGCCCGGTTATACGACCGGATCTTGTATGTGGAGCAGCCCTTCCCCTACGACCTCGAAAAGCACCGGATCGATGTCCATTCGGTTTCCTCGCGCAAGCCGCTGTTCCTGGATGAAAGCGCGCACGATTGGCGCCTGGTCCGGCTGGGGCGGGAACTGGGCTGGACTGGGGTGGCCCTGAAAACCTGCAAAACCCAGACCGGCGCCTTGCTGAGCGCCTGTTGGGCCAAGGCCCATGGGCTGGCCTTGATGGTGCAGGATCTGACCAATCCCATGCTGGCCCAGATTCCGCACGTGCTGCTGGCCGCCCACGCGGGCACCATCATGGGCGTGGAGACCAATGCCATGCAATTTTACCCGGAGGCATCCCGCGCCGAGGCCGTGATCCACCCCGGTTTGTATTGCCGCCGCCAGGGGTTGGTGGATTGGCGCACCGTGACCGGCCCCGGATTCGGCTACCGGCTGCCCGAGATGGGCCGTACGCTGCCTGAACCTGCCGCCGCCGCTGGCGAATAAAGACAAAATCCCTTGCCATGGAATTGATTGGTTTGAACGGCCTGAGTGTTTTGATCGTGGAGGATGAACTCCTCCTGCGCAAGCAGCTTGCCGCCGAATTGGAGCGTCTGCGGGCCGATGTCACCCAGGCCGGCACGCTCAAAAGCGCCCGGGAATTGGCCGCCTCGCTGGACTTTGACATGGTTCTGCTCGACGTCAACCTGCCCGATGGCCGGAGCACTGATCTGCTCAAGGAACGGCTTTTCCCCGCCAGCACGGGCGTGATTGTGATGACCGCCGAGGGCGGCGTCCACGGGGCCGTGGAGGCCATGCGCCTGGGGGCGATGGACTACCTGGCCAAGCCCTTCGATCCCGCCGAGCTGCCGCTGGTGATCAGCCGCGCCCAGCGCGCCAAGAAATCCAGCCGCCTGGAGGAACACCGCCGGCGGGCGGAGTCCCGCGGCACGGACGATTTCGTTTTTGGCCCATCCCTGGCGGCCATGCAGAACCAGCTCCAGAGGATCCTGGCCGCCGATGAGCGCCTCCAAACCAGTCTGCCTCCGGTCCTGATCGAGGGCGAAACCGGCACCGGTAAAACCACCATCGCCCGCTGGCTGCATCAGCGGGGGCCCCGGGCCGCCCTGCCCCTGGTGGAGATGAATTGCTCGGCGCTGCCCGAGCCCCTCGCCGAGTCCGAGCTTTTTGGCCATGAGCGCGGCGCTTTCACGGATGCCCGGACCGCCCGCATGGGATTATTCGAGGCCGCCCATGGCGGAACCCTCTTCCTGGACGAGCTGCCCAGCCTGTCCCTGTCTTTGCAGGCCAAGTTGCTGTCCGTGCTGGAGGACCGCCAGATCCGCCGCCTCGGCGGCAACAAGACCCTGGCGGTGGATGTCCGCGTGATCGCCGCCAGCAACCGTCCCCTCAAGCCGCTGGTGGCCGGCGGCCAGTTCCGGGAGGATTTATTCCACCGCCTCGACCTGTGCCGGGTCGCCATTCCGCCTTTGCGCGAGCGCGGGGAGGAAATTGTGCTCCTGGCGGAATCGCTCATGAAGCGGCTGTGCGCGCGCCACCGGTTGCCCACCCGGACCATTACCCCGGCAGGACAGCTGCTGCTGCGGGCCTATCCCTGGCCCGGCAACGTGCGCGAGCTTTCCCACGAGTTGGAGCGCGCCATCATTTTTGAGGACAGCCAGAAATTGGATTTCCACCACCTGGCTGGCTCCCCCGCGGCCCCGCCAAACCCGCCGGCCAATCCGCGCGATTGGTTCAACGAGTCCTTCGAATTCCCACCGCAAGGCTTCGCCCTCGAGGCCGCCATCGACCGGCTGGTCCACCACGCCTTGAAACAGGCCGAAAGCAATGTTTCAGCCGCCGCGCGGTTGTTGGGGGTCACCCGGGATTACCTGCGTTACCGGCTCCACGGCAAAGTCGAATAGTGGCGGGTAGCGGCCCGGCCGGCCGCTGAAATTGATTCCATTCCCGGTTCAGAGGTCTTATTCTCGAGCGCCATGAGAGCATGTTTTTCCGATCAACCTCGAGGCGCCAGTTGGCTGGCGGTTTGGCTCCTGGCCGGCTGGCTGGAGGCCAGCTCCGGAACCGCTTGGTCCGCCTCCGGCAACGATCCCGCATTCACCGTGCGCACCAATGTGATGGTGCCCATGCGCGACGGGGTGAAATTGGCCGCTCATGTATTTGTGCCCAAAGATACCGGCCCGTTTCCGGTCCTGCTCATGCGCTCGCCCTATGGCAAAGGGGATGCTGCCGGTGGCCACGCCGCTTATTACGCCACGCGGGGCTATGCGGTGGTGAACCAGGATTGCCGCGGCAAAGGCCAGTCGGAAGGCGCCTGGGTGCCGTTCCTGAATGACCGTGACGACGGCCTCGACACCTTGAAGTGGATCCTGGCGCAAAGCTGGTGCAACGGCAAAATCGGCACCCTGGGTGGTTCCTACGTGGGCTTCACCCAGTGGATCATGGCCGACCAGGCGGGTCCCGCCCTCAAGGCGATGTTTCCCGTGGTGCCTCTGGGCGATCCGTGGAGCGAAGCCTGCTACCAAGGCGGCGCCTTCAATTTGTCCCTGGCCTTGGGCTGGGGCATCGCGGTCTCCTTCAAGCCCGGCGAAAAAATCCCCGCCATCAACTGGGACCAGGCCCACCGCGAGCTGCCGCTGGCCACCTGCGATGAGAAAATCACCGGCCGCAAAATCCCCTACCTGCGCGACTGGCTGGCGCACCCCGCCTTCGACGATTACTGGGCCCCAGGCAGCCTGCGCAAGCGCTGGAGCGGCATCGAGGCCCCGACCTTTGCCGTTGGCGGCTGGTATGACATTTTTTCCCAGTCGGTCCTGGAAAACATCAGCGCCATCCGCCGCCTGGCGCCCACCCCCGAAACGCGCCGCCGCCAGCACGTGATGATGGGGCCCTGGCCGCACGGCATCAGCCGCCAGGTGGGCGAACTGGATTTTGGCCCGCAGGCCGCAGTGGATCTACGTTCCATCGAAGCCCGCTGGTTTGATTACTGCCTCAAGGACGCCACCAACGGGGCCGCCGAATGGCCGCCCTTCCGGATTTTTGTGATGGGCCGCAACGAGTGGCGGGACGAAACCGACTGGCCCCTGGCGCGCACCCGCTACAACCGCTTTTATTTCCGCAGCGGCGGGCAGGCCAACACGCTGGATGGCGATGGCCGGCTCGGCCGGATGGCGCCCGGCCAGGAGGCCGCCGATTGCTACCTCTACGATCCCCGGGATCCGGTCCCCACGCTCGGGGGATGCAACCTGGCGGGCTGCCCGGCCGGCCCCTATGACCAGCGCTCCGCCGAGCGCCGTGCCGATGTGCTGGTTTACACCAGCGGCGTTTTGATTGAGAACCTGGAGGCCACCGGTCCGGTGAAGGTGATCCTCCATGCCGCCACCGATGCGGCGGATACCGATTGGACCGCCAAGCTGGTTGATGTCCATCCCGATGGCCGGGCGATCAACCTGTGCGACGGCATCCTCCGGGCCCGCAGCCGGGTTTCCTCCGCCGTGCCTGCTTTGCCAAAGCCGGACCAGGTTTACGAATATGAGATCGACCTGGGGGTGACCAGCAACGTGTTCCTGCCGGGGCACCGGATCCGGGTGGAAATTTCCAGCAGCAACTTCCCGCGCTTCGACCGCAATCCCAACACCGGCCACGCCTTCGGAATGGATGCCGAGGTGCGAACCGCCCGGCAGACAGTTTACCACGAGGCGGGTCGGGCATCCTGCCTGGTTTTGCCGGTCATCCCCGCCGTTCGGGCCAACTAGACCTCGGGCAGGTGTTGCATGGGGATTCTGCGCCAAGTTTCCGCCGCGGTCCTGCACCGTTTGTGCCACATTGGTTCAGCCTATGAGGATGATCCCGGGATTCGTCTGTGATAACCAGCTTGCTGGGCAGAGGGGCATGGCCCCGGATGTGAATAGGCGGTCGGGAACCGTCGGAGGATCCATCCCGGCTGGTATTCAGGGGGAGTTGCCATGAACACCGTTTTAAAAGCCACCTTGATCCTGGGCAGCAGCTCCCTGGTGTCGGTGGGGCTCGGCCTGCTCACCACGGTTTTTTGGGCGGTGTTGCTGGGCCCGGAGGGGATGGGCTACCTGGGCTTGCTCCAAAGCTTTGTTCTGCTGGGCGGTCTGGTGATCAGCCTGGGCAGCGGCAATGCCGTCATCCGCTTCGGAGCCATGGCTTTTGCCCAGGCCGACCATGCCCGCTACCAGGCGGTCCGCCTGGCGGGTTGGGGGTTGGGCGCATTGGGCAGCGCGGGGCTCCTGGTTTTGCTGGCGGTGCTGGGCGGCCCGATCTGCTCCTGGATGATCGGCCCTGCCGAACCCCGGGCCACCCTCTACTGGCTGTGGGCCGTCATCACCCTCAACCTGGCCTATGCCATCCTCACCGGCCTGCTCAATGCCCAGCAGCAGGTCAAAACCCTGGCCAAAATCAGCCTCTTCACCCGTTTGCTGGTGGCGCTGGCCAGCATCGCCGCCATCAGTTGGTGGCTCCAGGCGGGCATTATTCCCTCGCTCGTGGCAGGGGGGATCGGCAGCTGGCTGGTGCCCTGGTTTTATTATCGCCATGCAAACCAGTCGCAGCGTGTTCCGGTTCCAGCGCCCCAGTTGCGCGCCGCCGCGGGCGATTTGCTCCGGTTTGGTCTGCCTTGCGCCGCCAGCCAATTGGTGGGCACTGGTGTGCAATGGATCATCCCCTCCCTGGTTCTGCAAATGCTGGATCAGGCCAGCGTCGGTTTTTTCCGCCCCGCCATGATGGTTTCCACCATGTGCCTGGGGATGGTTCTCACCGCCATGGCCCAGGATTACTTTCCGCGCTTGTCGGCGGTCCATCAGGACGCCGCCGCCATGGTCCGCCTGGTCAACGAACAAAACTACCTGGCCCTGCTGCTCGGGTTGCCCATGATCGCCCTGGTTCTGGGCTTGGGCCCGATCCTGATACCGCTGCTCCTGACCCGGAAGTTTGCTCCCGTGATGACCATCCTCCAGTGGCAGATGATGGGCGATGTGCTGAAATTCTCGAGCTGGGCCCTCGGCTTTGTGCTGCTGGCCCGCAACCGCAGCGTCCAATATTTTGTGGTCGAGGCCATCGGGGGGATGGTGCTCCTGGCCACCACCTGCCTGGGCTTGCGCTTCTTCAAGCTCGAAGGTCTGGGCCTCGCCTACCTGGCTTCCTACCTGGTTTATTTCCTCGCAGTGTGGTGGGTCTGCCGGAAAGAAATCCAAATGGTCTGGACCTCCGCCAATCGCCGTCTGATCCTGCTTGCCCTCGGCACAGTGCTGCTCCTGCGCGGGGCTGAATGGATATCCCATTTTTGGTGGCGGACCACGTTCAAAATGGCCGTCGCCGGCCTCGTCACCGGGCTCTGCGCCTGGTTGCTCAATAAAAAATACGCCTTGGCCGGCTGGATCCGCCACCGGCTGGCCACCGTCAAATCCTGAGCCATGCCCCAGCCCGTGACCAATCCAAGTTGCCGGCGATGTTTGATCATCCACACCGAAACCCAATACCTGGGCGGGGCGGAAAAGATGCTTCATTATTACCTTGAAGGCTTGGTGGCGGCCGGGGTGGAGGCCACCCTTGCGGCCATCGCTGGCAGCAAGGTATGGGCCGGGATTCCCCCGGAAGTCCGCCAGCTCCCCCTTGCCAATGCCCAGCAGTTCTCGCTGCCGCAATTATGGCAGCAGGCACAAATCCTGGTCCGCGCTCATCGCCAGAATCCTTTCCAGGTGGCCCACGCCTGGATGGCCCGCGCCTGGGAGCTGGGTTCGCTTTTGGCCTGGCGGTCCGGCATCCCCACCCTGGGCACGCTCCATGACCATCCGCTGGCCCCTTTTATTTCCCCCAGCCGGCAAAAGCTGATGCGCGCCAGCGCCCGTTGGGGCCTGAAAAAAATCGCCGTCGTATCCGGGGCGGTCCACCAGGCGTGCGTGGTGGCTGGTTATCCACCCCACAAGCTGGCGGTCGTGCACAATGGCCTGCCCATCCCGGCCACCCCCGCCTTGCCTCGAACTCCGGCATCCGCCTTGAAATTCGGCTTCCTGGGCGCGTTCTCCGAACGCAAGGGCCTGCATGTGTTGTTTGAAATTTGTGACCGTCTTTCCCGGTTGACCCCCTCGCCTTGGTCCTTGCACCTGGCCGGCGGCCCCCAGGATGACGCTGGAAACCAGCTGATGAACCGCCTCCGCGCGCGTTATGAAACTGCCCCTTGGTGGCCCCGCCTCCATTGGCTGGGCTGGGTTGACAGGCCGTTGGATTTCCTGTCTTCCCTGGACTGCCTGCTGGTGACCTCCAGCGAATTCGATCCGTTTCCCACGGTCCTCCTGGAGGCCGGACTGGTGGGGGTGCCGGTCCTGGCCAGCCGGGTGGGCGGGGTGTCGGAAATCATCCTCGAAAACCAAAATGGCTGGTTGTTTGCCGCAGGCGGCTCGGATGAGGCCGCCCAGGTGCTCGCCGGTTTAGCCGGCCATCCCGGGCGGTTGGTTGAGGCTGGGCTTTGCGCCAGCCGCCGCATCCGCACCGCCTTCAACGTCCAAGCCATGGTGGATGATTACCTCCACCTCTACTCCCAACTGGCCCCGGCGGTCGGTTGAGTGCGAGCGGCTCACGGGTGGGAGGATTAGCTGAAATTGGAAATCCTGGCTTCGCCCAAGCCTGGGTCTTCACCGTACTCGGGGGTCTTCTCGTGCTGGATCACCTGGCCGCCCAGCTGTTTTTCCAGCGCACCGGTGAGGTCCATGCATTGCGTCCCCTTCACGCCCCGCACCGCCAGTTGCACCGTGCCGTCGGGTTTGATCGTCACTTCCACTTCGTGCAGTTCCATAAGCCTTAGGACATCCTTCGCAATACCAGGTGGATGGTTTGATCCTTTTGCACTGCCTCCTCGGCGATCGAGAAACCTTGCGCCTCCAGTTTTTCCCGGACGGTGTGGTAGGCATACCTCTGCCGCAGGCGGTTCGCCAGTTGGTCCGGCTTTATTTTGCGCAGCCCGTGCCAGTCCGCCACCAGCGAGTAAGTCTCACCCTGCCGCACGAAGCCCAGGTCATATTCGGGATTTGCAGTCCCCACCACGATCTGGGCGAACGTAGTATTCCCGGCATAACCCCGTATCCGCTCCAGGGTGCGGATTTCCCCCAGGCCAAACTCCGTGCGGACATCCTCCAAGGCGCGGAGCAGCATCTGCTCCTCGGTGAACTCGGTTTTTACTGCCGTGAAGTGCGACATGGGCGGGCACGGCTCAGAAACCAATGGTGATCCTGCGGCTGGTCGTTCCCGGGGCTGGGTCAGATTCCGGCGGGTCGGTTTTGACCACCGTGGCCATCATTTGTTTGACGCCGTCGGTATAGGTAAATTCCGAGGCAGATGTCCAGTTCTCTTTTAAAGAACTGGATACCCGCGTGGCGATCTCACGGATCGTCGGGCCGGATCCCTCCAGGTTCATGCAATAGGTGCGATCATCGTAATGCAGGTATGCCTTTTCCGGGGTGACGTAACAAACAGCTTGGTAGGCAAGGCCGGGCATGCGCACGGCGATCAGCCGGGTCGGATAGCCTTTGGGCTTCAAAACCTGGTCGGCCAAGATGGCATAATCGTATGGCATGACCACCCGGAACAGTTTGATGCCGCTCATCCCACTCTCGGAGTCCAGCCAAACTTGCTTCGCCGGGGTAAAAGCTTGGTAAAGGGCATTAAGCGATGGCTGGCTGGCTTGCCATTCAGCCTCCGAATAGGCCGGATCGGTCAAGGTCAGGTTGGTGATCGTCCGCCAGTCCAGTTCCCGGTCCATATTGGTGGCACACTGCACCGTCAAAGCAGCACCCACCGTGCCCCAAATGGTCAATGCTGTTTGCCGATTGGTGAATCCCACCGTGAACCTGGGCGGTATCCCGGCTATCATAAAGGTCTGCCGGTCGGAGGTTCCCGGGTTCGCAGTCGTCTCCGCGGTAGTTGTGGAACTGCCCCCCGAGGATGTAGCTGGATTGGCTGGCAAGGATTCGGTTCCACCCAAGGGGCTCGGCGGGTTTGCCGCGGACAAACTCGGCGGAGCCATCGCCATTTTGCCTGCCACCGGGGTTGAGGCTCCAGTCACGCTGGTGATCGTCAACTGCCAGCCATTGGCTATGGCGCCGGAATTGGGACGGGTGCTGTCCGCCACGTAAAGCTTCCAGTCACCGTTTGGCGTGAGTCCATTGAAGATGGATAAATCAGCCACATAAGGCCCGGCTGGCGCTGGTTTGGGGAAAACCGGACTCGTTCCAACAGCGGTGGGCAGGAAAGTGCCCGAAACAATGGGCGTGGAACTGGAAATCCGGCCTTGTGCCGCACTGTCGAAAGTCAGGACCGATTTGGACACTTTATCGCGAGTCCCTGCATTGGCCATCAGTATCGTATTGCTTCCGGCCGGGCTGACCAGCAGCACCATGATGTCCCGCGGGCTGCTGTGCGTCAAGTTGCTCAAGGTCACCGACACCTCGGAAACCAACCCGGTCATGCCAGAGACACTGATGGCCGAAGGATAGGGCGTGGATGCGCCGCTGGCGGGAATGGTGATCGCACTGGGGTTGACAAAAGTGACTGTATTGGTCGTGCTGGTGCTGATGCCAATGCTGGATTCGGTTGCAGCGGCAGTCTGGTTGGAAACGACGTTCAAGGACAAGGCCCCGCTGACGCTGTCGTAGGTGGCGGAGATGGTGGCGCTTCCGGCCGCCACGGCGGTGGCCAGACCAGCGCTGTTGACTGCCGCCACCGAAGGCGCGGAGGAAATCCAGGCTGCGGTGGCAGTTACATCCTTCGTGGTTAGGTCGGAGTAATTCCCCGTCGCCGTGAATTGCAGGGTCGAGCCAACCGATACTGAGGTGCTGGAGGCGGAAACAGACAGTGTTGATAATGTGGCCGGGGTCACGGTAAGCAATCCGCTCAAGTAAGTAATAATATAATCCGGACTGGTGGCGCCTGAAGCGTTTATTGGATAAGTCCCCGCCGGGCTGCTGGAGGTCGCGGTGGTTGTCAGGCTGGCGGGCGTGGCGAGCGCCGCCGCCGTCTCTCCATTCACAAAACCGGCATAGCTGGCTGTTAGCGATGGCACAGAAGATCCTTTCACCATGGACTTATTATCGGCCGTAATCGTCAAATTTACGGGGGTTATGGTTAAGGAGCCGTTCCCATACTGGATCGTATAGTTGGCGGAAGCAGCCCCGCCCGGAGTAATGGCATAGGAACCGGCATGGCTGGCAGCGGTTGCGGTTGTGGTGGCCACCGCAGGGGAGGTCAGGCTCACCACCCCATCCCCATTCACGAAGCCGCTGTAACTGGCTGTTAATTGTGGATTCGCCTCGCCATAGCCCCGGCTCTTGTTGTCCGCCGTGATGGTTAGCTGGGCTTTGTTCACCACCCAAGGCACCGACGCGGAGGCCGTCTTGTAATTGGCCGTATCCGTTGGTGTAAACTGGACGCTCAACGTGCTGGTTCCAGCTGCCAAAACCGTCCCTGCCGCCGGACTATACGCAAAACTCCCTGGCACCCCCCCGCTGTTTGCGTTGAGCTGGGCGCTGCTTAAGGCCGTGCCATAAGGCGCAGCGGTCGGTGCGGACCAGGTGATCACCGGGGCGGTGGACGACACCGTCAGGATTCCATTCACATACACAATGGCATAATTGGCCGCTGCTGCTCCACTGCCTGTGATGGGATAAATCCCCACCGGGCTGCTGGCTGTGACGGAGGTTATCAGAACTACGGGGGAGGTCAGCACTGCTGCCGTTTCCCCATTCACAAAGCCATTGTAACTGGCCGTCAAAGTCGGCGTCGCCTCGCCATATCCCCGGCTTTTGTTGTCCGCCGTGATCGTCAATGGCGTCTTGTTTACCACCCATGCCACGGACGCGGAGACCGCCTTGTAATTTACCGTATCCGTCGGCGTGAACTGCACCGTCAGGGTGCTGGTCCCAACCGGCAAAGCCGTTCCTGCGGCCGGGCTATACACAAAACTCCCCGCCACTCCCCCGCTGGTTGCGTTGAGCTGGGCGGCGCTCAAAGCCGTCCCATACGGTGCCGCAGCCGGGGCGGACCAGGTGATCACCGGGGCGGTGGAGGACACCGTCAGGATCCCATTCACATAGGTGATGGCGTAATTGGCCGCGGCTGCCCCACTGGCCGTAATAGGATAATTGCCCACTGCGCTGCCGGCGGTGGCAGTGGTGGCCAGGGCCGCGGGGGAGGTCAGCACCGCCGCTGTTTCCCCATTCACGAAGCCACTGTAACTGGCCGTCAAGGCCGGATTGGCTTCCCCATAACCCCGGCTCTTATTCTCTGCCGAGATGGTCAGAGCCGCCTTGTTCACCACCCATTGCACGGACGCGGAGACCGTCTTGTAATTGGTGGTATCGGTGGGTGTAAACTGGACGCTCAGCGTGCTGGTTCCAACCGGCAAAACCGTCCCCGCCGCTGGACTATAGACAAAACTCCCCGCCACTCCCCCGCTGGTTGCGTTGAGCTGGGCGCTGCTTAAAGCCGTGCCATAAGGCGCCGCAGCCGGGGCGGACCAGGTGATCACCGGGGCGGTGGACGACACCGTCAGGGTTCCGTTCACATAGGTAATGTCGTAATTGGCCGCTGCCGCTCCACTGGCCGTAATGGGATAACTGCCCGCTGCGCTGCCGGCGGTGGCAGTGGTGGCCAGGGACGCGGGGGAGGTCAGCACCACAGCCGTTTCCCCATTCACGAAGCCACTGTAACTGGCCGTCAAGGCCGGATTGGCTTCCC
>CAYPCQ010000032.1:60137-71307 GCA_964409245.1 uncultured Verrucomicrobiota bacterium
CCGCCGCTGGACTATAGACAAAACTCCCCGCCACTCCCCCGCTGGTTGCGTTGAGTTGGGCGGCGCTCAAAGCCGTGCCATAAGGCGCCGCAGCCGGGGCGGACCAGGTGATCACTGGGGCGGTGGACGACACCGCCAGGGTTCCATTCACATACGCAATGGCGTAATTGGCTGCTGCCGCTCCGCTGGCCGTAATGGGATAGGTGCCCACGGCACTGCTGGAGGTGGCGGGAGTGTTCAATATCGGTGGCGAAGTCAATACCGTGGCGGCGTCCCCATTGACAAATCCATTGTAACTGGCGGTAAGGCCAGGCAGCGAAGCCCCGTAAACCATGGTTTTATTATCAGCGGTAATGGTCAGACTCTTGGGTGTGATCGTCAGGCTGCCATTCGCATAAGTAATAGTGTAATTCGGGCTGGCAGCGCCACCAGCTGAAATCGCAAAACCCCCCACCGGACTGGCGGCTGTGGCAGCGGTCGATAAAACCGGGGGCGAAAGCAAGTTCGCCAATGTTTCACCGTTCACAAAACCACTGAAACTGGCCGTCAAGGTGGGGATAGGCGCACCGTAAATTTTACTGTTGCTGTTGGCCGCTATCGTTAAAGTGGCCGGTAACACTGTAAGATTTACCGTGTTGGTTGCGGCAGCATAAGTCGTGGTGTCGGAAGGTGCAAAAATTACCGTCAGCGTTTGATTGCCGACCGGCAGGATGGTTCCAGCCGTTGGATTATATGAGAAAGTGCCAGGAACATTTGCAGTGGCGCTCAATTGGGCACTGCCAAGCGCGGTGCCATAAACAACATTCCCGGGTGCGGCCCAAGTAACCACCGGATTCACCGAACCGCTGGTGGCAGCGGGCACTTGGAAGGAAATCTCGTTGGAAAAGGTGCTTTCCAAATTATTGGTGTCGTAGGCGGTGGCAGCAAAATAATAGGTTAGTCCCGGCACCAATCCTGAAATGGTGGCCGTGGTCACGTTGCCCACCTGGTTGGTGAAAACATAAACCCCGCTATTTGTGCCGTAATATACCCGGTATCCAACTATCCCAGGATCCGTCGTGTTGGGATCCCAAGCCAAAGTCACGGTTTGGGCCTGTAGAGCCATTGCGCCGAAGGCAAAACTGAAAAGCAAAAGCCCAAAGCGTTGAAGGAGCTTTAACGTATTCGTGCACCCGTTCAAAAAGAACTCCGCAAGTGCCGGACACAGGCTGCCTTCGCGCCTAAAGGTTGATACTCTAAAAGCATTCATAAAGGTGATAGCAGCAATTAATGTGCCTATTGTGATTACAGATACAATGATGGTGGTTAGCCGGGTAAGCTGATCACTGGTTCTATTATCGCTCTTTTTTTCCCATAGTAAAGCCGGTTATTGCCTATCCCGATGAATTCCTATTAGCATTCCTTTATAAAATCGGGAATCGGGTTGTGCCATTTGCGCGAATCATCCAAATCATCCTGACTGCTCCTCGCCATGAATATCGCCTGGACAGTTCCTGCCCTGTAAAGATTCTGGACACCGCTCCTAAAAGACCCTGGCCCAGGCGACCAAAAAAGTTTACCACGCCGGTGGCGACTTTTTTCGCTTTCCTTTGGCGATAACGCTGCTATATTATTCAAGGTATGCCGGAAGCCCGATGCTTCGGGCACGATGATTCGTGACATCAGCGTGTTGGCTCCGTGGGGCTGTGGACGCGCGATGAAATTCATTTTTTGTGCATTGGTTAGCGCCATGATTTGCGCCTTTGGTCAAACCCGATCTGGCAGAGTTCAATCTGAATGCTGGAACCTCGGTGCCGGGGTGCCCAACCCTGCCTGAAACGAAAAAACCTCGCTTATATGAAAGACAACATCGTCAAGAGCGTGATCGCTGTATTCGTGGTGATGGTATGCATCCTGGTGGTGGTCACCGTCTCCACCGTGAGCAATATCCAGCGCTCCATCGTCAGCAGCGACTGGGTCAACCACACCCACGAAGTCATTATGGCAGCCGACGCGATTCAATCATCAATCCACGCCGGGAATGCCGCCCTCCATACGTTTCTTTTGACGGGTGATCCCCGTGACCAGACCGCCTGCCGCGAGGCCTATGCCAAAATGCTAGAAGATCTGGAAGTCGCCAAAGCCTTGACCCGCTCCGATCCCGCGCAGAGCCAGATGGTTCAACAGCTTGAACCCCTCCTCACCCGATGTGTTGAGCTAACCACTACAGCGATTGTAACCCGCACTAATTCCGGGATGGAATCCATCCGGAAGATACTCGATGCCGATGCCGGTGGGAAGACCATCCGCGATATTCAGCGCTCCGTTGAAAAGCTGAAGGAAGAACAGAAAAAGCTTTTGCAGGAGCGTGATCGGGCCTCATTTTTGCAGGCTCAGAAAACCCGCTGGACGGTGCTGACCGGCGTGGGCCTCAACTTCCTGCTTTTGGCCTTTGCGGCCTGGCTCATCCGTGACGACATTGCCGCACGCCAACTGGCCGCCACTGCTCTCCAGACGGCCAATGAGCAGCTGGAGCAAAAGGTGAAGGAGCGCACCGCCGAATTGGCCATCGCCAACCAATCGCTCAAAGCCGAAAACCTGGAACGGCGCTGGACCATTCAATCCATGGAGCATCAGCTTCGCTACGGGCAGCTCATCATCAACTGCATCAGCGATCTCATTTTCGTGGTGACCAAGGCCCAAAACATCATCCGCATCAACCCTGCTGTCGAACACATGACCGGCTTGGAAGGCAAGGATATTATTTCCATGCCCTTTTCCAAGCTCGTTCGTTTCACCCAGGAAACCGCGCCGGCCGACCCGCTCAAATACGAATCCATTGCCCAGGCCATGAAGGATGGCCGGGATTTGCAGGACTTGCCGGCGTTTATCGTCAACAAAGAGGGCAAAACCATTCCGGTCAAATTCAACCTCTTCCCCATGCGCGATCACGACAACGTCGTCGCCAGCGTGGTGACGCTGAAGCAAGTTCAACCTCCAGCTCAAGGCCGGGCCTGATCCGGGCCTTGATGATCATTCTGATGGAAAATTTAGTCCGGAGATACTAATATGACAAAACATATTCTCACCATCGACGACGAGGTGGCAATTTGCGAGATGCTGGTCGAGATCCTTACGGTTAAAGGCTACCGCGTTTCCAGCGCGAACTCAGCCCACGAGGCGATTCAGGTGGTAAAGCAAGATCCCCCGCAATTGATCATCTCCGACCTGCAAATGGCGGACACGGATGGGCTGGAATTGATCGAGAAATTAAAAGCCATCGTGCCCAACGTCCCGATCATTTTGCTTACCGGCGTCATTTTCGATCCCGAGGTCATTCAGGAAAATATCAGCAAGAAAGTTTCCTGTTACATCGCCAAAACCGCTCCCCTGCAGAAGATCATGCATGCCATTCAACGGTTGCTCGGCGATGCGGCTCCGGAAAACACCCCAGTGGCTGTGGCTAAAGAGGAGGACGAGTAAAACTAAAACGTGCCAACCCCGTTATGATGGCAGGTTTTATGCGCTGATCCAGGCCGGCTCATCGCCGGCCCAAGATCAGTTCCGGGCTTCCCAACCAACTCTTTCACCGCTGGCCGCGCGGCCGGATTCTCTCCGTAATAGTGTCGGCGCCGCTGCGCCGCTTTGGATTCCTGGCCTGTTGCTGTCGGTTGGCCACCACCTGGCCAAAAGCGTTTGTTTCCTCCACGGTTTAAGTTTTCCCTTTTCTGTGTATCCTTGCTCTCCGTGGTTTATTCCCTTTTTTGCAGACATTCCCTGCTCCACAACCGCCAGCCACTCAAAAAAAGGCGTCTGTTGATGGCCCCCAAAAGTGTGCCTGGTTCCCCCCGGGGAATCAGGTCGATTTTCTACAGGCCGCGGCGCGCCCTGAAGATCCGGTTGCTCATCCGGCAGGTTTCTCATATTTTGGCGGGCATGAGCACCTTGTGAACAACGATTTATTTCCGGCCGGCCTTTGGACTGGTTTTTATACGCAGGTTCCAGCGGACAAGCACCGCATGGACCTGCGCTTGTCCTTTCTCGACGGTGTCATCTGTGGCGAGGGCACCGACGATGTCGGCACTTTTCTGATCCACGGCCGCTACGACGCAGCCAGCCGGGAGTGCGATTGGATCAAAACCTATCCCGGATCCCACCAGGTGAATTACCACGGCTTTCGCGAAGGCAAAGGGATTTGGGGCCGCTGGGATATTGGCCTCTTCGGCCAGGGCGGTTTTCATATCTGGCCGCTTGGGGAAGGCCATGATGCAACCGCGGTTGTAAAGGCTGGAGCCAGCAGTGTGCCCATGGAGATTGAACCACCCATCGGGCCGGCCAGCAAGCCGGAGGAATTGAACCGCCTGGCTGGCCTCTGCCCCCGCCGTATTCCGTGGAAACCAGGGTTTTGGATGGTTTCTGCGCAATTGCTTCCATCCCAATGCCGGGACGCGGCTTACCGGTAAACCAGGGTCCGGTATTGGTAGGCCAATTCCCGGGCGCCCCCGGCCGGCAGGGAAAATTCCCATTTGATTTCCGAGGTGGGATTCACGGACGTCAGCTTGCGCACCACCTTGGAGACGGCCCCATCCTGGTCCGCCCGCAGCACTTCCCCCACGATTGATTTGCGGATGACCATTGCCGCCTCCCGGGCCTTGTGGCTGGTGACCTTCAGTTTTCCGCTCACCACCACCTCCTCGAAGCTCCGGCCCTCAATGGTCTGGGCCTTGCGCGAAATTTCCGACTGGGATTGCTCGGCCCGCAAATCCGTGGCCACCGTCAGCTTCAGCAGGCTCCTGGCCTTGGGCGGAGTGTAATTCAGGACATCCTGGGCCAGGGGCAGCAGGCCGTTCATGGTGAAAGCCGGGGCGGTGGTCCAGGGCTGCTGGCCGGTATTCTCCAGCCGCAGCACATGCCAGACGTGGCTCTCTGGTTCCGGGCGGCGTCCGGGATCCTGCCGGTAACCGCGGTCATCCACCTGCATGCTGTCGGGTATCTCCCATTGATAGAGGTGCTCATACGGCGCCGATACCCGCAGCAGCTCGTAGCGGCCGCGCTCCCCTTTTTTCAAGGTCACTCCCGGCCGCCGGTAGAAATACAAATCCTCGCTCGCCTCCCCCGGGAGGGCTTCTGGCAGGCCGTAGGCGTTCTCCGTGCGTGCGGCCGTCTCCGGGCTGATGGAATTGAACAACAGGGACTGGGACATGACATTGGCGAAACGCCCCCCCGCATCGCTCCGGCGGTCAGCCATCAGCGCCTGGATGAAGCCCGCCACGCTTTGCTGCAGGCCCAGGGGATTGGCCACCTCGGCGTGGGAAAAATTGGGGTAGCCCACCACGAAATCGACCTCCACCTCGTCCAGCATCTCCACATCGTTCATCAGCGTGGCCTCCAACACCAGGCCGGCCATTTTTTCGCTGGCGATATCCACCCGGTAGGCCGGGCTCCAAACCAGCCCCTTCTCCAGGTAATTCAGCACCATCCCGGCCGTGGGCGGATTGCCCCCCACGCGCACCTTCCCGCGGGCCACCTCCTTCTCCGTGGACGTCTGGAGCGGGGCATCGGCGGGCAATTCCAGCGCCAGGATCGCCGCTTTGGGCAGGCTCAAAATGGTGGGCCGGTCCTCGGCCATTACCCGCAGCAGGACAATCTCCCCCGGCTTGGGCCCTGCCGCCGGCGCCCAGCCACCGGCGCTGGAAACCGGCGGGGCCGGCGGGGCATCGTCCCCGGGTTTCCGTTCCGCGGGCACGGAAAGCACGATGCCCTCAACCGTTTTGGTGGTGCCCGCCACCGTGAAGGTCGCTTTGACCCGCTTCCCTACGTTCGCCGCCAGCAATTCCGCCGTGGACAAAGCTTCGCGGGTTTCCACCACCCGTTCCTTGAAAGAGACCACCTCGGTCACCGGGTGTTTCGGGTCGGTGGTGCCAATCCACAGCGCCCCCAGCGCCGCCGCGGGCAACGGGTCCAGCAGCGCCCAGCCATCCTGGAGGCGCGTTTCACCCACCTTGGTCACGAACCCCAGGCCATTCTTGAAGACCGCCACCGTTTTGACCTTGGGGCTGGCCAGGGGCAATCCCGGGGGCGTTTCTGCCGGCCTGGCTTCAGAAGCGGCCAAGGCCGCCAATAATCCGATGATTTGACAAGGATACGTTTTCATAGGCTTCATATTACCATGGCTGGCTGCAGCCTGTGTCACACGGGCGCAAAAGAAATGTAAAAATCCTGTAAAACCGCCCTCCGCGGCGCCTCTGCCTGCCGGGGTTATCAACGCCTTTTGGGGCTCCCTCCCAACCCGCTATCTGGCAGGGTTTAAAAACCAAAGTGAAGCCCTATTTTGACCGCTGCTTACGGCGCCCATGCGAACCTGATGAAGGAGCCACCCACCTCCTGTTCATCAGCCGTTCGCCGTCGCTCGGTTTTCAGGCCGCCACCCAATCCAGCCAGCCGGGGTAACCAGCGGCAATTGAACGTATCGGACATCCCCATGGATCGGCCGTGACGGCCCCGCCCGGGATTATCTGCCGGGTTTTGCTCTCGGGTGGGATCAGTGGTTTTTCCCGCTGGCAACGGATTCGTATTGGCGGGCAAGGTTCAGCCGGCTCTCCAGGTCAAAGCGCGCCGCGTCCTTCACGGGAATGGCGGCCGCCTGCTCCAGCAGCTGGATCGCGCGCCGGACCGTCGCTGCTTCCACCGTGCCCTCGTGAGCGTTGATGAGCAGGCCGTCGCTCAGCGTCGCATACCCCACTGCGTGGTCGGGGTATTCCTGGATGAGCCGCAGGCATTCCGCTTCAGCCTCAGCGCCCTGCCCCATTTGAAACCGGATGGTCGCCGCATCCGCCCGGAGGGTGGGATTGTCCGGATTCCCCGGAAAGGCCTCGACCAGCTCCCGCAGGAACCGGAGGCCGATTTCGCCGCAGCGCGGATCGGCGCCGCAGCCATTCATCGCCGCCATGGAAAAATCCTGGACCCAATTGGCCAGGCACTGGGACATCCGCGGATACAGCTGGTCCTCCGCCTCCATCAGGCTTCCCAGCTCCGGGGTCAACAGCGCCCGCAGCGCCCGCCAGAACTTCGCCCACGCCGCCAGGGCTTCGGCCGGGCGTTTTAGCTCCACCAGGCCGTAGCCCTCGCACAGCCAGTCATCCATCATTTCCAGCGAGGGTTGTTCCGGGCATAACCGGCGCCAGAGTTCGCAGGCCGCCAAGTTCAGGAAATCCCGGAAGGCAACGCCCAAATCCACCCGCAAAGCGCCCTCCCAGGCTCCACCCACATCCCAAGCCGACTGCCCGGCCCTGGCCTGCCGGATGAAAGCCGCCTGATCATAGGGCACCCCCAGGCGCGCCAGCACGGATTCAATTTCGCCGGTTGGCATGGCGGCCAGCTTGGAGGCGCTCCACTGGTCCAATATGTTCCGCCGCACTGCGGGTTCCGCCACCCTGAGCAGGCTGGGATCGTCCCGCATTTTCGCCAGCACATACGGATGGATGCGGGTGCCGCCGCCCAGTTTCAAGGCATCCATGATCGCTCCCTGTGTATAATAGGAGGTAACCGGCGATAAAAACCGCGGCTCAACCTCCGCCGGGGCCACTCGACCGGCCGCCGCCGGGGTGGCCGGGGCGGAACTGCTGGCCTTGCTGCGGCAACATATTTTAAATTTCTTGCCGCTGCCGCAAGGGCAAGGATCATTTCTGCCGACTATCATAATTTGGTTTTTCTGCCACTGTTTGCCGTAATGCATGGTGGCCGCCGGATCCCCGTTTGGCCAGCCCAAACCGCTCCGGACACGGCCCGCCGGCCCTCAGTGTGCCTTGAAAACCGCACTCCACCAGGATCGCTCCAGCCTCCGGGCATGGCCCAGCCAGCCAGCATATCAGATCCGGGGATGGGGCAATATTGCAGCCTCCAAACCAGAGGGAAAAGCGGGGGAATGAGGATGGTGGGCGATGCAGGATTCGAACCTGCAAAAACAGGGTTTTTTGAGCCATCATCATTAATCATATTTGATCCTTTTTTGTGCAAACTTACACGGCAATATACACAATGATAGCCAATAGATTCAAGGCCATTGTGCAAGTCAGTGCATTTTTGTGCGGAATTATCTGTGCAAAACTGGCGTTCTGCCTGCATCGCCTAAAATCGCCTAAAATCGGCTATAAATCTGTGCAAAATCTGTGCAAATTATCAGTCTCATATTCTGGAATGCGCCTGCCTGCAAGCGGAAGCGGTGGGCCTGCGGGTGCCCGGCGCGGCGGAAGGTGGCGAGGCGTGGCGGCCTGCGGGCCGGAGCTGAGGATCGCTCCAGGTAGGCCATGGTGGAGCGGGGCCTGCGGGTGGCGGCGATCCCCGGCGGCGAGGCGGTGCTGAGGGCGGAGCCGAGGGCAGGGCGGCGGTGTTGGTGGACCTGGGGCGGTGCCGGTCGGCCTGCGGGCGAGGCGGTGGCGGATCGGACGTTCCCCCGGCGGGCGGTGGAGTTGGTGCCGGGTGGCGGTGGCGAAGCCGGGAGCCGGACGGCGGTTGCCCGGCAGGCCGAGGGCAAGGCGGGCGGTGGCGATGGAGCCGAGGGCCGGGTGGCGAGGCGGTGGACCGAGGGCCGGGTGCCCGGCGCGGCGGAAGCCGTCCCCCGGGGGGCGGAGCGGGGGGCACGCCCCGCGCGCGCGAGTGGAACGTATGGGGGGCGTATAGAAACCATGGCCATCCGCCAGTTTGACCTATAACGCATCGCAATCCGAGGGGGTGCAATCCATCCACCCACCATGCGCGGATCGTTTATAGGGCATCCTGGGGCCAAAGTTTATTTGCTGGCGGGGATGTTTGCCATCAAGGAAGTCAAAGTCTATACTTGAAGCATGGCGGAACGGGAATCGTTTGAGACTTTCTTGGTGAAGCTGGCGGCGAAGATTGACCGGCGGCAGCGGCATTTGCGCGAGGAGCTTGCCCAATCTCTGGCTCCCAGCCGGGATGAATGCCGCCGGATGCTGCGGGGGTTGGGCCATCGCCAGGAGGATCTCGCGTGCATGTTGGGGGTTCGCCAGCCTATGGTCAGCCGATGGTTATCCGGCAAGGCGATGCCCAGTTACCCGAGCCGAAAGGCCATCTGGCTTTTGCACGCTTTGAAGTTCAGGCCATGGATTTTGCAATCATGGCGGGGGGTGGCGTTTTGGGGGAGCCTGCCTGCTCCCCCGCCGGTGCCCGCCGGGTTGGCCGATGGGGCCGGGATCTGATCTCTTCGTTTACTCGCCGGGTGTCACCAAGAAGGAGCTCCATTTGCCCAGGAACTCTTCTTTCGATGTGGGCAGGAGCATCAAGCTCAGCCAGTTGTTCAAGGGCATGGCCCCGCGAACGAATCGCTCGCCCTTGGGAGCGGGGCTGCACATCTCGCAGATCGTGCGCGGCATGGAGGGGTTCTCCGTGACATGCAGGCGGTCCGTGCTGCGCCCGCAGTCCTGGCAAAAGCGCTGCGCCACGGCCTGGCCGAAGTCCACCAAGAGCTGGTAGGCGTGGGCGTCGATCTTGGTTTTAGGTTCTACGTATTCAGTCATTATATTTTTCATTTAGGTTTCACTGATCCCCCAAAGCGGTTTATTCCACCAAGGGGAAATTGTTTAGTGCATGTCCACGACCATGATTCGCTGGCCGGATTTGGCGGCGAACGCGGCGATGGATCGGTTCCGCCAAAGAAGGTATTCATCGACCACGCGCTTGGTGGGGGGCTGCTCCCATTCGCAAGCCATCGAGGGCGGCGAGTCGGAAAGGGTCAGCTTGGCGGAATTTCCAGTTTTGAATCGGTGGAGAAATATTTCAGTCATATTAGGTTTGTTGCCTTATTCTGCTGCCTGTTTTCCGGTTTTCCGGTTTTCCGCTCCGGTGTATACGTAACACCGGAAAGCGGAAAAAAACCCCGGAAACCCCGGTAAAACTTCCGCTTTTTTTTCCGCGAAAATTCCGCGAAAAATTAGCGGAAAATCAGGCGTTCTCTGGTGCTGGGTCGGGGGCGTTGGGATCGACATAAAGCTTGGTCTTCCGGTCCCGGTGGATGATCTTGGCGGTTTCCGCTTCATCGATCAGTTCGTAAGCGCGGGTCTGGCCGACGCCAAATTCGGTGCGGATGGACTCGACCAGATCGCCTTTGGAAAGCGGTTCAGCCGCGAGTTCCCGCAGGGCGTCCAAGCGGATCTGGCGCTTGGGCTTCTTGGTGGCTCCCTTTTTCCGCTGGCGGTCGGCCACTTCGGATTCGTAGCGGTCGAGGGAAAAGTCCGCGTTCAAGCTGAAGATCAGGGTTTCCGGGTCGCGCTTGATGCCGAAGGTCGCGAACTCCGGGCCGTTGTTATTTTTTCCGCATGAAACTGCCAGTTCGCGGAAGTCCTCAGTGACCGGGCTGATGTTTATGATGCCGCGCGCCCAGCTATGGAAAACCTTTGATCCCCGCCCAAAGGACGAGCGTTCAAAGCCGGTGGATCGGGCGGCCCCGGCGATGCCGGTTAAACTATGGTGCAGACAGATGGCGGCGCGATCTGGATTTCCTTGGCGGAAAAGGGAGGACACCGCGTTGCAGAGCGTCTGCATGTCCTGGTCTTTGTTGCTATCGCCGAAGGTCAGATCCTTGAGCGGATCAAAAGCGACAACATCCGGCTGGTAGTGCGCGATGGCGGATTGCACGCGCTCAAAGGCGCGTTCATCGGAAGCGACCGCAAGCTGATGATCGATATCGTGATCGAGCGTATGGATGGTCAGACATTTGCAAACTTCCGGCCAGTCATCCCCGAGCCATTCGCGAAGGTAAAGCATGTCTCGCTGCAATCGTCTGGATGAGTTTTCGGCTTGAAACACCAGCCATCGCAGACCTTTTGCATGAGTCGGCAGGCCGAGGAAATCACGGCCAAGTATGGCGCAAGCAGCTCCTTGCAGCAGCAGAAACGATTTCCCGATGCCGCCTTGGCCGATGATGCCGGTCGGGGCGCCTTTGGCCATGATCCGGTTTCCCATCAAATCGTCATCGCCGTGAAAAATTCGCTTTATGAGTTCGTCGGGGGTGTTGAAGGAAAGATCCAGCTTGGGGCCAGGTTCCGCCGCCTCGGGCAAAAAGTCTGATGGCAGCTTGGTGCTGCTGGTGGCGGTCGGGGGCGCTGGCTCCGCCGTGGGCGGGGGCGTCGAGTCGGCGTTGTCTCCGCGAAGGTACTTCTCAAATTCGTCGATC
>CAYPCQ010000033.1:0-71009 GCA_964409245.1 uncultured Verrucomicrobiota bacterium
AGCTTCCGCGCCGAAATACTCCCCCTTCACCCCCAATTTCCACGGCGAGGCTCAAAACCGGAAGCCCAAGTAGCCTCGGCAAAAGGCGGCGATTCCGTTGGCGGTGGTCAGTTTGGGTACGTAACCGTTCAAATACATCCTGTCGATGCACTCCAGTTCCATGTTGACGTGTTCTTGCTGGAGTTTGGCAAGGCTCTGGGTTACTTTCACAGCGAGTACCGGTTGAGCGTTTATGCTCCAATAATATGGAGTCATCGCCGCACGTCGGCAAATATTCCGGCACCCTAACGGAGCCGCGCTGCTCAACCGGGCTCCATCTCAACAATACGATTTGTTCCAAGAAAGGCCCGCTTGGGAATTGAATAAAATCAGCCATTGCCTCAGACCGAAGAGACTGCAATGGCATGAAAGTTTTCTTGAAACGTCCAACTCGTCGGTCTGAGGCAATGCCTCGCTAGGAATATACGCGCATGGCTCTTATTAAAGTAAGAACCTCCCTTTCCGGCTTGACGCCGGTTGGGCCCCTGGAGGCGCTGCATGTCCTGGCGCATTCCTGAGGCGGACCTGGAGCGGATCAAGCGGCAGACCGACCTGCTGGCCCTGGTGCGCAGCCAGGGGACTGGAGCTTAAAGCCCACGGGGCCAAGGATTGGATCGGGCGGTGCCCGTTCCATCCGGACCACGCCACGCCCAACTTCATCGTGACGCCGGAGAAGGGGCTGTGGCATTGCATGGCCTGCGGGCGGGCGGGCAACGCCCTCCAGTTTGTGCAATACCACGATGGGGTAAGCTTCCGGCATGCCTTCGAACTGCTGGCGCAAGGCCAGGCCGCCCCGTTCAAGGCACAGCCGCTGACCAAGCAGTCCACCGTGCCCAAGCTGCCGTGCCCCCTGGACCCGGAAGCCGACGACGGGACCCTGTTTAACCAGGTCATTGGTTATTACCAAGCGAATGGGTCAGGCCGTAGCTTGGTTCTTTTCTCGTGGACACTCCTGGTTAAGAATTGTTGGCGATGGTTGATTGAGCGCCGCGGACGACGCCAACGTGAGGCTGGGGCTGTTCCTCATCCATGGGTGTACCCTCGCATTGGCACTCTGGGACGTCCCCAAGCCGCTGCGCACCGCAATCCATTTGAGGATCAGCGTCGTTGCTCGCCGCAACTGGGCGGCGATGGCCATTTTCCCTGGGGTATTCTGGCGTGCCCGACCCAGTTCTTCCTCCGTCCAACCCAACCGGCTCAACTCCTCGGCGATGACCCGCACCGCCCGATTTTCTCCAGGCTCTTGCCGCAACTTGCCGCTCGCCCATTCCCCGGTTTGGCCGTCGAGCTTGGCTAAAAGTTCCTGCCGAAAGGCCGCGCTACCCAGGCACCAACCACGCCGAATGGGAGCCAGCGACTCCTCATCCTCTTCCTCCCAGCGGCGCGCTTCCATCCGCGCCAGAAAGGCTTCCTGGCTGCAGGCCGAATCTTCCTGCAGCCCAGGCTCCACCAAAAGCCGCGCCACCCCAAGCCTCGCTGGCCGATACTCCCGGGCGGTCCCGCACCAAAGCCGAGTGCTCCAAGGATCGCCGGCCAATTTTTCTTCCGCCGCCAGGAGACCTTTGCCTCCCCTCCCCTTCCTTCCGCCACCGGCGGATCCTGCTCACTGGGCGGAGGTCATCAGGAGCCGTTCTCCGGCCTGGGTTTCCACTTCGATCAAGCCCCGGGCATCGGCTCTCAACGGTTGAGATCGGCCAGCCACCGAAACCGGCCGATCCGGCCACGGGCTCAATAATCGCAGCGGTCCGCCCACCGTGGAAGAGATTGCGAGGTGGATGAGCTGGCCATCCCGCTGTTCGGCCGAGACCAGGAACCCGCCCTGGGCCCGCAGGTTTTCAAACCGGGCGGGTTTTTCCCTGGGCCAGGCGGGCAGGATGCGGATCACATCGCCCACGCTTTGGAGCAGAAGTTCCGCGATGGCTCCGGAGGCGGCAAATTGCTCGGTGAAATGGCCGCAGCCATCGCCCGGCAGCAGGGTAATGGTGCCATTGGGCCGGGAGCGCTTCAGGAATTCTTTTTTCATGGTGGCCCAGGCGCCGGGCACACTCAGCCGCGCGCCGGCCACGGGCAGGAGGATGCTGGAGTTGTAGCCGCTCCATTTGACGCGCTCCAGGGTGCGGGCAAAAAGCCGTTTTTCGGCGGCGGTGGAGAACCAGGTGATTTGGTCCGCCGGGAAAACCGGCACCACCGGCACGGCGATGTTGTATTCGATCGGCGGAGCGTCCCGCACATCCACCACGATGGGGTCCGCCTCCCGGGTGGTGGGGTAATCCGGCAGGCTGGCCAGGGCTTGGCGGAACCGCTCCGCCAAGGAGCCGTCGGTTCCCAGTTTTTGGGCCCCTTCGATGGCGGCGTTGAGCGCCAGGCGGGCATAAGCGAGGTCATAGGCGCAATCCCGGTTGTATTTGAAGTCCGGCGCCAGGCTCCAATGCTCCGGGGAGTAGCTGGGGGCCAGAATGACCTTGCCTTGCGGGGTGCGTTCGCAGCGTCCGATGAACTCGGCGTAAAAGGTGGCTACTTCCCGCAGCGTGGGATAGGCGATCTCCGCCAGGAACCGGCGATCCGGATAATATTTGTAATGGAGCCAGATGTTTTGCACCACATGCCCGGAAACACCGATGGTTTGAGCATAGGGCGGAAAGGCGTGCATGCGGTTGTTTTTGGAGCGGCAGTTTTCCGGATCGGGGATTTCGTGGGTGAAAACATTGTGGGGATAATGCGCGCCATTGAGCCCGTAGGTCTGTTTGGCGAACCACCGGGCCCGGGGCAGGTAGCGGTGCATCATGCGCTCGTAAGGTTCCGACAACTCCGCATGGTTGCAGATATACCATCCCCAAAAGGTTTGCTCGGAGTTGTAGTTGAGCGTGTGGCTGCCATGCCACGGCGGTTCATCGTTGGTGAGCCCGGCGTAAAGCCCGATGGCCTCCACTCCCGGCTTGCTGACGCAGCGCATCGAGTAGAGGTTCCGATACCACATGGCCCGCAGGCCGGCATCGTCCAAGTCCACCCCGCTGAGCGACCAGAAGGCCGCCCAAGCCGCCTCGTGCTGCTGGATCAATTCACTCCCGGCCTGGTTCAAGGTGCGCCGCGCGAGGGCGAGGGCATCGGCGAGCGGCCGGGGCGAATCCAGGGAGGTCACGATCGCCACGGTTTTGGTGGATCCGCTGGCGGCCAGGGCCACGGCGAAGCTCATTCCCGGCCAGTCAGCGTCGCCGGGCAATAGCTGGGTGACCCATTCACAGCCAGCTTCGGCTCCGTGCTGCGGGGGCGGCAAATACGTGGCGGGCACCGCCTCCAGCCGGGCCGGGACATCGCTCCGGACCAGGAACACATTGGCTTGGGCCAGCGCCCGGATCTGGATGGGATTTCCCCCGCCGCCGGGCGGCGGGATGCTGGCCACCGCCCGCTGGATATCCAGTTCGGATTGGCGCGGGGCGGCTTGCAGCTTGCTCAAATCCATCGGCACAGTTTTCCCCGCGCCTTCAAAGGCCACCTCCGTAAAACAATTCTCCGCCGGCTTGCCATCGACGGTCCAGGTATAAAGGACGATGGAGCCGGCGGTCTTGCCCGTGGGCAGCTGAAAGCGGCGCTCCGTGGGCGCCGCCGGGGAGTCGATCCACTGGCTGCCGAACAGCGCGGTTTGGTCGGACGCCATCACGTCGATATAATAGCGGGCATTGGCGCTGCCGGATAATTTCACGCGCAGGACCGGGAAGCGATCCGCAGGCAAATCCAGGCCGCTCAGCCGGTATCCGCAGGAGGCCCCAGCGCCGCCTTCCAAACTCATCACGGCGGCGCCGGCGCGGTTGGTCCAGGTATTCGAGCGGCCTTCCGCCCGGATCGGCTGCCAGGCGGAGGCCGCCGCATTGGCGCCCAACACCAATTTGGCGCAAACCCGCGGGCACGGAAAGGGGCGGTCCCAGCTCGGCATTGAGCCAGCAATGGGGCCACCGAGCTTTTTGTTTTGGATATCGATCTTGAGCAGCGGCGGATCATTGGTGGTATCCACCCGGGCATCCCAAACATCGTTTTTAGTCAAGCGCATTACCAGGGCATCGCCGCTGGCGTAAAGCACGCCATTCACGTCGCCGTTGCCCAGCAGCAGCGAATTTTCGAGGATGTGATCCAGGCGGGTTTGCACTACCGCGGCCTTCGCCAGGGCCTCTGGAAACGGGATTTGCGTGGCGCTCGCGGCGAGGAGCCCAGGGAGCGAGCCCCATAGGGCCACGGCGGACACGAAACCGAAGTGGATGATTTTTTTCATAAAGCTGTTTCAGATTAGCGGTGGCCGGGAAATGGAGCAAGGCAGTTTCACGTTGTTGGCCTCCCCCCAAATCTGTGGCGCCGTTATATCCCTTCCAAAGGCAGCGCAACGGTAAAGCGAATTGGACTCATTCAAAGTGGGAATGGATTGGTTAACGCCACAAATCGAGCACTGGGGCAAGCACCGCAGCCGGCAAAATCTTCGATTGAAAACCTGGGGTTGAATGGATAATTTAACGTTAATTTATGAATGAAGTTCCTGTCAAAATCCTTTTGGTGGACGACCATCAGATGGTTCTGGGTGGATTGCGGATGGTATTTCGTGATCAGCCGGAGGTGGCCGTCGTTGGGGAGGCATCCAATGGGGCAGAAGCTTTGGAAATGGTCAAAGAATTAGAACCGGATGTGGTGGTCATGGACATGCACCTTTGTTTGGAAAGCGGGATCGAGGTGACACGCGAGATTCTGCAGCATAACAAGCATACGAAGGTTATCGTTTTGTCCGCCGATGGGGATGTGACCCTGGTGCGGGAAGCCATCCAGGCCGGAGCGCTGGGGTATATCCTGAAAGATGACGGTCCGGAGGAGCTCAAACGGGCCATCAAGGCGGTAATGGATCAGCGGCTCTACCTATGCCCCGACGTGGCGGCATTAGTGATGGCGGATTATTTGCGGACTTGGAACGGGAAAGTTGATCCCGGCATCCTGCCAACGGTGAAAGGCCTGATCCGCGGGCGCGAACGGGCCTTGCTGAAACTGGTGGCCGAAGGCAAGCGCAACAAAGATATCTCCTCCAGCTTGCGCATCAGCTTGAAAAGCGTGGAAACCTACCGGGCGCGGCTGATGAAAAAGTTGGGCTGTTCCAGCACCAACGAGTTGATCCGTTATGCGGTACGCGAAGGCTTGGCTATTGGCTGACTTTCCACCGGCCTGAGCCGAATCCAGGCAATTGGCACAGTCGCGCTGGCTGGATCTTTTTAGACAAGACCTTCGTTAATCGCCACTTATTCCGATCAGATCGGGACGGCTCCCTTCTCGTCTTGCGCCAAAATCTGGGGCACAACCACTTCCATCCCAACAACCTGGACCGGCCCAGCCACGGGAATTGACTGCGGGGGTGAGTTTAAATCGGTGGCGTTGACGGCCCTCGGCAAACCGTGGGCAGGCATCATTTTACTCAAGTCACTGGCGATTGCTGCCGATTTACTAACCAGCCCGATACCAGACCGGGATCCCAAGGCGGGCACGGTTGAATCGGGGACTTGGCGAGGGGGATTTACTAGCTATGAAAATCGGCGGAAAGATAGGTGTGTTTGGAGTGCTGTCGGTCGTGCTGACCGCAGTGGCCATGCTGTGCATTGCTTTGATGCAAAAGCGGGTGGCGCAAACCCGCCTGGCCGAAATCATCAAAAGCCAAGGGCTGGAGGAGGCCGCCAAACTGGCGCGCAATGTTTACAGCGTGTGTGCTGCGTCCGACGAGCGCACGCGGCGGCGGGTGAATTATAATTTGGGGATAGCCCAGGAATTGTTCATGAAGGCGGGGGCGGTGTCTTTCGGGCCGGAGTTGGTGGAATGGCAGGCCGTCAATCAATTGACCAAAGAACCGCGCCAGATGCGGCTGCCCAGGATGCTGCTGGGCGGCCAATGGCTGGGGCAAAATGCAGCCACCAACAGCGAGTCCAGGGTGGTGGACGAAGTCCGGCACTATACCCGGGATTACTGCACCATCTTCCAGCGCATCAACGAAGAGGGGGATATGCTGCGCGTCTGCACCAGCGTGCAAAACCTCGATGGATCCCGGGCGATCGGCACCTTCATCGCCCGCAGGAACGCCGATGGCAGCGAAAATGCCGTGCTGGCAGCCATCCTGCAAGGCAAAGGTTACCGGGGGCGGGCTTTCGTCGTAAAGGAATGGCAGGCAACGGCCTATGAACCGATTTGGGATAGCCAGCGGCAGAAGGTGGTGGGCATGATTTACGTGGGGGTGAGCATGACGGAAAGCAGCCAGGATGTGCGCAACAGCATCCTCAAAACAGTGGTGGGACGGACCGGCTATATTTATGTGCTGGGCGCCAAGGGAGAGCAGCGCGGCAAATACATTGTGTCCAAGAATGGGGAACGGGACGGCGAGAACATTTGGGAAGCCCGGGATGCGGATGGGCGCTTGTTCATCCAGTCGGTGATTCAAAAAGCGCTGCAAACCACCAACGGATCGTCCGCCGCCGAGTTCTATCCTTGGAACAATCCGGGCGAAACGGTCGTAAGGCGCAAGCTCGCTGCCATCACCTATTACGAGCCTTGGGATTGGGTGATTGGCGCCAGCACTTACGAGGAGGACTTCAACGAGGCGAAAACCGCCGCCGCGGAACCGTTTGACCAGTTGATCCGCCGGGTGGCGATCACCGCCGGGGTGGCCATCTTCCTGGCGCTGGCCCTGGGCCTCCGGATTTCCCAAGGCATAGTGCGGCCGATCAAGGCCGTGGCGGAAACGCTGGCGGAAAATTCCGGGCGGAATTTATCAGCGGCGGCGCAAGTGTCCGCGGCCAGCCAATCGCTGGCGGAAGGCGCCAGCACCCAGGCAGCGGCCCTGGAGCAGACCAGCAGTTCGCTGGCAGAAATGTCCAGCAGCACCCGGCGCAACACGGAAACCGCTGGCCAGGTCAAGGAACTATCCACCCAAGCCCGCCAGGCGGGCGACTCCGGAATGCGGGAAATGGCGGAAATGACGACGGCCATGGAAGCCATCAAGAATTCCAGCGCCGAGATCGCCAAAATCATCAAAACGATCGATGAGATCGCTTTCCAAACCAACCTCCTGGCTTTGAATGCCGCGGTGGAAGCCGCCCGGGCGGGCGAGGCCGGCATGGGCTTCGCCGTGGTGGCAGATGAGGTGCGCAGCCTTTCCCAGCGCTGTGGCCAGGCAGCGAAGGAAACCACCAGCAAAATTGAGGATGCCCTTCAAAAAAGTGCGCGCGGCGTGGAAATCAGCGGCAAGGTCGCCCGCACCCTGGCGGAAATCGTGGCCAAAGCCCGGCAGGTGGATGACCTCGCAACGGAGGTGGCAGCTTCTTCCCGGGAGCAGAACCAGGGGATTGACCAAGTCACCCAGGCGGTTTCGCTGATGGACAAAAACACCCAAGCCAACGCGGCCAGCGCGGAAGAAAGCGCCAGCGCCGCGGAAGAGCTTAATTCCCTGGCCGGTTCATTGCAGGGTGCGGTTCGGGATTTAAAGAATATGGTGGATGGCCACCCTTCAAGAATGGCCAATCCCGATGGCGTTGGCTGTTCCGCGCCAAGCTTTTTCCGCTTGAGTGGAGAACCCTATCCGATTCGCCGCCGAGCGAGTTGGCAGCGGCCTGCTCCTGCCACAAAAACACGATTTTCCCCTTAAGGCGCTGAAGGTTTGTGCCGATAGGGGTAATGTCTGCTGAAGGAGGAAAAAACGGAAGCAGATCATATATTGCCCATGAACCGGCAATCGATGTGACGGAATACAGGAGTCAAATATGAAGAAGCTGGGAAGCTCATAGCTTTATCCTTTCAGGTGGCCGCCAATAAGCCGTTTGCCAAGCCGCTTGAACTCTGGCAAAGGCGCGGGTTTTTGCTTCAAGGATTTCTGGTTTCCACAATAGTGACGGCACAGGTTCCAGGCCGCCGGGGCTTGGCCGCCGTCATCAAGGCTCCCTGCGCATGGACTGCGGCGGAGGGAGCTGGCCCAACCGGTGGCAATGGTCAGCAGAGAAAAACGCGATTCAAGGCCAGTTAGCGAAAGGAATTTAACGTGCCAGAAACCATCACCTTAAGCCCGATCACCCGCATCGAGGGGCATTTGGCCGTCCAAGTGGAAACAGACGGCAAGCAGGTCACCAGCGCCCGTGTAGCGGGCGAAATGTTCCGCGGATTTGAAATGATCCTGCAAGGGCGTGATCCGCTGGATGCCCAGCAGATCACCCAGCGCATCTGCGGAGTCTGCCCCGTCGAACATGGCATCGCCTCGATTCTCGCCCAGGATATGGCCTACGGGGTCACGCCGCCAACCAATGGGTTGCTGCTGCGGAACCTGATCCAGGCAGCCAATTTCATCGCCTCGCATATCACGCATTTTTACCTGTTGTCCGCGCTGGATTTCATCGATATCACCGCCGTGGCTGCTTACCAGGGGGCCGATGCCTCCCTGGTGGCGCTGAAAGGCTGGGTCAATGCGGAGCTGGCTTCGGGCCGGGTGCTGCCAGTGGCGCCCTTCCTGCCGCGGTATGCCGTCCAATATATCCAGGACAAGGAATTGAACCTGGGCGCGATCAAACACTACCTGGAAGCGTTGGAAATGCGCCAGATGGCCCAGAAGATGGGCTCGATTTTTGCGGGCAAAATGCCGCATGCGGCATCGTTGGTGCCTGGCGGGGTGACCGAAAAGGCCACCGCCCTGGCCATTGTACATTACCAGTCCCTGCTCCAGCGGCTGCAGACTTTTATCCGGCAGGCTTACGTGCCGGATGTGCTGGCGGTGGCTGGCGCCTGCCCGGGGTATTTCAGCCTGGGGCGTGGCTGTGGCAATTTCCTGTCCTACGGCGTATTTCCGGAAAGCTCGGGCGGGGGGAAATTCCTGCCCGCCGGCGTGCTGATCGGGAGCGACCTGCAAACCCTGGATCCCGGGGCGATCACCGAGGAAACCGCCAGCTCACTTTTTTCTTCGGCCAGCAAATTGAAGCCCGGCGAAGGCCAGACGGCGCCGGATCCCAGCAAGGCCGGGGCTTATTCCTGGCTGAAAGCGCCGCGCTATCAAGGGCAGGTGGTGGAAGTGGGCGCTCTGGCCCGCCTGCTGGTGGCCGGCACGCTGGGCCAGAACGAATTAGTGAAGGACGCCCTGGCTGGGGTGCTCAAAGCCTTGGGCCGCGAGCCCAAGGATCTGATCTCGGTGATGGGGCGGCACGCCGCCCGGGCGGTGGAATGCAAATTGGTGGCGGATCGCTGCCTGGCCTGGCTGCAGCAACTGGCGCCGGACCAGCCCTCCTTCACGGATTTCAACATCCCCGAAACCGGGCGGGGATGGGGGCTCACGGAGGCGGCCCGCGGGGCGCTCGGCCATTGGATCGAGCTGCGGGGCGGCAAAATCCACCGCTACCAATGCGTGGTGCCCACCACCTGGAACTGTTCGCCGCGGGATGACCGCGGCGTGCCCGGGGCCATCGAACAAGCGCTGGTGGGAGTTCCGGTGGCGGATCCGAAGAATCCGATCGAAGTGGCGCGGGTGGTTCGGTCATTCGACCCCTGCATCGCGTGCGCGGTGCATTAATCCTGGCAAACCTGGAAAGGACATCAGATGAAAGCATTGACTCGGCGGTCATTTCTCACCTTAAGCAGCCGCCTGGCCGCCCTCATGGGGCTGGCGGGCTCCCAAGCCCCAGCCATGGCGGAAGCCCTGGCGCAGTTATCCTCGGGCCAGGCACCGGTGCTGTGGCTGCAGGGCCAAAGCTGCTCGGGTTGCTCGGTTTCGCTCCTGAACAGCGATCCGCTCTCGCCTGGCGAGTTGCTGACCCAATACATTTCCCTGGTTTTCCACCAGACCTTGTCGGCTGCCACCGGCCACCAAGCGGTGGCCACGGTCAATAAAGCCATCGACCAGGGCGGATATATTTTGGCGGTGGAAGGCTCAGTGCCGGCGGGCATGCCGCGCGCCTGCCTGTTCGGCGAGGAGCCTTTCACCCAGCAGGTCATCCGCGCCGCCCGGAACGCCAAGGCGGTGGTGGCGGTGGGATCCTGCGCGGCCTTCGGCGGATTGCCCGCGGCGGCCAACAATCCCACGGGCGCGATCAGCCTCCGCCAGCATCTGGCCAGCGAGAAAGTCCAGGCGCCATTTCTGGCGGTTCCCGGCTGCCCCCCGCACCCGGACTGGATGGTGGGCACCCTGGCCCATGTGCTGAAATTCGGCATTCCAGCCGTGGATGAACTGGGGCGGCCGAAGGCGTTCTTTGCGCGGAAGATCCATGACCAATGCCCCCGCTTCGCGGATTACGAACGGGAGAATTTCGCGCAGACTTTTGGCGGGGAAGGGTGCCTTTTCAAGCTGGGCTGCGTGGGCACCACCACCTATGCGGATTGCACCTGGCGCCCCTGGAACAGCGGAGTCAACCACTGTGTGAAAGCGGGCGCCCCGTGCGTTGGCTGTGCCGGCGCTCAATTTGGTTCCCAGGCGGATTTCCCGTTTTTCTTGAAAACAGCCAAAGCCCGGAAAGCATAAGGAGAACTCACCATGAAACTACATACCAAACTGACGCTCGCCTTGCTGGCCTCCTTGTTTGTGGTGATCCTGGCCTCGCAAATTTATCAATATTTCAGCAACCAGAAGCTGGTGGGGCAGATGGCGGAAGAAAACCTCCGGCTCCTGGAGACCAACGACCTGCAGAACGCCGAGAATGTCTATGAATCAACCGAGCGGGCCGTCAAGGATTCGCTGGAACGGGGGGAGATGGAAAAATTCACCCGGCTGCTGCATGCGCAGACCAACATCATCGGTTTGCTGGAGTGCTCCCTTTTTGACCGGCATTGGAAAGTGTCGCATTCCACCCACCCGGGATACCTTAAACGGAACCTGCCCGCGGAGGTCAAAGCCGTCCTGGAGAAACAGCCTGAAAAGCTGACCCGGCGCACCCGGGACGCTTATGAAGTTTACCAGCCACAAAAAGTGGTCCTCGATTGTGTGCGGTGCCATAACGGCTGGAAGGAGGGGGAGATCGGCGGGGTGATTTGTTTCCGGTTTTCCACCGAGGGCATGGAACAATCGAAAAAACAATCCGCCGCTTCCCTGGCGGCCCTGCGCAAAAGCAATATCGTGAACGGGATCCTCACCTTGATCGGGGTTTTGGGTTGCGTAGCAATCCTGATCTGGATGCTCGTGCGGAAGCTGGTGGCCGCGCCGCTGAACCAGATCGTGGAGATGCTGGCCACAGGTTCGCGGGAGGTGCACGGAGCGGCCGCCTCGGTGGCGGGCAGCAGCCATTCCCTGGCCCAGGGCGCCAGCGAGCAGGCCGCTTCACTCGAAGAAACGGGTTCCTCCCTGGTGGAGATGTCCAGCATTACCAGCAAAAACACCGAAACTGCGGAGAAAATGAAAGAACTTGCGGCGCAGACCCGCCAGGCTGGAGATGCCGGAGTGAAGGATATGTCGGCGATGGTCGCGGCCATGGATGACATCAAGAATTCCAGCGGGGACATCGCCAAGATCATCAAGACCATCGATGAAATCGCCTTCCAAACCAACCTGCTGGCGTTGAACGCGGCAGTGGAAGCCGCCCGCGCCGGAGAGGCCGGATTGGGCTTCGCGGTGGTAGCCGACGAAGTGCGGGGCCTGGCCCAGCGCAGCGCCCAGGCCGCCAAGGAAACCGCCGCCATGATCGAAAATTCCGTGCAAAAGAGTGTCAATGGTGCGGGGATCAGCCAAAAGGTGGCCCAGAGTCTGCAGGGCATCGTGGCCAAAGCCCGCCAGGTGGATGAACTGGCGGGCCAGGTGGTGAGCTCCTCGCGGGAGCAAAGCCAGGGCATCAGCCAGATCAACCATGCGGTGGTGGAAATGGAAAAAGCGACCCAATCCACGGCGGCCAGCGCGGAGGAAAGCGCCAGCGCCTCGGAGGAATTAAACGCCCAGGCGAATGGGCTGCAGGATACCGTCCTGGAATTGCAGCACCTGGTGAATGGGAATCATCTCACTCAAGCACAGGTTGCGGCGGCCTCCTCCGCCCCGGCCCCGATCAAAACCAGCCGGTCGAACCGCGCCCGCGCGGCTTCCCGGCCCGCCGCCGCCGAGACTCCGGGTGCAGCGGGGGAGGCGCTGATCCGTTGGAATCCCACCCAGATGGCCACCGGGGTGGATGCGGTGGATGACCAGCACCAGGAGTTGATCGCCCGGATCAATGAACTGCAGCGGGCCTGCCAGCGCGGAGCCGGCCGGGCACAAGTGCGCGGCATGCTCCAATTCCTGGGCGAATACACGTCGAAGCATTTCCGTGAAGAAGAGGCGATCATGGAGCGCACCCGCTGCCCGGCCCTGGCCGAAAACAAAGCCGCCCACCAGCTATTCCTGGCCGAGTTCGGGAAGCTCGTCCAGGAATTTGAGCGGAAGGGCGAATCCACCGTCCTGCTGCTCCGGCTCAAGTCGATGGTTTCCGACTGGCTGGCCGAGCACATCTGCACCGTGGATACCCGGCTCCGGCCAGCCAGCCGTTAGGCGCTCACGCTTTATTCGTGGATTTCATACACCTGCCCGGCCACCACCAGCACCAAGTTCCGGCCCAGGGCCAGCCAGGGCAGGGTTTCTTTCTCGCGCAGGATCAGGTCGTAATATTCGGGCGCATCGAAGCGGATGCGAATCCGTTTCGCGTCCGGCAATTTTTGCGCCAGGGCGTCCACCCACTGGCGGCCTTTTTGGTAGAAAGTCCGGCCGCCGATATACCGGGTGGCGGCGGAACTGCTGGAGCCATTCGCTGAAGCGGGGCTGGGACTGGCCGAGGTGGTGGCCACCGGGCCCGGAATTGCCGGCTGGGGCCCTCCGGGCAACATCCCATAACGACTCAGCAGCGGAGCGGAGGCCGCCACGCGTGGCGCGCGGTTGAGTTCCTGGCTGGCGGAGTCCATCGCCGCCGCCGGTGCTTCGGCCGATTTCAGAGCCAAGCCGTAACGGGCCATGGCGATGGCATCCGCCCCGGATTTATCCCGCTGCCTCAGGCTCCAATCCTGGGCTGATCCTCCCCCAGCCCGGCCCGCGCTTTGGACAAAAGTCCGCTCCATGACGGGGACTTTCCGGCGGGTTTCATCCTCCACGATCAGGTAGGAGGTGTAGGGGGTCACCACGCCATATTGGCGGGCCAGTTCGGTGATTTCATCCTTCGATTCCTGGTTCTCTCCGCGCAACCGGATTTCATCGAGGAGATACCCGATCCGCCGGGTGGCCCATAACCGCGGGATGAAATCGTATGCAGTGGCCTGCTCAGGGAAATGCGCGGCAGTTTCAATCCGTTTGACCTCTTGATTCAGGCGGCCCTCCAAAACCAGTTTCCCATCCCCCGGCTCATGGTAGCGCCCGGCCAATATTAATTGGTCGCCTTTGAACAAATCAGGCAAGGAGGAGGGATGCAGGCGGTTGACCCGGATGTCCGGCGGGAACTGCAGCTTGGTTTGGGTGAGCACCGGATCGCTGATTTTGCTGTAAAAAGCGGATAATTTCACCTCCAAATCCTCCTCCGGCAGCACATACTGGCTCACGGCGTGGGTTTTTTCAGTGATCTTATCCAGCAGGTGGGTGTTGACATCACTACCGAGGCCGAAGCAGAAAATGCGGGTATTGCCGCCCGTTTCAGACCAACCGCCGACGCGGGACACAATTTGATCTTCATCGGTGAGGCCGATGGTTGGCCGGCCGTCCGTGAGGAAAATAATGAGGTAGGGCCGGTCGGAAGCTGCGGGACGCAAGGCCACCGCCTTGGCCAGGGCTTCATCAATGGCGGTGCTGCCGATGGGGCGGAGATCCTTGACGAAGGAGGCGGCTTTTTTCCGGTTTTCGGCGCTGGCTTCCACCAGGCGGTCGAACAGCGGCTCCGTTTCAGTTGAAAAGCGGACGATTTCAAACCGGTCGCCGGCGTTGAGATTCTCGATGCAGAACAACAGTGCTTTCCTGGCTTGCTCCAGCTTGTTTCCGGCCATCGAGCCGGAGGTGTCGAGCACCAGGGCCACATCCTTCCGGGCCACTGGCCCCTTGGCCTCGGAGCCGGGAGTGGCCAGCAGCAGGAAAAATCCATCCTCCGCTCCGGACGGTTTGTAGGTCATCAGGTTCAAGCCCACCGGGCTGCCGGCGGTGGAAAACAACAGCTGAAAATCGGTGTCCGGTTTCACTTCCCGCGATTCAAAGCCAATGGTGGCCCGGGTCTCATCCAAACGGCGGATTTCGGCCGTGTGGGAGGGGGAATAGATGGACTTAAGCGCCTGGCGGGTTTCCAGGTCGATTTTCAAGCTTACGGTTTTGATGGGCTTGGCCGAGAATTTCTCGGTGTTCAGCGGGTAAAGATAGCTGACCAAACCACCGTCCGCTTTGAGCACCTGGGTGTAAGAGAGCTTGATCCGTTTGCGGCTGTTGGGCTCGATGGGGAAGATGCGCACCTTGAACACATCCTGGCCGGCATACTCCAAAAGGGCAGGATCTTTGAGGCTGCGCACAATATCTTCGTAAATTTTCCGGGCTTTGTCAGCCGCCAGCAGTTCCGCCTCCACCTCCTTGCCCCCGATCTCCATGCTGAACTTGTCGATTTGCGCGCCCTTGGGCACCGGGAAGATATAGGTGCCTTCAAGCTGCCGCGGATTGGGATTGTAAAACTCCTGGTCCACCGAGGTCACGGCCACTTGCTCCTTGATGCGGACGTTGACGTGGTGATAGCTAACCTCCAGCGGCGCAAAAGCATAAATCCGATGTGGTGGAGGCATGGGAGGGCGTATGGGAGGGTAGGTGGGTGAGCTTATTGGAGGGGCTGGCAGGGGATCGTGAATAATGATGAATCCATCCGCCAGAGCTGGCAGCAAAGCGCTCAACAACCAAAGCCAACCAACGAACCAAATTTTCGTCTTCATGCAGGATTAGACGCAAAAGAGCGGCGGGCGCTCCACTCAGGAAGAAAATTGTGGTGGATTATTTGCCTATTCCCATCCAATGGCTGGAACCACCTGATCCCCAAGGAAGAGCGGATCGTGCTGGCCGCAGATTTTCCTAAAGCCCGGTTTGCATTCTGCCGATGATTGCCGTGGTGATTTCATTAGATCATCCGCATTTGCCTCCGGTCTGGCTGGCTGGAAGCGGCAAATTGGCAAAATACCGATGTGTGGGGAGTGAATGAATATGGCAGGCAACCTTGAAAATGTCCTACAATCTTTAATCCAGTTGAATGGCAAACTGGCGTTGGAGCTGGTTTTTGCGGAACCGGGGAAAGACAATGGATTACTCCCGTTGAATTGTCTCCTTACCGAGATGGAGGAAATGAGTGCCACCTGCCCTCCCCCGGCGGAAATCCAGCAGGGATTGGCAAAGGGCCGGCAATGGGTTGATGCTATTTTCAACACCACAGGTTTGTTCAGCGAAGAGTCGCTCAAACAACTGGGCGAATGGACTCATTGGTTTGAATCTGCGCTCCAAATGGCGGCCCAGGGCCAATCCGTGCCGCCCATGCCCGAAGCCTGGTCTGCGGAATCTGCTCAAATAGTTGAGCAACAGTCAGTTACGGAGGATAAAACAACCCCCAAGAAAGCCGAAAAAACGGAGGAATCGGCCATCAATTTGGATCTGGCATCCGATGTGGAACTGCTGCGGGAATTCATCAGTGAATCGCATGAACATCTGCAAAACATCGAGCTAGGGGTTCTGGTCTTGGAAGACAAACCGGGCGATAAGGATACCCTCAACTCGATTTTCCGGGCTTTTCATACGTTCAAGGGCGGATCCGGATTGCTGAACTTGAAACCAGTCAACCGGCTCGCCCACGAATTGGAATCCTTGCTGGATCTGGCCCGGCAGCAAAAGATTGCCATCACCTCCGAGGTCATTGATTTAATTCTGGCTGGTGGTGACACGCTCAAGCATTTCACCTTGGAAATCGAGCATCAATTGAACGGGGAAAAGCCGTTAAACCCCATTATCATCCCCACGCTGCACCTGATCCAGCGCGTTAAACAAATCGCCCAAGGCACGCCTCCGGCGAATTTGGCGGTGGTCGCTGGCGAGCCAGCCACCGCTGCCGATGCGGCCAGAGATGAGGCCCCAAGCGACCGCACCGGTTCGGCGCCCGGTGGCGAAGCCCAGGAAAGCACCACCGCCAGCGAACCGACCCACCTGGCCTTGAAGGAGGCCGGCAGCGGATCGATCATAAAAGTGGCCACCCAAAAACTGGACAGCCTGATCGATTTGGTGGGGGAAATGGTGATTGCCCAATCGCAAGTGGCCCAGGATCCCACTCTGCAAAGCCTCGCCCAAGGACGTTTACTCCGGAATTTGAATCAGCTGACACGCATCACCAATGAATTGCAGAAGATCACCATGTCCCTGCGCATGGTGCCCATCCGGTCCACCTTCCAAAAAATGAACCGGTTGGTGCGCGACCTGGCCGCCCGGCAGGGCAAGTCCGTCGAGCTGAAACTGCACGGCGAAGACACCGAATTGGACCGGACCATCGTGGAGCAGTTGAACGATCCGCTGGTGCACATGATCCGCAACTCCGTGGATCACGGCATTGAAATGCCTGAGAAGCGCACCGGGAACAACAAGCCGGCCCAAGGCACCATTGATTTGTCCGCCTGGCACCAGGGCGGCAACATTGTGATCCAAATCAAGGATGATGGCGGCGGACTCAACCGGGACAAGATTTTCCAAAAAGGTGTGGAGCGCGGCTTGATCCAGCCGGACGAGAACCTGACCGAACAGGAGGTCTTCCACCTGATTTTCGAGCCGGGCTTTTCCACCGCGGATGTAATCACCGATGTTTCCGGGCGTGGCGTAGGCATGGATGTGGTGCGGCGCAATATTGAAAAACTGCGTGGCAAGATCGAGATCCAATCCAAACCGGGTGAAGGGAGCAGTTTCACTATTTTCCTGCCGCTGACCCTGGCCATTATCGATGGCTTGCTGGTGTCCGTGGGCGAGCAGCGTTACATTCTGCCGGCTTTGCTGGTGCGCGAATCGTTCCGTCCTTCGCGGGAGATGATCACCACGGTGGCCCAGCGCGGCGAGGTGGTCAATGTGCGGGGACATCTTTCCCCGCTGCTCAGGTTGCACGAATACTTTGGAATCAAGCCCGAGTCGGACGATCCCACGGAAGGCGTGGTGGTGGTGGTGGGGTCCGAGCACCAAAATCGCTGTTTGCTGGTGGATCACTTGCTCGGCAAACAGGAAGTGGTTATAAAAAGCCTCGGCGAAACTTTTAAACAAAACCGAGCCCTGGCTGGAGCGGCCATTTTGGGTGACGGCCGGGTGGGCTTGATCGTGGATATCGATTATCTGGTCAAGCTCAAAGGGGATTCCATGAAGAAAGCGGCTTAATGAAAATTTTGGTGGTGGAAGATGATCGGGCGGCGCGGATGTTGATTCGGCGGTTCCTGGAGGGGATTGCTGCCGAAAGTGTGGAGATTATAGAGGCTATCGATGGCTGGGCGGCCTGGGAATTGCTCAGAAACGGGCTGCAGCCGGATCTCGCGATCATCGACCTTATGATGCCCCGGATGGATGGCCTGACGCTGCTGGAAAAAATCCGCTCCGTATTCGCCCTGAAAAAGCTGAAAGTCATCATCTGTTCAGCCGTGCAGGAACGGATGCAAATCACCCAAGTGGAGTCGTTGGAAATCGACGCCTACCTTTTCAAACCCCTCACCGCCCGGAAATTGCTTAACGCGGTCCACAAGGTCAGCAATATTCGGATTACGCTCCCCACCGAACCACTCAGCAGCTCCAAGGGAAACGATCCGGGCAAAAAAGACCAGGCCACCGGCCCCAAAGAAAACGATCCTGCGCAGAAGGAAATCTCTCCGGCCGCCAAGGCTTATGAAGATTTTCTGCGGCAATACCACAAATTAACCACCCAGGTGGCACGGGAGATGGACCTGATGAACCGCTCCCTGCAGATCGGGGATCGGGCCACCATGATGGCCCATGTCCGGTCCATGTTGAAACAGGCCCGTTTCTTGGAAATACCCGGTTTGACGCGGCTTTTGCTGCGCGTGGAATCCTCATTATTCACCGACAGCCAGGCGAATTTGACTTTGGATCTGCATGCCTTGAAGCAGGAACATCACCAGATGGAAATCACCTTGGGGGAGATGCTCAAACGCCATCAGCCCGCTTTCAATCCCGACAACCCGGTGGCTTCCAATTAACGGGAAAAGTTGGGGGCGGACAAAATGAGTTAATTCACGCCCAGTTCCTGGGGGTGCCCCCCATTGATCAAGAACAAGACCGCCATCCGCACCGCCAAACCGTTGGTTACTTGTTCCAGGATCACGGAATGCTCGCTATCGGCGATGTCGCTATCGATTTCGACCCCGCGATTGATCGGCCCCGGATGCATGATGAGGACGTCTGGCTTGGTCAATTTCATGCGCGCCTTCGTGAGGCCGAAAAGGGAGGTATATTCGCCGAGACTGGGGAACATGCCTTTGCGCTGGCGCTCGTGCTGGATCCGCAGCAGGTTGATCACATCCGCCTGACGCAAAGCCGGTTCGACTTGGTGGCACACCTGGCAACCCATCCGCTCAAAGGCGGATGGAACCAAGGTGGGGGGGCCGCAAAGGGTGACTTTGGCGCCCAACTTGGTGAGCGCCCAGATGTTCGAGCGGGCCACCCGGCTATAAAGGATGTCCCCCAGGATGGTCACATTCAAGCCCTCGAAGGAGCCTTTTTTCTCCCGCATGGTGAAGGCGTCCAACAAGGCCTGGGTGGGATGCTCATGCGCTCCATCCCCGGCGTTCACCACGCTGGCGTTCAGAACCCGGCTCAGAAAATGGGGCGCCCCGGCCGCACTGTGGCGGATGATGATGATATCCGCATTCAAGGCTTCCAGGTTGCGGGCGGTATCTTTCAACGTTTCCCCTTTGCGCAACGAGGACAACTCGACCGAGAAATTGATGATATCGGCGGTGAGGCGTTGGGCTGCCAATTCGAAGCTGATGCGGGTGCGGGTGCTGGGTTCGACAAACAGGTTGATCACGGTTTTGCCGCGCAACGCCGGGACTTTCTTGATGGCGCGTTCGCCCACGGCTTTAAACGCTTTGGCGGTATTCAATACGGTGAGAACCTCTTCCCGGCTCAAGGTTTCGATATCCAGCAGATGCTTGCGGTTCCAAGTCATGGGGTGATGAGGTAAACGCCTTCCTCGTGGTTTGGTTCCGTTAAACGCACATCCACGGTGTCGTTCACGCTGGTCTGGACGGTTTTACCGACAAAATTAGCGTGGATAGGCAACTCCCGGTGGCCGCGATCCACCAACACCGCCAATTGAATGCACTGGGGACGTCCGAAGTCATTCAAGGCGTCCAACGCCGCACGGGTGGTCCGGCCTTTGAAGAGCACGTCATCCACGAGGATAATGGTTTTACCGTTGATATCACCGGGAATCAGGGTGGGATGGATCTCAGGGGCGGCACGATGGTTCAAATCGTCCCGGTGCATGCTCACATCCAAGTGGCCAACCGTCACCGGTGCCTGATCTGCCTGGCGAAGCAGGAGAGCCAGGCGTTCGGCCAGAACCACCCCCCCCTTTTGAATGCCGACCAGAGAAAAAGCACCGCGCGCATGCTGATTGAGGATTTCAGCCGCAATTTGCTTTAAAGCACCCGCAATAGCCGCAGAATCGAGAAGAAGCGTTACCTTCGGCATAAAAATCTGTAAACCGACCTGGCTGAAATGAAAACCCCTCTGAGTGTTGAGAACCCCGTCACCTTGGAGCGCGCCACAAGGGCGCACGCACCATCAGTGGGCACTCAACTGACGGCTCTTCCTCCATCTGGACCGATGCTTCATGATCCAATCCGTTAGAGCCCACTCAAAGCCGATATCATAACCAGCTTTCTCGGATTCCAGCCATTTATGCTTCAGAATCTCCTCACGCTCTGCCTGGAATTCACGGTATAAAGATGAATTCTTCAACAATTCGTTGCTTTCGAATGAGTTACTTGCGCTCGCCGACATAAGTCGAACTTTATTACATCGAATTAACACCACTCTAACACTGGGTTGGTCAGGAGCAACTAAATTCTGCGGAACTCTCGGAGAATTTCTACCCTTTAAAGGGTAGAAACCCCTAATCACACGATTAAAGCACATCCCGTGCCTGGAAACACCCGATTTTCGGTTGCCCGGCTTTGACTTCCATCGGCAAAAGGAATAGGGTGCAGCCAGAACCTGAATCCCTTTTGCTCCGTGGCCACTGGAAAAAAGACTGTTCTGCCGGGTTTTGGACTGACGATGGGTTTTACGCTGACCTATCTCAGTTTGCTGGTCCTGATCCCCTGTGGCGCACTTTTCCTGAGGACTGCGGAATTGAGCTGGAGCGAATTTTGGCGCCTGGTGGCCACCGAGCGGGCGCTGGCGGCCTACCGCCTGACTTTTGGCGCCTCGCTGGCGGCCGCCTTGGCCAACGCTTTTTTCGGCACGATTGCCGCCTGGGTCTTGACCCGCTATTCCTTTCCCGGACGCCGTTTTCTGGATGCCTTGGTGGATTTTCCCTTTGCGCTGCCGACCGCCGTGGCTGGATTGACTTTGTCCAGCCTTTTCGCACCGGAGGGATGGCTTGGGCAATTCCTGGCGCCTTGGGGGATTCAAGGCGCTTATTCATCGTTGGGGGTAGTGATTGCCCTCACTTTTGTGGGGTTGCCTTTCGTGGTCCGATCCCTGCAGCCGGTTTTGGAAACCCTGGAGCCGGAGGTGGAGGAAGTGGCGGCCACCCTGGGGGCCAGCCGGTTGCGGACCTTGGCCACCATTGTCCTGCCTTCCTTGCTGCCCACCATCACCACGGGATTCGCCTTATCCTTTGCCCGGGCGGTGGGGGAATACGGATCGGTGGTCTTCATTTCGGGGAACCTGCCTTTTAAGACGGAAATCTCGCCGGTGCTGATCATGATGCGGCTGGAGGAATATAACTACGCCGGGGCGGCGGCCATCGCCGTGGTGCTATTGTGCATCTCCTTTGTTTTGCTGGCGGCCATCAATTGCCTGGAATTGTGGAACAGCCGTTACCAAGGTTAAGCGATGCCTAGGAAAGCGATTTTCCCATCCCCTGCCCGGCGGGTGCCGCAAGCCCGGCGCGGGGCTGAGGATCCGCTGTGGCTGAAAGGGATCCTGGTGGGGATCACCCTGGTTTTCCTGGTGGTTTTCCTGATGCTGCCGTTGCTGAATGTGTTTTTTCAGGCCTTATCCAAGGGGTGGCCGCACTACGTGCAAGCCCTCAAGCATCCCGACAGCCTCTCGGCCATGCGCCTCACGCTCACCGTGGCGGCCATCAGCGTGCCCCTGAACACAGTTTTCGGCCTGGCCGCCGCCTGGGCCATCACCAAATTCGATTTCCGGGGCAAAACTTTCCTCGTGACGCTGATCGACCTGCCCTTCTCGGTTTCACCCGTGGTATCAGGGATGATGTTTGTGATCCTATTCGGTTTGCAAGGTTTCGCGGGCGCCTGGCTGCAAGACCACGGCCTCAAGATCATATTCGCCGTGCCCGGCCTGGTGCTGGCCACGTTATTTGTCACCGTCCCTTTTGTGGCGCGGGAAGTGATCCCCGTCATGCAGGCTGCCGGGCGGGACCAGGAAGAGGCCGCCATGACCCTGGGCGCCAGCGGCTGGCAGACTTTCTGGCAGGTGACCCTGCCATCGGTCAAATGGGGCCTGATCTACGGAGTGATCCTGTGCAATGCCCGGGCCATGGGGGAGTTTGGAGCCGTTTCCGTGGTTTCCGGGCATATCACCGGCCAGACGGATACGCTGCCCCTGCGGGTGGAGAAGCTCTATCACGAATACCAAGGCGCGGCGGCTTTCGCCGCCGCCAGTGTTCTGGCGTTATTGGCTTTGCTGACCCTGGCGATTAAAATTGCCCTCGAATGGCGATCCCACCGTGAAACCGCCCAGTCATCCCGGATATCCCCGGGCCGGCAAACCGGCCTCACCTTGTGAGCCGCCAGCCAATGGTGCGTATTGGGGCGGGACCAGGTCACGGAACCATCACCGGGAACTCATTTCCTGGGTAATTTGGCGGTGAGGAATTTCCGCATGCCAGGCAAATCATCGGCATTAAGGATATCCACCTGGTTCTGGTAAAGCACCTCCCAAAAGGCGGGCTGGTTCAGCGTGCCCCAAAACCGGACCTGGCGGCCCTGCTGGTGCGCCCGGCGCACAATGCTGGCGAGCTTTTCCTGGTCGGCGGCTGGCAGCGGCCCCACCCCGCGCCACTTGAAAACGGTTTGCCAGTTTTCGCTGATCCACGGGGTGAAATCGGCGCCCTCTTTACGGTCGAGGTCTTCCAAACGCCCGTCATAGGCTGCGAGGCGGCTGGTTTCTTCGAGCATCAGCTTCCGCGGCCGGTTGCCCGACAGGATCACCCGGAGCGCGTTGGTGATCACGCGGCCGTTTTCATATCTGGTGAGCAGCTCCTGGTATTTCCCCAAAACGGAACGTAATACCCGATAGGTGCCATCCGCCTCCGTTTTAAGATCGATCAGCAAAGTGCATTCCGGCCCCCCCGGAAACACCCGCCCGCCATTGGCCTGGATGCGCTGGCGCAACGGGTCGAGGTACAGCTTTTCCAGCGTCCGTTCCGGAGTGACCTGGCTGAAATTGTGCGCCACCAATAGCCGGCCTTCGACCAGGTAAATATCAGCCTCCACACTGCAGAAACCCTGGTCCAGGGCATCCTGCAAAGGCCGGGCATGTTCGTAATCGTTGTGGGAGTGGGCGCGGATCAGGGGCACAATGGGGTCCGCCTCGGAAGCCGGCAAGGTTTGCGGATGGGCCGGCCCGAGGGCGGCCAAAAGCACAATCGCTGAAAGCATGGTGTTCTGAATTAGTGTTTTCATACGTTTCCTGGCCGCATTAGACCATAGGCGCTTCGCTCCAACCACTGAAAAGCGAAAAATCCATGGCCTTCCGCGGCAAGCCCCAAGCCAAGGAATATTTCAATGGGTGGCCAGCAGATTGGCCATGCAGAAGGCGGCGGGCATGGTTAGCCGGCCGCATATTTCCAGGAATGGATCCACCACCGCCGCCTGTCCATACTCCTCCGGCAGCCGCCAGCTGCCGCCCCGGAACGGGAGCTTTCCCCCCGCCGCCAGTTCCTCGCAAAAATGCTTCAAGCCCAGCCGGGGGCCATCCAGCGGGCGATAGCGTGGCTTGACGATTTTCACCGTTGAATACACCACGCGGACGGCCTGAAGCTCCCTGGCTGAAAGCACCAACTGCTCCAAATCCTCGGCGGTTTGCGCCTCCTCCAAACCGAATTTCCCGGCACGGATGCGGGCATCGCTCCGGGGAAACAGGGGATCAATCCGCAGAATCACCGGGAGGCCGGCGTTCCGCAGCACGCGCAGCCCCGCGATCCGTTCCTGGACTGACGGGGCATGAGGATCCCAAAAGGCCCGGGCGGCCTCCCGCCAAAAGGCCAGGCTGACCTCCACCTGGATTCCTCCCGGTGCTGCCGTTTGGCCATCTGGCGTCTGGGGCGGCCGGTTCAGAGCTTGGAGCAGGCGGAGGTATTCCGGGCGGGCGGCCAGGAGCGGATTCCTCGTCAGGATCACCACAGTGGTGAACCGGCGCCGGTGGGCCAGCAAACCTTCCAGGGTCATCAGCGTATGGCGGGCGGCCAGCTCCAGCGGTTGGAAGGGGTCGGTGCTGTTCGAAATATGGACCGGGGCGGGAGGCACATCATACTGCTCCAAATCCGCCAGGTCGGCGGCCAGCAGGCGGGGGAAATCCTTTTTGCAGCCGGCTTGCTCCGGGCCGTAACCGGTGGCGTAGCAATACCGGCAGCCGTGGGCGCACCCGGTATAGACATTGATGCAGTAGCGGTGGCCGGTGGGGAAACGCGCCTGGTCGGCGAAAGGGCAATACCACTTGATGAGCCGCGGGCGGGTGGGCGCCAGCCAGGGCTGCCGCGACCGGTGCGGCAGGTAATAACTGGCCAGCGCCTGCTGCGCGGCGGGGGAAAACCCATCCCAAGCCGGCCGGTATTGGGGATCGATGCGGCTGGCTGGCGTCGAAATCACCCCGGCGAGCGCGGGCAAGCCGGGCTGGCAGCCGGTTTTCACAGGCGGGGAATCCTGGTTGCCTCCACGTTTTTTAAAGCCGGGGAAAAAATCCGGCCCGGAATCGCTGGTTCGTTCCGGGCCGGCTGGCGGTGGTTCAAAATGATGCCGATGGCCTCCGCGCGAGGCGGCCCGCTCCTGGAGGCCGGGCCGGGTTACTTCTTTTTGACTTCGCGGCCGGGGCCTTCACCCACGGTGACCACGGCTTTGGCCACCTTGCCGTCCCCATCCAGGGTGAACTCGCACTGGACATCGGTGGTTTTGGCGAAGAATTTGGTGCGCGACTCCGCGAAGAGCGTGAATTTCACCCCTTCCAGGCTGAGCACGAGCTGATCGCCTTCCCGGGTGAAGGAGACGTTGGTTTCATAGCGGCCCACGTAGCGGTCCAGCACAGCGCTGCCGAAGGTGAATTCCTTGGGCGTGGTTTTGCCCAGCTCCCGCACCCAGAGGTTGCGGAAGCGCACCGGGTTCCCATGATCCTGGAGGGCAATGGGGGTTTTTTCGGGATGCGGCGAGTAAGGGGCGCGTTCCAGCCAGCTGGTGGGGCCGGTCAGTTCGGAGTTGTTCTGCACCAGCACCCCGTTGTGGAACAGGGTCACCCGCGCGGGCGAGACGAGCTTGGCCTGCGGGTCGAAGCGGGGTGCGGTATAGATCACATCATAGGCCTGCCACTGGCCGGGCGGGCGGCTGGCGTTCACCAGCGGCGGATATTGGCCGTAGAGGGAGCCGGCCGAACCATCCGCATAGGTGACGTTCTTATAGGAATCGAGGATCTGGATTTCGTAGCGGCCCATGCCGAAAAACAGGCCGCTGTTGCCCCGGCCCTGGCCCTCGCCATCCGGCGGAACCGGCGCGGCGAATTCGAGGTGCAGCTGGCAATCGCCAAAGTTCTGCACGGTGCGGATGTACCCGCTGCCTTTGACGCATTCCATGTAATCCTCCCGGGCGATCCAGCGGGTGGGGCTGCCATCCATGCTCACCCATTGGCCCAGGCTGCCGCCGTTGAACAGCACCACGGCGTCCGAGGGCGGCTGGCCGGCTTTTTCCTGGGTGCTGGCGGTTCCGGGATTCACCGCGGCGGGCTGGGGCCGGAGCCGGTCATGCCCCAGCCAGTTGGGATCCGGCTGCGCCTGGCAGGCCGGCTGGGCCGCCAGGGTGAGGATTCCCGCCGCCACGCCCCCCGCGAAGGAGGCCGATATTTGATGCAAATTCAGGTTCATATTCTCATTAAGTGCTTATGGGCACCCACGCTAATGCGCCGGCCCGGGAAATGCAATACCGGCCAGGCCAGGGCCGCCGGCGCCCCCTGGACCGGCCCGGGCGGCGCAATGCGCCGTTGCATCCGGCCCCAAAACGGCTCAAACTGCATCCGCGATGAATGAAAAGAAGATCACCGCCACGGAGCTGCGGGGCTGGAAAGCGCCAGCCCGGCGGGTGGCGGCTTTGACCGCCTATGACTATCCGATGACCCGCCTGCTGGACGAAGCGGGCGTGCCGCTGATCCTCGTGGGCGATTCGCTCGGCATGGTGGTGCTGGGCTACCCGGACACCACGCAGGTGACGATGGAGGAGATGGAGCATCACGTGCGGGCGGCCGCCCGGGCCAAACCGCGGGCCTTGCTCGCCGCGGACCTGCCTTACCGTGGCTATGAGACGCCAAGCCAAGCGGTGGCCAATGCCCGCCGGCTGATCGCGGCTGGCGCGGAGGCGGTCAAAGCCGAAGGCGGCCGGGCCATCCGGCCCCAGATCGAGGCCATCGTGGAAGAAGGCATCCCTTACCTGGGGCACTTGGGCATGCTGCCGCAGAGCGTCCTGGTGGAGGGGGGCTATCACATCAAAGGCCGGAAACCGGGCGAGCAGGAAGCCTTGGTGGAGGACGCCGCCGCCCTGGCGGAACTCGGCGCCTTCGGGGTGGTGTTGGAATTGGTGGCCCCGTCCGTCAGCGCGGAAATCACCCGGCTGCTGCCCATCCCCACCATCGGCATCGGGTCCGGGCCGGATTGCGACGGCCAGATCCTGGTCACCCCTGACCTGGTGGGGACTTTCCCCTGGTTCACCCCCCGTTTTGTGACGCCGCTCATGAATGGCGGAGCGGCGATGAAAGAGGCCATCCGGAAATGGATGCACAATTTTGTTCCGTGACGCGGCGGCCTGGCCTGCTATCCTCCCCCGATGCAGTTGATGAACATTTGATGAACCGACAACGCCCACCCGCCCCCGGCCGATGACACGCTTCATCACCATCGGCCTTTTGGAAACCGCCGGGCTGACCCCGGCCATGGTGGCGCTGGATGCCATGACCAAGGCCGCCCGGGTCCAGGTTCTGCAAGTGGAGCTGAACGACCTTTGCGGGGTGGTGATCAAAATCCACGGGGCCACCTCGGACGTGCATGCCGCCATCGCCGCCGGGCATTGTGCGGCGGAGCGGATGCGCGGCCAGCCGGTGGCCACCATCCTCAACCGGGTGGCGGAGAACGCCGTGCCGGCCATCGACTCCCCCGAGGAATTCAGCCCGCTGATCCAGCAACCCGTGGTTTTCCGCGGGAGCCAATCCAGTTTTGATGAACCAGCCAATCTGTCCCCTGCCCTGCCTATGAATCAATCACCACCCCCCGCCCTGGGCTTCATCGAAACCCAGGGGTTCACCGCCGTTTTTGAGGCCATCGACACCGCGTGCAAAGCCGCCAGCGTGGAGGTGGCGGGCAAGGAGAAGCTCGGCGGCGGGTTCGTCACGGTCATCATCCAGGGCGAGTTATCCGCCGTCTCCGCGGCCATCGCAGCCGGCAAGGAAAAGGTGGAAGGTTTGGGCAAGCTCATCGCCGCCCATGTCATCGCCCGTCCCAGCGAGGCCGTTTTAAAATTGCTGCCCAAGCTTTAGGTGTTTGGGGCGCAAAGGCGGCCGCGGGCGCCGTGGCTGGGGATTTCAGCCAGGCGCCGCCCATCCGCTGCCCGGGATATCATTGGGCTTCCTTTGGCCGGGGGCGGGCCTATGATCGCCCTCCAACCATGACGCAATACTTGAACTTTAGGAGAATGGCTGCCTGCAGCGGAATAACCGCGGCTGGCCTGGCGTTGGCCGCCTGGGTGTTTGCCTTCGGCTCCCCACCCTGCCCGGCGGCCCCGGCGCCGGGGTTTCCCCTGGCGGCGGAGACTTTCGAGGCGGCCTGGAAAATCATCCAGGAGACCCACTTCGACACCAATTTCAACGGCCTGGATTGGGACCGGATCCGCAAGGAGCTGAAGCCCCGCGCCGAGGCGGCCCAAACCGGGGATGGCTTGCGGGCCGTCATCCAGGACATGCTGGACCGCTTGGGCCAATCCCATATGACCATCATCCCAGGCTGGGTGAGCCACAACCTGGAAAACCAGGCCCGGCCCGGAGCCAGTGCTGCAAAACCAAATCCGGATCGCGGCGCGCCGGGGACACCACCCGCTCCCGCTGGCACCTCATCCCCGCCGGATTCCCCGGTGGCCGGAGGCCCCGCCACCGGCCTCTCGGGCGAAGTGGGCTTGGAAATCCGCCCCTGGCAGGGCCGCTACCTGGTGACGCGGGTGAATCCCCAGGGGCCGGCCGCCACCGCCGGGGTGCGGCCGGGCTGGATCCTGGTTTCCGTGGCGGGCGAGCCGGTGGAGTCGTTCGCCAGCGGGATCCCGCAGCGGACCCATCCCCGGCAGGCCGGGCTGATGGCCTGGAGCATGGTGGCCAGCCGCCTGAAAGGCCCGGAGGAGGCGCCCGTGCGGCTGGAATTCCTGAATGGCAGCGATCACCAGGTGGGGCTGGAACTCAAGCGCCAAAAAGCCTCCGGGGTGCCGGTCAAGCTCGGTTTCCTGCCGCAATTCCACGCTGCGCACCAGCACGCGCGTTTGCCGCTGGCCAATGGCCGCACCGCCGGCCTGGTCCGGTTCAATTTATGGATGCTGCCCATCGCCGGCGCCCTCGACCAGGCCATCGACGACCTGCGCGATGCCGATGGCATGGTCCTGGATTTGCGGGGCAACCTCGGCGGCGTGGCGGCCATGCCCATGGGTTTCGCCGGGCATTTTTTCACCGGGGCCGATTCCCTGGGAACGATGAAAACCCGCGACACGGTTTTGCAGTTCCGGGTGAACCCGCGCCTGGTCAATCCCGCCGGGCGGCGGGTGCAGCCCTTCGCCCGGCCGGTGGCCATCCTGGTGGATGCCTTTTCCGCCAGCACCTCGGAAATGTTCGCCGGAGGGATGCAGGCGCTGGGCCGGGCCCGCGTGTTTGGCCAGACCACGGCCGGGCAGGTATTGCCCGCCATGTTCGACCGCCTCCCCAACGGCGACACGCTGGTCCATGTCTTCGCCGATTTCCAGACCCCCAGCCACCGCCGCCTGGAGGGCCTGGGAGTCGTGCCGGATGAGGAAGCCCCCTACGACCGCGCCGGCTTGCTGGCCGGGCGCGACACCCAGCTGGAAGCCGCTTTGAAATGGCTGGCTTCCGCCAAAAGCGCTGCCGCCCCCGAAGCCGCCCCTTGAACCAGCAGGGCGAGGGCATCTGGGGTTTCCGCTTTGGCACCCAGCCCAGTCCCGCCAGGGACGCAAGGCATTAGCCCGGCAATTTATTGCCGGGTTCACGGCGCCCCCGATTAACCATTTTTAGTCCCGCCAGGGACGGCAGAAGTGAGCCATCCACACGGATCAGAACCGATACTCCCCGCGTCCAACCAACCTAATTCCCCACCCAACCCACGGAAAAAACATCTGTCGTCCCCCAAAGGGGACTGGGGAATCCGCTTTGGCACCCAAACCCACCCATAAATGGGTGGGCTTTGCCCGGCCGCCCTCACGGGCCAAGAAAAGGCACACCCGGAGTAATTTTCCCTAACCCGGGTTTATCTCCTCCACATTTTGTGCCCTTTTGTGTCCTTTCGTGGCTGAATTACTTCTTCCGGGCGTGGTTGCTTTCCCCACCTGCCATTGTGCCAAAATGTCCCCAACCTGCGTTCACTGCAAATTTTACCGCGTTCGTTGCAGACGGCTGGCGATTTCGGCGCCTTCAGGTTAAGAATCCAGGAGCATCAAAGTTTTGCCAGATGCGGGAAAAACAACCCCGTGTCCGGCAGGTTTATGAAGCAGACACTCGAAAAAACTGCATTCGAGCGGACGGCCAGGCTGGGGAGCCAAAGGCAGGGATGGCTGTTGCCCGGATTTCCCCCAACCCAGGCCAGAGGCTTCGCCTGGCCCCGGATGTCCATTCACAACCGGCTTATTTCCAATATCTTATATCAATACACCCCAACTTTTCTGCAGGCAATGCGTCAGCGTCACACACCCGCGTTAAAACCACGCGAACACCAATTTTTGCCCTGCTACGCAGCAGAGGGCCAAAACGTTTCACGGAAACGCAAATTTTATCACTTTTTCTTTTTGACCTTCAACCATTGGCCCCCATAAAAAACCTTATGAGAAATGAAAAACCATCAGCAGGACCGGTTTTGGGTTCCTGCCATGGGTTCAAGAAAGGCGCCTGGGCTGCTGCACAGTTTGCGCACCCCGCCGCGCGATCCCATAGCCGGAGAAAAAATATCCGGTTATTGGGCATTTCTGACCATTATTGGGACAGTTTAATGAGAACAGATTAAAGGCCACCCAAATCAACGCTCCAGCCACCACCACTATTTCAACTTCAGATCAACCAGGAATCCTCGAAACTTAAACCCAATTCAAAAAGGCAAACCATGAACAGAACCACAAAACACGCCGCAGCAAACCGGTCTTTGCCCGGCAGGATCAGCTCAACCATGAAATGTTTGGCTTTTGCGCTAATAATCACGCTGTTGGCCGGATTGCTCCCGGTTTTAGCACAGCAGCCAGCGTTTCTCACCAACGGTTTGGTGGCGTATTACCCTTTCAATGGAAATGCGAATGATGAAAGTGGTAATGGGAACAATTTAACAGGAAATCCTTTATATTTTGAATCTGATCGCTTTGGAAAATACGAATGTGTACTTCAATGTAACTCTAATAAAGTTTCATGCTCCTCAACCAATGACTGCTTTCCTGCGGGAAACACCCCCAAGACAATCTCGTTTTGGATTCTGCGATTTGCTGAAACCAACGAAGTTAAGTTTGATGAAACATTTTTATTTACAAGTGGCCAAATTTACTGGCGTATCAGGCGAGATCCCCCTTATGTTCCAGTAGGTTATCCCGATCTTGTTACCTGCGCTTTCTATACAAACAATTATGATTATAGAATTATAGATACACGTGGCACATTTTTTAATAAATGGCATCAATGGGTATATGTATTTGGGACAAATGGAAATGTGAGCGTTTTTATTGATGGAAACAAACCTATTTGGATGTATGATTCAAAGTCTAGTGATCCAAACCTAAGCAAGTTTTCTAGCAAGACAATATCATTTGGCGGAGGGACCGCTGCTGGAAAATATTTTAATGGCTTTGTTGACGATGTCCGGATTTATAACCGCACACTGACCAGTGCTGAAGCACAGTCTCTATTTTCCATAGAATCCACCCCTTCCAATCATTCCCGACGGGCATTTGCTCAATCAACTCCCATCAATGGTTTTATTACGACCGTTAATCTTATCGACGGAGGTTATGGATACACGGCTGCTCCAAGGGTGGTCATTTCCAATGGCAACGGAACAGGAGCTGCAGCCCAAGCGGTTATTTCAGGTGGAATTGTGACTGGAATTACAATTACCAATCCAGGCAGAAACTACACATCCGAAACCACCATTACTATTGATCCTCCGCCTGTTGATCTGCCCGTTGCTGCCACGGCGACAGCGATGATATCCGGTGGTTTCGTCGTTGGAGTGACAGTGGCAAATGCCGGCTACGGCTACACTGATCCGCCAGCGGTCAAAATCGAAGGGGGTGGTGGGACTGGTGCAACGGCAGTTGCCACAGTGTTTAATGGCATCGTTAACGGAATCACCATCCTGAATCCCGGGAGTGGCTATACCTCCATGCCAGAAGTCATTATTGCCTCCCCGCCGTTCCCGCCAAGGGCAGCCACCGCCACCTCGACCGTGTTAAATGGCATGGTGGCCGGCCTCACCATCACGGATGGAGGCTATGGTTACACGAATGCACCGGCGGTCATTTTTTCGGGTGGTGGAGGAAGCGGCGCGAAGGCGGTGGCCACGATTGGCACGAATGGGGTTGTGACTTCGCTGAACATCCTGAATCCTGGGTCTGGTTATGCGTCCGCTCCCACGGTTTCTTTCAGCACTGCCGCTCCAGTAATCATCACCCAGCAGCCAGCCAGCCAGACGGTGAATCCGGGTGCCAAGGCCACATTCACCGTCGCAGCAACGGGCACTGCACCTCTAAACTACCAGTGGAAATTCAACGGCTCAGTCATTGCCGGGGCGACATCCGCCAGCCTGACTCTAAATAGTGTGGCCGCTGCCAACGCCGGAACTTACACCGTGGAAGTGGGCAATGTGGTGGGGACAGTGGCCAGCGCCGGGGCAACCTTGAGTGTGAACACACCGGCAACCATCACCCAGCAACCAGTGAGCCAGGTGGTGAACCCCGGGGCCAATGTGGCCTTTACCGTCGCAGCGACCGGAACCCAGCCTTTAACCTATCAGTGGAAATTCAATGGCGTGGCTATTGCCGGGGCAACCTCCTCCAGTTTGACTCTGAACAACGTGGCCGCCGCTAACGCCGGGATTTACACGGTGGAGGTGGGCAATGTGGTGGGAATGATCACCAGTGCTGGGGCAACCTTGAGTGTGAACTCGCCGGTGGCCATCACCCAGCAGCCAGTGAGCCAGCTGGTTAATCCAGGCGCCAGCGTCACCTTCACGGTGGCGGCCGCCGGAACCCCGCCTTTGGCCTACCAGTGGAAATTCAATGGCTCACCCATTTTTGGAGCCACCGCTGCCAGTTTAATGCTGAACAACGTGGCTTCAGCCGCCGCCGGAATTTACACCGTGGATGTGAGTGACATAATCGGAACCACCACCAGCCTGGGGGCCGCCTTGATTCTGATCGCTCCCATTGCCATCACCCAGCAGCCAGCCAGCCAGGTGGTCAACCCTGGGGCCAGCGTCACCTTCACGGTGGCGGCCACCGGAACCCCGCCTTTGGCCTATCAGTGGAAATTCAACGGCTCGGCCATTGCCGGGGCCAATTCGGCAAGTTTGACGCTGAACAACGTGTCTTCAGCCAGCGCGGGAACTTACACGGTCGAAGTCAGCAACGCGGTGGGAACGGTGGCCAGTGCCGCAGCAATCTTAAGCATGGTCACGCCGGTGGCCATTACCCGGCAACCCACCAGCCAGGTGGTCAACCCCGGAACCAACGTCACCTTCACCGTCGTCGCGACCGGCACCCCACCTTTGGCCTATCAGTGGTATAAGAATGGCTCCGCCATCCTGGCGGCCACCAACTCCTCCCTGGAGATTCTCAGCGCCGCCTCCGGCGATGCCGGAAATTACTCGGTGGCCGTCAGCAATGCTTCCGGGTCGGTGGCCAGCGAGGTGGCGGTGTTGACCGTCAAGGCTGGGCCATACTTCGTCATTAATGACCAAACCACTGGCGGTGGGCTTGTAATGCCGGAGCCGTTCCAAAGCAGCTATGCGCCCAACGCCCAGGTTACCCTATCCGTGCTGTCGGCCGATGGCTGGGTCTTCCTGGATTGGAAAGGCAATCCCCAGGGAACCAACCCGGTGGCGCCCCTGCAAATGACCAGCGATAAAACCGTGCGGGCACGGTTTGGAACCGCCGTTACCGCCAGGAAGTCTGGGGGCGGCACGGTCAACATCTCGCCTTTATCGGCCCTCTATCCCTACGATACCCCCGTGCGTTTGATCGCCCAGCCCGACCCCGGCCAATACTTTGCGGGCTGGTCGGGCAGCGCCACCGGTGATGCGAACCCGCTGACCCTGTGGGTGCGGGACGCCAATGCAGTCATTATTGGCTCGTTTCTCCCACTGCCGTCCGGAAGGGTGGCGCTGACGGTGATTCCAGATGGTTATGGGGAAGTGTCCGTTCTGCCTGAAGCGAACACCTTTGCCGCCGGGCAATCTGTGACCAACCTGGCCATACCCGGGGCTGGCCAGGAGTTCCTCGGCTGGTCGGGCGACGCCAGCGGCACGAATAACCCGCTGGTGATGGTGATGGGCCAAAGCAAGGTCATGGTTGCCCATTTCACCAAACGCCCCTATTTGGAAATCCAGCCGCTGGATTTGGACGGCATTTTATTGAGCCTGGCTGGTGAATTCACTGGCTCCTACGAAATCCAGAGTTCCACCAATCTCATGGACTGGATGCCGTATGCCATTCTGAACAATACATTCGGTGAATCGCAGGCCATCGAATCACCAACAGCCGGCCAGCACCGGTTCTATAGGGCCACCACGAATTATTCGGTTGTTTCCCTGGCGGGGGATTTGGCGTTTGGGGATCAATTTTTCGGAGCGGCGGCTACACGCAGCCTGGCGATTCAAAACAACGGCGCGGATAAACTTACGGTCCGGGGGATCAGCTATCCGGCGGGGTTCAGCGGCGACTGGAACGGGGGAACCATCCAAGGCGGAGGCCAGCAAGTGGTGACGATCACCTTTTTGCCCACCACCGTTCAAGCCTATGGCGGTGCCATCACGATAAGTTCGGATTCGGCCCTGGGCATCAATACGATCGCAGTTTCCGGAAATGGCGTCCCCTCTGGAATGATATGGATACCGCCTGGCACGTTCACAATGGGCAGTCCCGACACGGAGCTGGATCGTGATTCGACTGAAGGTCCGCAGACGGTGGTGACCATAACCAAGGGATTTTGGATGAGCAAATATGAAACCACGCAGGCGGAGTATCTGGCGGTAATAGGGAGTAATCCGTCCTTCTTCACCACCAAAGATTGGAATGGCAACCAGATCAGCCCGGATCTGAACCGGCCCGTGGAACAGGTGAGATGGTATGATGCCACCAATTATTGCGCGAAGCTGACGAAGCGGGAGCGGTTGGCGGGAAGGTTGCCCGCTGGTTATGTTTACCGACTGCCAACGGAGGCGGAATGGGAATATACGTGCCGGGCGGGGACAACGACGCGGTTCAGCTATGGGGATGATCTCAGCTATACGAGCTTGGAGGATTATGGGTGGTATAAAGGCAACAGCGGCATGCAAACGCATCCGGTAGGCAAAAAGCTGCCCAACGCCTGGGGTTTATATGACATGCATGGGAATGTGTGGGAGTGGTGCCAGGACTGGTGGATAGGTTCACTGCCTGGCGGAAGTGTGGATAATCCACGGGGTCCGGATGCAGGGTCAATCCACGTGTACTGTGGGGGCAGCGCATTCGACGGCGGCAGATTCTGTCGGGCGGCGAACCGAACCAGTGATAATCCGATTGATCGCTACGCCAACCTCGGCTTTCGCCCAGTCCTCGCCCCTACGCAATAGATCCACCGAACTGGAATCCATCCCAAATGTTTTTGAGTGTTGATTTCGAAAAAGCGCCCATGGGCAGCCATGGGAAGGTCCGGTTATTGCCCAGCGCAGGTTATCGAGTAGCAGGCGCCAGCAACCACCTTAGGCACCACGGGGTTTGATTTAGAAACCATCCATGAGTTCACAATTCACACCATATATCGATTGACTTCGAATAGCTGCATTGGCACCTTTTAAAAAAACGGTCCCAATTGCACTTTCGGTCTGTTTTCTCCCGGCTGCTCGAGTGAGCTGCCCGGGAGTTTTCATTGGCAGCCGGGCTTGCACTCCAGGTTGGTGATCCGATGGGGTTCCGGGAAAAGCGATTAAAAGCAAATATAATGGTTGCAGGATCACTGTTCATGCCTTATTTTTGCGGGAGTCAACAAACACTGAATAAACCAATTCCCCTGCTGTTTGTGTGAACAGTGTAGGGGTTTTTTGGCGGGTTAAGCCGGTGGCGTCACACCATATCGGGTTGTCTCCGGTATGGTAAGGTGGCTGCCACCGGCAACCCAATTTGCGATAATGGTCAGCCGATCCTGCGGGAAAATCGGGGGTGATCATAAAAGGCATGCCATTGCCCCCGTAAACCGCGGACATTATAATCTGCTTGGCCAATGCTCAGGAAGTTGCGTCCCGGCCGCAGGTAATTCCAACCTGGAAAGCGCCGCAAACCGGCGCAATCCAAAACCTGGCGGAGACCCCAGCGCGCCGGATGCCCGGGCGGGCCGCGGAGGGTGCGCGAGCTTTTGGAGTGCGGCGCCGCTGCGCCGCTTTGGCCCGGCCGCAAACATTCATCACGCTGCCCAATCCAAAATTATTTTCCCCGCTTGATGCTGGTTCCGACAACGGGGCGAGAAGATCCGCGATGAGCGCTGCGGGCCGGCCTGGGCTTGGCCTCGGCGATAATCCACCCTCCCCTTCGTCTCTTGCGGGCCTTCTGGAGGCTCCCATGGCCGGCCAAATACCAGGCGGGCTTTTTGCGAATTACCCGAATCACTGTATTCTGTAGGAGCATGAAAAAATGGACATTGATCGGTTTGTCTGCGGGGCTGGCGATCCTGCTGGCCGGATGCAAGGCCACCCGGGCCGGATATGAGTCACCCAAATACAAGGTGTTGGGCAAAGATGGCGCCTTTGAAATCAGGGATTACCCTGGCATGACCTGGGTCACCACTCCCATGGCCGGATCGGAACGCGGCATGAATGGGGGTTTTGGCCGTTTGTTCGGCTACATCACTGGCCGGAACCAGCGCAGCGAAAAAATTGCCATGACGACCCCGGTGTTTATCTCCCCCGGGGAGAACGCGGAGCAAATGAGCTTTGTTTTGCCGAAAAACGTTGCTGAAAAAGGGGCGCCGCCCCCGGCAGGGACCAATGTGGTGGTCAATTCGGTGGCGGCCGGACGGTTCGCGGTTTTGCGGTTTGACGGATCGCGCACCGGCCAGCAGCCGCAAAAAGCGGCCCAGCGTCTGCTGGTATGGGCTCGCACCCATAACTTGAAAGCGGTTTCTCCACCCCAATTTGCCTATTACGATCCACCCTGGATTCCCTGGTTCCTTCGCCGCAACGAAGTCCACGTAAAAGTCGAAGCTGAACAACCTTGAAAACGCTGAGCCCAATGGAGCGCAGAGCCGAGGGCGGAACGAAAAAGCCTGGAGCAGAGGGCGGAGAGCAGAGAGTTAATACGCGGCCTGCTTTTTGTTTGGATTCCCGGCCTGGCCGATGGATGATATCGCCCACATGATCTGCGGGAACGAAAATATTCGCCCAAAACCGTATGGAAGGTGAACCGACTGGCAGGGCTGGCCAGGCCGGTGGTGGATCGCCATTGGCCTTGCTGCTGGGAATCCATGTCCGGCAAGCCTGGCGCAAAGTCCTCGATATCCGCCAGCAGTCGAGGTTGCTCACCTTCCTGATCGGCTCGTTCATGCTGGGATACGTGGGATTTGCCTTCTGGATGTTCTGGTTTGCCTTGAAACTGGTCGGCCGGTTCCCCGGGTTGGGGGGGATGCTGGCGGAGCGGCTGCTTTACCTGCTGTTCGCGTTTCTGTTCGTGATGCTGCTGTTCAGCAACCTGGTCATAAATTACACGAACCTGTTCCGCAACCGTGAAACGGCGTTTCTGATCCCGCTGCCCATCCCCACCCATGTGATCTATCAGTGGAAGCTGCTGGAGTCCGCCATCCTGGCCTCGTGGGCTTTCCTGTTCCTGATCGCGCCGTTCCTGGTGGCCTACGGGCTGAATTTCCATGCTCCCTGGCATTTTTACCTGGTCACCCCGATCCTGGTGGGCATTTTCATCGTCATCCCCGCCGTGGCCGGGGCGTGGGGCGCCATCATGGTGGCGCGCCACCTGGACCGCAAAACCTTCCAGATCGCAGCCCTGGTTTCCGGGCTGGCCTGCCTGATCCTCATGGCCGTGGCCTTCCAGCCGGCGCCCATTGCGGACGACATGCTGGAAACCCGCGTGATGGATGTGCTGGATCGTTTGATGTATCGCACCCGGTTCGCGCAGGCAGCCTGCCTGCCGAGCCATTGGCTGGCCGCCAGCGTGGTGAACTGGTCCGAGGGCGCCTGGCTCACGGCGGGGTTCTTTGCCCTGGTGATGCTCAGCAACGCTTTGTTCTTCGGCTACCTTGGCTTCACCCGGCTGGGGGGGGCTTTCTACGAGGCCAATTCCGCCGTCCAAAGCCGGGGCCGGCTGCTGGCAAACTGGTGGAGCGCCCGCCAGCAGGCCCGGGGCCGCCGCTTTGAATTCCGCGGGGCGGGCTTGGAATCCGCGTTCAAGCTGCTGTTCTGGCTGCGCTCCGATACCCGGGCTTTGCTGGTAAAGGATGCCCGGCTCTTCTGGAGGGATACCTCCCAATGGGCCCAAACGCTGATGCTGTTCGGCTTGCTGGGGATTTACATCCTCAACTTGCGCCAATTCTCCCGGCAGCTGACCAATCCCTTTTGGATCAACCTGGTCTCCCATTTGAATCTCCTGGCTTGCTCCCTCAACCTGGCCACCCTCACCAACCGCTTCGTTTTTCCGCAATTCTCCCTGGAGGGCAAACGCTTTTGGATCATCGGCATGGCGCCCTTGGGGCTGCTGCGGATCGCCAGGGCCAAATTCTGGCTGGCCAGCGGGGCCTCCTGGCTCCTGACCTGCGGGTTGATGTGGCTTTCCTGCCACATGCTGCAAATGGAATGGCAGCAGACCCTCTTTTTCATGGGCGCCGTCAGCGTCATGACTTTCACCCTATGCGGCCTGGCGGTCGGCCTGGGCACCCTTTACCCCAATCTCAAAGAGGATAATCCGGGCAAAATCGTGAGCGGCTTTGGCGGAACCTTCTGCCTGGTTTTGAGCTTCATCTACATCATCGGCTCGGTGGTGGTTCTGGCGGCCACCTCGCCCATCACGCGCTGGGGCCTGCCCAGCCCGGAACGCACCGCCCTGGGCGGAACCCTCTTCCTGGTTTGGTCCGTGCTGGCCGGCTGGGTGCCGTTCCGCCTGGGCCTTCGCCGCCTGAAAACCATGGAAGTTTATTGATCCGCCAGGCGCCTCAGCGCAGCCGGATGCGCCGGTAAACACCCGGCAAACGGCCGGTGGCATCCAGCTGAACCTGGTAGTAACCGCCGTCTTTGAGCAGTTGTATCCCCACCAGGGCCGGGCAGAGGCGGACGCGGAACGGCTGCCAATACTTCGCCTGGTTCAAGGCGGTGCTCATGCGCCGGGCGGAATTGCCCAGGAATTTGAGGACCGGCATGCCCGCCAGCAGCCGGCTCTTCCAGTAAATCAGCGGGGAGTGCAGGTGCCCGATGAAGGTGGCTTCCACCTGGGCCAGCTTCTGGCGGACGGCGTCGATTTCCCGCAGGAAGGGCAAGGCGGTGGGATCATGGCAAAAAAGGATGATCCGGCGCCCGGCCGGCGCCTGGCGGAAACAGTCCTCCACGGCGGACAGGTATTCGCGGCGGATTTCCCGCCAGGCGGGTATTTCATCCGGCAGCAGCTCAGGCTCGTAAACCGGCAGGGCCAGCACGGTGGAGGCCACCCCGATGAGGTGGCAGGCGCCGTAAGAGGCATGCCACAGGGGACGCAACCCCAGGCTGGTTTGGAGCCGCTCCCAACTGGCCAGGCGGGGTCCGCCCCGGGCGCCAAAAAGGCTCATTTTGCCGAGCTCATGATCGCCCAAAACAGCGTGGAAATCGGCGAAGCGCTGGCGCAAAAGGCCGAGGCACTCGGCCACACTAGCGTGGCAGGCGGCATCCGAGACCCCCTCGAAAGCGCTATCGCAGGAGTAATCGCCATTGGCCACCACCACCTCCGGGTGGCCCACCGTGGCGAGGAACTGCTGCAGGGCGTGGTTGTGGCCAAACGGATCGCGCTGCCAGATAAAATGGCGGAAAGCCCGCGCCAGCAACCGCAGGATGGGATTGCCGATGACCTGGTATTCCGTCAGGCCGCGCGCCTGCTCGGCCTGGCCCGCGTAATGGATATCGCTCAGGACAACGAGCGTGCGATCCCCTCCCATGGATTTTACCCCGCCCGGTCTCAGCCCAATTCCGACAAGGCGCGGTTCATCCGTTCGATGGCCTCATCGATTTCAGCGGTGCTTTTGAAGCCAATCACCACGGCATCGAGTTCCGGAGTGGACATGGCGAACCGGATCGATTTTTCGCGATCCTCAGCTTTCACAAAATCGCCATTGCCGATGATTTTCATGCCGATCACGCCATGGCCCTGACGGTGCATTTCGCGGATCTCGGCGAGCACGGGGCGCAGGTCGTCGCCCGGCTCGTTCCAATTTGCCGATTGGCCGTCGATGAATTTGGCCTGCGGATTCACCCGGACGAGGTTGACGTTCACCCACGGCTCCCGGGAGGCGCGGCCCAGCGCTTTGAGGCTGTGGCAGGAAAGCCCTTTGGTCCGGATGACCTGTTTATCCTGGGCTTCCAGGAAGGCATCCATGACCCGTTTCTGATCCTCGGGCCAGGTGGTGGTGGTCATGCAATGCAGCAGGCAGCTATCGATGTAATCAACGCCCAGATCCTTGCGGAAACGGTCCAAAACTTCCATCGGCTTTTCCGGGCGGCCGCCCATTTTGGTCTGGATAAAGAGCTTCTCCCGGGGCAGCCCCTTGATGGCATCCCGAATCCAATCGTGGTTTTTATACGATTCGGCGGTGTCGATGTAAGTGATGCCTTGATCGAAGGCGTAGCGCAAAAGGCGGTTGAAACCTTCCCGGCCCAAGGCGCGCTGCACCTCGCCGCTGTTGCTGCCGGTGCCGATGCCCAAGCGGCTGCAGCGCAGGCCGGTTTTCCCCAGGGGCACCTGGTCGGCTGCGGTTCGTTTCCGGTTTGCGGCGGGCAGGGAGACGCCCGCCAGGGCGGTGCCCGCCAAAACGGCGGACTTATGCAAAAAATCACGCCGGGATAGATGCAAGTTGTTCATAACGGGTTTAGGATAACGCAATTGCGGCCCGCAGGCAACGGAGGTTTTGGCCCGGCTCGCCAGGTGGCCAGCCGGCCTCCGAGGCCCGGATCATTGGTATAGCCTGGGCGTTTTGCGCCAGTCCAAATCCTTCTCATGGGCCATGTCCGCCACGCGGGGACGCCGCTCCCGGAGGCGGACGGATTCAAGGCCGAGAAAGTGGCCTTGGGACACCGGATTCTTGCCCACACATTCCAGGCGCAAAGTGTACAGGCCAGGGTCGGGCCAAAAGTCGAGCAGATGGAACTCCTCAGCCGCCATTTTGGCGCTGTAGCAATCGATCACGCCGCCGAGTTTGACACCATTGAGGTAGGCCTGGTATTTGCCGTAATCGTCCGCTTTGGTCAGGTTGAGCAGCAGCCGGAGCGGCTCCTTTTTTTGCACTTTGAAGGGGATTTCGAGCCAGGCCCCTTCGGCCTTTTCGGGTTTGTAGAAAAGCTGGGGATTTTCGTGGAGTTCAAGGGCCTGGGCAAGGGAGGCGCCGGGAGCGTGATATTGGGCGCCAGTGAAGTCCCTGGCCAGCACCGTCACGCGCTCCAGGCTGGGGAGTTTGCGCTCACGGGCATGGGGAGCGCGGGCCTCGAACGAGGGGGCGCCAGTCTGATACCAAAAGGCCACACTGGCAAAATCGTCCTCCCGCTCATTCCAGCTGTTGCTTTTGTGGGCGGGGTTTTCATCGGGCGAAATCCAGCCAAAATGTTCCAGGGTGACCTTGATGCCCGTGTTGAACACCAGGGGATCATTGATATGCCAGCGATAGGCGCTGGTGTGCCCGCCGACAATCCCCCATTGGTCGAAATACGGCACGCCAAAGTAAGGGGTGCTGGTCACCTTCAAGCCCCAGGCGGAAAGGAAATAATCTTCGGTCCCGGTGCCCCAGATGGATGGCTTGGCCTCGCCGTCGATGTATATTTTTTCATCGCCCTCCCCGAACCAGGCCGGGCTGCGGGTGCGGACCGCCAGCACGGTGCCGACATAATGGCCCTTGCCCTGGGTATCGAGGACCACGTAATCCTGGCCATGTTTCACCGGGTATTCCTGGCGGTATTGGGCATAAAAGTAAGGCGCCTCCGGGGGCACGCCTTTCTTGATCCAATCGATGTTGTAGTAAAGCAGGGCGATCTCCTTGTCGCTTTGGTTCACAATCTCGATCCGCGCCGATTTCCGGAATGGCATGTTCCAGAAACAATTATAGGAATCGGCGTCCTCGACAATCACCGGCAGGCTGACGACCTCCCGGCGCTGGCCGAAGCAATTGGCAAAGAAGTCGCCCACCGGCGCCTCCACGGCGGGGCGGGAGTCCCCATCCCAGAACATCCGCAACAGCATTTCCTGGTGGTTGGCGGACCCTTGTTTGGACCAATTCTGGGGCTCCGGCCCCAGGAAGGTGAGCCAGATATGGGTGATCACACCCGGGCCTTGCTCGTCGAGCAGGACGTGGGTTTCACCCGGGGCCACGCGGAAATTGTCCCAGTTGCTGGCCTCATCCAGATCTCCGCGGGGATCGGCCTTGGGCAGGAGCTTGCGTTCTCCCCCACCCCGGCGCACCTCGCCGGCCCGCATGGTGGAGGTAGCCCGCATGGAGCGCCCCTCCTGCGGTTTGGCCAGTTGTTCAAGCATTTGGGCCGGGGCCAGATAGGGCGCCAGCAAAAGCGGAGAGAGTATCAGCAACCTTTTCATATGTTCGATTTGAGCGGCTATTATAAGCGTGGTGGCGGCGGCGATTCAAGCTGGTTAAGCGGAAATGAAGGCGGGCGGCCCGGCCCGGCCGCAACCTTGCATTTGCTTACATTTCGGGAAAAAAACGCCCCCGCAATTCGGCGAGGTTGTCGTCCAGGGAATACCCGATCCCCACGGCCACATAGAACAGAGAACCGACTGCATTCTGATTGGCATCCTGGCCGCACACGATATCCACCCGGCTCTTGAAACAGGTGTTCACGGTGGATATCGACTTATAAAAATGGTCCAGGCCATTCATTTCGAGGTCGGGCGTGCCGCCGCTCTTATGCACGAAATATTGCTTCACCAGGTATGCCCCGGCGGTGCGGAACAAGGTTTCCTCCAGGGAAGCAAACGGCAGGTGGGATGCCGCCAGCCCGCGGAATTGGGACAGGATGGGGCAACCGCTGGTGGCCATGACCAATCCCACCAGCGACCGCAATGCGGTCTGGACATCGCACTCCTTCAGGTAAATGCGCTCGGGTGAAGTGACCCTCACTTCGGCCCGGGCATAAGACAAAGTATCCTTGAATTCCGTGATGATGTTTTCCAGGGCCAGGGCGGCGGGACAGTAAACGCAGCTGCCGCGCGGGAGCGGGCAATTGGAGCATTGATGAAATCCCAGCCGGACCCAATCCGGGTGCGGGCGCGCATCGGCTTTAGTATCAGGAACCTGCCGCGGATCCACCTTGAATTCAAACAACCGGCCAGATTCCATGGTGATGCGGTACTCGATCATCTTCATAAGAAACACCACCTTGAACGGATTGACAAATGCAATCCGCGGCCGGTGTTCTGGGCAATTTATTCCAAAACCATCCCCAGCAGAGATTCCAGACCACCGGGAAACGGGCTGGACGCATCCCGGAAAAAGGAGCAGATTGCCATGGTGGCTGATGAAGAAAGTCGCCCTCATATTTCTGGTGGCCGTCCTGCTGCCCAGCTTGGTCCTCGCCTGGCTGGCCATCCGATCCCTGCGCGATGAGCACCTCATATTGCGGCACCAGGAATCAGTGATTTACCAAAGCCGGGTGGATGCCCTGGCCAGCCAGGTGCGCAGCCAACTGGCCGCCCGGCAGCGCGAACTGGGGCTGGTGGTGGAATCGTTGGTTTCCGGGCAGACGCCCCGCGCGGTGGCCCCATTTTTCGATCAGCACCTCCACCAAAACTGGCCCCTGGCGGAAATCGGCTTCGTGGTGGACCTCCATGGGGTGATCCTGTGCCCCACCGCCACCAGCCGGCGGGAAGCCCAGCGGTTTAACTTTGATAATGGCTCCTTCCTGGGCAACCGCCAAGCCACGGAGGCGTTTGTCTCCAATAATAAGGGATTCAACGTCAACCAATGGGGATCCTCGATGCAATCCTTCCAGCAAAACCTCAGGCCGGCCGCGGATGGCCAGCCGGGGCCTCAGGCGACGATCCCTTCCGCCCCGCCTCCAGGCCAGTCCCCCAATGGCCTCAGCCAGGCGGCGCAACCGATGGCCCAAGCCGTGGAATACTGGGGTAATAATAACCTGAAGCCGGGCGTGGCCCAGCGCAAAACCGCCACCCAAAACACGGTGGTGCCGCAAAGCCGGGGGCCGGGGGCGCAAGGGGAGCCATTTTCCCGGATCACGATTGCCGAAGCCGAATTCAACCGGCTGATCGGGGATGGCAACGAGGGCACCATGGCCCGTTTCCTGAACAACCAGCTCAAGCTTTGGATCTGGTACCGCTCACTGCGCGATCCGCAGATTGTTTTTGGCGCGCAATGCGATCTGAACCGGCTGGTGGAGGATTTGCGGCCCTTTTTCGCGCCCGCCGCGCCCAGCCAGAAGGAGCCAGGCGGAGAAAGCCCGGGCATTTCGCAAACCAGCTCGGCGCGCCCGGGCAAAACCACCACCGACCTGGCGTGCGTGGCCCTGCTGGATGACACCGCCCGGCCGCGCATCCAATCGCATCCGCAATTCACCACGGACTGGAAACACCCGTTTGTGGCGGCGGAAATCGGTGAAGCCTTGCCGCATTGGACAGCCGGCCTCTATTTTCTGAACCCGGCGCATTTCAACGAGGCCGCCCGCACGGTCCAAATCATCCTGGGCCTCGTCGTCTGCCTGCTGCTGCTGGCCATCGGGGGCGGCAGCTGGCTGATCGTCTCGGACCTGCGCCGGGAATTGAACCAGGCCCGGTTGAAGACCGATTTTGTGGGCAACGTATCGCACGAGCTGAAAACGCCCCTGACCTCCATCCGCATGTTTTCCGAGCTGCTGGCCGAAGGCCGCGTGGCCGATCCGGGCAAGCAGAACCATTACCTCAAAATCATTCTGGCGGAATCCTCCCGCCTGACGCGGCTGATCAACAACGTCCTGGATTTCGCCCGCCTGGAACGGGGGGAAAAACAATACCATTTCTCCCCGCAGGATGTGGGCCAGCTGGTGGCCGGGGTGGTGGAAACTTACCGTCCCCACCTGGAAGCCAAAGGCTTTAAACTGGCGGCCAGCTGGCCAGCCGAAGCTTTGGAAGCGGATATCGACCCGGATGCCATCGCCCAGGTGGTGGTGAACCTGCTGTCCAACGCCGAAAAATATGCCAATGGCCGCCAGGAGATCCAAGTGCAGGTGGAGGCGCGAAAACCGGGCCAGCCCATGATCGAAGTCAGCATCCTGGACCGGGGCATCGGCGTGCCCAAAGGGTGCGAGAGCCGGATTTTCGAGAAGTTTTTCCGCGCCCACGATTCGCTCTCCTGCGGCATCCCCGGCTCGGGCCTGGGCCTGACCCTGGCCCGGCAGACGGCCCGCGCCCACCGGGGGGACGTGGTTTACGAACCCCGGCCGGAAGGGGGCAGCATTTTCCGCCTGCGGATCCCCGGCCGCTCATGAAAAACAAGGCCCTCATCGTGGAAGACGACGCCCATATCCGGCTCGGCCTGGAGGAAATCCTGACCGGGGATGGCTGGGAGGTGCGGTCCTGCGACCACGGCAGCCAGGCGCTGGCGGCGGCGCGCGAATTCCAGCCCGGGCTGATCCTGCTGGACATCATGCTGCCGGGCTTGAGCGGCTACGAGATCTGCCAGCAGCTGCGCGGAGCCAAGGTGCTGACGCCCATCCTCATGCTCACCGCCAAGAGCCAGGAAATCGACAAAGTCGTGGGCCTGGAACTGGGAGCCGACGACTACGTGACCAAGCCGTTTGGCGTGCGGGAATTGCTGGCCCGCATCCATGCCTTGATGCGCCGGTCCCGCCCTGCCCTGCCCGAGGCCGGAGCCGCGGACACTTTCCAAATCGGGGCGGCGCAGATTGACCCCCGGAAATACCAGGTCCAACGAGGGAGCGAAGTCTTCGAGCTGACCGCCAAGGAACTCAAGCTCCTCCAGCTGTTGCACCAGCATCCAGGCGTGGTCTTTTCACGGGATCAATTGCTGAACGAGGTCTGGGGATACCGTTACTTCGGCACCACCCGCACGCTGGACCAGACCATCGTCCAGCTCCGGAAAAAACTGGGCGATCCCGCCGCCGCCCCCAAACATCTGCAGACCGTGCACGGGATCGGTTACCGGCTGGCGCCATGATTCCGCGCGGCCGGCCCACCGGCGCGCCGCGCGCCAACCAGGCTGGAATTGGCCATTGAATAAATCGGGCCGTCGGGCATGCTGCAAAAACCTATGAAATGGACTTTGTGGTGCGTGGTTTGGGCTGGCCTCGCTGGCCAGCTGGCGGCCCAGACGGTGATCCCGGAGCTGGATCCCAAGGAACCGGCGGGCAGCCGCCCCTACGAGATGCTTGAAGCCGCCCGCAGCGAGGACCATGCCCCCACCGTGAAGTTCGACCACCTGGCGGGCTGGAAAGTGGAGGTGGCGGGGGACGCCTCCGCCACCCTGCAGGCCACCCGCAGCCAGGAGGTGTGGAACCGGCCGGTGGCGCGGTTGAAATACCAGGGCAACGGCAAATCCGGCGCCGAGCCGAAAGTGTATCTGATCCCGCCCCAGCCCGTGGCGGTGCCGGCCGGAGCCAGCGCGGTCGATCTCTGGATCCACGGCAACCGCTGGGATTGGGAAAACCCGCCGGACACCCCGCCGGTGAAGGTGGCCCTGCATTTGCGCGACGCCAGCGGGCACACCAACAGCCTGCTGGTGGACCGGGTGCGCTGGCAGGAATGGTGGCTGGCCCACCAGCAAATGCCCACCAATCTGGCCGCTCCCGTGTGCCTGGAGCGGATTGAAATCGCCGGCGGCTGGCAGAAGGATCCCCGCGAGATTTATTTCGATTCCATCCGGTTTTACGAGGAGCAAACCGGTCCTCTGGTTTTCGAACCCCGGCCCCGGCGCAACCTGAAACTATGGCCCGGGCAATCCCCCGGCGCCAACACCGGCCCCGGCACCCTGCCCTTTCCAACCCGCGAAACCACCATCCTGCCGATGCACTTCGAAAAAAATCACCGCACCTGGATGGAGCGCCGGGGCCCTGACCTGTATGCCTTCCACTATGAAGGCGGCGATGGACGGCTGGCCTATTATTTCGACGCCGGCGAAGGCCTGCCCAGCCTGCGCGCTGAATTCAATGGCCGCCTGGCCGCCACCTTGATGAAGGAGGGAAAAATCCGGTTCGATGGATCAAAAAACCACGCTCTGAAGGCGGTGAAAAACCAGGCCGGAACCGTCACGGCCACCTACGCGGACGGCACGGAATTGAGCCTTCAAATCTGGCAGAAATCATTGGTGCTGGATGTCATCAACCGGACTGGCGACGCGACCGGATTGGATTTCGGCCACCTGCCGGATGCCACCCAGCCCCGAACCTTCTGGATGCCGTTTTTGAATTACGCCGGCAGCCAGCCCTTGATTCTCCTTTCCCAGGCCGGTGCGCAGCGGGTGTTCGCCTCCATCTGGGTGGATTGGTACCGCTCGAACGGCTCGGAGTTGTTCGGGCCGGAAACCGGGCCCACCAACCAGGCGCGCATCAACGGCGGGGTGCGGTATTTGAAGCGCACGGACGGGATCCGCAATCCCCTTTTTGAGCGGATCTTCATCACGGTGTCGCCGCTGGTGGAGGAAGTGCTGCCAACGGTCGCCAACCCGGTGGGCTTGCATGCCCGGCAGGCGGCGGACCGTTTGTGGCAGGAGACCTGGGGGCCGGATAATTACGAAAAGCAGATGCAGCGCAGCCGCATGTTGCGGGCTTACGGCATTGAAAAGCTGATCCAGTGCAACCATGAGATCAGCTGGCGGGACGGCGGTGAAAGCTTCACGCTGCGGCGCCACGCCGCCCCGAAAAAAGGCGGGGACGAAGCCTTGCGCCAATATGTGGCCCACCAGCGCGGCCTGGGCTGGCGGGCGGGGCTTTACAGCAACTACACCGATTTTGCGCCCGTCAACGAGTTCTGGACCCCGGACGCGGTGCAACGCCTGCCGGATGGCAAATGGCGGTCCGCCTGGCCGCGCTGCTGGGCGCTCAAGCCGCTGAGCGCCGTCCAATTCGACGCCCAGCTCGCGCCCTGGATCAAGCAAGTGTTCAACCCCAGCAGCGCCTACACCGATGTGCATACCGCGGTGGCTCCCTGGGGATACCTGGATTGCGACGCGCGGACGCCCGGGGCCGCCACCTTCGCCCAGACTTTCTACGCTTACGGCGAACTTTTGCGCAATGACTCGCGCGTGTATGAAGGCCCCATCTTTTCGGAGGGATCTTATCACTGGCTGTATGCGGGGCTGGCCGATGGCAACTACGCGCTGGCTTACAACCACCGGCCCCTGGCCAAGGAACCGCTGCTGCCGGTCTTCGATCTCTACCAGATCCACACCCGGGAATGCGACATCGGGATGGGCTGGACCGCCAACTTCTGCGATGCCATCCCGGATTGGCGCAAGCCGGAAAACCTGGACCGGGCCATTGACCGGTTCCTGCTGCACACCCTGGCCTACGGCCATATCGGCTGGCTGGTGGAGGAAGAGCACGGGATGGCCCGCACCTGCCGGTCCTATTACCTGCTGCAGGCGGTCCAGGCCCGCTACGGATTGGAAACGCCCCAACGGATCGCCTATTGGGATGGCCAGGGGCTGGTGAGCGTTTCCGAGGCGCTGGACCGGAATCTGCCCGCGACCCGCCGCCAGCTGCATATCGAATACGCCAACGGCTTGAAACTCTGGCTGAATGACCATCCCACTGAAAACTGGGTGGTGGAGGCCGATGGCCGGAAACGGATTCTGCCGCCGGCCGGGTGGGCGGCCTGCCACGCGAAATCCGGCCTGGACAGCTATTCCGCGCTGGAAGGCTCCAAAGTCGATTTCCTGGCCTGCCCGGATTACCTCTATCAGGATGGCCGCGGCCAGCTCTTTTCCACCCCGGCGGCCGCCGCCCGGGGTGGCCTGGCCATCCGCCCCTTGAACGCCGGGCAGCTGGAGGTGGTGCACATCTCCGGGGAGGAGGCGTTCACGGTGCGGCGGCCATTCGGGCGCCGGGGTTCCGCCACTGCGTGTGCAGCCTTCGAGGCCAGCGGCAAGCCATTGCCGGCGCCGGCCCTGAGCGGCAGCGCCACGGAGACCACCATCCAGCCCCGCCCGGGCGCGGTGCGCTACGTCCTCGAATTCAGCGGCCGATGACCGCTGCGCCGGGAATGGCGGAGGATTTTTTGCGCGAAACCCGGGCCGTGAATTTCGCGTTCGACAGGCCAAACCCGGCTCGCTAGGCTGAGGATCATGACACAAGAACCGTTGTTGCGATTAGAGTTGCCGGGCTTGGCCAAACTGAAGAGTGGGAAGGTGCGCGAGGTTTTCGACCTGGGCGACCGCCTTTTATTCGTGGCTTCGGACCGGATTTCGGCTTTTGACTGCATCATGCCCAACGGCGTTCCCCGCAAAGGGGAAGTGCTCACGCAGATCTCCCATTTTTGGTTCGACCAGACCGAAAGCCTGGTGCCGAACCACCGCCTGGCGCGCGCGGAAGATCCCCTGCCGGCCGTGCTGCAACCCTACGCCGACCGCCTGGGGCGCCGCAGCATGCAGGTCCGCAAAGCCCAGCCGCTGGCCATCGAATGCGTGGTGCGGGGCTACCTGGCCGGCTCCGGATGGAAGGAATACCAGTCAAGCCAGACGGTTTGCGGGATCAAGCTGCCGCCCGGGCTGAAGGAATCCTCGGAGCTGCCCGAGCCGATTTTCACCCCGGCCACCAAGGCGGAAACCGGGCATGATGAAAACATCCCCTTTGAACGGGCGGCGGAGATCGTGGGCCCCGCGATCGCCGGGCAGGCCCGGGATTTGAGCCTGCGCATTTACAAGCAAGCCCGCGAATATGCCCGCACCCGCGGCATCATCATCGCCGACACCAAATTCGAATTCGGCCTGGCCGATGGCCAACTGATCCTGATCGACGAGGTGCTTACGCCGGATTCTTCGCGGTTCTGGCCCGCCGGCCAATACCAACCCGGCAAAAGCCAGCCGAGCTTTGACAAGCAATTCGTGCGCGACTACCTGGAAACGCTGGATTGGAATAAGACCCCGCCCGCTCCGGCCCTGCCGCCGGAAGTGGTGGCCAAGACCACCGCCAAATACCTGGAGGCCTACCAACGGCTGACGGGCAAGGATCTTTAAATTTAAAGGATCAAGATCGCTTTGGGGCCGCTCCCGCGGGGTGCGGCCCATCACTGCCGTGCAAGCACTGGTCGAGGATTTTCTGCAATACCTGCGCCATGAAAAGGGCCAATCGGAATTCACGCAGAAAACCTACGCTTACCTGCTGGGGCATTTCCTGACCTGGGCCAAAACGCAGGGCTTGGAGCGCTGGGAGCAGGTGGAGTTGGACCACCTCTCGGCTTACGTGAACCGGGAGCGCCAGCGGGATGTCCTCAATCCGCAGGGAAAGCCCGTCAGAAAACTCAGCGCCGAGACGGTTTACCTGGAAATGGCCGCCCTGCGGGCTTTTTACCGGTATTGTGAAGGCGAAAAACTGCTGGCCGCCAACGCGGCCGAAAATTTATCGCTGCCCCGGCGCTGGGAGCGCCTGCCCAAAGCGTTGTCGGGCTCGGAAATCGAACAATTGCTGAAGCCGGTGAGGCCGGAAACCCCGGACACCCTGTGCGACCAGGCGTTCCTGGAAATCTCCTATTCCTGCGGCCTGCGCCTGGCGGAACTCTGCGGCATCCGCCTGGAACAGCTGCACCTGGAGGCGGGCTTCATCACCGTGGTGGGCAAAGGCAACAAGGAACGGGTGGTGCCGATTGGCCGCCAGGCGGTGGAAACCGTGCGGCGCTACCTGGAGCTGGGCCGGCCCAAGCTCCGCAACGAGCGCAGCCCGGCCAAGGTGTTCTTGAACCACTGGGGCCGCGGCCTGGCCACCAGCACCCTGTGGCTCCGGGTTAAAAAGCGGGCCCGCCTGGCGGGCATGGACCGCAATGTGACCCCGCACATGCTGCGCCACAGCTTCGCCACGCACCTGCTGGAGCATGGGGCGGATTTGCGCATCATCCAGGAATTGCTCGGCCATGCCAGCATCAACACCACGGAGCACTACACCCACGTGGCCGGCCACCGGCTCAAGGAAATCCACCGGCGGTTCCACCCGCGGTCGGAGGCCGTGAAGGATTCAGCCTCGCCCCTGCGGAGAACCTGATGGCACCGCGAGGCGAGGCTACGGCAGCAGCTGGTCGGCATGCGGCTGGTGATCGCTGTTCCATCGTTTCAGCCGCAAATCGTCCAAATCATATAACTTTTCTTCCTTGGGAGCCTCCACATGCCCATCGCACAGCACAATATTTTCGGCGTTGTTGTGCCGTCTTCGATTGGCCGCCTGGTAACCCGCTCGGAAGGCCGACTTGGGATTCGCCAGGCGGTTCCGGATATTGATATCCAGCAAGGCCATGCCGGTGTGGGCATCGGCGGCTTTAACTCCGTAAAGGAGGTCGATCACCGCCGAGGAAAGGCGCACCAAAGTGGCATCCCCAATGGCGATCATATCGCTGGGGACCAGGATTTTGTTTTCGGGAATCCGGGCTTCGGCAAGGCTGGCCCCCAGGAAATTGCCGTCCGGATCGATTTTGGAGTAGATCCCCCCCAAGCCCAAGTCGCTCAACGGGTATTTCACGCCATTGGCATTGTATCCGTAGCTTCCCAAGGGAACCGCGACATCATTGCCATCCACACTGGCTCCTTTGTAAGCGGGACAACGGTAGAGCGGATCAAGCCATTTATGAGCGGTGTAAGGCGTCAATTGGGTATGCCAATACATCGTGGGCTGGTCGGTGAAACTATCGTAATTATACACCGGGTAGGACTGATAATCATGGACGTAGGAACTTAAACCCACACCCAGCTGGCGCAGGTTGCTTTTGCACTTCAACGATTGCGCCAGGGATTTGGCTTCACTGATCGAAGTCAGCAGCAGCGCCACGAGGATGGCAATGATGGCGATGACCACTAAAAGCTCGATCAGCGTGAAGGCCGGGGGCAGGTTCCGCCCCCCAACGCCACACCGCAGCCTTGCCATCTTGGGACGGATTGAAAAACGACTGTGTGCCTGACTTGCGCAAGGCCACATACCAAGCCGTTACTGAGCCAGGCTGATGACCCGGTAAAAACGCAGGGTTGCGCCACTGGTGGCGGTGTCCAGGAAGAACGCCTTGGGGGTGCTTCCCAAAGCCTGCCAGGAGGCCGGGTCGGAGGGATTGGAGGTGCAGTCGATGCGATACGAAACCGTGTTGGCGGTTTTACTCCAATTCAGCAGTATCCCCCCACCCATGGGGGTGAGGGTCAGATCCGTTATGGGCTCGGGTTTCTGGACGGCACCACCGCGGCTCATCTCGAACATCCGGGAGAACTGGGATGCGTCGGTGAAGTTAATGTCCGGAGCGCCTGCCGACGATTGCTGGGAATGAACCTCGGCGACAATCCCGGACCCGGGGCAGAGGAAATAATAAATCCGGATATAGTCGGTTTCAAAAGATTGGAAGTCACCGGTCATTTCCAAATCCACCAGGGTTTCGTAGGTATCCAGCTCGTTAACGCGCAAACAAGCGTTGGTGCCAAGGCCGGGCAGGATGATCGTCCCGTAGGCATCCACCGTCACTTCGGCGCTGTAATTGATGCGGGCCGGCATCAGCCCGAGCACGGTAAAATCGAAAGTGGTGCTCAGATTCCAGGTGTCTTGATACTTCAACGGGTCTGGAAAATCGACTATGGGTGGGTTGAATTGCCCCTCTGAGGGATCGTCAGCCGGGTTGGCAAACCCATAATTGCGCCGCCCAACCCCGGCCACTTGCTCCAGGTACATCCAGGCCTTGGCGACGCCTGTTGACTCCACGGTTTGCCGTTCGGCATATTTCGCCAGCGGGTAATTATCCCCATGGGAACCATCGCTGGTTTCCACATAATCGTAGCGATAAATGACGTTGGTCGGGCCGGTGGAGAAATCCCAAACCTGCGGCCCTCCAGGGTTGCCCAACCGTCCGGTCACGTCATAGTGCGAGGCGGAGAGGGCGGTGGGAGCCGGGTTGGCATAGACCCGGTAATACTGCCCCACCGTGCTGAACATATCTTTGGAAGTGATCGTCACCTGGCCGCTAGCCATGCCAGCACTGGCGATGATGACCGCGATTGTGTATTCTGCTTTCATACTCTTTTGATCCTGGCGTTGACCTGACACCATCGGCTCCTTATTCCGTTTCCGTAACTCCTTTAAGCTTGATGTGGGGCCGATACTCCACTCCTAATCCATAAAGCCGCCCTAAACAAGCCCAAAAGCAGATACCCGGTTTACACCAAGGAATAGAAGCATTTTTCATGCCGCTTATCACAACCCCTTACCAACTTCGGATCACCAGGCCAGGACGCCACGATCAGCAGGGATCGGCTGTTTTCACACTAAAAGCGTGAAACCCACGCACCCCCAGCAAGGGCTGGCTTCCAATAAAATCCAGATTGGCTGCCTTGCCTAAGCCATGTCCAGGTAATTGGCTCAATCGTGCTGGCTGGGTCTTTTGCGCAAAGCCTTGGCCGCCCATCGTTTATCCTGATCGAATCGGGACTTTTGACTCGCTTCGCCGCTTGCGCACCAATCTGCGGTGCAACCACTTCCATCCCAACACGGCTAAGACGACTAAGGCTTTGCAGATTGTTCCACGAACGTGTTGCCCGGTCCCGGCTCCAACTGGATTTGGCCGCCCGCCTTCAACCGGAGTTCATAGGTCCGCTCGCCCCAGCGCACCCGGCCGGGAGCGCCATTGAGGCTGCGGATGGCCGCCGACTTCAGCTGGCCATCCTGCCAGGCCAGACCGACCTCGAAGCCACCCCGGGCGCGCAAGCCGGCCACCTTTCCGCGGGCCCATTCGGCAGGCAGGGCCGGCAGCAGGTCAATCTCCCCGCCGTGGCTTTGCAGCAACATTTCCGCCACCCCGGAGGCGCCGGCGGAATTGCCGTCCACGCAGAAGATATTCTGGGGGGCGCCCGCAATGCCGCCGCGGGAAAAGGTGAGCAGGTTGCTATCGGTGTCTTCGCCGAGCAGCCCCAGCAGGTGCTTGTGGGCCTGGGCGCCATCCCCCAGGCGGGCGTAGAAATTGATGAGGTTGCCCCGGCTCCATTCCACATCCTCCCAATCGGGCCGGCTAAGGCGGCGCTCGAGGGTCACCCGCGCGGCCTTGGCCAGGTCGGGCGTGCCACGCGGGGTGATTTGATCGCTGGGAAACAGCGCAATCAGGTGGGTGGTGTGCCGGTGGTTGGGGATCGCCTCCTCGAAATCCTCCAGCCATTCCTGCAACTGCCCATGCCGGCCGATTTTGAGCGGGGATAAACGGGCCCGGGCCGCCGCCACGCGGGCGCGGAAATCGGCGTCGCGGCCCAGCAGGCGGCTGGCCTCGATGCAGGAGGTGAAAAGGTCGTGAATCAGCACCCGGTCGCAGGTGGGCCCCATATACTCGCTGCAGGCTTGGCCATCCGGGGTGAGGAAGGCGTTCTCGGGCGAGGTGGAGGGTCCGCTGACCAGCCAGCCGTGGCGGGGATGCTCCACCAGGTAATCCAGGAAAAACTCGGCCGCTTCCTTCAGCACCGGGTAGGCCCGGCCCGCCAGGAACTCGCGGTCGCCGGTGAATTGCCAGCGCTGCCAGAGATGCGAGGCCAGCCAGATGCCGCCGGTGGGGTGGATGCCCCAGCCCAAGCCCCAGCCCGGCGCGGTGTATCCCCAAGGGTTGGTGAACACGTGGCAAACCCATCCGCCCACCCCGTAAACCGTCCGGGCGGTGCGGCGGCCAGGCTCGCGCAGGGCCTCGATCAGCCGGAACAGCGGCTCATGGCATTCGGAAAGGTTGGCCACCTCGGCGGGCCAATAGTTCTGCTGGGTGTTGATATCCAGGTGGAAATCGCAGGTCCAGCCCATGTTGCAGGCCAGGTTGTCGTTCCAAATGCCCTGGAGGTTGGTGGGCAGGGGCGAATCCTCGCGCGAACCGGCAATCAACAGGTAGCGGCCGTATTGGAAAAACAGGGCCGCCAACTGGGGATCCGCCTGGCCTTTGCGCAAACCGGCCAGGCGCCGATCCGTCGGCTCGGAAACCGTGCCCGATCCCAGCTCCAATTGCACCCGGCGGAATAAACGGCGGTGATCGGCCAGGTGTGCTTCCCGCAGCTCCGCGTAAGCGGTCCCGGCGGCCCGCTCCAACTGGCGCTGGCACCGCGCGGCGGGATCCAGCTCGCGGAAGGTGGTGCCGGCCGCCACCACCAAGGTGACGGCGTCGGCCGCCTCGACCTCCAGGGTGTTGGCGCCGGCCCGCACCAGGCCGCCACTGGGCACCACGCGCAGGAAGGTTTCGAAGGCCACCCCCGTCCTGCCATCGCTGTGCTTGTTTTCCACGGCGCGGCCGCTCAGGGCCAGCGTGCGGGGATCCACCACCCGCACCGCGTGCGGCAAGGCGCCGCCATCCAAACGGGCCTGGAAGCGGATCCGCCCGGGCTGGTCGCAGGTGAGCCGGATCACGATGACCTGGGCCGGATGGGAGACCAGCACCTCCCGATGAAACATCGCGCCACCCAGGGAATAGTCGGTCTGGGTGATGGCCTCATCCAGATCCAGCCACCGCCGGTAATCCTGGAAGCCTTTTTCGCCCGCCGGAAAATCGAGCCACAGGCTGGCCAGGGGCAGATGGGTGCCGTAGGTGTCGGGCCGGCCGAGCAAATAACGGGCGCAGAGATCGCGCGCCTTGATGTATTCGCCAGCGAACATCAGCTGGCGGATTTCCGCCAAATGTTCCCGCGCGGCCGGATTATCGTGGCGCGGGCTGGGGGCGCCTGACCACACGGTGGATTCGTTCAAGGCGATGTGCTCCTGCGCCACGCCGCCGAAAACCATCGCCCCGAGCCGGCCATTGCCCGCCGGCAGCGCCTCCAGCCAGCGGGCCGCCGGCCGGTCATACCATAGCTTCAGGTCGCTGCCGTGAATCCGGCCGGGATGGAGGATGCAGGCCAGCACCAGGAGCCAGGGGCCTCGGATCAGGTTCGTAATAATTGTCATGCGCCCATGATCCCGGTTTTCGGGATAACCTGCAAAAGAATTCCGGCCGCCCGCGCCCGGGTGGGCCGCCTGAAAATTGTGCAAGCGCGGCCTTGAATAAAAACGCCGAACCTGTTGAATGTGGCCATGAACAAGAAACACGCGGGCCAGGCCCCAGGCGGCCGCGCTCCGCGGGAAAGCTCAAACATATGAAAAGCACAGGTTACGTGGCGGGACTGTTGTTGGCCTTGCAGGCGTTTACGATCCAGGCCGTGAACGAAATCCCGGCTTACCCACCCGGCGAGGAGGCCCGGCAATGGGCCATGCTTCAGCATGACCTGGCCCGGCGGGCCCAGTTCACCGCCCGGGCGGACCAAACTTTCCGCCCGGAGGCGCTCATCGCGGCGGCCGACCGCGATCCGCTGGACATCGTGTTGCGCCGCACGGCGGCCTTGCTGAACGATCTCAAGAACCAGACCGGCGCACCGGATCTCTCCGGCCACGAACGGTCGCTGGCGGGCCTGGAGGCCGAATCCCGGAACGCCCAGGCGGATAAAGAGGCCCGGCGGGACATCTTCCGCCGCGCCCTGGCGCTGCGCCGCGCGGTGGCCTTTGCCAATCCGCTGCTGAATTTCCAGGAATTGGTCTTCCTCAAGCGCCACCGGGCGCTGCTGGACCATATGTGCGACCAATTTTACGGCATGGCCGCCCGGCCCGGCGGCGGCGTGCACATCCTATCGAATCCGTTCGGCCCCAATCCCACCGTCAAGGACATGCTGGCCGGCAGCGTGGTATCCCGGGGGCGGCTGGCCGGCCAGAAATTGGAAGGCGGCCCCCAGCGCTGGTGGAACATCCAGTATGACGCCATGGGCAACCTGGGGGGCGAAGAAACCCAGGGCGGCTCGTTCCTCTCGGCCGATTTGTCCTATGACGGCCGGACCCTGCTGTTCGCCTATGTCGAATGCCAGGGTGACCGCCGCCACCGGCACCATACGGACCCCAGCCAGGGGCACTGGGCGGAAGGCCGCTGCTACCATGTCTTCAAGGTGAACGTGGACGGGACCGGCTTGGAACAGCTCACGGACGGGACGTGGAATGAATTCGATCCCTGCTGGCTGCCCAACGGGCGCATCGCGTTCGTCAGCGAGCGGCGCGGCGGCTACCTGCGCTGCGGGCGGGTCTGCCCCACCTACACGGTGTATGACATGGCGGCTGATGGCAGCGACATCCGCTGCCTGAGCTTCCACGAGACCAACGAATGGAACCCCAGCGTGACGCCGGAGGGCCTGATCATCTACACGCGCTGGGATTACGTGGACCGCCACGGCGTGACGGCCCACACCCCTTGGACCATCACGCCCGATGGACGCGATCCCCGGGTAATCCATGGGAACTACGCCTACCGCAACGCCCGGCCGGATATGGAACTGGGCATCCGGGCCATCCCCGGATCGCACCGGTTTGTGGCCACCGCCGCGCCGCACCACGGCCAGGCTTATGGCTCCCTGGTGGTCTTTGATCCGCGGGTGCAGGACGACGACCGCCTGGCCCCCATCAAACGGCTGACGCCGGATGTGCAATTCCCGGAAAGCCAGGGGGGATCAGAAACCTACGGCGAAGCCTGGCCTTTGAGCGAAAACTATTACCTGTGCGCCTATGATCCCGCCATGGAAGTGCCGGGCCTGGGCAAGCGGGGGAACTACGGCCTTTACCTGGTGGACAGCTTCGGCAACCGGGAGTTGATTTACCGGGACGCGGACATCGGCTGCCACGACCCGATTCCCCTGCGGCCCACGCCGCGGCCGCCGGTGATGCCTGATCAATCAGTGCGGGCGCCGGAAGGGAAAGCCGCGGAAGCCACCGTAGGCGTGGTCAACGTATATCAAGGCACCAAACCGTGGCCGGCCGAAACGCAGATCAAGACCTTGCGGATCTACCAGATCTTCCCGCAGTCCATTCCCTCCGCGGCGGTGCGGCACAACACCGGCATTCAAATCCCCCAAGCCTCCGATTCGCTGAACCTGGCCCGGGCCGTGGTGGGCGAGGTGCCGGTGGAAGAAGATGGCAGCGCCTATTTCGTGGTGCCGGCCCGCAAGGAATTGTTTTTCCAGGCCCTGGATGAAAAAGGGCTGGCGGTCACCTCCATGCGTTCGGCGGCCCAATTCCAGCCCGGTGAAACCAGTATCTGCCAGGGCTGCCACGAACCCCGCAAAGGGACGCCCCCGGCTCCGCTCAGCACCCCCCTGGCCATGCGCCGGCCGCCCTCGCGGCCCGTTCCCGGACCGGACGGCACCGCCCCCTTCAGCTATCCCCGGCTGGTGCAGCCCGTCCTGGATCAACATTGCGTGGCCTGCCACGCCGAAAAGGCGGACAAAGCGCCCCGGCTGGACAGCGCCCAGGTCCGCTTCCAAGGCGGCGGAGTGGCGACCACCTATTTCGCCTCGTATGTCAGCCTGGCGCCCAAATTCGGATTCTACAATTACGGCGGGCGTGATTGGAACGATCCCAAGTGGTACCGCACCACCCCGGGCGAATTCGGCGCCCGCGCCTCCCGTTTGTATAAATTACTGGCCGGAGGCCATTACAACGTGAAGCTGCCGGCGGAGGATCTGCGGCGGATCACCCTGTGGCTGGATTCCTGTTCCCTGTTCTACGGTGTCTACGAACAGGAGGGTGGCCTGGCCCAACTGCGTGGTGAAATCCCCAAACCGACGCTGGAATAAAATGCGCAAGCCGGGATTCCGGATCGTCTGGCTGGCGGCCCTGCTGCTGATCACCGGGATCCCGCTGGCTGCCCAGTCCCGGCTGGGCATTGCCCTGCCTTCCGCCCAAGCGCCAAGGGTCTGGCTGGAAGGCCAGCCTGAAGTCACCTATGGGATCGAGGCTTCCACCAACCTCCGGGATTGGACGAATTGGCTGAGCCTGGCGCCCGGCTCGGCGAGGGTGGATCTTCCCCCACCCCGGGGCGATTCCCCGCGGCAAATGTTCCGGGCCTTCGAGGTTCCCCAAGCCACCCTGGCCAATCCGCCCCTGGGCGCTTTGCTGGGCAGCAACTCACCGGCGATCATCCTGAACCTGGCCGGGCTGCCCGCCCCCCCGCTGCCGGTCGCACTCTGGATCAATGGCGTGCGCGCCCAAACGGCCTGGCAATTCGGCTCCCACTCCGCCACCGGCACCCTGGCGCAACCGCTGCCGGATGGCCAGGTAAACGTGCGCGTCGAGGTTCAAGACCAGGACCAGCATCCGCTGGCGGCGGCGTCCACCACTTGCGCGGTGGCCGCCCGCACCAATGTGTTTTATGTGGCCCCCGGGGGCAGCAATGGCTGGTCCGGACGCTTCCAGCAGCCAGCCGCCGATGGCGCCGATGGCCCTCTCGCCGACCTGGCCGGGGCGCGTGACGCCCGCCGGAGCTGGCGTTTGAAAGGCGGAGCGGAGCTCCCGGCCTCCATCGTGGTGGCGGACGGGGCGTATGCGCTGGCCTCCCCGCTGGTCTTGAGCTACCTGGACAGCGGCGCCCCAGCCACGCCCGTGGTTTACCAGGCGGCCCCCGGCGCACGCCCGGTATTCAGCGGCGGCCGGCGGATCACCGGCTGGCAGCCTGGCGCCCAGGGGATATGGACCACGCGCCTCCCCGAGGTGAACGGGCAAACCTGGTATTTTGAACAACTCTGGGTCAACGGCCGGAGGGCCACCCGGGCGCGTTCGCCCAACCAGTTTTACCATTATATGCAGCAGCCGGTCCCCACCCTGGGCAATCGCGCTTTCCAGGCGGCGCCCGCCGCCCTCCAGGCGCTGGCCCAGCTCAACGGCGCCAATCTGCACGATGTGACCGTGGTGGCCTACCACTCCTGGGAGACCTCCCGCCACCGGATCAGCTCGGTGGACACCAATACCGGCCTGGTGATCCTGACCGGCGATGCGCCGTGGGCGTTCTTATCCTGGGGCTCCAACCAGCGTTTCCATTTGGAGAATTTCGCGGCGGCCCTGGATGCGCCCGGCGAGTGGTTCTTGAGCCGGGACGGGCAGCTGAGTTACCTGCCTTTGCCCGGGGAAAACCTGGGGGAGGCGGAAGTCTATGCGCCAGCGGCCGCCCCCTTCCTCCGGCTGGTGGGGGAACCGGCCAATAACCGCCATGTCGAGTGGGTGACTTTCCAGGGTTTGAGCTTCACCCATGGCCAATATGTCCTGCCCGCCGCCGGCCACGGGGACGGCCAGGCTGAAACCACCATTCCGGCAGCCATCTCGGTCACCGGCGGGCGCCACATCACCCTGCGGGATTTGGCGGTCAGCCGGGTGGGAACGTGGGCCATGGAATTCCACGACGGCTCCAGCGACTGCCTGGTGTCCCATTGCTGCCTCGAAGACCTGGGCGCGGGAGGCATCCGGATCGGGGACACCACCGCGCCGGCGGCCGCTTCCGGCCACACCACCCGCATCCGGATCGATAACAACATCATCCGGGCGGGCGGCCGCATCCATGCCGGAGCCATCGGCGTGTGGATCGGCCACAGCGGGGGCAACTGGGTCACCCACAATGAAATCGCCGATTTCTTTTACACCGGGGTTTCGGTGGGCTGGGTATGGGGCTATGCGCCGAGCCTGGCTGTTTCCAACCATATTGACCTGAACCATATCCATCACCTGGGCTGGGGCGTGCTGAGCGACCTGGGCGGCGTTTACACGCTGGGCGTTTCCCCGGGCGCCACGGTGAACCAAAACCGGCTGCACGACATTTTCTCCTACGATCAATACGGCCGGGGCGGCTGGGGATTATACAATGACGAAGGCAGCAGCTATATCACCGTGGCCAGCAACCTGGTTTACCGGGTCAAAACTGGCGGCTACCACCAGCACTACGGCGCCAGCAACCGGGTGGCCAACAACATCCTGGCCTTCAGCCAGGACGGCCAGATCCAGCGTTCCCGGGCCGAATCCCATCAATCCTTCACCTTCGAGAACAACCTGGTTTACTGGTCTGGTGGCCGCCTGCTCGCGGGCGCCTGGAGCGACTACCATTTCCTGATGCGCAGCAACCTTTACTGGAACACCACCGGGGAAAGCATCGACTTCAATGGCCTTTCCCTGGCGGCGTGGCAGCAGGCCGGCCAGGATCGCGGTTCCCGCCTCGCCGATCCGCTGTTCCTCGCGCCGGCCCAGGATGATTTCCGGCTGGCCAGCGCCTCCCCGGCCCGTCTGGCCGGGTTTGTGCCCTTCGACACGGCCGCCGCGGGAGCATATGGGGAGGCGGCCTGGATCGCCCAAGCCAGCTCCATTCAATATGGCCCGGTGGAGTCCCCGCCGGCCCCGCCACCGATGCAATTTTTTCAGGATTTCGAATGGCTTCCCCTGGGCGCCGCGCCGCCCCTGGCGGTGGTATCGGTCGAAAGCAAGGGAGACAGCATCGCCGTCACGAACGCGGCCGCCGCCGGAGGCCGGAATTGCCTGCGGATCACCGATGCCCCCGGCCTGCAGCAAGTCTTCAATCCGCACTTTTACTACCAGCCTTATCACCGGCAAGGCGCCACCACCTGCGGCTTCGATATCCGCGTGGAAGCCGCCACGGATATGTATCACGAATGGCGGGACTGGCGCACCGCCGCCTACCAGACCGGTCCCAGCTTTTGGATCAAGCAGGGCCGGGTTTCGGTGGCCGGGACCGCTTTGCTGAACATCCCCTTGGGCCAGTGGGTGCACCTGGAAGTGGTTTCCAAAGTGGGATCCGGCACGGATGGAACCTGGACCCTCCGGGTGGCCTTGCCCGGCCAGGCGGCACGTGAATTCCGCGGCCTCCGCCATCCCAGCGCGGCGTTCCGCGAGCTGACCTGGCTGGGATTCGTGAGCATGGCCGCCACCCGCACGAGCTGCGACTTGGACAACCTCAGGCTGGCCAACCAATAAATCTGCCGCCGCCGCAACGGGTGGCTGGAGCCCCCCCCGAGCGCGCGCAGAGCCGTGAAGCCAGGGCCGCCCAGGGCCATTCCGTGGCGTCGGCTGATTTAAATTGATTAATTATTCACAGTAAATTACCTTATATTAATCAATCCCGCCGGGCGGTCTTGGAACAGCCCGCAACTGATCCGGCGGAGCGAGCAGGGCGTGAAACCGAGAGAAAATCCAAACCGGCTGCCGTTGGCGAATGGCTCACGGATCGGGGTGATTGGGGGTGGTCCGGCGGGCGCCTTTTTCGCCATCCACCTGCTGAACCGGGCCCGGGAGCTGGGCCTGGATCTCTCGCTCCACATCTTCGAACGGCGCCGGAGCAACGCCACCGCCAGCCAATGCCCCGGCGCCAACTGGAAAGGCTGCAATTATTGCGCCGGAGGGCTGTCCCCGAAGCTGATCGATACCCTCGAGGAATTAGGCCTGGCCGTGCCCGAAAGCATCGTGCAAGGCAAGGTCCGGACGATCACCATCGAAGGGCATTGGAAGAATATCGAATTCCATGTGCCCGAGGACCGGAAAATGCTGGCGGTTTACCGGGGATCACGGCCGGCTGGCCGGCCCAACAGCCGGGCCAGCTTCGACGCCTTCCTGCTCGATGAGGCCATCCGGGCGGGCGCCCATTTGGCTGGCGCGGAAATCACCGGCGCCGATTTCACGCCCGCCGGCCGGCCGCTCCTGGGCCACAAAACCAGCGCGGGCACGCAATGGACCGAGCTGGACTTCGTGGTGTTCGCCTCCGGCGTGAATGAAATGGCCTCCTGCGTGCACCACGGCATCCCGCTGCTGGACACGATCCGGCGGCTGATGCCCGCCTTTGTGCCGCCGGCGCTGCGCCGGACGCTGATTTTTGAATTGGAGGCGGATCCCCACCTGCTGGCCAGCCTGGACGGCCAGATTCATTTCCCCGAATACGGCTCCCGGATGCTGCGCCTGGAGATGTGCTCCATCATTCCCAAGCGGGGCTTCATCACCGTGGTGCTGGTGGGCGGCAGCGTGGACCAAGCCAAAACCGAGGCGGATTACCAGCGGATCCTGAGCCAGTTTTTGGAACAGCCGCACATTCACCGGCTGCTGGCCCGGTGCGACCACACCCGCATGGCCTGCTGCTGCAATCCGTCGATGGTCGTGGGCACCGCCCGCCACCCGTTCGCCGACCGGGTGGCGGTCGTTGGGGATCTGGCCACCACCCGGCTATACAAGGACGGCATTCTCTCGGCCTGCCAAACGGCCCGGGCGCTGGCCGAAACGGCGCTGGAGGCGGGGATTGATATCCAGAGCCTGGCCCAAGGCTATCTGCCGGCCATCGAGCGGTTCCGCCGGGACAACCGGTTCGCGGCGGTGGTGTTCCGGCTGCACCGGATTTTTTTCAGCTCCCCCATGCTCAGCCGGGTGCTATACCAGGCGGTGATCACCGAGCGGAAAAACTCGTGGCGGGGGGAGCGCCGGCTCAAAAGGCTGCTGTGGCAGATCGCCAGCGGTGACGCGCAGTATGAGGACATATTCTATTCCGCCATCCACCCCACCACCGTCTGGCTGGTGTTCACCAATGGCTTGTTGCTCACCCTCCGGAATTACTTCACCGAATGCCTCTTCGGCCTCGACTGGCGGGGCTTCGGCCGCTTCACCACCGGGGTGGCCCGGGAACGCCTGGAGGGCAAGCGGGCCGAGTTCGCGCGGCTCATCACGGAATCGGATATTGCAGTCCCGAACCGGCTGGAATTCGAGCGGATGTACACCATCCGCATCCTGGCGCCCCGCCGCCAGATCCTGGACCAGCTCGGCACTTTCGGCGAACCCGGCCGGAAATTCCTCAAAGCCCGCTTCCTGCGGGTCGCCCGCACCGCTGGGCGTCCGAATGAACCCGGCTGCGTGATCCGCTACACGGTGCTCCACCGCCGTTTGCACTTCAGCCTGGTCCTCGAGCAGATCCGCGGCGGGCACCTGATCGTTTACCGGGTGCGGGATGGCTTCGCCCGCGGCGGCGTGCTCCTGTTTGAAATTGAGCAGCTCACGGAGGAGTCCTGCAACCTGTCCATCTATGTGGCCTTCAACTTCCAACGGGGCAGCGGCTGGCTCAGCCGGGCTTTCTGGCATGCCTTCCGGTGGCTTTTCCCGGCCTTTGTCCACGATGTGCTGTGGAACCATTCCCTGTGCCAATTCAAGGATGTCGTGGAGCAGGAATACAATGCCTCCATCCCGCCCGCTCCCATCCTCTTGCACCACGGACCAAGGGCTGCCTCGGCAGCACCCGGAAAATCGGACGGCAGGGGCAGGGTTACTGGCCTGAGTCAGGGATAAGCCGGATTTGAAGGACCGTCCATCCGGCAGTCTGGCCATTAAAATCCCAATCCACAACCTCGGGACAAGTGCGGATCGTGCACCCCAAATCCTCAAGCAAAACGGGGATCCTGATGGCCTTCGGAATAGCGGGCGGGCGGATTTGCCTCAGCCTGGTGCTGACCATGGAACCGTTTCTGTTTGCCGGACCTTTTTGCGCAAAAGCTTTGGCCGCTTATCCTTTATCCCGATCAGGCCAGGACTCATGCCGCCCTTTGTGGCTGGCGCATTAATCTGCGGCACAATCATTCCCCTCCCTGCTGCACGAACACAGCTTATCTTAGGTTTTTTAATTAACTGCATTATTTTCTTGAATCACCGGCGCAAATCCCTAATATGGTGACCAATACCAATCAATCCCATTTTTTTAGCACGTGAAAACTGATGTTCCTGAGAACCGGAGAGATTCCACCAGGCCAGCGGAACCAGCCGCCATGCAATCCCCTTTCCGGATGCCGTCCCAAGTCGCCAGGCTGTTGCTGCTGACGGCCGGCATTGTGGGCTTTTACACGGTGGCCCGCCACGTGTTAACCCCCAAATCCTTTGGCCAATATGGATGGTTCCGGGGCGCAGCGATCCAGGAGATTGCGGCCCGCCAGCCATTATACCCGGGCCAATCGGAGTGTGAGAAATGCCATGCGCCGCAACAGGCGGCAGTGGCCAAAGGGTCGCATAAAGCCATGGCTTGCGCGGCCTGCCACGGGCCCAGCCCCGGGCATCGGCAGGATCCGAAAACCAAAACCGGGAAATTGGATGACAGCCTCTGCCTGCGCTGCCACCGGGCCGATCCTGCGCGCCCCGCCTGGCACAAACAAATCAACGTGGACGACCATTTCACCGGGAACAACTGCTTTGAATGCCACAAACCCCATCAACCCAACGAAACGCAATGAGATCGACTGTGACCCGCCGGAAAGCTCTGGCGGCTTGGGGCCGGGCGCTCGCCGCCCTGGCTGTGCTGCCGGGAACCGCCAAGGCCAAAGCCGCAGTGCAAAAACTGCTGGCGGACAACCCCGCGCCGAAGGATTACAACCCCCACCGCCACAAATGGCTGATGGCGGTGGACGTGGAGAAATGCATCGGCTGCGGGCTTTGTGTGCAAGCCTGCAAAACGGAAAACTCGGTTCCGCTCAGCCCCGACTATTTCCGCACCTGGATCGAACGTTACATCATTCGCAAAGCGGCCCCCGGCTCGGGGGTGATCCGGGGTGAAACCACGGTGGATTCGCCCAATGGCGGCTACGCGGGCTTTACGCCCGCCAAGATCCCCAAAGACGACATCCTCAAGGCCTTTTTCGTTCCCAAACTCTGCAATTTGTGCACGCACTCCCCCTGTGTGCAATCCTGCCCGGTGGGCGCCACCTTCGACGCCCCCGATGGGGCGGTGCTGGTGGATCGGACCTATTGCGTGGGCTGCGGGTTCTGCATCCAATCCTGCCCTTATGGCTGCCGTTTCCTGAATCCGGAAACCCATACGGCCGACAAATGTTCGCTGTGTTACCACCGCATTACCCGCGGCCTGAAACCGGCGTGCGTGGAGGTCTGCCCCACCCAAAGCCGGATCTTTGGGGATCTGAAAAACCCATTGCCCGACGACCCCATCCAAAAATTCATCCGGCAAAACAAGGTGCATACCCTCAAGCCACACTTGGGAACGGAGCCCCGGGTGGTTTACGCTGGATTGGACACTGAAGTGAGATGATGCCATGACGACTATCCTACTGGCCCAGAGCGCCATCGAACTGGCGCCGCATGTGGAGGGTTACGTATACCCCAACGAAGCGCGGCTCCTCTGGAGCGTGCTGATTGTGCTCTACCCATACATCACCGGCTTGGTGGCGGGAGCGTTCATCATGGCTTCGCTGGTGCGCGTTTTTAACGTGAAAGACCTGGAACCGGTTTACCGCATGGCCCTGCTTACCGCCCTGGCTTTTTTGCTGGCCGCGCCGTTGCCGCTGCTGTTTCACCTGGGGCACCCGGAGCGGTCTTTTCAAATCATGATCACGCCGAACCTGAAGTCGCCCATGGCCATGTTCGGCTTTGTTTACGCCTGGTACCTCATGGCCGTGCTCCTGCTGGAACTCTGGCTGGAATACCGTTATGATCTGGTTTGCTGGTCGCGGAAAAAGACGGGGCTGCTCGGTTTGCTCTACCGCGTCCTGACCGTGGGTGTGACGGATATCTCGCCCGCTGCCCTGCAGGTGGACCATTGGATGAGCCGGATCATCACCGTGGTGGGCATCCCCTCGGCCTTCTTGCTGCACGGCTACGTGGGATTCATTTTCGGGTCGATCAAGGCCAATCCCTGGTGGGGCAATGTGCTCATGCCGATCATTTTCATTTTTTCAGCCATCGTTTCCGGCATGGCCTTGTGCCTGGTTTTATACGTGGTTCTGAATTGGATCCGCCGGCTGCCGCAGGATTACGCCTGCCTGGAAGCCATGGGTAAATTCCTGTTTTACGCGCTGGTCCTGGATGCCTCTCTCGAAACCCTGGACTGGGTGCACCGCCTGTACGAGGCGGAGGAATCGATCGCCGTCCTGAAGACGCTGGCCTCGGGAAAACTCTTTTACACCCTGCTGGTGGTTCAGCTTTGTGCGGGCACGATCACCCCGCTGCTGATGCTCTTTTATGCGCAGGTATTCCCGAAACGATTGCCCGCCCGCGTGCGGGGCGGGATGTTTTTCCTCAGCGGCTTGCTGATCCTGATCGGGGTGGCGGCCATGCGTTGGAATGTGGTCATCGGCGGCCAGCTTTTCTCCAAGAGTTTGCGCGGCTTCACCACCTACAAAATGGAACCTTCTGGAAACGAAGGTTGGATTATGGCTGCCGCACTGCTGATTCTTCCATTCATCACGGTTTCCATTCTGATGCGCCTATTCCTGCCACGCCGCCAGGCAACCGATCCGGCTGGCTTGACTGATGGCAGCGCGACGGCCGCCAGCCAGTCCTGATGAAGTTGGCCCCCACCGGGCCTGCCATTCAGCCGATTTCGCAATAATAAGGCCGCGCCCGTGATCCGGTGGCGGACTTTTCGATTCAAGAGCAGGATGCATGTATACCATCCGCATCCGGGCGCCGCGCCGCCAGATCCGGGACCAACCCGGCACCTTCGGCGAACCCGGCCGGAAGTTCCGCCCGCTTCCTGCAAGCCGCCCGCACCTGGCTGCGTGGTTCGTTAGGCGGTGCTTAACCGCCGTTTGCACTTCAGCCTGGTCCTCGAGCAGATCCGCGGCGGACACCTGCTCGTTTACCGCGTGCAGGATGGATTCGCCCGCGGCGGCCGATTCGAGGCGGATGGCATTGCGAATGCCTTGCGTTATGCCGCCCTTTCAGGGCTTGGGCCGGGTTCTTCTGCGCGTTTCCCAGGGCGATGCCCTGGGCTGGATTAAGGCCGCGCCGTTGGCGCTAAAGCAATCCCGATTTCGGACGTGCGGCGGCAACGCGCGCGCAACCTTTTCTGGGGCAATGAAACCTGAATTCAGCCCCGAAGGGGCGGTCCTAATCCAGCCCAGGGCATCGCCCTGGGTGAACCGCACCATAATCCTCCGCAAGCCCTGAAAGGGCGGCATAATCGAACGGAATGAAACACCAGCGCGCCAGATCCGCCTGCGTTGGGCCATTCGGGGCGGATTGAAATGCGAATGCCACAGTTTATTCCGGCCTTTCATGGCTGGCAATGGATTGGCCGGTGCACAATCCCAGCTATGCCCTTGAATGTTCTGGTGCGGGCTATGGCCGCCACTTCGGCCTGCGCGATGGGAAGGTTGCCAGCGAACGCCTGGCCTTATAGCACAGCACGAAAAAAGGGACCGGTATAACCGGTCCCTTGCGGATTTTAATTTATGATTGCGCGAACCCTCAATGGACTACTGGGAGGCGGCGCGGTAGAACTTGTTGCCGGTGGCCGGGATGGTCACGGCGAACGGGCTGGTGGCGCCCGCAACATCGGTCCAAGCGCCGGTCACGCTGTCGCTGGCCTGCAGTTTGCCAGTGTAGGTGATCGTAAGGGTGGCGCCAGCCTTGGCATAGCTCAGGGTGACGGCTGTCACCGGCTTGTAGGCGTCATTGAAATCCCAGTAGGCCAGGATTTGGGTCGAGGAGGCCAAATCCTTCGGGGAAGTGCCTTTGAACAATTTTTGGATATTGCTTTCATCCAGCGCGGTCGCATAGACCGCCGCTTCGTCCAGCAGACCGTGCATGGAAGCATTATCCGGCGGATCGTAGCCCCAATAAGCCACGGTGAAATCCGTTGGCAACGGATTAGCTGTGCCATCGCCTTGAACGAACAGAACACCATCAATCCAGATTTCCTTCGTGCCCAAATTCTTCACGAAAGCGATGTGGTGCCAATTCGTCCACCAAGTGTCATTTCCCGAATAATCCGGGAAAGTGGTGATAGCTGCGTTAAGACGCTGGGAACCGGCCGTGCAGCATCCCGCTGTGTCAAAATACAGGGTGCCACCGCTCCAAGGGGCGTGGGTGCCGATGCCGCGGGTGGAACCGTTGGAGATTGGCGAAACTCCCCAGAAGAGCGCCGAGCTTACGACGTTATATAGCTTCTGCCAGGCCACGATTGTGAACGAATCGTTGGTGCCAGCAATGTTCAAGAAGTTTGCATCGTCAATATAAACTGACTGGCCAGCACCGGCGCTGGTGAAGTCGATGGCATAATCTCCAGGAACGCCGCTCTTGCCGCCGGCATCCGCAGTGAATTTGGCAACCCCATTCAGAGCTCCAACGTAGTTATGCAGTTTGTCTTTGGTATACATCCCAACGGTGAAGGACCACTGGATCGTCTTGGTGCCACCAGCCGCGACTGGATAGGTGAGGGATGCGGTATGAGTTGACATCATCGCAAAGTCGGGACTTGGGACATATTTCACGGTCACCAGGTTCACATTGCGAGTTACGGTGGCAGTAGAGGCTACTTTCCCATCGATCGACAGGCTGACCTTGGTCAGATCCCAAGGAGTGCTGCCATCAGAGTGCTGCACCTCCACCAGATTACGCGGAGCAGTGGTGTTACCATCGGCAGGTGTGAAGGAGGTGAAAAGCCCATCAACCGGGATATCGTTGAAATCCCAATAAGCCATCAGGCCATTGGCGGCGGGCAGGGTGGTGGGAACTGTCCCAGTGAAGAGCTTATTAATATCGGCCTCAACCAACTGTTTGGACCAAATCGCGAAATCATCGACAATGGAGGCATCGGCACCGATTTGGAGGCGATAAAAATCCGTAGGCAAGAGACCAGTATTGCTGGCTTCATAGAAGATTTTGCCGTCAATCCAGATCTGTTTGATGTCGGCTTTCTTGCTGAAAACAAAATGGTGCCAATTAGTCCACCATCCAGCATCACCCGTATAATCGGCGAAGGTATTGATGTTAGCATTCATGCGTTGAGTGGCAGCATCGCAGCAGCCAGCTGTGTCGAAGTAGATGGTGCTGTCACCCCACGGAACATGGGCTTGCCAGCCGCGTTCCCCGTTGTTGCTCGAGGGAGAATAGGCCCAGAATACTGAATCGCTGGGGATACCATATTTTTTCATCCAGAAGGAGAAGGACATTTCGTCGTTCTTGGTCGCATCGTTCAGGAAGGCACCGCTGGGGACGGAAACAGACCCACCGGCATTGCTTCTCAAATCCATGCCGAAGTCTCCCGGCTTGCCGGAGAATCCACCGCCGCCCGGTGTAAAGCTGGCCGTTCCTGCCAAAATACCTATTCGGGAAGCCACTTTATCCTTGGTATAACCGCCCACAGTAAAGGTCCAGTCAAAGCTGGCGGTGCCGGTGGCGGTGGGATAGGTGAACGTCGCCGTGTGCTTCGATTGTGTCTCAAAAAGCGGAGTTGGAACATAACTCACCGTGGCTTTTTTGCCATCTTTGACGAAGGTGACCGCCACATCGGCGCCATCCACCTTCAAGCTGACTTTGGAAGCATCCCATACGACGCCTCCATCCAGATGAACAATCTGGATCAAGTTGGGTGCGGCTGCGGTGGCTTTGTCTGCGGGCAAGATGCTCGTGAACGCGCCTTCAGCGGGAACGTCATTGAAGTCCCAAAAGGCGGTTAGTTTCGTGGTGGACGCCAGCGCGGTCGGCAAGGTGCCGGTAAACAGCTTTTGGACGTCAGCCTCTTCCAGCGCTGTGCCGTAAATGCTAAGATCATCGATCAAGCCGTGCATCAGACTGACACCGGAGCCATCCGAACCCAAATAAAGGCTGGTGAAATCTTGCGGCAATACTGCGGTGCTGGAGCCTTCCAGGAAGACCACGCCATCGATCCAGATCCGTTTGACATCTGCTTTCTTGGTGAAAACAAAATGGTGCCAGTTGGTCCACCAATCAGTGGTGGCGCCAAAGTTCTGATAATCGGGCAGATTGGCCACATCCCCGTTGATGCGCTGAGTGGCCCCATCACAACAACCAGAGGTGTCAAAATAAATGTTGTTATTGCTCCAAGGGCTATGCACCTGCCAGCCACGGCCACTGGCAGTAGCATTCGCCCAGAACACGGAGGAGTCCGCGATGTCGTATTTCTTGATCCAGATCGAGAAAGTCATCTCATCGTTCTTGGCTGTATCGTTCAAGAAAGTGGCATCTTGGATGACCACCGGGCCGGTGCCTCTGCCAAAATCAATGGCGGTATCGCCGGCTTTGCCGGTATGGCCTCCGGCATCCGCCGTAAATAACGAGCCGTTGCGTACCTCGCCCGGATAACCTTTAATTTTATCCTTGGTCTGGAGGACGGGAACCCCGGCCGCAGTGGCCTGGGAGACGGCCGCCAGCGAAAACGCTGTAGCGGCGAGCAAACCCCAGCGAGTCAGCTGGGAAATGCGGTTTGAACTGATTTTTCTCATGCTGTTCCTTTTTATTATGGTTTTACTGAGTGCATCGGTTAATTCACTAAACACTACGGGTGAACGATGGAGATACTAAATGGGATTCAACCGGCCGTCAAGCAGCATACGCCATCCATCAATTGCATTTATTCCAGATTGCTGGCATTTCCCTCTGGATTATGGATGCTGTGGGTTGTTATTTCACAAGGCGGCCAAATCAATTCCGCGTGATTGGCATGGGCCTGTCGGCCATGCCACGGTGCTGGTTGGTTTATGCCGCCCTTTCAGGGCTTGGTGATGGATTAGAACGCGGTTCACCCAGGGCGATGCCCTGGGCTGGATTAGGACCGCCCCTTCGGGGCTGAATTCAGGTTTCATTGCCCCAGAAAAGGTTGCGCGCGCGTTGCCGCCGCACGTCCGAAATCGGGATTGCTTTAGCGCCAACGGCGCGGCCTTAATCCAGCCCAGGGCATCGCCCTGGGAAACGCGTAGAAGAACCCGACCCAAGCCCTGAAAGGGCGGCATAACGTGGGGCATTCGCAATGCCATCGGCCCTGAATCGGCCAACGCAGGCGGGTCTGGCGCGCTGGTGTTTCATTCCGTTCGATTATGCCGCCCTTTCAGGGCTTGATGATGGATCATTGCGCGGTTCACCCAGGGCGATGCCCTGGGCTGGATTAGGACCGCCCCTTCGGGGCTG
>CAYPCQ010000034.1:0-68545 GCA_964409245.1 uncultured Verrucomicrobiota bacterium
AGGCCTTTTTGCGTTTTTCCCCGGTTCGTTAATTTATTTTTCTCACACCCGAAGAATTGGCTGGCGGGGGATTGAAGTCCCTATTTTGAGCCGGAGGCCTTGCTTTTCCTGGCGGGGGCGGTTTTTTTGGGAGCCGCCTTTTTAGCCGGACGTTTGGGTTTGGCCTCCGCTTTGGGCGGGGGGGTGGCCGATTTTGCGGCCGGCTTGGGCGCTGTTTTATCGTGAATGATCTGCCGCATCCGGTCCAGCTTGCCATCAATCTGCGCTTTCGCTTTGCCAAGGTTGTCCTGGGCAAAATTGATGCTGCTGGTCAGGATGGAGCAGCCCTGGCGCAAACGGGAGGAAAAAGATCCGTCGGTCAGTTCAATCCCCTTGCCCCGCAAAAATTTGCCAAGGTTATCGTAGATTTCGTCTTTTTTGAGCTTTTTCATATTTGTATGGCATGCCTGCCGTTTTCTCACCATACATCGTTATAGCACACCTGCCATTACGAGAACAGTCGATTTTTATAATCACCGGGAGCGTGAGAATGCGGAGTGGGTGAGCAATTCAGAACTCAGCGGGTCAACCTCAACCGGCCATTGCCGGCCATTCAGGGTGACGGTCAAGGTCCGCTTTCCGGCCGTCAAATTCCACAACAAAACCGACCGCGCGGCAGGATACCAGGCGCACACCGCGGGGACGTCCTCCAGGAGGTGGGGTATTGGGGCCAATTGCTGCCGGAGCTGGTGCTTGAATTCAAACAAGCCCTCCAGGCTCTCGGGCACGGCTCGCCCAATGGTGGCCGCCCCGGCCGCTTCCGGCCGGCAAATGAAAACAGTGCCGCGGGATTTCAGTTGCCCCTCGGAAACCGCTTGAGCATCGAAATTCCCCAGAAAGGTCCATCCGCCGACGGCTGGCTGGCTGGTCACTTCAAAAGGCACGCCCGAGGCCAGGAACAGGCTGAACGGGCGGTCATCGCCAACCCACCGCTCCCGCTCCCCCCAATAATGCTTGAAGGGCCCCCTCGGGCGGTGCCCGGCGAGGATTTTGTGGAAGCTGGCCTGGCGCCGCATTTCCGGCCCCAGCCGCTCCCAATGGGCCTTGGGGAACGGATCCAATCCGCTCATGAACAGGGTGTGGCGCACATCCGCCAGGGTGGAAACGACCAGCTTGGCGGCCATATGATCGGCGGATAATTGGTCGCATGGGTAAGCGGTGGTTTCGCTCCAGCTCAAGCTGGGGGAAATAAACCGGCGATGGAACAGCGCGCTGAATAATTCGTCGGTTTTGCCTTTGGCCGTTCCAAACGACCGGTCGTCAAACATCCCCTCCCCCACCCTGGCCGGCACCCGCGCATAATCCGTGAGCCGGATCCCAGCCTTTTCCGAACCCATGAACATGATCATGGGACCCAGCTGGATTTCCGGAGCGGCGGCGGCGGCCTGGGCACGGAAAGAGTGGGTCAGGTCATCGCAGGTATCCGTGACCCAGGCCCTCACCAACCTGGAATAACGCCGGTCCTTGATCTCCTGCAGCAAGTCCTCCCAGTGTTGCCCATTCCAGCCGTGTTTGTGCAAAAACCGCTCCCGGTGCCAATCGCAAAAACAGCCACCGATCCGGCCGGGACTTATGGCCAGGCGGAAATCGTCATCCAGGAAAAGCCGTTCCGCGCGCAAATGTTTCAGCCGCTTCAAGGCATCCTGGTTTTCGGCGGTGGCCGGTTCGTGCAAGGACACTCCGCTGTAAGGCTGGCCGGACTCCGTTTTCCCCAGCCGCCAATGGTCGGGCGGACTGTTCAGGGTGAACTCAGCCGCCAGGGAGCCCCCTTTTTGAGCTCCGGGATTCATCATGGGATGCCCCAGCGGAATGTTGATCAACTGCGCCGCCATCCCGAGCTGGCGAATCCGTTTCGCCCATTGGCCAAGCGATTCCTGAGCGAAAGGCCAGTGGCCGTAAAAAAAAGCCGCCAGCCAGATTTCCGAAACACCGGCCTGGCGGGCTATGTCCAGCAATTCCGGATCCTTTTCCAAGGCCCGGGTGGAAATGGACCAGTGATACTGGCGGGCCACGCCGCAACGGCTTTGGGGGAACGCACAGATGGCCCCGAGCGACTTGCCACCGGCCAAGGCCAGGCTGGCGGCGATGAAGGAACGGCGGCTGATGATCATGGGTGATGAAAAATGGAAGTCATTGCAAAACGCACGGCTCCGGCGAGATATGCACGGCTTTGCCTGCGGCAGCCAATACAGGATCAATCCGGCCCGGCTATTTTCCGCTGGCTGCCGCTTCGGTGGCGCGCGCGCGATAATAGCTTGAGGGAAAAACCGAAGCGGTCACATCCTTGTAGAGGAAAACCCCTTCGGCGGTGGTGCGGTTGGTTTCCAGCGGAATCCAATGGACCATATTGGTGGTCACATCCACCGCGTAAGTGGCCAGCGGCTCACCCCGTATGCTCAAAAGGAATGAACCATCTTCCAGCTTTGCCAGCACGGCCAGGCTGGGCAAAGGTTTCGGCTGCGGCTCCGGAGGCAGGGAGAGCAATTTGAAATTATCGAACAACATGTAATTATCACCGGGCCGCTGGGGATTGCGAATGGACCAAACCGCATCCACATCGCCAAAGTTCAGGGCTTGACCCCGCGTGGCAATGGGCGCGGAGAGCACCACTGGCTGGTCATCCAGACGGGCGGACCAGGCATTGCGGTTGAAGTCCATGTCGATGGACAGGCCGTAAACCGTGTTGGTCTGGAAACGGGCGTTGGTGATCACGTATTGATCGTTGTCCAATATATAACCTATGGCCAGATCCCGGTTGTCGAAATCCAGTGAGAAGAGCTTGATCCCATCGCTATTGTAAACGCTCCAGCGGAAATCATCGTAATGCTGGTTTCCGGAATCCACGATGAGCATGGTGGTGCTGAGCCGCAGCCGCGAATACAAATCGGCATTCCCCGGCAGGTTGAACGGATAAAACACGTTCAGCAAATTATCGCCAGGCTCCGGAGCCGTAAAACCGACAAAAGCTTGCTGCCCTTGGCCGGGGAAATAGTTTGCCACCAGTCCATTGCCACCCGTCCCATGGGCCAGCCAGCCATTCTGGCCGGCCAGCGTCAGGCCCGGATCGTAGCCTTCCTCCAATTCAAATCCGGTCGAAAAAAGGATATCGTCCGCTTCCTGGGCCTGCAAATAACCCAAGCCACCCATCACCACCAAAGCCATCGAGACCAAACGATGTTTTTTCATGTGCCGCAATAGTACACCAAGTTTCTAACGGCGTCGATCCTGGTTTTCTTTGGGATCCTTCGTGCTGCCGCCCGCACTGGGGGCGGTTCGTGCGGCCGGGCTGGGTTGGGCAGCGGAACGGGAGGAATCAGTGCCCATGCTGGGCGAGTTACCCCGCGACGGAGCCGTAGGCGGAGATGATGATCTGGACGGAGCCGTGGCAGGAGTGCTGTAGCTCGGCGCTGATGAGGGAGCCGAGGGCCGGCTGTAGCTGGGTGAGGAGGACGCGCCGGGCGACGAATAGGTGCGCGAGGGCGCTGTGCCAAAGCTGGATCCACTGGATCCTGGCGCGGATCGGGACGCCGGATATGAAGGCTGGGATACGGACGGAGCAGAGGCCCCGGACGAGGTGCCACTACCGCGCACGGGAGCGGTGGAATAGGATCGCGTGGCGCTCCCACCATCTGGAGAGCTGGAACCACCCGGGGAAATACGCGTTCCCCCATACGTGGGAGGCGCACTCGAATTTGCCGCCGACCGGCTTTCCACCCGCTTGGGAGAATTATCCTGCATGGTTTGCTGCCATGGCCGCGCGGAAGCGGTTGGCGGGGAACCAGGGGATTTCGTCGAACCTCCCGGCGGCGGTTGAGTTGAAACTGGATTTGGATTCGCCCCACCTGTGGCTCGTGAACCAGCCGTGGGGGCGGTGCTGGGATTACTGGCTCCGCCACCCGGCGCAGGCCGGGTTCCAACCGCTGGAGGCTGGCGATCTGGCGCTGCTGGCTGGGTCGTGGAACCGGTGGCTTGGCCCGGGCCAGCCGGCCTGCGGGAACCAACCGTTGGCGCCGTGCCGGTGCCGGCATTGCCGCCGCCTGGTGCAGGCCGGGTCCCAACGGCGGGTGGCTGACGATCAGAAGCCGGCGGCGGAGAGGTGGAACTGGCGGTTTGTCCCGGGCCACCTGGTCCGCGGGATCCAACTGCTGGCGCCGTGCCGGTGCCGGCATTGACACCGCCTGGTGCAGGCCGGGTCCCAACGGCGGGTGGCTGACGATCAGAAGCCGGCGGCGGAGAGGTGGAACTGGCGGTTTGTCCCGGGCCAGCCGGCCTGCGGGAACCAACTGCTGGCGCCGTGCCGGTGCCGGCATTGCCGCCGCCGGGTGCAGGCCGGGTTCCAACGGCGGCCGGCTGACGATCAGAAGCCGTTGGCGCAGTTGTGGAACTGCCGGTTTGTCCCGGGCCAGCCGGCCTGCGGGAACCAACTGCTGGCGCCGTGCCGGCACCGGCATTGCCACCGCCTGGTACAGGCCGGGTTCCAACGGCAGGTGGCTGACGATCAGAAGCCGTTGGCGGAGCGGTGGAACTGGTGGTTTGGCCCGGGCCACCCGGCCCGCGGGAACCTCCCAATGGTGGCCGGCCACCGGAGATATCGATCCCTCCGGCATTCGGCCTTGTCCCTGAAACTGGCGCGCCTGCGGGTGGGCTTCCTTTTTGAGGAGGAGTTCCTCCTCCGGGACCGCCTGCTACTCCACCTTGCGGTGGGCGTGGCGCAGTGGATCCACGATCTCCCGCGGCCGGCGGTTTCATTCCCGGTCCAGGTCCGGCGCTATTACGCCCCGGGGCCAGGTGGGGAACTGGGGGCGGATTAGCTGCCAATTGCGGACGGTAAAGAACGCCCGCGGAGCGATCCAAACGATCCCGAACTTTCCCGGGTGATCCCGGGGGCACGGGACGAATGGGAATCACTTTGACTTCCGCGCGGGTAAAGGCCTTGATGTGGGCGGGATCCAAACCTTGATTCATAACCACCCTATCCCGGCCCCAAACATATTTATTCACGACGACGCTTTGCACAAAAACCGGCTGCACCTGCCGCGGTGGCAGACAATATAAATGCAGGTTCCGATCCATTACGTTCTTATAGTGGACGAAACTGAAGTGCCCCAGGCTGATCCCAAAATCGCATTCAGGACCGACCCGGCCCCCCAGGTAAACGAATCCATGCTCCGGCTCGTAAACCGCCTGGGGAGGCAAAGGAGCCCAACCGCAGTAAACCGGGGTTCGTCTCCAACACACCCAGGAGGGAGCCCAAGTGGTGCCCGGCAACCATAGCCATCCGCGTTGGGGATGGTTCCACCATCGGCCATAATGAAAGGGCGCCCAACCCCAGGAGTAATCGGACATCCAATACCATCCGGCATCTGTATAAACCCAGTGGCCGCGGTCAAAATATGGGCGCCAGGTGGCATTCTGCACGGCGACTGATGGCTGCCAAACCCAGCCACATTCCGGCATATTGACCCATGTCCCATAAGGAGCAAGGTTGTCGTAGAAATAGGCCGGCGACTCGCTCACGGTTTCGGCTGCCGCCACGGCTTCCGGATGGGACGTCGTTTCCACAACGGTCTCCGTGAGAGTGCTTTCCACTATGGCTGTGGCAGCCGAACTCACGGGATTACGCGTGGCGGGCTGGAGGGCCTTGGGCCTGGCAGGCTCGGCTGGAGGCGCATTTCCCACTATTGGTTTGGCTTCTTCCCGCAAAACCTTCCCCCGCTTGATCAAAGCCGTCACAACATTGGGGGAGAGGCCAATATCGTTTAAATAAAGCAGCTCCTCAGAGGTGGGTTGGTAAGGAACATTGGAGTTTTCAATAAAGGCAATCACCACCTTTTCGTCCAAATTGGATTGCGCCAGTTTTACTATCTCTGCCAGCCCAGGAGAAACCAATTTGCCATCCACACGTTCCGCCTCCACTGGTTGCTCGGTTGCGGAAGCCGCCTCCTCCGTGCTGGTGACAGGGTTGCCAGAGCCAGGCTCGGCTCCCGCGAGGGGCATGGCTGGGCCGGCATTTTCAGTCTGCGCCAAAACCAATCCCACCATTCCGCTCAAAAGTAGAAATATTATCGCCAGCCAGGTCGGTTTTTTCATAGGTCGCTCCGTGTTTCGATTCCTCGCGGAACCGGTTTCAGTTTGGTCATCAGCCAGTGCCTGTCATAGTCACACCCTCGATCCGATCCCTTCACCGTCTGTTGACTCCCACCTTCAACTTAATAGAAGCAGTTATGTTCCACAAGGATAGACGTTTTCAAGCAATTCCTATTCACTGGATCCCTTGATCCAAACCAAGGTGGCTGATCCCACCCATTCTGCCGCGATCCTGGCTCCCCACTTTTCCTTTTGTTGAATGTTCATTTGACGAGCTGGTGCGGGTTCCCATTCCCTCAAAAACCGCCACCCCATCCAGAATGAAACATAGAACATCCTGCCTGGCAGCACTTTAAAGAGGGCCGCTGCCACCCATTGCCAGGCCAGCCAGAGTCGCAATAAGGCCTCCGATTGGCTGTTCCTGCCACGCCGAAAATTATTTTGAAATTCTTTTGAACATTTTGCCGGTTCACCTTTCCAACTTATCAGAAGGTTTTGGTTCGGTGAGTGAGAAAGCGGATCTCCCGAAGGAAGATTTAAAATAGGTTGGTTTAGGTTGGTTGGTTGGCTCCCGCCGGTGAAAAAATCACCGGCGGTTTGCTTTTGGGGATGCTGGCTCAGGTGAAAAAGTTTCCACCTTGCGTTGGCCCTCCTCAATCTCCTCCGGGGCCATTCGTTCCAAAGTGGATTTCTGCATTTTCAGCGCGATGGCGTGGCCGCTGTTGGCAGCCAGGGTCAGCCATTTGTAGGCTTCGGCGTGATTCCGCACCACACCTCGCCCGATAACATACATCATTCCCAAATTGCATTGAGCTTGAGCATGCCCCTGGTCGGCCGCTTTCCGGAACCATTCAGCGGCCAGGTAGTAATCCTTCGCCACCCCCAAGCCATCGTGGAACCGCTCGGCGAGATCAAACTGGGCCTGCGCATCGCCCGCTTCGGCTTTGGCCTGGCCCCGCTCCGCCAGGCTGCTCCGCCCATTTTCAAGCACGTTGCGCCACCGTGAAGCCGCCGCCTTGGCTTCCGGCACGGAACCCAGCACTCTTTTTGCGCCTTGCGCCAAAGCGTAAATGGTTCTGATCCAACCCATGGTCAAAACTTGGTTTGCTTGGGAGCGGTGATCATTGGGAAACTATCGGTCCGGAAGGGTGAGGCAGGCAAGCCCTCTTTGTTGAATAAATTGGCCACCGGGTAATCCGCCCATCCATAGCGCACCGCCACGGGATGCGGAATTTCCGGAGCATGCACCACCACCTGATTCTTTTGGATCCGCGCATTGGCCCACACGAATATCCGGTCCGGACCGCAGATGGAAAATCCACTCACCAGTCCATCCCGCGACTCCAACCCGCGCCCGATTTCGCCAAATTGAAGCACAACCTTGTCTTGCTCAACTTTTTGCCGTTGAAACACGGGTCCCATGGCCACCAACCGCTCCCGGTAGGCAATTTTGCGGGCCAGCAAAGCCAGGCGTTCGCCAACCGGGGCTTTGTGGGCAGGATGAATGTTGTCCTTCTCTCCCCAATCCGTGATGACCGCCAGCCCCACGTTTTTCATGGTTTGGGCAGCCAGCAATTGCGCTTCCCGCAGTTCAGCCCAGGTGCTTTCACCAGGAGCAGCGGTGATGGCCGGCAGCGGCCTTTTCAAATCCCGGTCCCAAGGCGCCAGCTGGACCGCTAAAAACGGAAAGTCACCCTGGCCCCAATCCCGCCGCCAGTTGCGGATCAAATCCGGGAATAGCCTCCGGTATTGCCAGGCGCGATCGGCATTGGCCTCGCCTTGATACCAAATGGCGCCACGGATCGCAAACGGCTTCAGCGGAGCGATCATTCCGTTGTATAATTCACCGGGAGACCAAGGGGCCCGGGGACGCGACCGGTCCAGCTTCCGCCCGGCCTGCTCCAAATCCGACTTTTCCTGTGACCATTGCAGCAAATCCACCTGGTAGCGCTGAACGGCTCCCGGGAATGCATCCAGGATGGTTTTCTGGTACTCCGGACTGGCGGCCAGGGCCGCCCGGCTCATCCAGGCTTCCGCTGGCGAACCGCCCCAGGAGGCGTGGATCAATCCCACAGGCACCCGGCGCGCGACCCGCAAAGACCGCCCAAAATAATAGGCCACCGCCGAAAAATTACTGACCGCACTGGGGCTGCTGGCTTGCCAGATCCCCTGGATATCACTGGCGGGCGCGTCTGATTTCAATTTCGGAACGGTGAAGCACCGGAGCATCGGATCGCCAGACTCTTGAATGTCCACCTCGGGCTGGAAGGACCGGGCTAAAGGCCATTCCATATTTGATTGCCCGCTGCATAGCCACACTTCGCCCACCGCCACGTTGGTCAATTCCAAGGTGTTCTGCCCAACCACCTTCAGGCTGAAAGGCCCACCGGCGTTCAGCGGCGATAATTTCGCCATCCAAATCCCGTCTTTGGCGATGGCCGAGGCCTTCTGTCCGCGAAACTCCACCGTCACTTTTTCGCCCGGATCGGCCTGCCCCCATATCGGAACGGTGACTCCCTGTTGCAGCACCAGGTTATCCGAAAACAGATGATGCAAACGCACCTCCGCCCGGGCTTGCGAAGCCAGGCCAAGCAGGGCGGCCAGGCTGACAGCATGTGTTACATAGCGGACCATGTTAATATTTCTGCCATTTCCACTTCAGTTGTCAATGGAATTCGATCGTCATATGGATTCCCGGGCCACCCGCCTTATTTTAAATCAACTCCCCAGCGGGGCCGGCTTGGCATCATGTTTCCCGCGATGATACCGCCGCCGGTGCTCCCGGGGCGGGATCCCAAAGACGCGGGTGAATTGGCGGGTGAAATAATTGCTGTCATTGAAGCCCACAATGAACGCCACCTCGGTGATCGTTCCGGAGTCGCGGCGCAGCAAATGGGCGGCCCGCTGCATCCGGAGTTGGATCAAATACGCGATCGGAGAAATGCCCAAGGCCGACTGAAAAGCCCTGATAAAGCTTCGTTTGGACATGTGGGCTATGCCGGCCAGTTCGTCGAGGTGAATCGCTTTGTTATAGTGTTTTTCCAGGTGGCTGATCGCCTCCCCGATCCGCAGCAAAGAGCGCGAATCCGGATTGGGTGTGTGGCTGTAACAGCGTGACAAATACCCGATGATCTGCATGAACGCCACGGTGGCAAAAAAACCGTGGCCGGGCGGGCGGGCCGCCAGTTCTTTATCCAGCTCATCCACGAATCCTGAAACCACTTCCAGTTCCGCGGGAGCCAGGTGCAGCCGGCTTTTGAACTGGTGCCGCGCCCGCCAGGCGGGTTCGAGGGTAATCGGAGAAATGCCCAAGGCCGACTGAAAAGCCCTGATAAAGCTTCGTTTGGACATGTGGGCTATGCCGGCCAGTTCGTCGAGGTGAATCGCTTTGTTATAGTGTTTTTCCAGGTGGCTGATCGCCTCCCCGATCCGCAGCAAAGAGCGCGAATCCGGATTGGGTGTGTGGCTGTAACAGCGTGACAAATACCCGATGATCTGCATGAACGCCACGGTGGCAAAAAAACCGTGGCCGGGCGGGCGGGCCGCCAGTTCTTTATCCAGCTCATCCACGAATCCTGAAACCACTTCCAGTTCCGCGGGAGCCAGGTGCAGCCGGCTTTTGAACTGGTGCCGCGCCCGCCAGGCGGGTTCGAGGGTAAAAAGCGCATGATAACCCGGCAGCGTGGCCAGATCCGCCATCTCCAGGAGCAATTTTTCCGGCTGGAACAAAATATTGATCAGGCAGAGGTTTTCCATGTTTTGGTAATCGTGCGGCCGGGAACCGCCAATCACAAAAACATCCCCGGCCGATAGTGGCCAGGATTCGGTTCCGGTAATATGCAGCCCATGCCCGCCCGTGATCAGGACGATTTCCGCAAACTCATGGGCGTGGAGCCCAAACGGCTCCTGGGGATCGCGCCGGGCCACGGCGAGGGGGACTCCGTCCGGCTGGAACCAGTCTGATGTTTTTAACGTTCGAATCTCAATTGCCATTCCCCGCTCGCTTCCAATTCCAAACCCAAAGTTCTCAACAAAACCAACCGCACCGAACCATTTTGGCATTTTTGTGCTATTATTTGGCGTGATCGTCAAGGATGCGCTTGACCAGAACCGCTAAAATTGCAGAATATTGGAAATCCAAAAACGATTGCCCTATGAGTAATTTGAAAAAAAATATCGAAGGAGCCTATAAACTGGCTAAAGAACGTTTCGCCGATCTAGGCGTGGACACCGATGCCGCCGTCAAAAAACTGGCGAAAACCCCCATTTCGCTCCACTGCTGGCAGGGAGACGACTGCGGCGGTTTTGAAAAACAGGGTGAATTGGGTGGCGGGCTGGCCGCCACCGGAAACTACCCCGGCAAGGCCCGAACTCCGGCCGAGCTCCGCTCGGATGTCGAAAAAGCCCTGGCGTTGATCCCCGGCAAGCATCGTTTCAACCTCCACGCCTTTTATGCGGAAGTGGGCGGCAAGAAAGTGGACCGCAACGAACTGGGGCCGGAACACTTCAAAGGCTGGATTGATTGGGCCAAGTCGCTCGGCTTGGGCATGGATTTCAACCCCACTTACTTTGCCCATCCCAAGGCGGCCGATGGCTTCACCCTTTCCCACAGCGATAAGGGCATCCGAAACTTTTGGATCGAACACGGCATCGCCTGCCGCAAAATCGGAGCCGCCATGGGCAAAGCCCTGGGCACCCCGTGCGTTACCAATGTGTGGATTCCTGACGGCTATAAGGACATTCCGGTGGACCGCAAAGGCCCCCGCGAACGGCTGGCGGAATCACTGGATAAGGTATTCGCCCAATCCATCAGCCCAAAATTGAATCTCGACGCCATCGAAGGCAAACTGTTTGGCATCGGTTTTGAGAGTTACACGGTCGGCTCACACGAGTTCTACCTGGGGTATTCAGTCAAAAACAACAAACTCCTCTGCCTCGACGCCGGCCATTACCATCCCACGGAAAGCCTCGCCGACAAAATCACCGCCGTTTTCTCGTTCCTGCCCGAAATCCTGCTCCACGTCAGCCGCGGCGTGCGCTGGGACAGTGACCATGTGGTTATTCTGAATGACGACCTGCTCGCGCTCGCCCAGGAATTGGTGCGCGGGGATTATTTATCCCGGACCCATATCGGCCTGGATTTCTTCGATGCCTCCATCAACCGCATCGCGGCCTGGGTTATCGGCACCCGGTGCATGATCAAAGCCCTCTTGATGGCCATGCTCGAGCCCATCGATGATTTGCGCCGCCTGGAGGCGGAAGGCCAGCATACCGCCCGCCTGGCCCTGCTGGAGGAGTGCAAAACTCTGCCGCTGGGCGCGGTTTGGGATTATTATTGCACCACCCAAAACGTCCCCGTGGGAATGGCTTGGATGGAAGAAGTCAAAGCTTATGAGGCTGCGGTGACCAGCAAACGTCAATAATCCGGATGTATTGGGGGGCCTGCCCCATGGGCCGGCCCCCCCCTTTGATCCTCTATATCAAACCCAATATCGAATTACCTGCATATGAATATGACCACCCCGAGCGAAGCCGCCCCCATCCTGGGCATGTTGCTCTACATTATTGGCGGGTTGACTGGCGCCGTTTTCTACCTGCCCTTCAAAAAGGTTAAAAATTGGGCCTGGGAAAGCTACTGGATGGTTTACAGCGTGGTGGGTTTGATCCTGGTTCCCTGGCTGCTGGCCTTCGCGGTTTCGCCCAACCTGATCACCCTGCTCAAAAACACCAAACCCAGCATCCTCGGCTGTTGCTTCATGTTTGGAGCCATGTGGGGGGCGGGCGGATTGACGTGGGGCCTGATGATCCGCTACCTCGGGGTGGGTTTGGGGCTGGCGGTTGGATGCGGTCTTTGCGCCTCCGCGGGCACTCTCATTCCCCCCATTTTCAAAGGTGAATTGGGAACCCTGATGGCGAAAAACTGGGGCATTGCCACCCTCGTTGGCGTCGGCATCTCCCTGGTGGGCATCGTGGTTACCGGCGCCGCCGGCATGTCCAAGGAGCGGGAGCTATCCGAGGCGCAGAAAAAGGCCACCGTCGCTGAATTCGATTTCAAAAAAGGCATCCTGGTGGCCCTTTTTTCCGGCATCATGAGCGCTGGCATGGCCTTTGGCCTGGGCGCCGGCGCCGACATTGAAACCCGGGCGGTGTTGATGGGAACCCAGGAAACCTGGAAAGGGATTCCCGTGCTGGTGGTGGTTTTGCTGGGCGGTTTTACCGTCAACGCCCTTTGGTGCCTTTTCTTGAACTTGAAAAATAAAACCTTGGGTGATTACACCAGGCAGGATGCCCCCATGGTTAACAACCTGATCTTTGCGGGCGCCGCCGGCGCCATCTGGTGCCTTCAGTTTATCTGCTACAAGATTGCTGATTCCAAAAGCGGTGACTTCGCTTTTGCGGGCTGGACCGTTTTCATGTCGAGCATGATCATTTTCAGCTCCCTGCTCGGGATTGTGATGCAGGAGTGGAAAGGCGCCAGTTCGCGCACCAAATCCCTGCTGTTCGCCAGTCTGGCGATCCTGGTCACCTCCCTGGTGACCATTGGTTATGGCAACAAATTGAAATCCGAGGAGAAACCAGCCGCAAAAATCCCCCTGCAATTGAATCTTCAACAATCCCGGTAAACCTGTTAAGGTGAGTCTTATGAAGTTGAATAGTTCCATCTTTCGGCGTTGGACGGGAGCGGCCTTGGGTTTGGCCCTTTCGTTTTCGGTTCAGGCGGCCTCCAAGGCTAACCTGTTTCCATCCGGGCTCCGCTGTGAATACCTGGTGAACCCGTTGAACATCGGCGACCTCAGTCCACGGTTGAGCTGGATTGTTGAATCCGCCCAACGGGGCCAGGCGCAAACTGCCTACCAAATCCAGGTGGCCACCAGCGCTGACCAGCTAAAACGCAACCTGGCTGATTTATGGGACTCGGGGAAAATTGCGAGCGATGAAACGATCGGGGTGCCCTATGCTGGCCAACCCCTGTGCTCTGCCCAGCGTTGTTTTTGGCGGATCAAGGTTTGGGACAAAAACGACCAACCCTCCCCGTGGAGCCAGCCCGCTTTCTGGGGCATGGGCCTTTTGGAAGCCTCCAATTGGGAAGCCGAGTGGATTGGCTACGACAAACCCCGCCAGGTGCAAACTCCCGAGGCTCCCATGGAGGGTGCCAAATGGATCTGGTTTGCCGCCGATCCCACACCCAATGCCCCCAAGGCAGCCCGCGTCTTTATGACGACTTTCCTGCTTCCGGTGGATCAAAAGGTGGAAAAAGCCGATTTATGGGTGACGGCCGACGACAGCTTTTCATTCAACGTCAACGGCAAGCTGGCCGCCTCCACTGAGTCCGGCAACGAGGGCTGGAGAAACGTCCAGCAGATCGACCTGTCCACTTTCGTCAAAAATGGTGAAAACATGGTGACCGTCCAGGTCGAAAACGCCACGGAAAGTCCCGCCGGTTTGCTCGCCAAACTCATCGTCCAAATTTCCGGCCAGAAAGCCGTGCAAGTGGTCACCGATGGCAAATGGCGCGCCACGGACCAGCCAGGAACCAATTGGCATACCCGCGAGATAGGCGCCAGCGAATGGCCTGGCTGCCGGGTCATCGGTGACTATGGCGTGCAGCCTTGGGGACAACTCAGTGCCACCGAGGTATTCACTCCGCCACCGGTATTGCTGCGCAGCAGCCTGTTCCAAGTCCCCAAACCGTTGAAACGCGCCACGTTATTTGCCACCGGCCTCGGCTGGTTCGATTGCTACCTCAATGGCGCGCGCGTTTCCGATGACCGCCTCAACCCGGGATGGACCGACTATAACAAACGTGTTTATTACCGGGCCTACGATGTCACGCCGCTCCTCAAATCGGGCCGGAACATCATGGGAGCGGTTTTGGCGGATGGCTGGTATTGCGGTTATATCGGTGGCGGGCACAAACGGGAGCATTACGGGAAGAATCCTCGTTTTCGCGGCCAGCTGCTGATCGAATTCGCAGACGGATCCAAAACGGTGGTTTCCAGCGGCGCCAATTGGAAAGCCGCCACGGGTCCAACCTTGGCCGCCGACATCCTGATGGGTGAAACTTATGACGCCCGACTGGCGAATATTGCCTGGTCGGTCGCCGATTTTAACGATCAGGCATGGGAATCCGTCAACACCGGGGCGGAAGTCAAACCGCTGGTTCAGCCACACCCCGGCCCCGCGGTGCGCACGGTCACCCACTTAAAACCCGTCTCTTTCAAAGAAACCAAACCGGGCGTTTACGTGCTGGATATGGGGCAAAACTTTGCCGGAGTGGTTCGCCTTAAGACCACGGGCGCCCCGGGCCAGCAAATCACCCTCCGCTATGCCGAACGCCTTAATCCGGATGGGACCATTTACACCACCAACCTGCGCAGCGCCAAGGCCACCGACATTTATTTCTGCCACGGCAAGGGCGTGGAGCTGTGGGAACCCAGGTTTACCTTCCACGGCTTTCAGTATGTCGAAGTCACCGGCCTCTCCAAAGCCCCGGTGGAAGACACCATCACCGGGATTGCTTTGAGCAGCGACACCGCGCTGGCGGGTGGTTTCGAGACGAACGACCCCATGCTCAACAAACTGCACAACAACATCCTTTGGACCCAGCGCGCTAATTTCATCGATATCCCCACCGATTGCCCGCAGCGCGATGAGCGGCTCGGCTGGACCGGCGATGCCCAGGTCTATGTCCGCACCGCCACCTTGAACACTGACGTCCAGGCCTTCTTCTCCAAGTGGCTGGTCGATTTGACCGATGGCCAGCGGGCCGATGGGCAATTCCCCATGGTGGCCCCGGTTAAAGTCGCCGGTGATGACGGCGGCCCGGCTTGGGCGGATGCCGGGGTGATTTGCCCCTGGACCATTTATGAAGTCTATGGCGACAAGCGCCTCCTGGAGCGCCAATACGATTCGATGGTCCGCTTCATTGACTTCTGCAAGAAACGGAGCAACGAAAACCTGCTGCCACCTACGAACTACCATTGCTTTGGCGATTGGCTTTCCATCAAAGCCGAAACCCCGAAGGATGTCATCTATACTGCGTATTTCGCCGGCGCCACACGCCTGGTGGGGCGCGCTGCGGAGGTTTTGGGCAAAGCTGATGATGTGGCCAGGTTCCGCGAGCTTTATAACCAGATAAAAACTTCCTTCAATAAGGAATATGTGGATAAAAAGGGCCGTATCAAAGGCAACACCCAGGCCTGCTATGTGTTGGCACTGGCGTTTGACCTGGTTGACACCACCAATTACGCCGCCGCCACGCAATACCTGGTGGAGGACATTCAAAACCGGGGCTGGCATCTTTCCACCGGCTTTATCGGCACGAAGGATTTGATGCTCGTCCTGGCTAAAACGGGGCGCATTAATGAAGCCTACCGGCTCCTGCACAATGATTCATTCCCTTCCTGGGGATTTTCCATAAAACATGGCGCCACCAGCATCTGGGAACGCTGGGATGGATGGACACCGGAGAAGGGCTTTCAAGATCCAGGCATGAACTCCTTCGCTCATTATTCCTTCGGGGCGGTTTACCAATGGATGGTCGAAAACATAGGTGGCATTCGCAACAACGGCCCCGCCTACAAAAAAATTATCATCGCGCCTCAACCCGGCGGCCGGGTGGATAACGCGCAGGTATATTACCAAAGCATCCGGGGAAAAATCCAAACCACCTGGAAACAAAGTGGATCCACTTTGATTCTCGAAGTATTGATCCCGGCCAATACCACCGCCACGGTGATCATTCCCGCGTTTGCCATCGAGGATGTGACCGAAAGTGGCAAACCCATCAAAGAAGTACCCGGCATTCAATTCGTCCGCATGGAGAAAAACCGGATTGTTTTAGAGGTGCCTTCGGGTCTGTACAATTTTATATCCAGTCACTCCATTTACTAAAGATTATTGGGCGGGCTGGAGAGGCTTATTCCCCCCCAGCCCGCTCCCTTTCAAAATTGAAGGGGCCGGCTGGTTTATTTCCATGAAAGCAACCTTGTTCATACCTTGTTTTATCGACCAGTTCTATCCCCAGGTCGGGGTGGGAGTGGTCAAAATCCTGCGGAAGCTGGGACATGCTGTCGATTTTCCCGACCAGCAAACCTGCTGTGGCCAGCCCGCTTTCAACTCCGGCCTCTGGGATCAGGCACGCTCGGTAGCGGAGCACGCCTTGGACGTGTTTCGGCAAGCCGAAGTGATCGTCACCCCGTCTGGCTCCTGCGGGGCGATGATGAAAATCCATTACCCGGAATTGTTCCAAAACACGCCGCGCTATCAGGAGGCTTGCGAACTGGCCTCAAAAATTTACGAGTTCTCCCAATTCCTGGTCAACAAGCTTGGGGTGACTGACTTTGGCGCCACCTTTAAAGGGAAGGTCACCTTTCATGATGGCTGCCATGGGCTGCGGGGATTGGGTGTGAAAGATGAACCTCGGGTTTTGCTCCAACAGGTCCGGGGATTGGAACTTCTGGAGCTGAAACCGGCTGAAACCTGCTGCGGGTTTGGCGGCACGTTTGCCGTCAAGTATCCTCAGATTTCCTCCGCCATGGGAGATTCCAAATGCTCGGCGGTCTTGGAAACCGGGGCGGATTATGTCGTTTCCAACGATTCCAGTTGCCTGATGCACATCCAAGGCATGCTGACCCGCCAGAATAAACCCATCCGCAGCCTCCATTTAGCGGAAGTTCTCGCCCATTCGTTATGACTACTGCAGCCCGGCAATTCAAAGGCGAAGCCAATCGTTACACTGCCGATTTGACCCATCGGCACTGGATTCAAAAGGCTTTGAGCGGCTACGAGGTCAAACGTGATGAGAACAAGGGGCGTTTTCAGGATTGGGAGTCCGCCCGCCAGGCGGCCGCCCAAATAAAACACGAAGTCATCAACCACCTGGACCAATACCTGGCTCAATTCGTAAAAAATATTGAAGCCCGGGGGGCGGTTGTTTTTTGGGCCAGCGATGCGCAGGAAGCCCGGGATTACATTGTCGAAGTGGCCCGCAAAAACCAGGTGCGCAGCATCGTTAAATCCAAGAGCATGACCACCGAGGAAATCCACTTGAATCCGGCCCTGCAATCCGCTGGATTCGAGGTGGTGGAAACCGATCTCGGCGAATTCATCGTGCAATTGCGCGATGAAGCTCCCTATCACCTCGTCTTTCCCGCCATGCATTTAACCCGGGATCAAATCAGCGAGATTTTCCAGCAAAAACTGGGCGCCGCGCCCGTAAAGGATCCCGAGCAATTGACGATGATCGCCCGCGGGGTGATGCGCCAAAAGTTTTGCCAGGCGGATATGGGGATCAGCGGAGTCAATTTTGGGGTGGCCGATACGGGAATGATTTCCATCACGGAAAATGAGGGCAACGCCCGCTTGTCCACTTCCCTGCCCCGTGTGCATGTGGCCGTGATGGGTCTCGAAAAAATCATGCGCAGCATGGATGATCTGGCCCTGTTCCTGCCCATGCTGGCCACCGCCGGGGCCGGCCAGTTGATTTCTGGTTATAACACCCTTTATGCCGGCCCCCGGGCGGCTGACGAATGCGATGGCCCCCAGCAATTCCATATCGTCCTGCTGGACAACGGGCGCACCCGCCTGCTGGCCGATGCCGAGCAGCGCGACGCCTTGCATTGCATCCGCTGTGGCGCCTGCTTGAATGTCTGCCCCATTTTCCGCAATGTGGGCGGCCATTCTTACGGCACCACCTACCAGGGTCCTATTGGCTCGGTGATTACCCCGCACCTGCGCGGCTTGCTCGAGTGGAAGCACCTGTCTTTTGCCTCCTCATTGTGCGGTGCCTGCACCCAGGCCTGCCCGGTTAAAATCGATTTGCACCACCATCTCCTCCAAAACCGGCGCAACGCCACCCAGGCGCACCCCTCCTGGCTCGAAAAGCTCATGTTCGGCGCTTTCTCGATCGTCATGCGCCGGGCGGCGCTTTACCGGCTCGCCATGTTCATGGGCAAGCTCTTCCAACCGCTGCATCCTTTGGTCAAAGGCACCGCCGTGGACCCCGTAAAAGCCTGGACCCGCACCCGCGAAACGCCACCTTTCGCCAAAACCAGCTTCCGCTCCTGGTGGCGCGATCAACAAAAAGACGCCTGATTATGGCCACTCAAGAAAACATCCTGGGGCGAATCCGTGAAGCGCTCCGCGTCCCCGCGGCAGTTCCCGGGCAATTGCACGGAGACCACTCGCTGGTCCCCACCGATTCAGCCGCTTTCCGGAAATATCTTCCCAAAACGGGCGCTGATTTCGAGGAAAACTGCCAGCTCTTTGCCGCCAACGCTGCGGGCCTGAAGGCGGACTTTGTGCGCCTGCCACACTTCACCGCCGCTGCCGCCGCGGTCAAGGAAATCGCCAGCCGTGAAAGCTGGCGCCGCCTGGCTACCCATCGCTGTGCGGCCACTGACGCGGTCTGCCAGAGCCTGGGTTTGGATTTGCTCTATACCGACCAGCCCTGCCCCACCGCCGATCTGGAAAAATGCGAGGCCGGCCTGTCCGCCTGTGAAGCGCTCGTTGGCCAGACTGGCAGCGTCCTGATCACCAACCGCAGCTGCGGAGGACGTGCCCTTTCCGTTCTGCCTCCGCATCATGTCGTGGTGGCCACCCGCGAACAGCTATTGCCAGACCTGCCGGCCGCTTTCGCTCACCTCCGCCAGAAATACCAGGCTAATTTCCCCAGCTGCATTTCCTTTATCACCGGCCCCAGCCGCACTGGCGATATTGAACGCATTCTGGTCTTGGGCGCCCATGGCCCGAAAAAACTGACGATCCTGCTCGTCGGCTGAAACCCATATTGCGAAACATCTTATGCCTGAAACAATTTCCCGCCGTTCGTTCCTCGGGCGGATGGCCGCCGCCTGCGCAGCCGGGCCTGGTTTGTATGCCAACTCAATGGCAGCCACCGAAACCGCGGATTTCGATTTCCCATTGGTCGATCTCCACGTTCATCTCGACAATTCAACCCTGGATAAAGTCGTCGCACTTTCCAAGCAGCTCGGCATCAAATTTGGGATCGTGGAACACGCTGGCACCAAGGAAAATAAATATCCCGTGGTGTTGAGCAATGATGAGGAACTCACCCAATATTTGGACCGCCTTGAAGGCAAGCCGGTTTATAAGGGAGTTCAAGCTGAATGGGTGGACTGGATGAGTTGCTTCTCCAAAGGCGTTTTAATCCGCTTGGATTACGTGCTCACCGATGCCATGACGATCCGGAATGCTTCCGGCCAGCGCGTAAAAATGTGGGAATCCGGATTTGAAACCGGCGAAAAACAAAAATTCATGGACCGGTACGTGGATTGGCACGTTGAAATCATGGCCACCGAGCCCTTGGATGTTTTTGCCAACCTGACCTGGCTGCCCGCCACCTTGATGCCTGAATACGACACCCTCTGGACCACGCAACGAACGGAAAAAATCATCCGGGCTGCGCTTCAATATGGAGTGGCTTTGGAGATCAGTTCCAGCTTCAAGGCGCCCAGGCTGGAATTCCTTAAAACGGCCAAAGCGGCCGGCGCCAAATTTTCCTTGGGGTCTAATGGCCGTTATCCCAACATGGGCAAGCTGAATTATTCACTCAGCATGGCCCGTTCCCTTGGGCTCCAGCGCCAGAATATGTTTGTTCCGCCAGCGGATGGGCAAAAAGCCGTGCAACGGCGCAAGTTTTAACCACACCTATTTTGCACCATGAATCCGTTTCGCTTCCGCCTCTGGAGTGCCGCCGCCCTCTGCCTATGCCTGGCCAATTTTTCCCGCGGCCAGGAGTTGTTGGTCACGCCCCGCAACCAGCAGGCTGTTTACCAGCCCAAACAAAGCATCCAATGGAATGTTCAATGCCAGGGAGCTACTGTCTCTGAAGCCAGCTACGTCTTGAAACTGGGCGGCTTGGCGGAAATAGCTCACGGAAGTATTTCACTAACCGATGGGCAAGGCCAAGTCGATGCTATGCTGGAGGATCCCGGCTGGCTCCTGGCTGAAGTCAGTGTCAAACTTACGGATGGCAAGCAACTGAAAGCCCTCGGTGGCGCCTTGGTTTCACCCGGGAAAATCACCCCTGCCCTGCCGCCACCAGAAGATTTCGATGCTTTTTGGGGTGAACAACTGAAGGTTCTGGCCGCCGTCCCGATGAATGCCCGGTTGGAACCAGCAACCATCGGCAAACCGGAAATCAGCTACTTCCATATCACCATGGATAATATCCGGGAATCCAAGATCCGCGGCCAGTTGGCCAGGCCAGTCCAAGGCGAAAAAATGCCCGCCCTGCTCATTGTTCAATGGGCCGGAGTTTATCCCCTGCAAAAAAACTGGGTGCTGGACCGCGCCGCAGAAGGCTGGCTGGTGCTGAATATCAACGCCCACGACCTGCCGATCGATAAGCCGGAGTCATTTTACACCCAGCAAGCCAGTGGTCCTCTCCAGGATTACCCCGCCATTGGCAACGACGATCGTGAAACCAGCTATTTTTTGCGAATGTACCTTTCCTGTTATCGGGCGGCTCAATACCTGGCGGAACGCCCGGATTGGGACGGCCATACGCTGGTGGTGACGGGTGGCAGCCAGGGCGGTCTGCAATCCCTTTTAACCGCCGCCCTGCATCCCAAAATCACCGCCGCCCTGGCCAGTGTCCCGGCGGGCTGCGATCTCAATGGCCCCCAGGCCAAACGCATTCCAGGCTGGCCTTCCTGGTATTGGAAAACCCGTGGCAAGGATGAGGCCAAAGTGCGCCATGCCGCCCGATATTTCGACATCGTCAATTTCGCTCCCAGGATAAATTGCCCGATCTTGGTGGGCGTGGGATTGATCGATACCGTCTGTCCGCCTCCCGGGATTTTCGCCGCCCTGAACCAGGTGCGGGGCCCCATGGAAGTGGTCCTATTGCCGCTCGGGGAGCATGGCGACAAAAAAGGATCGCATCGCGCATACAACCTTCGCTTTAGCGCCTGGAACCAGGCGCTGGTAAAAGGTCTGCCTGCCCCATTGAAATAGCCTTTTACCCCCAATGCCAGACCAATCATGAAACCATCAATCACCATCGCCGGCCGTCGTTCCTGTCTGCGGATTAGTGGAGCTTTATCCTGGATAGCCTCTGCGGCCCTGCTGATTGCCTGTCACGCCGCTTTAGCAGCTTCCAATGTCCAGCTATGGGATAACCAGAATCCTTTTTCCGAATCCGTCAGTTTGGAAAACCGCTCCCAGTGGAAAGTGGTTCCTTGCAACCTCCTTGCGCTGGAAACGGATCCCCTCAAAGCCAGCCTGGATCCCGGATATTACGGTCGGGAATATGCGTTTAAAGGCGATGCCATCGTGGAGAACCGTTATCTGGCTGTAGTCTGTTGGTCTGCCAAAGGCCAGGTGATGGTTTACGCCAAGGATCCAAACGCTCCAACCTCGGCTGCGGCCTCAACCAACGCTCAACTTGGACAACCGGTGGCGGTATTGGTCCCCTCCCCTAAATCAATTACCATCCCCCAAATAATCCGCACGGTAATGGTGCGGAATGCGAACGACCAGGTCGTTTTGGAAATCGTGTTTGCCACTGATAAATCACCGGTTGCCTCCGTCCAGCTTGGTTTCGATAAATCCGGGATCATCGAATTCAAACCCGGCCCGAACCTGCCTGGCCTGCGGATCACCAGCCCTATTGATTATGCTGTGGCGCCGAGTTTCGTCGGCGACGATCTTCTCTTTAATGCGGAGACCAATCCCTCTGCCGATGAAATCTGGCTGCCCGCTCAGAATTTCCTGGTCAACCTGTTGCGGGGTGGCGATCGGGAACTGGTAATGACCTGGCCCCACGGTGGGCAAAAGGTCAAGCTGACGATCGGAAACAGCCCGGCTAACGAACGCCGCATTGAAACGCTTGATTTTGATCACGATCAGCAAAGTTTCTTCCTCGCCGTTCTGGCCGCCACCGGCCTCTGGCATCGGGAAAAGCTCGTGCCCGGTTATTTGGAAAAAGAGGTGATAATCCCCTGGCAACGCCCCTTCCCGGCCAGATGGAAAACCCAGCTTTATGAATCGGAGATCAAGACCACCTTTGTCTTTCGGGATTTCAAAGGCCAAATTTGGCGTGGAGTTCCCGGCACTTATCGTTATCCGGTCTGGTTTGACGGCGACCAGGCTTTCCTCAACCTGGGCAAAAAAGTTCCGCCCCGAGGGGAATCGGTCATTTATTTCCTGGAAGGCCGGGACACCCCGGCTTCGGTGGCCACCCCGGTGGATATCCTTAAGGGAACTTTGGGCCGGGCCATGGCCGAATCGATGCTCGACTCCGCCGGGCGCAAACTCCGCACCCACCATCGTCGCGGCGGCGATGGTGTGCGCCGTGCCTGCACCTGCGGCTGCACCGAGGCCATCCAGGCGGTTTTTGAGGCCGGCCAGGAAGTGGAGAAAAAAGAGTATATCTCTGGCGCAGTGGACGACATGATTTTCTTTGTCCAATGCCATCTGGACCGCATTCAAACCTACCAGCGGTTCGTCGAAGATTTGACCACCTATCTCCATTCCCAAGCCGCTGCTTTGCCTGAATTCAAGCCCTATTTGGACCAACTGGAACTGACCGCCATGCAAATCCCCAAGGAATGCGAGGCCCAAAAAGAGAATATGAAGTCGCTGGCTCACGCCCATGTGCTAGCCGGAAAAACCCTGGCTTTGGCAGACCGCAAAGATGCTCAAAACCTCAAGGCCTACATGGCCTTGCTCAGTGCCTGGCGGGAAATGGGCGGAGCTCAGGATTACGTCGTGGCCCAATGCCACGGCATTACCAGGAAGCTCGGCCAGGAAGCTGGTTATGGAAGTGTAACCGATCCCAAGGCATTACCGCTGGCGATGGAAATCCGCAGCCGTTGCCGCCAAGCCCTGCGCCATGCCGATGGCTATGAGATTTGGGCCGATTATTGAAAAACTGCCATGAATCGCCTGGATTATTTGCCCCTGGCCCTCGCAGCGGTGCTGGCTTTATCAGCCGGATGCGGACACGAAATTGCCTCGGACCAACCGGAAAAAAAGGACGGCCGCACCAGTCAGGTTGCCAACCAAACAAACAATCCCCAAGCGAACCCCGGCCCGGCCACCGGGTCTCGGCCAAATCCGAACCAAAACAATGTGATGGTTTTGATTACCGGAGGGAAATTCCTCATGGGTGCCAAAGAGGAAGCCGATGCCTTCCCGCATGAAGTTACAGTCAGTTCGTTCCTGATGGATAAATGCCTGGTGACCCAGGAGCTTTACCAGAAAATCATGGGCGAAAATCCATCCCGCTGGAAAGCCGCCCAAAATCCGGTTGAACAAGTTCGCTGGTCTGACGCCGTCAAATTCTGCAACCAACGCTCGCTGCTGGAAGGGCTGCAACCCTGCTACGATTTAGCCTCTTGGAAATGCGAGTTTAATGCGAATGGCTACCGATTGCCCACCGAGGCAGAATGGGAATTCGCCTGTCGCGCCGAATCCTCCACCGTTTATTTCTTCGGCGACAGCCCCTCCAAGCTGGGTGAATTTGCCTGGTATGAAAAAAACGCCGGCGGACGCCCCCACCCGGTGGGGCAAAAGCAGCCTAATGCCTGGGGATTATACGACATTTGCGGCAACCTCTGGCAGTGGTGCAACGACTTTTACTCGGTGGACTACTACCGCACTTCCCCCGCCGATAATCCGCAGGGGCCTAAGGAGGGGGATGCCAAAGTCGTGCGCGGTGGAGCCTGGCGGTTCGGCCCGGAAAACTGCCGTGCTGCCTACCGCAATAACGAAAATCCGGGCTACAGCGATGTCTGCTTTGGCTACGATATCTATGGCTTCCGCTGCGTTCGAAAATCGCCTTCCGGACCCGGGCGTTGAAAATATTTTTGCGAAATCGATTTTTCCATTTGATTTCGGCGTGGGTATCCCTTAATTCTTCACCCTTCAAAAGCCAAACTCATACTGATAATTATGAATAAACAAACGTTTGTGAGCCGGCTCGGATGCTTCGCCGGGGTTACCTTGGCGGGCTGGTTCGGCATTCAGGATACCTGCGCCCAGCATTACCCGATCGGGGTGGAGGGCATTATGGGCGCCAGCGCCCCGCCGCCGGGAGTGTATCTTAAGGATTATAACTATCTCTACTGGGCGGATAATTTCCCGCAAGGTCCACCGTCCTTCCACGCCACAGCCTATGTGAACGCCCTGCGGCCCCTCTGGATCTCCAAAGCGAAGTTCCTTGGCGCCGATTACGGGATGGATGCAATCATCCCTTTCGGATATCAGACCGTCAATGTGGGTGGCATTAAAGACAACACGTGGGGGCTCGGCGACCTTTGTTTCGAGCCGCTCGTGCTGGCCTGGCACTGCAAATCCTTTGATTTTGTCCTTGCGGACGGATGGTGGGCTCCCTCAGGTGTTTTCGACAAAACCCGGCTTGCCAACCTCGGCAATGGATATTGGGGCAACATGATCACGGCCGGTGTCACTTGGTTCCCAGTGGAAGACAAATCCTGGTCCGTTTCCTTGCTGGACCGCTATGAGATAAACCTCGAAAATCCGGAAACTGATGTCACCACCGGCCATATGAATAGCCTTGAGGTGGGCCTTAGTTACGCGGTTGCCAAAGGGGTCATGGTCGGTGTGGCCGGATACTATCAGCAGCAGACCACCGAAAACCACGGACCGCTTACCAACGACGCGCTCTCCCAGCGGGTCGCTGTGGGGCCGGAAGTCAGCGTAGCACTGCCCAAGGGCTTTTTCCTCTCCTTGCGTTATGAGCAGGAATTTGCCGTGCGGAATCGCCCTGAAGGCGGCACCGGCTGCTTCACGGTCATCAAAGCTTTCTGAACTGAAAAAACCTGAAGCAGGTCAACAAAAAACCCGGGGTAACCCGGGTTTTTCTTTTGCCGTATTGGCGGAAGCCGAAAAACCTTATCCTTTCAGATATCGATCAATCCCCGCGGCTGCTTTGCGCCCATCCCGGACGGAATGCACCACCAAGTTGGCCCCGCGCACCTGGTCGCCGCCCGAGAAAACTTTGGGCAAAGTGGTCATTTGGTATTCATCCACAATCACCCCACCCCAGTCATTGACTTGGATCTGGCTCCATTCGGTATTGGGCGGGAAAGGCACCGGATCAAATCCATAGGCCACCAATAGGACTTCTGCCGGAATATTGAACTCAGAACCTGGCACTGGATATGGTTTACGCCGCCCTTTAGAATCAGGTTCCCCTAACTCCATCCGCACACATCGAACTTGTTTCACGCATCCGTTGAGATCGCCCTCCAAAGCGACCGGATTGGTTAAAAATTCAAACTGGGCCCCTTCCTCCAACGCATTCTTATACTCCCTCCGGCTGCCCGGCATGTTCGCCAGATCCCGGCGATATATGCACACCGCCTCACGCGCGCCGCTGCGGATCGCGGTCCGCAGGCAATCCATGGCGGTATCCCCACCACCCAGCACCGCCACTCGTTTGCCTTGAACCGGAATGGGGGGCAGCTTGGAAGCTTCTCCCAGGTTCTTTTCAATCAGGAACGGAAGCGCTTGGTGTATCCCCTTCAGTTCGCCACCGGGAATGTCCAACTCTTTATTTTTTTGAGCCCCCATGCCCAGGAAAATAGCGTCATGCTGCGCCAGCAATTCAGACAGAGCGATGTCTTTGCCGATCGTCACATTGGTTACAAATTGAACTCCCCGTTGTTTGAGAATATCGACCCGCCGATCCAACACGCTTTTTTCCATCTTGAAGGAAGGTATGCCATTGACCAAGAGACCGCCCAGATTGGGCAGGCTTTCAAAAACCGTCACTGCATACCCCCGGATCGCCAGTTCGTCAGCGCACGCCAGACCGGCCGGCCCGGCCCCAATTACCGCCACGGTCTTGCCATTCGGCATTACCTTCCGGATTTCCACCCCACCATGCGAAAAAGCATATTCATTAATGAACTTCTCGATCGCCCCAATCGGGATCGGATCGGTCCGCTCAATCAGGGTGCACATGCCCTCACACAAGCGCTCCTGGGGGCACACCCGCGAGCAGATTTCGGGCATGTTGCTCGTCGCTTGCGAAACCGCCGCCGCTTCCAGGAACCGCCCTTCAGCGGCCAATCCCAGCCACTCCGGTATCCGGTTGCTCAACGGGCAGCCCATCATGCAAAACGGCATGGCACACTGGATGCACCGGCTGGCTTGGGCTTGCACCGTTTCTTCATCGAACAACGTGTAAATTTCCTTGAAATCTGCCGAACGCTCCGCCGCATTTCTCTTGGGCGGCTCAATCCGCGGTAGTTCCGTCCACAAATATTTCTGGGTTGAAGTTGCGGCCGTCACCGCCACGGTTGCCGCAGGCAGTGATTCGCTATGGTTTTCGCCTTTGGCTGCGGAGAGATTGGCGGATCCCTTTTCGAGCGAAGGGGTGTTTGGGGAGGCGCTCATGATTTAGTGGGATTCGTTCCTCTTAATATGGAAATAATCGGCCCTTGACCCTCGCGGGCCATTCAAACTGTGATCATTGGCAACCAAATGCTTCATGGCCATTATCTATTCCTACCCATAAATTGACGCTTATTGGGAAATTGTCAAAACAGAACCGTTCCCGATCCGTGCTTGTCCGGCAGTTCTGCCCGCCAACGATCACTAAAAAACACGGAGCGTGTTTCACTTTCGCGACGCCATTCGCGAACGGCTCGAAACACGCTCCGCTAAAACCTCCAATCCGGCCACTCAACCGGTGCTGACAGCTTGGGATCAGGCCAGCAAATCATCCACTTTATCGCTTTCCACATTGACGTCGCTGAACAGCCAGGAAGACAAATAGCGTTCGGTGGAGGAAGGCACAATGGCAACAATCAGTTTGCCCTCATTTTCCTTGCGTTTGGCCACTTGAATCGCGGCCCAGATGGCCGCGCCGCTGGAGATGCCAACCGGTATGCCATCGAGTTGGTTGACCTCCTTGGAAATCGGGCCACTGTCCTCCTCCCGCACTTGGATGATTTCGTCAATAATCTTGGTGTTGAGCACCGCCGGAATGAAACCCGCGCCGATGCCTTGAATCTTGTGCGGCCCAGGCTGGCCCCCGGACAACACCGGGGAGCTCTTCGGCTCCACCGCCACCGTCTTGAATCCGGGCTTCCGGCTTTTAATGACTTCGGAAATACCGGTGATCGTGCCCCCGGTGCCAATTCCCGATACCAGGAAATCCACTTTGCCATCGGTATCGCGCCAGATTTCTTCCGCGGTGGTTTGCCGATGGATTTCGGGATTAGCCGGATTGGCGAACTGCTGCGGAATGATGCTGTTGGGAATCCGTGCTTGCAGTTCTTCCGCCTTGGCAATAGCCCCTTTCATCCCCTTGGCTCCCTCCGTCAATACCAACCGCGCTCCCAGGATCTTCAGCAATTTGCGACGCTCCAAAGACATCGTCTCCGGCATGGTAAGGATCAGCTTCAGGCCGCGGGCCGCCGCGACAAATGCCAGGGCGATCCCCGTGTTGCCGCTGGTCGGCTCAATCAAGACCGTGTTGGCATTGATTTTCCCGGCTTTGGTGGCCGCGTCAATCATGGCCACGCCAATGCGGTCCTTGACGCTGGACAGCGGATTAAAAAATTCGAGTTTCAGCAATATTTCGCCCAGCGCGCCATGTTTGGCGGCGGTGCGGTTTAGCCGCACCAAAGGAGTGTTGCCGATTGTTTCGGTGATATCATTATAGATACGTGACATGTTTTTTCCTTTCTAAAAATTGCGCTGCCGGTTTTTCCTGCGATTTCGTCCTCACCTCTGCCCTGTCCCCATCATCATAAGTTTATAGCATAAGCCATGAACTTCCGGTACTCGAGCAGTATTGTCTGCAGGGCCAGGGCCAAGGCTGTTTCCTGGGCATATTGCGGGGCTGCCTGCGGGGTTTCCAGAATAATCTCAAAGGGCCGAGGCCTCTGCCTGGGCGGCGCCCTTAAAATGCCTTCAAACCCCTTCTTCAGTATTCCATTGCGGGCGGGAAAGCCGTCAATCACGGGGGACCGGTCCCGCGGGATAACCGCCTCGGCGGCGTCCAATGCCGGTTCGAGCAAAGCTTGGTTCAAGGTTTGCCCACTGGCATATCCATACATTCCCGCACCATCACAATCGCTGTGCAAGGCGATCAACCCGTGAAAGTCGTGCTTTTGCAATTGCTCCTCCAGCCATCTGACTTCCGGCTCGCTGGACCCTTTCCAAAATTCCCGGTTGAGGTCTGCTCCCCGCCGGCAATGCCGCGTGGCATCTTCATACCCGGTCGGATTGCACACAGGATATAAGAACAGGCAGTAACCTTGAGCCAATTCGGGGGTTTTCTCCAGCCAGCGGATAAAGCGTATCAGGCCCAAAATGCTTTCCGGTTCATCCCCGTGCAAGCCACCAAACAAGCCGATCCGGAAAGGTTCCTCCCCACCTTTGGGGCCAATGAAAATGTAACTGGGCAAGGAGTAGCTATGGTCCGGCGTTTCATAATTGCAATCGGTGGCACAAATGAGGTTGGGAGAATTCCTGGCTAACTGATCCAAGAGCGCCAATACGTCTGCTATCGATCTCCGGATTTGTCCGAGGCCGGATTGCGGTTTATTTTTTTGTATTATCAATGTGCTCATCCGATTAACCTGCTCACAGTTTCATAGGTGCGATTTTGTCGGCTTTTAGTTTTTGTTTCCAAGTCAGTAAATCAGATCCAATCCGCTCAGGATTGGTTCTGATCGCCTATTAACGACCATTATTATCGTATATTTAACGTACTTCGGGGCGTTGTCAAATTTTTTGCGATCAAGTGCAAACTTTCCTGGGGGCGATTTTCTTCGCTACCTGGTCACAATCACCTCCAGCTCGGCCAAAGAAGCAAACGGTTCAGAAGGCTGGAACGAACCAAGCGCCACCAATTTCAGATACCTCCCGGAACCAGTCTGGTTGAATTGGATCACCTTGGCCCGCGCATCAGCCGTGAGGGATCCCCGGGCCACCGGCTTTCCCCAATCTCCCATCTGATCCACAAGGTAAATTTCATAATCTTTGATCCAGCCGTTGGGGTTGCCATCCTGCCTGGGCAACAGCTTGAGGCCCTGGATGGAGATGATTTTCCCGAAATCGATCTCCACCGTGTGCGGGAAGCCAGGAGCTTGGCCCTCCCAAGGCGTGTGCCAAAACGTCTCCGCACTGCCATCGAGTATTTTCGAGGCTTCAAACCCGTCGGCTGCGCTGTCAGCCCGCATGACCCGCGCGCCTGATCGGCGCATGATGTCGCTGGCGCCATCAGCCAGCAGTTCGTCAAGCAGAGCGGCGCTGAATTGCGTGGCGGGCGAAAAATCCGGAGAACCCAGGTAATCCATCAGGCTGTTTTTCATGGCTTTGGCGGCCGGATCTTCCCCCTCCAAATTCAAGCCGCAAACCAGCAGGCGGCCGGAATCCACCCGGGTTTCAAACACCAGGCCCACCAATCGGGAATAATGAAAATCCGGCGCCGTCTGCACTATCGGCCGGTAACCCGCTGGCGTGCCGGCCAGACTAAAGGCGGTAGCGTTCTGCATCAAAGGCTGCCATTGCCAGTCGCCATGGCCTGCATTGGGGAATCCGCGCAAAGCCGGGTGCGCGGGATGACACAGCAAACCCAGGGAAGAAAACTGGTTGCCCCCCCAGCCGGCTGACCAATACACAGAGCCAAATCCCACCCTTGCGGTGCGCGAGTTTTTCAAGCCTTGGGCGAGCATTAATACCCGCTTGCCATCCGCCAGTGCCCGGCGGGCCTGTTCATCAAATCGGCGAACCACCGTGACTTGGGAAGAGTTTGTTTCCCGGGGTGGGTAAACCCAAATCGTCCATTCATTGGTGGATCTTGCCACCGAGGCGCGCAAGACCAGGGCGCAAGGCTTGGTCACCGGGCTCAATCCAGCCGCGATTTCACCCAACTGGGTCAACCCGCCGGTGCGCAGAACCAGCGGTCCCAGGGTGCCTTGGGCGATGACCTGGTGGCCGGCCGTGGTCAGCGACCATCCCCCCACGGCGGACGTCAAGTCGGTGGCGCCATAATGGGCCGCTTCGAGCGTGGCTTTGAAAGTTTGATCCGCCGCCCAAGTGTAACCTTTAAAACGTGCCAGGATCACCGTGGGCGCGTTCCAACGCCGCACCTCCTGCGCCGTGACCACCCCTTTGGATTGCCAAAAGGGATCCAAAATCCCCACCAGCGCCTCGCTTTGCCCGGTAAAATCATTGAGCATCAGCAGCTGATACCCGGCATAATCCGGCGTCCGCAGCATGCCTTCATGCTCCGCCTTGTATTGGACCATTTGGAAACGGGCGGAGGCTCGGGTGAACTCCTGCACCTGCCCCGCCAAACCATCCACCTCCAATAATCGCCGCAGCCTTTCGAGATTGTAAGGCTTCAGTGGGCCGGTGAATTTAGGCAGGAGGCTGCCATAATCCGGAAAGACCGGCCGCTGTCCGGTTTCATGGGCAATGACCGGCAATTCCGATTCTTGGGCCGCCTCGCGGAAATCCCAATCCGTACGGGCCGGCCCCACCCCGCGGGTTCCATGCCGGCCGGTGGAATGCGTGAGCCAGTAATCATCCGCCGCCGTGCGTTTGCGGGCCGTCGAGGCAGAATATAGCCGCCGGTTATCCCGGGCTTTGGCCTCCGCCAGCACCTGGTTCAGCAGGCTCCAATCGCTATCCATGCCGAATTCGTTCCCAATGCAGAAGAAGGCAAACGACGGATGGTTGCCGTAGGCCTCGCTGATCCGGCGGATTTCCCGGACCACGTAATCCACCGCATCGGGATCCTGCCCGAATAGTTTGGGCAGGCTGCCGGTTTTTACCGTCCAATTATCCACCCAAAAGGGGGTTTCCGGCAGCACATAGAGTCCCAGGCGGTCGGCGGCTTCAAAGGCTGCCTCGGGTGGGCACCACGAATGGAACCGCACATGATTGAATCCGTATTCCTTGATCACGCCCATGACCTTGAGCCATTCCTCCACTTTCAATGGCGGGTGGCCGGTGTTGGGATAGACGCAGCAATCCAGCGTGCCGCGCAGGAAAATGCGCCGGCCGTTGACGCGGATTTGCCGGCCGTCCCGCTCCACCTGGCGGAAGCCAAAGCTTTGCTCCACGGTGTGGCTGCCCAGGCCGGCCTGCAGCCGGGCCGTCACCCGATACCTCGTAGTCTGGAATTCATCCCAGGCTTCAGCGGGCTGGGCCAGGGTAACGGTTTGCTCGGCGGCCCCCTCCCCTGGCTGAAGGTTGATCCGCGCCAGACGGTAGCCCAGCTCCCTCCCTTTCTCATTGCTGATCGCCACCCGCAACTCCGCCAGGGCGGCGGTGGATTCACTATTTTCGAGCTGCACTTTCACCAGCACTGAGCGCCGATCCGCCGCCGGGAAAGCCTGCAATTGCCGGACGAATACCGGATCGGTGGCGATCAGCCGCAAATCTCCCACCAAACCGTTCCACCGGCCTTGGGTTTCGGGCCCGTAAGAATGTCCGATGATGCCGATGTTGTGCTGCAGGCTGTTATCGACACAGATGGTCAGCCGATGGCGCCCCGGAGCCACCCGGCCCAAGTCGAACCGGTGCTCCGTGACCAGGCTGTCCTCGGTGCCGATGAAACGCTCATCCAGCCATACCTTTGTGCGCCAAAGAGCGCGCTCCAGCCGCAATTGCACCCGCTTTCCCTGCCAGGCCCCAGTAATATCGATATCGCGCTGGTACCAGGCTTTGCCGATATATAACCAATCCCGGATCAAGGTGCCCGTCTCATCGGCGCGGGCTGGCAATACGGTTCCTGGCCATTGCGTCCGCAGCACCTCCTGTCCGTAAGTCATTGAATCACGGCGCAAGGCATGCCCCTTGCGAGCCTGGTCCGTGGTCCCCGGCAAATCGATGCGGTCAGCCAGGTCTTTGCTGAACCACTTTTCCGGTTCCCCCTGGCCATTGGGGTCCAGCGCAAAACGCCAATGCCCACCCAGCGGAAGGTTAAGCGCTTCACCCAGGGCGCCAACGGCGCCCAGCCATCCGATCACCAGCCACAACCAAGGTTTTGTTTTCATTGGGATTCCAAGTTTCCGTTTAATTCTCGAGCCTGGCCGGCAGCCAGTTCCAGCTTGGCCCGCAAATTTCCATACCGCACGGCACAAGGCTGCCCGGCGAGGCTCAGAACACGCACCCGGTTCAAACGTCCTTCCTTCCAATAAACATCCAGCTCAAAACCACCCCGGGCCCGCAAGCCCTTGATGCTCCCCGCAGCCCAGGCGGCCGGCAAAGCCGGCAAAAGCTGGATCTCCCCGGTGTGCGTTTGCAGGATCATCTCCGCGATGCCGGCGCAACCGCCAAAATTGCCGTCGATTTGGAACGGAGGATGCGCGTCGAACAGGTTCGGGTAGGTCCGTTTCGGGCTCAGCAGTCCGGCCAGCAAAGCGTGCGCATGATTGCCGTCCCCCAAGCGCGCCCACAGATTGATTTTCCAGCCCATGGACCATCCGGTGGCCTCATCGCCCCGCAATTCCAACGACCGCCGGCAGGCGGCGAACAGTTCGGGCGTCTGGGGTGTAATCTGGTTCCCGGGATGCAGCCCATACAGGTGGGACACATGCCGATGCTTCGGCTCCGCCTCCTCAAAATCCCGCGACCACTCCATCAACTGGCCCCGGGCGCCGATTTGATGGGGCAGCAGGCGGGAAAGTTTTTGGCGCAGGCCGGCGATGAAAGGCTCATTAACCCGCAAAAGTTCCGCCGCCTGGATACAATTCGTGAACAATTCGCGGATGATGGCCATATCCATGGTGGGCCCCGGGGCCAATGCGGCATTCACTTTGCGGCCCTGACCATCCACATAGCGGAAGGTATTTTCCGGCGAACCATTGACCGGGGTCACCAGCCTCCCCTGCTCATCCTCCACCAGCCAACCGGCGTAAAATTCCGCAGCAGACCTCAGGATCGGGTAGGCTTGCTGCCGCAAAAACTCCCGATCCTGGGTGAAAAGGTAATGCTCCCACAGATGCTGGCACAACCATCCCGAACCCAGGTTCCAAAAGGAAGCCGTGGCGTCGCCATCCACCGGTTGAGCATCCCGCCAAAGGGTGGTGTTGTGGTGCGCCACCCAGCCCGGCAACCGGTACAACTGCCGCGCGACTTTGCGGCCATCCACCGCCAGTTCCTGGATCATGCGCAGGAGTGGTTCATGGCACTCCGCCAGGTTGGCCACCTCCACCGGCCAATAATTCATCTCGGTGTTGATGTTGATGGTATAGGCCCCCGCCCAAGGCGGTACCACGTGCGGATTCCAGATGCCCTGCAGATTCAACGGTTGAGTCCCTGGGCGCGATCCGGAAATCATCAGGTACCGGCCAAACTGGAAGTATAACGCCGCGAAAGCCTCGTCCCCGCCGGCCGCGAAGTTCGCCAACCGCTCGGTGGTGGGCCGTTTGGCGGCCGCTGGCGCCGGTCCCAGGTTGATCGCCACCCGGTTGAAAAGTTTCCGGTAATCGTCCAAATGCTGCGCGAGCAATTCCTGGCAACTGCGTCCCACCACCCCGGCCAATATGGCTTTCACCTGGGCGGATGGATCGGCTCCTTCCCGGCTCGGGCTTTTTTCAAAGCCATTATAACTGGAGCCGCTGGCCAGGATCAGCACCGCCTCACTGGCCTTTTCCAATCGCAGACCGCTGGGGGTGGCCACCAACTGGCCATTGTGGCGGGTGATTTTAAGCCGTGTTTCAAAAAAAGTGCCCAAGCCGTTGATTTCGGCCCCGTATAACACCTGTTTGCCGCCGGGCTTGAGCTGGCCGTCAGGTCCGAACAATTCGGGGTATTTCCATTGTTCCTTTTTATTGACCACCAATTTCAAATCCCGCCGCAATGCCAGGCCCGGCGCCTGGCCGGTCATCACCAACGTTTCCAAATCGGCCGCAGCAGTTTTGGCGGTGGGATGCACCGAGCTGAGCCGGACCGTGAAATTCAACGCCCCCGGTTTATCGGTGCTCAGCCGCACGATGATCGCTCGCGCCGGGTAGCTGGCAAAATATTCACGGGTGTATTTGATCCCCTCCCGGGAGTAAGAGGTCTGCACCACGGCATTGCCGAGGTCGAGCTGCCGCCGGTAATCCGCCACTGGGCCGGATGGCTCGAACTCGATGGCCAAATCACCCAAGGGTTGGTAGCAAGCCTGCGCCCGGCCCAGCCAGTTGGTGGCCGCGTGGCGATGGGCCTCGGCATATTTGCCCTCGCTCAACCACTGCCGGACCCGCGCCAGATCATCCGCGATATTGAGCGGCAGGTCTCGCTGCCCCGGTTCTCCGGAATAAAGCGTGACATCGTTCAATTTGATCAATTCCCGATCCACCGTGCCATGGATCATTCCGCCCAACCAGCCATTGCCGATCGGGATCGCCTCTTCCCAAACCTTGGCGGCCCGATCATACCACACAAGGTGCTGGGGTTCGGTTTCGGGAGCCGCCGGGCACGGCGCAGCAGCAGCCAGACCAATCAAACAAATCAACAGGGTTCTCATAACGAACAGCGTTTCCTGGTTCAGTTTGCTGAAGGGGTTTATTGGGCTTTCCGGCAGATGATTTGGATCAGGTCCAAAGCCAGCCCGGCCGCTTTCTCATTTTTCCCAGGCAATTTCAGCATCAGGTTGTTTTTGCCCTCTTCCAGTTCCATCATCCCCAGCGATACGCGCCCGCTTTTGGCGCGGCTGGCCTGGTAAAGATCGGCCGCCTTGGCCACCGGCGCCTCGTTTTGGAATAGCTGCACCTGGGCTTGTCCCGGGCCTTTCATGGCTTCAATCAGGATCTCATAGGCCCCGGCGGAAGGCGCCTCGCAGGTCAAGGATAGGAAGGGCGCGCCAAACCAATCCTGCCCGGTGGCTTTGAGCGAAAGGAAGCGGACTTCCTCCTGGCCAACTTTTTCCGCCCGGCGTTCCAGGGAGGCATTGTTGAAACTCCACGCATGTATGGGTGTCTGCCACCAGGCGGGAAACACTACTTCCTGCAAATCGTTCACCCGCCGATCCTTGGCCGGCGGCAACGCCAGGTAATCGGAGGGGCGATCGGCCGCGTATAAGAAAGTGACCGCGCAATAATCGGTGGGTATATTGTTGCGCTCGCCCGAGTGTTCAATGGTCAGCCCCAGGCTGGTTTGGTAAGCGTAAGCGTCGCCCAGGAAAAGGCGGTATCCCCCGGTACGCCCCAAGTGCTTGTCGTATCCCAGGCAACCGCTCAGCGGAAAGGAGATCCGCTTTTCCCAACGGTCCGGCACATCATACCAGCCGCCATTGAAAAAATCCTCCGAACCCGTGCCATGGATGACCAGCTTGCCATCGATGGTGGCCTGATCATCCCCCTCGAAAAAGAGCGTTTTCCCCGACTCGAAGCCTTGGGCCTGCAAAATCACTCCCACCACATGCCCCCGGCCCCGGGTCTTGATAAAGGTGAATGGCACCCCATCGGCGGTGGGGTTTTCCCGCCGCCAGCCAGCGTAAAACTTCCCTTCCAAGGCACTTCTGGGCGTGGTATTGACCACCAGTTCGGCGCTGATTTCCACGGGTTGGCCCGCCTCCCGCTCGGACACCAGTTCCACCCGGGCGGAACGATCAAAAGGCATGGGGAAATAACAATAAGCCACCCCTTGGCTGGCGCCGATCAACAGCGACTTCATTGCTGGCTGCCCCCAGGCGTATCCAAAAAAATCACCGGCGGGACACCATATAGCTGGCCCCTCGCCATCGAAGGAAATCTTCAATACCAAGTCCCTCGGTTTCCCTGCCAGGGCCGCTGCCGGATAAAGGCGCAGGCCGGCAATGCGGCCGGGCTGATCAATTTGAAAAAGTTTCCCTGTCTGTTTCGCTCCCAACCGGATGGTGTTTTTCAACAATTCGTTCCGCGTAAGGGGCGGCGCGGCCTGGGCGCCGAGGTCGGACCCGCTCGCCAGAAAAACCTTTTGGGCCTGGGCCAGCTCGGCCAGATACCTCGGATTGGGCATTGAGCTGAAGGATTCCACAGGCGTTCCCGGCGCATAAAGCGCGTAGTTGACCTGGTAAAATTGCACCCGTTTGGCCCGGATGAGGATCTTGCAGGATCTTGAAAATGGCAGCGGCACATAGCTGTAGAATCCACCGCCACCATATCCCACCAGGGGCGCCACAAATGGCGCTTGCCGCCCAAGGAACATTTCCCGGAACTGGACCTGGATGCGTGGGCTGGCTTCGCCATCGAAGTAAAAATCGACCCAGTCATCCGAGGGCGTGGGCGTCCATATGCGGTAAATGATGCCCGGCCCCTTCAGGTCCGCGATCACCAGCCCCTCTTTTTCCTCCCGGATGAATGAATATTTCCCGGAGAAACCGTCATCATTGCCGCCGGTTCGGTCATAGCTCGAGATCGACCCCACTTCGACCGAACTCTTGAACGCGGGCAACCGGTCCAGCCGGTATAATTCGGGCAAGCCCAGGACCGCCTCCGGATTGGCCGGCGTTTGGGCCAGGGCCGCAACGAGTAAGAGGCTATAGGACAACAGGCCGAATCCGCGGGCAAAACGCCCCCGGCGGACACCCGGTTCGCTGACGAAATCAGTGGAGAAACTCATGCCTAAGGATTTAGCATCCCGCCCACCGGCGACAAGCCAAATCCATGGGGGATGCATCCCCGGTTATTCCACGCGCGGCAGACAATGAACCAGGCCTGAGATGCGGGACATGGAAGAACCCATTTCCAGTAGTTTGGTGCGTGGGATGTACGCTTTCGCATCCAGAGCGCAACCACGGCCAGTCCTGGGCAGCTTCCTGCAACCTGTTTTGTCCTCTTGAGGAAAGCGCTCGCTGGGCTAGATTACCCGTCATGACCTGGGTCCTATGCGGCACGACACACCAACGCTGCTCCTGATAACGGCTTCCTCCCCGGAAATCCAAAAGGTTCGGCGCGCGCGCGTTTTGAACTTCCAGCAGATCACCATGCCTTACCTCGCCGCCTGGGTGCCCGCCCATTGGACCGTGCGCCACGTGGACGAAGCGGTGGAACCGGTCGATTTCGAGGCCGCCGCCGATCTGGTGGCCATTACTTTCCATACGCCAAGCGCGCCCCACGCCTATGACTTGGCGGCCCGTTTCCGCCACCGCGGAATCACCGTGGTGCTGGGCGGCCCGCATGTCACCTTGATGCCCGGCGAGGCTCAGGAACACGCCGATGTGATCGTGGCGGGCGAGGCCGAAGAGACGTGGCCGCAGTTCCTTGCTGAGTTCGAGGCCGGAAGTCATCGCTCGCGCTATTGCGCCAAGGAACTTCCCTCCCTCAGCCAGGCGCCGATGTCGCGGAAAGACCTGTTCCATCGGCGTGATCCTACGGCGGGAGTTCTCTTCGCCACCCGCGGCTGCGCCCATCGGTGCGACTTCTGCACCGTGGCGGTGATGTATCAGAGCTGCCTGCGGAAGCGGCCGGTGGAAGCCGTCGCGCGCGAATACGCCTCGTTCCGGGGCAAAGTGATCATTCTGTGGGACGACAACATTGCCGGTGACATCGGGTATGCCAAGGAGCTGTTTCGGGCCCTCACCCCCCATCGAAAATGGTGGAGCAGCCAGGCCAGTGTCCATGCGGCGCACGACGAGGAATTCCTGGAACTCGCCGCGCGCAGCGGCTGCCGGCAATTATTCATCGGGCTGGAATCGGTCTCCCAGGCCAGCGTGAATGAGGTGGCGAAAGGCTTCAACCGGGTGGACGAGTACGCCCGGGCTATCGAACGAATTCATGCCCATGGCATCGCCGTGCAAGCGGGAATTGTGTTTGGCTTCGATAGCGACACGCCCGCCGTCTTTGAGCAGACCCTTGACTTCCTGGAGGCGGCGGGCGTGCAAAACGCCACGTTCAACATCCTGACCCCGTTTCCAGGCACCAGGCTGCACGCACGCCTGGAGGCTGAGGGCCGGATTCTCACGCGCGATTGGAGCAAGTATAATGGGCGGATTGACGTCGTCTTTCGCCCCCGGCTCATGAGTCCGGAATCGCTGCTGGCAGGGTACCGCTACGCGAACCAGCGGTTTTATTCCTGCCGCAGCATAATGCGGCGCTGGTCAAAGTCGCCGGTGGAGTGGCCTTGGGTTCTGCCGTTGAACTTTGCTTACCTGCTGGCCCTCCGCACCAAATCCCGATCTTAAAATGTTTTCCTTGGCCCGATGCCAGCCGCTGCCGAGAACCGGACTCCCGAAACGGGGCTGGATCTTGGGGAGGCTCGGCGGTGCGTTTACCGCGCATCGTGTGGTCCAGAATTTCGATCTTGAGCAGTTGACCGGCATGGATCAATCCCCTGGCCACCTGGAGGCCTTGCCTTGTTATGGTCCGCAAACCGGCTCCGGTGATTGGGGTAAACCAGCTGCCAACCGAAACGGAGCGCATTCCGATTGCGGGCTCCTCTTATTGCATGAACCGGCGCGATGCGAAGCGATGATACATCAGCCCCCACGCCACCAAGGCCAGGAGCAACTGGCACGACAGCCCGGCCAGCTCAAAAGGCGACAAGGCATCTCTAAAATCGATGAACACACCGGGCGAGATCATCAGCAGCCCGGGAATTACCAGTCCGAATCCCGTCGTGGCCAGCCAGGCGCCCAGAAAGCTCATCCGCAAACTCGAAAAATACAGGCCGATCACGGGCACCGTGATCCAGGCGGCGCCGCAGAATAAAAGCTGGGCGGATAAATTGAAAATACTGTAATAGGCAAATAGATTGCGATTCATGTAGCACATGGCAATCACCAGGAGCAGGAGGGCGGTCCCTGGCAGGTATTGGGCCCAAATCCCCCGAATCCTGCCGTTGATGATTTGCCGGGGCTGAATCGGAGTTACCAAAAGCAGTTCAAGAAAACCGGATTCCCGCTCCTGGCGGAAACTGCCCGCGGCCGTGAAAGCCATCCCGCCGCAAAGAACCAAAGCCAGCAGGGCCTGCTGCTGGCCAAAGCCGCTAAAAAACCCATCCGTTAAAAACCAGCACTCCGCCAGGACGACCACCAGGCACCATCCCCAGCGTGAAAGCCGGGCGCTCCAAAAGTAGCTCTGCAGCCAGCCCACCGGGTTGCGGTCGAGCTGGCGGCCCATGCGGCTATGGAACACCGACCTCCAGAAACGGGGCGTGCAAAACACTTCCAGCAGCCATAGCTGCGTGCGCGAGGCGCTTTCATCCCCCAAATTCCCTCTCAGCCAGCGCCCCGCCAGCCGGGTAACCGCCAAAAGGCATAACCCGGACCCAGTGGCCAGTGTTCCGGCCAGCGTGAACCAAGCCTGTTGTTCAGCGGCGCTGGCGCGGCTCCAGAAACCGGCCCATAATCCGGCGCCCGTGGTGATGCTCAGCAAGGCGCCAAAGTCCAAACGCCCGAAAGCGGACCAAACCAAATCCGGCAGGGACGACCAGGGCGGGATGAATGCCAATTGCCTCCTGTTCTCGAACCGGATTCCGAACATGACCGCATGAATGACCAGGAAACCGCAGCCGGCTGCCAGGCTGAACAACTCAGCGGCCAGCAAGGCGCGGGTGAATTTCCGGGAAAGGCACGAGGCCAGCAACCCGGCGGCCAGCGCCAGGAATAGGGCAGCCAAATTGAGGATCAAGGCCAGGTAGCAATCCTTCGGGCTGACCCCTCCCAGCAGCAGCGGCACGGTCATGATCGGGACCACCGCCAGGAGCACCACCAGGGACCGCAGGCCATGGCAGAGACTTTTGCCGATCACGATTTCCATGGCTCTGAGCGGTGTTAAAAACAGCAAGCCCAGCGTGCCTTCCCGCCTTTCGCGGCTGATACAATCCGCCGTCATGACGGGCACCAAAATCCAGATGGATAGGAAAAGGGTGAGGTTGGCCTGATAAAACAACCGGCTCCCAAGCTCCGCATCGTTTATACTCCGGTTGAGAGTGCCGAGAACCAAGGTTGCCAAAACCACGCCTGCGCCCAGCACGCGCAACCAAAATCCGCTGGAACGCCGGGATTCCTCCCGCAGTTCACGCATGATGACCGGCCAGCTAACCATGCTTATCATTTCCAGCCAACTCCCGGTTTGTGATCTCCGGGTTATTGGCTCACCGCAGGCGCCGGGGCCCAATTCCCCTTGGTCCGCGCGCCTTGGGCGCTCCACTTCAGCCACAGGCCCTGGTCATCCAGCAGCCTGATGAATACGCCGCCCACCACTGGGCGGGCTTGAAATCCCTTTAGCTCTCCGGTGTGGGTCCAATACCAATCTGTCATCGGCACCCGGCTGGGAGTGTTTTGCAGAAAATCGCAAACCGGATCCACCAGCGCCTCGAAGTCCTCCCGCAGCCCCGTCAGGCTTGCGGTCCAAACGATCCAATCCAGCTTGGTATATTTTTCACGGTTATCCAGCGGCAGGCCGTAGCGATTCTGGTTTTTCCGGTAATAGGCCATCTCCTTGCGCGCCACCTCCGGGGGGAAAAGATTCAAACCCAGAATCCGGTCCCAAACCAGGTTGTATTTTTGGCTCCAGGTGCCGGGTTTATCGAAGGCCAGCCGGTAATGGTCACCATCATCGGCCATTTGCTGCCACCGGACCGCATAAGATTCGGCCAGGGACCGATACGTTTTGGCCTCCTCTGCCTTGCCCAGCATTTCACCCAATCGGGCGTAGGCACCCAGGGCCAGGATCGCCTTGGCGGAAAGATTCACGTTGTGGGCCAGGTGACCTGCGAAGTCATCCGTGCAAAGCTGGTTTTCAGGATCCAACCCCTTGCTCCGGAGGTATTCGGCCCAATGGGTGAGGGTCGTCCAGTAGCGCTGGGCGAATTCGGCTTTGCCTTCGCTCTTGGCCACGGCGGCCACCAGCAGCAGAAGATTTCCCGATTCCTCCACCGGCATCTGGTTTATATCTGAGCGCTCGCCACCACCGTAAACCTGGCCGGTGGCCAGCGGGTAGGTGCCCAAGTCATGGGGCGCAAAGGGAAACAGCCAGCGCGGGGACTCCGCATAGTTGAGAATGGGCACCAGCATCGCCTTGGCCAGGGTGGGACCGAAAAACAGGAACAGCGGACCCATCGGATAGGTTACATCCACCGTGCCGATGCACCCGTTGCTGAAGTTTTCCTTGGGGAATAACAGCGGCTCGCCGTTGTCATCGGCCACCAATTTGTTGCCCGCCATGGTTTGGCGGTAAGCCAGGGCCACCAGCCAGGCATACTTTTCACCACCAAGGTTGGCGCAATCCTGCAGCAACTGGCGATCAAAAGCATCGCATTGATTCATGGTTGCGCCAAAATTCCGCAGGGCTCCAGCCGCCAGCTCAGCCATCTCCACTCCAGACCGCCGCCAATAGGGCCGCAACGGACGTCCCAGGTAATTGATCGAATACAGGTCGTCATAAGCCAGCAGCGCCCGATGGGAAACCGGATCCTTGCCGATGGCGCCCAGGTGGAAGGCCAGGGCCATGGCAGGCCAGCCATCCTTGGCCGCCCGCGGCTGGCGGGCATCGTCAGGTTTGGGCAGCGGCTGGCCGGCCATGAATTCCTGCCGCAAAAACAAGGCATCCCCGATGGCTGACTGAACATCTTTCTCCACCGGCGCACAGAGATAGGCGTAGCCCCAGTCAATGCGCAGATCATCCCCCTTTTTGCCCAGGATCCCCTGCTCCTTGGTGCCCATGCGCAGGAGCTCAACCTTGGCAGTTTTCTCGTGGTGCCACACCACTTCCTGCTCCGGGGTGTTGACCGCCAGTTCCGCGCTGGCTTCAAAATAGAGTGAAACGCGGTGCTTCTGGCCATCCAGAGAACGCACCTGCCAGGTCAAATAGGTTACCGGCCGCGATAGCAAATCCAGGTTCTGCGGCAGCAGCGGGGATATGAAACTAAAGATGACTTGGATCTGCTCATTTTGGAACGTGCCCATGGTGCGGGTGGGCAAAACCTCCAGTTGCACTTGTTCCAATGCCGGCGCTTCCTTGGGCTCAGGCCCCAGCAGGCGATAGGGGATGCCGTCCAGGCGCACCATGCATTGGAGGGCCTGACGGCGCCCGGTCCAATGCGTGGGCCAGGCATCTGTCCAGCGATCCGCCCCCAGCCAGATGCTGAAATAGGGATCGTGAGTAACCAGCGGGATCGATGGCGGCCGGAAAAGTGCCGTCCTCGTGCCAGCCCCGTCGGCCAGCCCCGTCGGCCAGGTCCACCAGCAAAATAATATTATCCAACAGGAACGGCGCATGCTCTCCAAACGCTTCATAATATCCTATGATCAGGTCGCCCTGGATCATATCCATATCCCGGCTTTTCGCCAACCAAATCCGATTCGCCAGCGCGCTCCAGCAGTTATTTGTTTCTTTGATTTGAGTTCGGCGGGAAAACGGCTTAGGGATAGGCGGGTGGCGGGATACTGGCGAAGTGCAGAAAACCATGAAAATATCCGTTGTCGTGCCGGCTTATAATGAGGAAAAGCTGCTGGGGGATACTTTGCAGCACATCCGGTGCGCCATGCGCAGCTTCCAGGAGATCTCATGGGAGGCGGAACTGATCGTCTGCGATAATAATTCCACCGACCAGACCGCCCGCATCGCCGCCGCGGAGGGCTCCCAGGTCGTTTTTGAACCGATCAATCAAATCTCCCGGGCCCGCAATGCCGGCGCCGGCGCCGCCACCGGCGAATGGCTGGTTTTCGTGGATGCAGATTCCCGTCCTTCCCCGGAGCTGTTTGCGGCGGTTGCTGAGCAAATCCGATCAGGAACCTGCCTCGGCGGAGGCGCGGTCGTCAGCATGCCTTCTGTCCGGTTCTGGCTCCGGACCTTCATCTGGCTCTGGAACTCCCTGAGCATTTCCGCCCGCTGGATGGCCGGCTCGTTCATCTTTTGCCGCCGGGACGCTTTTCGCGAAGTGGACGGCTTCAGCAAAGAGCTTTATGTGTCGGAGGAACTTGATTTCAGCCAGAAACTAAAACGCCTGGCCCGCCAGAAAGGCATGCGCATCGTGATCCTGAAAAACACCCCTTTGGAAACCTCGGACCGCAAACTCCACCTTTACGGGCCGCGGGATTACCTGAAAATGCTCTGGCAAACGATCATCCAGCGGGGGCGCAATTTCCGCACGCGTTCCGGCTGCCCGGTCTGGTACGACGGCCGGCGCTGACACCGGCCTGGTTTCAGGAACGCACTGGGACCGGCTCACCAGCCGGCAAATAAACCCGGATCTCCGTTCCCTTTCCAAGCGTGCTGCGGATATCGAGCCAGCCATGGTGCTGTTTGACAATCCCGTAAACGGAGGCCAGCCCCAGCCCGGTGCCGCGCCCGACATCCTTGGTGGTATAAAACGGCTCCCAGAGATGGCTGCGCACTTCGTCCGTCATGCCCGTTCCATTATCCTCCACCGCCAGCACCACCCAAATTCCTGGGACAGATTCGGGTATCAGGGCCGATTGGCTGGCGGTAATTTCCACCCGGCTGGTGCGAATCTCGATCTTGCCGCCACCGCTCAGGGCATCCCGCGAATTTTGGATGAGCTGCTCCAAAATTTGTCCGATCATTTCCGGATCCACGAAAAGCTTCGGCAAGGAAGAGGCTGATTCCACTGTCAACTCCACCCCCGCTGGCAAATCCGGGCGGAGGCGCCCAACCTGGTGTTGAACCAGGTCATTTAAATCCACTTCGGCCCTTTGCAGCCAATGCCGCTGCCCAAAGGCCAGCAATTGGCGAACCAAACCGGCCGCCCGTACCGCCGCCTTTTCAATCGCGATCAAGAACTCGTTGTCCCGCGTTTTTCCGCTTTCGTCCCGCAAGAAACTCAAGTTGCCCTGGATGATGGTAAGCAGGTTGTTGAAATGGTGCGCCATCCCCGCAGCCAGCTGCCCCACAACTTCCAATTGTTTGGCCCGCTGCAGCCGGGCCTCCAGTTCCAAACGCTGGGCGGCCTGACGCTCCAGTTCCGCAGTGCGTTCCTGGACCATTCGTTCCAGCTGCTTTTTTTGTGCCCTCAGCCGCCGCATCCGCCAAAAATCAAAGCCGATTGCAAAACCTGCCATCCCAGTTGCCACCAGCGCGTAGAACCAGGCTGTTTCGTAAAAATGAGGCAATATTGAAAAGTTCAAAACCGCGCCCCCAGTTTTCCAGACGCCGTCATTGTTGCAGGCAGTGACTTGAAAAAGGTAGGGGCCCGATTTCAAGTTGGCATACGTCACAACTCGCCGGTTCCCCGCGTCCCGCCAGCCTGGATCCACATCGGATAATCGGTAACGGAATTGTACTTTTCCCGGGGCCGCAAAACTCAAACCGGCATATTGGAATTCCACCTGCCGCGTTCCCACCGGTAAAACCACTGGCTCAACCATGGCTACAGGCCGGCCGTCAATGGTTAGCTTTTCAATCACCACCTCCGGCGGAACCGTGTTTTTCGTGAGCCGGGATGGATCAGCCACAGCTGCTCCGCGCCGCGTCAGAAACCAAAGCTTGCCATCCTGGGAACGGCACCCAGCGCTCTGGCGCCCGCCCACGGTGCCCATTTCGGTTAAGCCATCCGCCTGGGTGAACATCCGGGCATTGGCTGGGTGGCTGGCATCCTGCCAATATTGAAATAAATCCGCTTTGGCAATCCGGAAGATGCTCCAAGGGGTCGAAAACCAAATGTGTCCCAGGCGATCATCCACCACCCAGAACACATGAAAACTATCCTGCTCGGTTTGGCCAAAAAAACGCCAGCCGGCCTCCGTTCGGCAAGCCAATCCGTTGGCTGTTCCCAGCCAGATCCGCCCTTCCTGGTCTTCTTGAACACAGTAAACCAGGGGGGCGGCCCTGGGTCCCGGCAGCGGCAGGAAATCCACCGCTCCGCTTTGCATCGAAAACAGCCCCTTGCTGGTGCCAATCCACAAGGTCGCATCACGGGCATTGTTGATGAAACGCACTGTTAACTCATTGGTCCCTTGCAATGAAACCGGCTCAAACTCCTTTTCCCGCTGCCGGTGCAATCCCTTTTCGGTGCCAATCCAAATTTGCCCCTTGGCATCTTCGTGGATTGCGAAAATATTATTGTCCAGCAAACCGGAATTGGTTCGGTAATTTACCGCCCGCCCAGGCGCCAGGTAATCCACGCCGCCGCGCCGCGAACCAATCCAAAGCCCCCCTTGAGAATCCTGGAGCAAGGAGGTCACCGTAAGGAGGCTGGATGGCCTGAGGCTTCGGCGGGCTTTGCCTCCGGATAGCTCGTAAAACCCGTCTTCCATGGAGCCGACCAGCACCGTCCCCGGGTTTCCTTCAGTGATGCACAAAAAATCCCCGCGCAATTCTTCGCGATTGGAGTAGGAGGTGAAAACGCGGTCGTTCAGGCAATGCAAACCCGATCCGCCGGCAATCCAAAAATTACCTTCCTTGTCCTCAAAAAAACCCCAAATGCCCCCGCCCCCCAGGCCAGCCATTTCCGATTCCAATATGACCTGTTCGCTACGGATCCGCGTAATTCCCTGGGCGGTCCCCACCCAAAGCACCCCTTGTGAATCCCTCAACAATGCTTGTATCCGGCTATCCTTCAAGCCCCGGTTGCGATCATAAAACGCCTGCCGGTCCTTCATGACATGCAAAAGACCCTCGCTGCCACCCGCCCAGAGGCCGCCTTTGCCATCGTCACAAAGCGCCTTTACCCTGGAAAATTCTCTGGGGTGCTTTTCCAAAGGGGCTGATTCAGAAATCATGGGGCCATATAATCCTGCCTCACTGCCGAACCAAATACCCCCCTGGCTGTCCTCAAGTATGGCGTTTACTGCAGTGGGTTTCGCTGACGCGATTCCGGCGAAAGGATGGAAGCCTGTGGCATCCATGTAAAAGGCGCCGATTGAGGTTCCAAGCCATTTGCGCCCTCGCCGATCCTGGACCAGGCAATTGATGATTACATTTTTGCCGGTACTAAGCCAATAATGGGAAAAACGGCCTGCCCGATGGCGGATTAATTCTCCACCCACACCGCCACCCCAAAGGGAACCGTCCTGGGCAGCTAATAAACAATTGACCATCCGTCCTGCCAGGGCGCCTGCGTTTTTTTCGGTCCAGGTTTCAAAACGATCACCATTAAAACGCGCCAACCCCATTTCCGTTGCCACCCACAGATAACCGTCCTGGTTTTGAGTGACCGCTTTAATGGCCGCGGGCGGCAAGCCGTGTTCAATGCTCCAATACCGGCGCTGATATTCATTTAAAGAACGGTCTGGATTCAACGCCATGGCTCCGGCCACGGACATCCAAAGCAATAACCATGATCCCAGCCAAACTGGCCTCCCTCGCGGAGAAAATAGGGACTGGAATCGGCGCATATCCACCTCCCCTAATATTCCGGCCTTGGCTCGAGATTATATTCCTTGCGCAGGGCGTTTTCAGTCAAGGAATCCTGTGCAAATTGACCCAGTCCAATGGTTTTCCATTCTTCTCGCAGATATCGTGATTCGCGCGTTTTCCGGGCATAGTGCAAGGCATGGATCAACTCATGGCCCAAGCCTACTTCGGGCGGCCGATGCTGCCAGGCTGCGGCTCCGTTCCTGATTTTTAAGCCATTGGGATTGAAACGGATATGAATTCCGGCCCAGGATTCATTACAAGTATTCTCCCCGGTGCCCGGCTTGATGATCACGGACGGTTTATTGGTTTCCAGTTGCTGGATTACCTGCCGGATGGTGGCCGATTTTTCGTAAAGACTTTGCAGGGACTCCCCAATGCGGATTTGATCCGCCGGCTTTCCAACCACTTTGAGGCGCATTAACTTCGGCAAGACCACCGAGTTGGAAACCGCAGGGGATTCGGCGCTAAAAACCGCCTGCCCAGTCCATAACAAACCCAGCAAACCAGCCCAAATCCAGAACCTATGGATTACAACACACACACCTACTATATCGTTAATTTATACTTCTCACCCGAACAGCAGATCCTCCGGATGAACTTCCAGGCATTCATCCTGATCCTCCCAAACGACGGCAGGATAATATTCCAGCAATTTCGGGATTAGCTGGCTGCCTAAAAAAACCAGCAGTTGTTCTGCCTGGCGAGCGGCCATTTCAAATTGGCGATCCTGTTCTAATTTAGACACCTTTTGCATATCCTCCCGGTGAGCCTCGGCGTGAACTGGAGCATATTTGGCGGCCCAATCGCGCAGCAAGGGTTGCAGAGTGACAGGCATTTCATCAAATGGGATGGCGGTGCCATTGCAGTGCGGGCAAATCAAGCCTGAATCGAGGATTTCCCGGGTCACCAGCGGCAGCAAGGGAGCCCGGCAGCAGCTGGTATCTGCATAAGCGGACGGAATGCTGACCAGGTTCTTATGCCAGATTTGCCGGTCATGCCCCACTTGTGAAGCGAGGCGATAGGCCCCCATCAAAGGATGGGAATAACGCCAGGCTCCCCCTTGAAATTGCCCCAAGGTTTGGGACATCCAGCGAGCCAGCGTTAAATCATCCAAAGCCCGGAAAGTGCGGCCATATTCGCTCCAAAGGCGGTCCGCAGAGGGATCGTTTTCTTCTGCCATCACTGACCTAGATTAAGAATCGGGATCCTGCTTGTCGAGCTTTCAATGCCATCCTGGCCCCCGCTTTTTGACCATGCCGAAAGCCATTCCGTACTGTAACGGCCATTTTTTAAAAGCTTAGACTTGCCAAAGGGCAAGCCTCCTCCCTAAATTAACCGCTCTTTATTTGATTATGATGTTTTTTTCGCAAAATGCGACACTACGGTTGGGCCTGTTAGCCGAAGCAGCTCAACCCAATGCCGCCCCGTTCTGGGTTAACATGTTCCCGCTGGTGTTGATTTTCGTGGTTTTTTACTTTGCCCTGATCCGTCCTCAGCAAAAAAAAGCCAAGGAACATGAAGTGCTGCTCAAAACCATCAAATCCGGTGACAAAGTGGTTACCAGTGGCGGGATTGTGGGCGTGGTGGTCGGGCTTAAGGATAAGACCGTGTCGATCCGTTCGGCCGACTCCAAATTGGAAGTATTGAAAGGCAACGTTGCGGAAGTTCTCGAACGGGCTGCTGCTGGTTCAACGAATAGCAACTAATTAGACAGATCATGAAAAACAAAGGTTTTTGGAAAACACTGGTTATCCTGGCAGTGGCGTGGGCGCTCTGGGAATCGTATCCACCTTCCGGTCGCGACTTGCTTCAAGTATTTCAAGAACAGGCCCAAAGCCGGGACACTAATTTTACAGCCATAGTGACGCGCGCGACGGCACTTCAAAAAGAGTTCCCGGAACGCGCCTATGGGAACCTGTTCACGGCCGTCGGCACCAACGATATCAAGCGCTATTTCCCCGCTTGGAAAACGCCGGTCAACGAGGATCCTACGCGGGTTATCCTCAACCGCGTGCAGCAGAAAGCCGCCGGTAAAATCAAGCTGGGCTTGGACTTGCGCGGCGGGACCTCCTTCCTGGTCCAAATGGAAACCAACCGCCTGGCTTCCCCTGAGAACCGCGAAGCCGCCTTGAACAAAGCGGTCGAAATCCTCCGGCGTCGCGTCGATAAACTGGGGGTGGCTGAACCACTGATCCAACCCGCCGGTGAAGACAAAATCCTGATCGCCCTGCCCGGCCTCTCGGAGGCGGAAAACCAAACCGCACGCACGCAGATTGAAAAAGCGGCCTTCCTGGAATTCCGCATGGTGCATCCCGATAGCGATAACTTGGTGAGCCAGGGCATCCCCGCGCCAGGCTATGAACTTTTGAAAATCAAGCCCCGCAAAGATGAAGGCAATAAGCAACCCGTCCCTTACATGGTCAAAATCAAGCCGGAGCGGGGACTCACTGGCAAACATGTAAAATTCGCCCGGGTGAACCGGCATCCGGTTTCCAACGAGCCGGAAATCCATTTCACCATGGATGATGATGGTGGCCGCCTCTTTGCGGAAATCACCAAAGAATTCAGCCCCCAAGGCAACAAGTATTCCCTGCTCGGCATCGTGTTGGATGGTGAGCTTCTGTCCGCCCCGCGCATCTTGAGCGAAATCCCCGGTGGCAGCGGCACGATCACCGGTAATTTTGATGTCAAAGAAGCCTTCGATCTGGCTACCGCCCTTGAGAATCCCCTTGAAGCACCAGTCAAGATCCGCGAGGAACGCCGCGTGGATCCCTCTTTGGGGCGTGATTCCATCCGTAGTGGCATCACCGCTTCCCTCATCGGCACCCTGTTGGTCGTGGCTTTCATGATGGTTTATTACCGCTTCGCCGGTGTGGTGGCCAATGCGGCGGTGGTTCTCAATATCATCATCCTCCTCGGGGTCATGTGTTCCATCAACACCACCCTCACCATTCCCGGCATTGCCGGTATTGTTTTAACCATCGGCATGGCAGTCGATGCGAACGTGCTTATCTACGAGCGTATCCGCGAGGAACTGGAGGCGGGCAAATCCATGCGCGGAGCGTTGATTGCTGGTTACGACAAAGCGTTTGGAACCATTTTTGACAGTAATTTAACCACCCTCATCTCGTCCGTCATCCTGATCATCATGGGCACGGGTTCAGTCAAAGGTTTCGGAGTTACCCTGACCATCGGTCTTACCGTCAGCATGTTCACCGCGCTGGTGGTGACCCGGTTGATTTTTGATTGGATGCTCGATAAAGGCACCCTCACCAAATTGCCGATGATGGCGCTGATCAAGAACACCAAAATCGACTTCGTTAAAGCCGCTAAATTGGCGTTCTCCCTGAGTTGGACGCTGATCTTGATCGGTTGCTGTTACGGACTCTATCGCGGGAAAGATGTGCTGGGGGTCGAGTTCACCGGCGGCGATAGTTTGACCCTGTCTTTTGCCCAGAAAATTGACAATGTGGACGAAATTCGCTCCGCCATCACCAAGGCCGGCATCAAGGAAGCCATGATCCAGTATCAGCGTGACCTGGGTTCCGCCACGGAAACGCTGCGGATTGCTGTCCCCGAGGACATGGCCGGCAAAGCGGAAGCCGCTTTGAACGCCCAATTCCCCAACGCCAAGTTCCAGCGCAAAGGCCTCGATAAAATCGGCGCCACGGTGGGTAAAGAAATTCAAAAAACCGCGATCGTCTCGGTTTTGCTCTCCCTGTTCGGCATCCTGATTTATGTGGCCATGCGCTATGAATTCTCCTTCGCCGTGGGGGCTGTCATAGCCATTATGCACGACATCCTGATGACCTTGGGCTGCTTCTTCATGTGGGGTGGCCAATTCAGCGCCACCATGGTGGCGGCCATTTTGACCATCATCGGTTTCTCAATTAACGATACCATCGTGATCTTCGACCGTATTCGGGAAGACCTGCGTTTGGGACTCCGGGGATCCTTCACTGAATTGATCAACCACGCGCTGAATAAAACCTTGAGCCGGACGATCATCACCTCCGGCACGGTCTTCCTGGCCACCATGTCACTTTATATTTTTGGCGGGGGGGTGATTCATGATTTCGCGTTCACCTTCCTGGTCGGCATCATCACCGGCACCTATTCCAGCATCTACATTGCCAGCACTTTGGTTCTGTGGTGGCATAAGGGCGAGCGGCCGGCCATTGGCGCCTCCATGGAAATCGATGGGGCTGCTGGCGCTTCCACCGCCTCGGCCAAGTCGTAATTCCCGGCAGGATGATTACGGGCAATCTCATCACCCCCTGGCATTGGGTTGGGTTTGTCGTCGTAATCATCTTGTTCCTCGCATTGGATTTGGGCGTGTTTCACAAACACGCCCATGTGGTTAGTTTTAAGGAAGCCTTGGGATGGACCACGGTTTGGTTCATCCTGGCCATGGCCTTTGGCGGCTTCATCGCCTTTGACCGCGGTCGTGAGGAGTCACTGGAATTCGTAACCGGCTATTTGATTGAATTGTCCCTCTCTCTGGACAACGTTTTCGTCATGGCCCTGATTTTCTCCTTCTTCCGCGTGCCAGGCCATCATCAGCATCGCGTTCTTTTCTGGGGTATTTTGGGCGCTCTCATCATGCGCGGGATCATGATTGGCGTCGGGGTAGCTCTCGTCACCCTGTTCCATTGGATTCTTTACGTGTTTGGCGTGGTTTTGGTCGTCAGCGGCATTAAGATGATCTTTTCCAGCGACGAAGGCCTGCATCCCGAGGCCAATCCCATCGTTCGTCTCGCCCGCAAATTCTTTCCCATTACCGCCGGCTATCATGGCCAGCAATTCCTGGTGGTCGAAAATGGGAAAAGGCACCTTACCCCCCTGATGCTCGTGCTGGTGATGGTGGAAACTACTGACTTGATCTTCGCCTTGGACAGCATTCCGGCCATCTTCGGCATCACCCAAAAAGCCTTCATCATTTTCACCTCGAACGTGTTCGCCATTCTTGGGCTGCGTTCGCTTTATTTTGTCCTGGCGGGCGCCATTGGCTATTTCCGGTTCTTGAAAATCGGCCTGTCGGTGGTGCTGATCTTTATCGGGCTTAAAATGCTGCTCGCTAAAATCCTCCCGATATCCACGGGGCTGTCACTGTTAGTGGTGGGGGTGATTTTGCTCTCGGCCATGCTCCTCTCTTTGCTGGCGGTCCGGCCGGAGCATAAAACCGATTGATGCGATGAGCGCAACCAGATTTCCCCCACCCTGCAGCTGCCGATGAACTGCCAGTGGATCATCAGCCCTCCCCAGGCCGCCTTGGCCGCCTCGCTGGCTGCTGCCTGGAGTGTTTCCCCTTTGTTCGCCCAGTGCCTCATAAACCGCAACACCGCGGATCCGGAGGCGGTTGAAAATTTCCTCCATCCCCGTCTGAAAGCCTTATCCGATCCTTTCCTGCTGCCCGGCATGCGCGAGGCGGTTGATCGTTTATACGCTGCCCGGCGCCAGAGTGAGCCTTTGCTGATTTTCGGCGACTATGACGCGGATGGGATCACTTCCACCGCCATGATGGCCGAGGTGCTGACTGCGCTGGGATGGAAAGTGCACTGCTTCCTGCCCAATCGTTTGGACGATGGCTACGGGCTCAGCCAATCCGGTTTGGAGAAATGCCTGGAAAAACATCCGGTCAAGCTGCTGCTCGCCTTGGATTGCGGCGCCAATGCCTCCGAAACCATTGCTTGGCTGAATACCCGGGGGGTGGACGTCATCGTGTTGGATCACCACAAAGTTTCGGATCCCCCGCCAGCGGCCTTGGCCATGGTCAATCCGCAACTCATTTCCCCAACCGATCCTGGGGCGGGGACGCTCTCCTATTTTTGCACGGCCGGCCTGGCGTTTAAATTGGCCCACGCCCTGCTCAAACGGGGACGCGAATTGGAAATCAAGGCCGCCCATGATTTCGATTTGCGCTCCACCCTCGATCTGGCCGCTTTGGGCACCGTTGCCGACCTGGTTCCACTGCTCGGGGAGAACCGGATCCTGGTCTCGGCCGGCCTGGCCCGCCTTGAGGACACCAGCCGTCCCGGTTTGCGCGCGCTCAAATCCATCGCCCAGGTCAATTCGCCTGTCGACGTCTCGACGGTCAGTTTCCAACTGGGGCCCCGGCTCAATGCCGCAGGCCGTTTGGAGGATCCCACCCAAGCCCTGCGTTTGCTGCTTTCCAGCGATGAAGCGGAAGCTCAATCCCTGGCCCAGTTGCTCGACGAACGGAACCGGGAGCGCCAATCCATCGAACGGATGGTTTCTGAGGATGCCATTAAAAATGTCCGCGCCAGATTCGATCCCCGGCGGGATTTTGTCATTGTGGAAGGCCAGTCCTTGTGGCACATCGGCGTGGTGGGCATCGTGGCCAGCCGCGTGCTGCGCCAGTTCTATCGGCCGACCGTGATCGTCGGTGGCGAGGGCGATCTCTGGCGCGGTTCCGGCCGCAGCATTCCCGGCTTTGACCTCGCCGAGGCGCTCGACTCCTGCGACGACCTCCTGCTCCGCCATGGCGGACACGCCCTGGCAGCCGGCCTGACAGTCCAATCGGGTAATTTGACTTCCCTGCGCGAGCGACTTAACCAACTGGCCCACCAGCGCCTGACCTCGCATCAGCTCAGGCCGCTGTTATTGTTGGATGCCATCGTGCCACTCTCGGACATGACGGGCACCTTCGTCGAAAACCTGGGGCGCCTGGAACCTACCGGCCAGGGCAATCCCCCCGTGCAACTGGCCACCCGCCACGTTTCCTGCTTGAAACCGCCGTTGCGCATGGGCCGCAGCCAGCAGCACGTCAAAATGTGGGTCACCGATGGCACCGCCTCCTGCGAGGCGGTCTGGTGGGGAGCGGGCAGCATGGAATTGCCCCGCGGCAGCTTCGAGCTGGCGTTTGCCCCCAAGATCAACGATTACAACGGCCAGCGCACCGTCCAGCTGAATATCCTGGACTGGCGCAGCAATTGATTGGGGACTGCTGACAGGCTTTATGAATTCCGCCCTTATTGTTGCCGCCGGCCAGGGCAAGCGCATGGGCGCCCCGGTGGACAAAATCTTCCTGGACCTCGCCGGCGCGCCCTTGATTGTCCACACCTGGCGGCGATTCGATTCGGCCGCCTGCATTGAGGATATCGTGCTGGTGGTCCGCGATGGAATGCAAAATGAATTCCTCGCCCTGGCCCGCCGCTACCAGCTCCAAAAACCGTTCCGCCTGGCCGTGGGCGGAGCCGAACGGCAGGACTCGGTATGGAACGGCTTGGCCGCTCTCCACCCGGATTGCAGCATCGTCGCCATCCAGGATGGCGCCCGCCCCTGCACCAGCGAAGCCACCATCCAGGCCACGATTGAAGCCGCCCGTGCAATGGGCGCCGCCGTGGCGGCTCAGCGCGTCACCGATACCCTCAAGGAGGCCGCTGAGGGTCCGGTGATCCAGCGCACGGTGGACCGCTCCCGTTTGTGGGCGGTGCAAACCCCTCAAACTTTCCAGGTGGGCGTCATCAAAAAGGCCCTGGAGGCGGTGCGCCAGCGCCAATTTTCCATCACGGATGACACCGCCGCCTGCGAATTGATCGGCCAGCCTGTCCGCCTGGTGGAAAGCCTGGCCCCCAACCCCAAAGCCACGGTCCCGGGGGATCTCCCCTACCTGGAGTGGCTGATAAATTCTCAGTTTACGCCCGCCCGCCCTTGACGCGGCGGCGCATAATAATAAATCGCGCTCCGCAGCGGCATGGGGAAAGAAGCCCGGCTGTGCAACCGGGGTTGCCTGGTCAGTTCCGGGGTGGAGAAAAACTCGTTCTGGTAATTGATCTCCCACCGGCACCCGGATTGGTATTGGATCCGGTCCAGGCTCCGGCAGCGGAGCATCGTGAACAAGCCGCCGGATTTCCAGGCTTCCTTGCGGATGATCGCCGCATAATGATCCGATTGGATGCCGCCTCCCATGCCCCAGGAAAAACCATAACAATCTTCCGATCCAAGGTATTCCATTTGGGGCTGCGGGCTGCCATCGAGATAAACCTCCTGGTTGGCTTCGCAAATAAAATCGCTGTTCACGGTTTTGGGGTTATCCGCCTGCAGCTGAAGCCAATGCGCCACGATCGCCCCCGGCCCGGTGAGATTGCAGATCTCAAATTTTTCCGCGGGGATGACCGGTTCACCCGTGCGGTATTCCACGCGCAGATAGCCGGTGTTCTGCGGCAGGGACTTTAGCTTTTCCCACTGGATGTCCGTGTAGCCGCCGAATTTGCTTTCGCCCGGATTTTCCACTTCCATGCGGATATGCTTGCGGAAGGGCATCGGCAGCCGGAAGTTGTGCGAGTCCTTCACGTGCGAAAAATAGACCGTGCTGAAATAGGCTGTCCGGCCTTCCACATCCGCCAGGAAATCCATCCAGGGCATATCGATTGCGGGCTGCTTTTCAGCGTCATACCAGACCCGCAGCCGAAGCACCGCGGGGTCGCCACCGCCATATTTTGAAACATGCATCAAAGTCACCACCCCGGGGCCATCCACATCCAGCAGCACCGTTTTGGATTGGGGGGTTATCTCCGGCAATTCTGGATATTTGTCATAAGGCCAATGGCTGGGGGCCAGCCGGCTTTGCGCGCCATCACCCACCACGGCGAGTTGCTGCCAGGCTGGGGTGAGGGAAGAATTTCCCTGGTCGGTTACCGTGCCGCAGCCGGCCAGCGCCAGCAGCATGCCCGCCAGGACACCGCATGGGAATAATTGGATTTTCATTTTCTGACTTTCTGTTTTCAGGGGCGCAGCAGGAAGCTCGCCGGAGCGTATGCTTTCATTTCCAATTCCAGCCGGCCGTCTTGGATCGCCCTGGGGGAGCCAATGCTTTCGCCGCGCAGATTCACCGGCTGGGCATGGGTCAAACTGGGAAATGCCGTAAATTGGACAGTGGCCGCCCCTCCTTGGCCAGCCATTTCCCACAGCCGCAATAAGGTGCCTTCACCGTCTGGATTTGGCCCCCAAGCCGTCACCGCCACCCCTTTCCGCGAAAGCTCCAAGCCCGCGGCCGCCGGCGGCAGGCTTCCGGGAAGATAATTGCTGAGGCCGGTCAACATCGGCGACAGGGTTTCTTCAGAGGGAGTCACCAGATCCTTTTCCGGGTCGAATTGGCCAATGGGCCAAAGCCGCACGCGCGCGCTGAAATCCCCCGCCCAAAAGGAGCGGAAATTGGTGTTCCACTGATTGTTGAACAGGTGCACATACACGCGGGATTTTGGTTGGTCCCATCGGCCTTGGAATCGATAGCTGCCGGGCTCCCCCAAGCTGAGGGCCGGGGCGTCCGGGGAGCATAGCCCCACTCCGCCCCCTTCGGCCTCGCACACGCTCATCCCACCTTGCGTCCAGAAAAATGCAAAGTTGCCGCCTTCGATGAAATCGCGCGCGGGATCGCATAAAGCTCCCGGTGTGCGCAGCCGGTATTGCGGATGGCGGATGGCCAGGGGCAGGCAGATCCAGCCCGCTTCCGGATTCTCCGTGGCCGGGTGGTAAACGACGTTCACCTTCAAGTCCACCACCGGCAGTTCCTCGTAGAGCGTCACCGACAAGCCGGCGGTATGGGCAGTTTCCCCCGCTGACACCGGAGGCACCAGGCTGCCCGTGATGCTGAAACCGTCCCTGGCGACCTCCAAATTCATGTGGGCGGGCGAGAAATCCACATGTTTTGCGCTCGCGGGAACATAAACGCTTTTGCCGGTGATCGGCCCATGGGAGCCCCGGTAGGAGGGAAGAATATAGCTGTTGATGTAAGCGTCGCATTCCGCACGGTCGAATTGCTGGTAAAGGTATTGGCCAAAACCGTGTGGCGCGGTTGGATCCACCCATTCCCTGCCCGTGGCTTTCACCAGGATGCTGGAGATGCAGCCGCGCGCCGGATCGAAGGTGACCTTGAGCCAGCGGTTCTCGATGGTTCCGCTCTGGGCATCGCCAGCCAGCGCTGTGGCCGGTGGTTTGTCGCCCGCCGCCACGTAAGTTTTGTAGCCCAAGGGTGGCACATTTTTGGCCACAAACCGGCCATTCCGGTGGCTGTGGGCGCCCCAGGTCTGGAGGGCTTGAACCCCGCCATCGTCCACCGCTCGCACGGTGGCCTGTCCCGCCATGCTCCCCATGAATGGAAAGGCAAAGTCCACGACGCCATCGCGCCGCCAGGGGGACGGATTGTAAACCACGATCCGCAGCCCTTTGACATTCACGTTTTCCGCCAGGGTATGCAGCTCGGACTCCAGCCGGGGCGCGAGGTTGTCCTCGGCCCGGTAGGCGAATTGATCATGCTCCTTCCACGATTCAACCATCCGGGCATAATGGGGCGGCAGGCCGGCCGCATAGGCCTTTTGAAACGCTTCACCGTGCAGGCCGGGCACGAAATGCTGGTTGGCCAGGCCCCAGGTGTGCTCGGACCACCGCAGGCTGCTGTCGTAGCCCGCGGCGATCGCCTCCGCCCCGGATTGGAACTGGATCCCCCGCTGGATGTTGAGCGTGCGCAGCGATTCCAGCGCAAAAAACTTGGGGCGGATATTGGCGAGCGTTTTCATCGCGTTGGGTGAGCTGGCCAGGCCGTGGATCCAGCTATCCGACACATTGCCCCGCACCACCGGCAAATCAGGCTTTTCCGCGAGCAGTGATTCCGCAAAATCCTCCATGCGCCCCACGGTGATTTTCGCGTCTGGATATTTCTTGCGGATCGTTTCGATCCAGCCCCGCACCACCCCGGCGGTGGGCGGCCCCTCGTTATCCCCGCCCATCACCATGGCCAGCCAGGTCCGGTGCGGCCAATCGGCGGGCGGCAGCAATCCGCTGTCATACCCGGATGAATACAGGGTCAGCACCCGCGATCCATCCGGCCCCTCCCACCAGAACAAACGCGGCTGTTTAACCTGGATGTTGGTCGGGTTCGCGCCCAGGTGGAAAAACTTCACCCCCGCCTGGCTCAACAGGGTGGGAATGATCCAATCGTGGCCGGGCACGTCGGTCATCTTGGCGTCATGGGGCAGCGGCAGCCCATATCGGCGGGCGATCCGCGAAGAATAAATAAACGACCGCGCCAGCGTCTCCACGTCGGCGGAGGCCGTCTCGATGGTGTACGGCAGCGCGTGGATCACCAGGTTGCCGCGTTTCAGCGCCTCCTCAATCCGCTGCTTCCGCCGCGGATTCTGGCCGTCCCAGAGGATGGTCTGCATCGGCCAGCCAGGGATGGTCCATACAAATTGCTCCCCCGGCCCCGCCACCCGGGCGTTTTCCTCCATGGTCGCCAGCGCCCGATCGATCATCGTCGTCCGGTACTCATGCTCCACGTCCCGGGCCAGGGCCGAATAGCCGATATCGAAATGGCTTTTGGACACCACTACAAAATGCCTCGGCGGCTGCGCACCGGGATTGCTGCCGCCCTCGCCCCGGGCGGTTTGGCGCGCAAGCCATCCCCAGGCCAGCAGCAGGAGCGGAAACAGGAGTCGGAACTTCATTTTTGCCATTGCGAACCCTTTGCTTTGTTTTGGCGGAGGCGAATTGGAGTCGAACCAACCTGCCCCCATTCGGGAGCACGGCAGTTTTGAAGACTGCGATGGTCACCGGACCACTCTCACCTCCAGCCTTCGGTTGCCTTTACCGGCGAATCCATGAACTATGGTTATTTCATACCCCGTCCGGATTGGCTGGTCAACCGGGATCTGGATTTTGCCGTCCCGGCACGGCGAGTATTTCCTCCCCAGCCTTCATTTCTCCCCCCGCAAAATATCCGGACGGCTCATAATGTCTTGCCACGCCCCGGCCGATGTTTGATAAAAGGCCCATGAACGCAACTGTTACCTGGCGGGCGCTCCGCGCCACGCTGAATCTGTCGGCCTGTTTGATCGCCGTGACCGGCCTGGGCCAGGCCCCTGAAACCGTCACCCCGAAACCCATCCAGGAAGGCCAGGGCCATTTGTTTGCCTGCGCTGACTACTCCCAAGGCAAAGTCTTTATTGTCGGGCCGTCCGGCCAGGTGCAATGGGAATATCCCGCCCCCTCCTGCAATGAATTATGGGTGCTGCCCAGCGGGAACCTGCTGTTTACCACGGGCCACGGCGTCAAAGAAGTGACCCGCGAAAAAAAGGTCGTGTTCAATTATGAATCCAAAAGCGAAATCTATGCGTGCCAGCGTTTGCCCAACGGCAACACCTTCGTGGGCGAGTGCAACGCCGGGCGCTTGATTGAACTGACACCTGATGGCCACCTCGCCAAGGAAATCCGCTTGCTGCCCGAGGGCAAGGATGGCGGCCATGTTTACATGCGCAACGCGCGCCAGCTGGCCAATGGCAATTACCTGGTGACCCACTATGGCGCGCAGATCGTGCGCGAATACGATGCCAGCGGCAAGGTGGTCCGGGAAATCCCCGCCGCCGGCGGCCCGCACAGCGTCATCCGCCTCCCCAACGGCAACACTTTGGTGGCCGTGGGCGACAACGGCCCTCAGGGCGGCCGGGTGTTTGAGGTGGATCCCGATGGCAAGGTGGTCTGGCAGGTCACCCGCGCCGAATTGCCCGGCATCACCCTCCAGTTCATGACCGGTCTCCAGCGCCTGCCTAATGGCAACACCGTGATTTCAAATTGGCTCGGCCACGGGCATTTCGGCACCGCCCCGCACCTGATCGAGCTCACCCCCGATAAAAAAGTGGTCTGGACCTTCTCCGATCACCGCACGATGCGCACCATTTCCACCATCCAGCTCCTGGACAAACCCGCCGACGTGATCAAAGGCGAAGTCTGGCATTAATCCATCGCAGGGTGGCCTTTCAAGGAATGCCGGGGCTTTAGGAACCGGCTTAAAAAGATTGCCTCCCCGGAGCCGATGGCCCAACAATAGACGCGCACTATGAAAACATTAATGACCTCGTTGCTGCTGGCCAGCATCATCGCCCCAACCTTCGCCGCGGAGAAAGACACCCGCTGTTTTGAAATGCGGATTTATTATGCCGCCCCCGGCAAACTGGACGACCTCCAAGCCCGGTTCCGGAACCACACCTTGAAACTGTTCGAGAAACACGGCATGACCAATCTCGGCTACTGGGTGCCGCTGGAGAATCCCGAAAACAAACTCATCTATCTGCTGGCTTATCCCAGCCGCGAAGCCCGCGAAAAGGCCTGGAAGGCTTTTGGCGCCGATCCCGCATGGCAGACCGCCTGGAAAGCCTCGGAAGCCAATGGCAAGCTGGTCACCAAAGCCGAGGTCAAGTTCCTGGCTGCCACCGATTATTCCCCTTATGTGAAGGCCTCCGCCCAGGATCCGGAGCGGTGCTTCGAGCTGCGCACCTATACCGCCGCCCCCGGCAAACTGGCTGATCTGAACAGCCGATTCCGCGACCACACCCTGGCTTTGTTTGCCAAGCATGGCATGACCAGCGTGGGCTACTGGACACCCACGGAAAAAGGTTCCGAGAATACTTTGATCTACATCCTGGCCCACAAGAGCAAGGAGGCCGCCAAAGCGTCCTTCGATGCCTTCCGCGAAGACCCTGCGTGGGTGGCCGCCAAAAAGGCCTCCGAAACCAATGGCTCGCTGACCGCCAAGGTGGAGTCGGTCTTTATGAAGCCCACGGATTACTCACCGGCCAAATAACCGGCAGATCGGCAGATCCCATACGCTCAGGATTATTCGCGCATTTCATGGAAGAAACGCTCGTGCTTCTGAAATTCGACGCCTTGGAGCGTGGGCTGTCCGGCACCATTCTGGAACGTTATGAGGAGGCCGGTTTCCGCGTGGCAAATGCCCGCTGGCTCCGGCCTCCCCGCTCCCTTTGGGAGGAACATTACGCCGATTTGAAAAGCCGCAACCTGGCGGCTTTTGATCGCACCACCCAATGCCTGGCCGACAAACCGGTCCTGGCCGTCATCCTCAACGGCCGCAACGCGGTTCAGAAAATCCGCCAGCTCAACGGCCCCACTGATCCCCTGCAAGCCCCGCCGGGGACCATCCGGGGCGATTTCAGTTCCGATAGCATTACCGGCGCCAACCAGGAAAATCGTGCCACTTTCAACCTGGTTCATGCCGCCGATTCCCTGGCGTCCGCCCAAAGGGAAATCGCCTTGTGGTTTCGCGGCATGGTTCAGGCTTGAAATCAGCGCCATCCGGGGCAACTTTATCCCTCAAGATGCTGCAACGGTTTAGAGCTTGCCTGGGCATAACCATGTGGTTGTGGGCGCTGGCCGGCCTGGCCCAGATCGATCCTGAAAAACGGAGTCTGGGTGGAATGATGCCCATGGCTTCGGAATCTCCTTTGAACCTTCCCGGTTATTATTTCCAGGACCAATACCTGCTGCCTTTGGACCAGCCCGGCAGCTGGAATTCCAGCGTGGGTGAGGGCATTTGCTACCGCCCGCCTTCCAGGGCCTGGAAGGTGATGCTGGGCTATGGCTGCGGCATCAACGCCATCCGTGGGCAGGACCGGGGAGCCAGTGAGCTTGGCTGCGTGGCCCCATATGATCTGGAAGCTCACCACCGCTCCCGCCAGGAAGCGGAAAACCCAGCCCTGGACCCTCTCAACTTACGCGGTTTTAATCGGCTCTTGCGCCGCTGACCATCCCTTTTATGAACGCACCCAACCACCGCCGGCAATTTGCCAGTGACAATTACTCCGGGGTTTGCCCCGAAGCCTGGAGCGCCCTCGAAGAAGCCAACCGCGGCCACGTCCCCAGCTATGGCGACGATCCCTGGACCAGCCAGGCCGCGGACCTGATCCGCGAAACTTTTGAAATCCAGTGCGAGGTCTTCTTTGTGTTCAATGGCACCGCCGCCAACTCCCTCGCCCTCGCCTCCCTTTGCCAGTCTTACCACAGCATTCTTTGCCACGAAACCGCCCACGCTGAAACGGACGAATGCGGCGCGCCGGAATTTTTCAGCAACGGCACCAAGGTTTTGCTGCTTCCCGGCCCGGATGGCAAGCTCGATCCCCTCGCCATCGACCGCATGGTCAAGCGCCGGAGCGATATCCATTATCCCAAGCCCAAGGTCCTGAGCCTCACTCAGGCTACCGAACTGGGCACGGTTTATTCCCGGGAAGAGTTGCAGACCATCCGCCATCAGGCGCAACAATCAAACCTGCGCATTCATATGGATGGCGCCCGTTTCGCCAATGGCGTGGCCGCCTTGGGCGCGAAACCCCGTGAAACCAGCTGGGAGGCGGGAGTGGACGCCCTTTGCCTGGGCGGCACCAAGAACGGCTCGCTCGTAGGCGAAGCGGTGATCTTCTTCAACCTGGCGCTGGCGGAGGAGTTCGACTATCGCTGCAAGCAAGCCGGCCAGCTGGCGTCCAAAATGCGGTTTCTGGCCGCGCCTTGGGTTGGCCTGTTGAAAAATGGCGCCTGGCTCAAATATGCCGCTCAGGCCAATCGCATGGCCGCCTGCCTGGCGGAATCCATCCGGCAAATGCACGAATTGAAAATCCTGTTCCCCACCCAGGCCAATTCGGTCTTTGTGCAAATCCCCGAACGGGCCATCGCCCGGCTGCGCGAGAAAGGCTGGCTTTTCTACACCTTCATCGGCCAGGGCGGCTGCCGGTTCATGTGTTCCTGGGATACCACGGAAGAGGATGTCCGCCAATTGGTGGCCGACCTCAAACAATGCCTCACTTGATTTTATTTGACGCCCGCCTTTAATGCCGTTTAGTTCTACCTTTGTAAAATAGATCATTAACTACGAACCTGATGAAGACCATGAAAAATATTTTTGCCGGCTTGATCGTCTATGCCGCTTTAAGCGTGCTGGGAATGGCTCAATCTCAAACCACGAACACTGCCTCAGCCAAACCGCTGACTGGCAATCCCGCTGCCGATCCCAAAACCAAACTGACCGGTTCCGCTGCGGCTAAAACCAACTCGGCCTACAACTATACCGACTCGAAGGGCAGATATTCCGGTTCCACCACCCCGAAGACCGGCGGTGGCGCCAACTTCACCGATTCCAAAGGCAAGTATTCCGGCTCGGCCACCCCCAAAACCGGTGGCGGCGCCAACTACACGGACTCCAAAGGAAAATACTCAGGTTCCAGCACCCCGAAGACCGGCGGTGGCGCTAACTTCACCGATTCCAAAGGCAAGTATTCCGGTTCGGCCACCCCTAAAACCGGTGGCGGCGCCAACTACACAGACTCCAAGGGCAAATACTCCGGCTCCAGCACTCCGAAAACTGGCGGCGGCAACACCTACACGGATTCCAAAGGCAAGTATTCCGGTTCCGCCACACTCAAAGGCGGCACCGGCAATGCGGCTCCCGCCTCGAGCTTGAAAAACACCAACTCCACGGCGGTCAAGGCCACCAAGGAGTAGTCCTTCCAGCTTATAATTTGAATCAGATCAAGCGCTCGGCGATTTGCATAAAACATTTCGCCGGTGCGCTTGGGGGATCGGCACATACCACCGGGATTCCCTGGTCGCCCCCAATCCGGATCGCGGTGAAAATGGGGATTTCGCCCAGGAATGGGATCTGTTGCCGGGCAGCCTCCTCCCGGCCGCCGCCGTGCCCGAATATCTCCACCCGCTGCCCCCCGGGAGCCTCGAAATAGCTCATGTTTTCCACCAGGCCCAGGATGGGCACATTCAGCTTGGTGAACATGTTGATCCCTTTCCGCACCACTCCCAGCGAAGCTTCCTGCGGAGTGGTCACCACCACCCCACCATCCAGCGGCACCGTCTGGCAGAGCGTCAGTTGAGCGTCCCCGGTTCCGGGCGGCAGATCCACCAGCAGGTAATCCAATTCCCCCCAGGCTACGGACCCAAGAAACTGCTGGATGGCGTTGACAATCATCGGCCCGCGCCAGATCACCGGCGTGTCGCCGTCGAGCAGGAATCCGATGCTCATCAGCTTTACCCCGTAATTGACCAGGGGCACCATCTTCTCATCCTGAGAAATCGCAGGCCGCTGGTTCACTCCCATCATCAGCGGAATGCTGGGGCCGTAGATATCGCAATCCAGCAAGCCGGTTGCCTTGCCCAACCGGGCCAGGGCGCAGGCCAGATTCACCGCTACCGTCGATTTCCCCACGCCGCCTTTGCCGCTGGCCACCGCGATGATTCGTTTTACACCCGCCACCCGGTTTTGGTTCGCCCAGGGATGGGGCCCATGCGCGGCCTGCCCGGCGGGCGCCAGCGACTCGATCCTCACCTCCACCACCCCCGGCAGGGCCTTCAGCGCCGCCGTCGCTTCTTCCTGGATTTGCCGCACCGCCTCCGGCTTGGCCTTGGACAAATCCAAGGCAATCTCCACCGTCCCCTCGCGATACTCCGCCTTCTTCAACAATCCAAAGGAAATAATGTCCCGGGAAAAACCGGGATACTTTACGGCCTTGAGCGCCTGCTTGATCGATTCTTCGGTAACCATGTCTTTTAGTTTCTTTGCTGCATAAACCCATTCCAGGCAGCGGCCTTAATCTTGGTCTAAAATACCCGTTCGTCAAATCAGGAGAGTTCCCCTGACCCGGCTGGCCGCTTGGCACCTCCGCAGCCATCCGCCCAGGCTGCAAGCTCAGAATCCAGCGGGAAATATTTTTTGAGTTGAATAGCGTATAATAGGGTTAAACAACCTTTAAAAGAGTTAAGGGACATCCACACTTACGGTTCCAGATTGGTTCACCACCACAAATTGGCTGCTGCCAATATAAACCAATTCGATGGAGGATCCGGTGGTTCCACCCTCCAAGTTGCCAGTGATTCCCGTGGCGGTATCAGCGCTGCCGTTCACACCGAGAATCTGCTGGCCCGCAGCTTGCGCGATCCGCCAGCCACTGCCCCCATTCTTGCCCACCACCCGGAGGACATCGCCCACCGCTGGTGAAGCCGGCAGGGTGATGGTTAATTTAACCGATCCGGCGGCAATGTATCCATTATTAGCAACGGCTTGGAGGGCGGTTGTGCCATCGGTTTTCACGGTCCAAGGCAGATTGGCGGCGCCCCAGGAGACAGTTGGCGCAGTAGAATGTCCATCGGACTTTAAGACCATGCCAGTTTTGCCAGCTTGCGAAGGCAGCAAGTTATTCAATGCATCTGCGGCATTATCCGCATCGGTCCCACCACGCTCTAAAGGCAATTTCCCTGAGGCAATGGTTCCAGCATCCAAGTTGGCCAATCCTGAGCCATCGCCGTAAATCCAGCCGTAAACCATCAAATCACCTTGCACCGATATGTCTTCGATCACGGTGAGGTTGGTGACCGTTATATAACCGGCTTCAAATCCCACCAAATTATCTCGTTTGACCAGCGTGCCAGGGTCAGCCAAGCTCGTGGCGTCCCCGGTGTCTGCCACGCTGGCAATTATTTCGCTGGCGGTCACTCCGGCGGTGGCTCCCCCCACATAATCAACCACCGTGTCCGTTTGGGTGCCGGACACATCCCCAACCAGTGTGCCGGTAAAATCAACCGCTTCATTGGCGGTGGCAGCATTTCCATTCAGAGTAGCCGTGATGATCGCGGCCGCAAAATTACCGCTGGCATCGCGCTTGACCAGCGTTGAAAAGGTGCCTGCATCCGTAGCGTTATTTGCCAGCAATGCGCCAGCTGCGACATTTGCGGCGGTTTGCCCGCCCACATTGGCGGCCGTGGCCGCAGCCACAAGGGTCAAACCTGAGCCATCGCCGGTGAACTTGCCCGTATTACTTACACTAGCCTTCACGGTGGCCGCCGAATCCTGCCATTCCTGGAGATTTGCCGTCTGGCTTTCTCCACCTTGAATGACCAGCGGTTTTTTGGTGGCAGCCGAGGAGCTGAAAATAACCTCGGCATTTTCATCATCTTCATGGGGTGCTGGAGCGGTGGTCAAAGGATCAATTCCATTACCCAGCACGGGCTGCCGGCTGGTCCCCAGGGTGGCGGCCCCCGTGCCGCCATTGGCAACCTCAATGATGCCTGTGACATTGCCCGCCAGGGTCGCGGTCTCGGCATTGCCAGTTATATCACCCACCAAGTCGGCGGTGATGATCCGGGCGAAAAAATCGCCAGCGGCATCGCGCTTGACCAAGGTGCTCACGGTGTTTTCATCCGTTGCACCTTGAGTGGCCTCCACACTGGCGGCTACGGACGAGGCAGATTGGCCAGCCACTTGCTCCACGGTGATCCAAGCCGAAGCGCCGTCGCTGGAAACATCCCCTCCAAATACCGGGATGGCTGATTCTGGCAGGGAGCCAACCAGGCTCGCCGCCGGAACCGCCACCAAGCCGGAACCGTCGCCTATGAATCCCGAGGCGGTTAGCAAACCGTCGGCATCAAGGGTCATCAAAGAGGTTCCGTCGCTTTTATTGAAGGCGAGGCCAGTGTTGGCACTGCGCGCAAGAATGGTATCGGTGGCCAGCGTCATGGCCACCATCCGCAACAAAAAGTCCGTATCCGTGATATCCGTGCCGCCCACATCCTTTTTGCCGACTAGCTGGCCGAGCGGCACCGCCAGGGTCAGGTTGTTGGTTTGGTAATACTTTTCGGTGGTGGCGGCATCTTTATACACTTGATAAGAAATGGAGCCCATTTTTTCGATGTAATACCCACTCAACGAAATGCCTTGGTCGAAAGTTTTTTGGGCCTGGGCAAAAACGCCGGAAAGGAGCAGGGCACACAGCGCCGGGGAAATTTTTTTCGTCATATAAACTCTAAAGGCGGGCTATTTGTTTCATTCACTACTGACTGGGAAGGGACCTGGGGGCGTTTACTGCGGTTGGGCGGCCACCCGAAAAAACGGAAACCGGGTGGCGCTGGAAATAGAAAATGATTGCCGAGAGCCATCCGCGCTGGCCACCACAACGCCGGGAATGGCTTGCCAACGGGCCAAGTCGCCACCTTCCACCTGGTAATGGTAGCCAGGCAAAGCGGTCCAAGTGAGCTGCCGTCCGCCATCGGAGCCGGCCAGGGCCATTACCCGCAGTTCGCTCTGCTCGATTTGAACAAGTTGTTCGGCCCGGCCTAAAGCATTGGCCACCCGGACTTGGTGCTGACCAAGGGCCAGCAGGATTTTCCACTCCCCCGGTCCGGTGCGCACCGCCCGGTGGCCATCCACGGTTACCTCGGAGGCATCCACAGCCGCCAAGGCCAGGGTCACCAGCGGGCCATAGCCGGACACTTTGGCCGGGCACCGCGCAAGTTGGGGAGCGCCCACCGGCAGATGCCACTTGGCCAGCAGGCCTGGCTGGCATTGGGCACTATGGTCGGCGTCGAAATAAAGGTTGCGCAACTCATGGGTGACCGAGGCGCCGGGATCCAGGGCCAGGGCGCTGACACGGCCCTGCTGGAGGCCGGCGAGCCAATCCGCCAAATTCACTGGCAGACGGAGCCAGCCCTCCCGCCCGGCTAATTGGGCCTGGCCGTAGTACTCGGTAAAGCTCCCGGCCAAGGTTCCATTGGACCATGGGGTTCCCGCCGCCTTGCCCGAAAAAGCGGCTTCGTTCGGCCGCCAATCCGCATCGGCGGCGGGCAGGGCGCGCACCTCCACGGCAAAGGTTCCCACCCCGCTGGACACATGGAGCCAAAGCCAGGCTTCGTCGATCACGGCCTGGTTGGGGATCTGGCCGGCGCGGAGGCCAAACACCCCCTCCAAGCCAATCAATGCCATCCCGCTGGCGGCGGGAAAGCTGCGGGGCTGCTGGATGCCAATTTCTTCGCGGCCAGACAGGTTGAGGCCAGGCTGCAGCTCACAAACCTGCAGATCCTTCCACTGGGCGCGCAAAACCTGGCCCGCCTGGCCCGCCACGGTCCCCAAGAGAACCGGATCTGCCTTGCCCACCACCCAGGTTTGTTCAGCCTGGGCTGCCGGCAGCCAGGCCAGCAAGGCTAAAGAAGCTGCCAGCTGCCGGCCATTCCTTCGCCTCACCATGCTCCAGCCCAACAGGCCCAAGCCTGCCACCAAAGCGATGCTTGAAGGCTCGGGCACGGGGGTGAAATCCACTAACAAGCCGGGCGCAGTGGCGGAATTGCCGGCTGAATCGTCAAAGGCATAGAAATTGGCGGCGCCGACCACCGGTGTCGAACTGCCCTCTAATACCAAACCGCCTATAGTCCCCTGGCGATAATCCTGCAAGGCCTCCGTGACGTCCACCGCATACCACCCGGTGGCGGAGGGGGCGGTGATCGTGCCATAGCTCACGCTCAGGGCGTTGCCAAAATTGCCGGAACCGCTGCCCAAGTTCCATTGCACGCCCGAACTCATTTGGTTGAAGGTGGCCTCGGATTCGCTCCAACCTGCTGCGGAGGCATTCAACCCCTTGAGATTGATGGCGGGAACACCGGAACGGGTATCTATATTCAAATAGAGGTACGCGTGGTTAATGGTGGCATCACTGGGAATCCCAGCCCCCCCGAAAAGGCCCGAAAAAGACATCAACAAGTCAGCCTGGATTGGCTTTGGCGAATCCACCCTATATTGCTGAACCGCATTTTGACCGGAGGTGGACCAAACCGAGTCTGGTGAAGTGGGCATGATGGTCGTGTCCTGTATCGTAATATGAGCCGACAAATCAGCCGCCACGGGCGCCGCACCGCCCTGTAGATCGTAATACCAGACGACCGCGGCTCGCGTATCGATCCCCATCACCCATCCGAAAACCGCCAGAACCAACCACCACTTATTGCTCATAAATCCTCCGCCCGCCTTCCAACTTGTTCCAAGTGTTGCCGTCAACTGCCGCGCGCAGGTTAGGCAAACCACCCCCACCCAGCAATAGGACCTTAGTCCTACACTGCCGCTTGACAATGGACATCCTGTGGGAACCGGTTTCACCACCCATTGGCAGCCAAACCAGTATGGGAGACTTGCGCTTCTTCGGCGCGCGCCAGATGGAACCGCAGGCTATCCTCCAGTCAAATCCAGACGGTGGCCATGGTTTGAACGGATTCCGTGGCGGGGGACTGGTTTAAGAATAACGGCGAGGTGGCGGGGCTTTCACAAACTGGGTGGCGCGCAGATGGATCGGCTCCAACCGGGAGGCGGATGCGGCAGATCTCAGATCCTGGCTGCCGCTGAACCATTTGGGGCAGCCCGGGCCCAGGATAACCACCCCGGAGGCAGACAGGGTTTGAATCGTTTCCGCCGGAACCATGCGCAAAGGTTCCTACGCAGCCTCGTTGGGGCCGTGGATTTCCCCGTGAAACAGGTAGAACTCCCCACGCTGGGCAGCGACGCCAATTTGCTCTCCATCGCAAGCAACCGGTTCTCCGCATCC
>CAYPCQ010000035.1:0-12184 GCA_964409245.1 uncultured Verrucomicrobiota bacterium
GTCTGACTCCACTTTTTCGTCTCATAGAGTGTCAATCTATTCCAGGACGGGACCGAAACCATCCGCTTCGAATTCGCCTTCCTCGTTACGCCGGTGAAGCCGCTCGACACCGCCAGCCACTTCCGCAGCCGCTATTATCACGCTTATGAGCCAGTCGAAAAAATCGCGGCCACCGGCGCCAACGTCATCAACATCCACCACGCCAACTGGATCAATCCCTTCATCAACTATCCTTTCATCGCGGTGCGTGCGATGCAGGATTATGTGCGCTCCGCCCACGCGCTGAATATGAAGGTGAAGATTTACTACACCGTCCGGGAACTCACCACCCGCGTGGCGGAGCTATGGGCGCTGCGGAGCCTGGGCAATGAAGTGCTGGCCCCGGGAGGGGGTGGGGGATACCCGCCCTTGCAGGAGCACCTGGCGGAAAATTACACCCAAGCCTGGTACCAACCGTTGCCCACCGGGGATACCGACATCGCCGTGGTCACCAGCAGCTTCAGCCGTTGGTATAATTATTACCTGGAAGGGCTGGCCTGGCTGCTGAAAAACGTGGAGATCGATGGCCTTTACACCGATGATGTCACCTTCGACCGGCAGATCATGAAGCGCGTGCGGAAGATTATGGATCGCACCCGCCCGGGATGCCTGATCGATTTGCATTCCAACACGGCGTTTTCCCATGGCCCCGCCAACCAGTATATGGAGTATTTCCCTTATATTGACCGGCTCTGGTTCGGGGAGAGCTTCAATTACGACGAATCCCCTGATTACTGGCTGACCGAGATCTCCGGCATCCCCTTTGGGGTCATGGGCGAGATGCTGCAGAATGGAGGCAACCCCTGGCGGGGCATGATTTATGGCCTTACCACGCGCCTGCCATATTCGGGCGACCCGCGCCCTTTGTGGAAGGTGTGGGACCAATTCGGCATCGACCGTGCCCGGATGCGCGGTTATTGGGATCCCGCTTGCCCGATCCGCACCGATTCACCAGAGGTGTTGGCCACTGCCTATATCCGGCCAGGTCGTGCCTTGGTGGCCGTGGCCAGTTGGGCCAAGGCGCCCGCTAAAGTCCAACTGCAAATAGACTGGCCCGCACTGGGCTTGGATCCCAAGAAAACCACCTGCCGCGCGCCGGCCATCGAAAATTTCCAGCCCGCCGAGGTCTTCGATCCGGGCAGCGGCATTCCGGTGGATCCGGGCAAAGGCTGGATGCTGATCCTCGAGGCTGAATGACCGAGATTAATCCGATCTATTGACGTTATGCAAAAATCCCTTGCTGCGATCCCCCTGAACCAGCGCGCGTTCCCTGTCGCCAAACATCCAGGAAGGCGCCTGGCATTCTCGCTGATCGCCGCGCTGACAACCTCGGTCTATGCCGCCAGCGTGTCGGCTGGCTCGGCGCTTCTGGATGATGCGCCTGCAGTCCCGACTGCCTGGCGTTTGGCCAATGAAAACCTTGAATTGAAGTTCAGGCTCGACGGCCATCATTTTGCGGCCAGCCAGTTGCTCAACAAACTTTCCGGCCGGACCATTCCCATTGCCCAGGACGGCTTTTCAATAGGCATTGAAGGCCGTGCCGCGTTGCGCGCCGCGGATTTCGTTTTTCAGGACGCCCGGCAGTCTGCGTTTGCGGGTGGCGTGCGGTTGACCGTTTCCTCCACCAACGCCGAGCCGGGAGTTTTCATGCAAATGATTTACGAACTCGGCGACCACGACGCATTCATTCGCCGGCGCATGGAACTTCAGCCCACCCGGCCGCTGGCGCTGCGGGAGGTGGACATGTGGCGCGTGGGCTTTGCCGGCCAGTGTTCGTTTCAGGAGCAGGGAGTGCCGTTGTATCTTCAACTGGGTCCCGAGTGGAAATACACCGCGAAGCACCAGGGATTCGGATTCCCGGTTTTCATGGACGACACCTTTTGGGGGTTGGAATACCCGGCCGGTTACAATCATTACGAAAACGGCCTGATTACCCTGCGGCATTTTCCCGGCCGAATGGTCGCGGATCGGTTCATCAGCAAGACGGCTGTGCTGGGCGTGGCGGAGGCAGGCCAGGTGCCCACCCGGTTCCGCCAATACCTCGATTCGGTGATCGGCGTGCGCACCACGCCGCCATTGTTTTTCGCCTGGAAAACCTGGGTGACCGTAAATACGCCCAACGAAGCCAACTGCCTGGCGCTGATCGATCAATTCCGCCGGGAATTATTTACAGCCACCGGAGCGCGCCTGGATAGCTTTGCGCTCGATGATGGCTGGGACCGGAAGCCCAGCCTTTGGGAAATCGAGAAAGGCGCCTTCCCGAGGGGCTTCGAGCCGCTGCAAGCCGCCCTGCGGCCCATGAAAACCGGCCTGGGGCTTTGGATTTCGCCGTGCAGCGGCTACGATCACGCGGGCTGGCTGGCCGCCAATAAAGGCTATCTCAAGAACGCCTGGGATTGGCTGCTTTGCATGTCTGATCCCAATTACCGGCGCGACATGACGGAAGCGGTGACGAGCCTCATCAAGAAACACAATGTCAACTACGTCAAATTCGACGCCTTTTGCGCCCCCTGCGACTCGCCCGGCCATGCCCATCACTTGCTGGATAACTTCGCCAAAGAGGCGAACACGGATGCCTACCTGGAACTTCAGGCCGCCCTGCGCCGTGCCCAGCCGGGAATCTTCATCAATATCACCACGGGCACCTGGCTCAGCCCGTGGTGGCTGCAGCATGCCGATGCGGTGTGGGATGAGGTTTATGATGGCTGGTCCCCCGCCATTGCGCCCACACCCGAGCGCACTTACAGCCAGATCACCGACCGCGACGCCGTTTTCCGCAAGCGCTGCCGGGAGAATCCCTGGTTCCCGATCGAGGCGGTGGAGAACCTGGGCATTTGGACGCAGAATTACGAATACATCGATGAGCAGATCATGACGATCCTGGCGCGTGGCTGCCGTCTGATCAGCTTCTATGTGCCCATACCCCAAGGCGCTCATGCCCAGCGGGACTGGCAATTCTACGGCTCGGCCATCAATTGGGCCAGGCACCATGCGGAGACATTGGTGCACACCCGCCTGATCCTGGGTGATCCGCTGCGCCTCGAACCTTATGGTTATGCCCATTTCCTGGATGGGCGCGGCATTCTCGTGCTGCGCAATCCGTTCGTCCAGCCGCGGAAGGTCCGCGTCAAACTCGAGGCCGCAACGGGCTGGGAGCGCTCGGGCCCTGGCCAGGATGGCCGGCAGCCGCTGGTGGCCCAAATCGTTTACCCTTATCACCAAACCCTGCCTTTCCTCCTGCACTACGGGGATGAATTGCCGGTTGAATTAAGCGCTTACGAAATGCTGGTACTCGAACTGGCCCCCTTGGACAAGGCCAGTCCGGTTGTGTTGGGGCCGCGCGCCCAGGAGATGGAGCGATTGGGTGGCCGCGTCAGCTATGCGGTTCATGGCCAACCCGGTGAAGCGCACCAGGTAACGATCCCCGGTGTGGCTCCCCGCGCGGCCCAATGGAACGGCCGCCCAATCCCTGTTCAAAACACTCCCGAGGGTTGCCGGCTGTCGCTCACCAGCGAAGCAGCCCGGCAGGCTTGCCAGGCGGCGGAGGCCAGGCTCGGGATCCAAACCAAAGACCAGATCCGCAAATCATTTGGCCGCTGTGTGGTCACCGTGCCGGAAGGTATCAAAGCCTCCATGCATTTGGTTTGGGCGAATCCACAGTTCGCTCAGCCTCCTCCCGCGCGCTTCACCGATACCGCCCATGGGTTCCGCCTTATCGATGACGCTGCCGAAAAAGCGGTTCTCCAAAAGCAGGCCGAGCGCCTGCGGGCGGTCAAGCCGGTTTGCACAGCCAGGATCAATGGCCAGCCGGTGAAGGTGAAGGTATCCGATTCCAAATTATTCCACCCTGAAAATGTGGGGGATCACCGCATGTACGCCGAATTCCCGCCCGCACCCTGGGTGTGGTTCCAATTCGACCTTCCCCCTGGAACCAATGAGGTGCGGCTGGCCGTCGAATGCCCCCAAAGCGAGGCACCTGAGGCCAGGGCCGGACTGGGCTGGTGGTTGTGGGCTGAAAATCCCCTGCCCGCTGGCAAGCTCGACTTGGCCTATGACACCCCGCTGCCCGCTGCCACGCCCCGGCCATGGCCCATGCCATTGCGCCAGGATCGGCAACGGGAAATTATCACCTTGCAGCCCTTGGCGGGATTTTCACCCCGGGATTAGCCGAGGCACATTCCGGGGGGGGACGTTCCCATTGCGGTGCCCGCACCAAGACCACCGCACGGGGATTGGTCCTTGTTCCCCGCGTCCTCTCCGGATGCAATCGATGCGTCTCAGGCGGCCGATTATTTCACGCTATTAACGGGCTTGATGAACCGCAGCTCTGGCTGATCCTGGGCGGCTTCAATGGCCCGGATGGCATCCTTGACGGCGTTGACTCTTTGGTTGTTAAGTTCGCCAGCGGGAAACTCTCCTTTTTTGCACTGATCGTTGAGTTGATCGATCAATTCTTTGAGCCCGGGCAACGCTTCCCGCGCCGCGGCGCCATAGGTAATCAATTCTTTCATGATGACCCCGGTTCGGCTTTCACTCCCATGACCGCCCTGGGTTTTTGCGAAACGGACCCCGGCTTCAATCCCCTCCTTGAAGTGGTATTTTGTCAGCGCTTTGAATCCCCCCATGCGGATCTCGTTGCCGAACATCGTGTCCGCCGGGCAGGGTGTTAAAACGGCCGCCAAAATCTCCGGCGCCAGCGCTTGCACATCTTCCACGCTCAACTGGTTTTCAAAAGTGCCTCTCAGCCGCATCCTCGCCATCCCATCCGCGTTTTGGGAGACAGCCCGGATGGCGGGATACAATAGATGGGTGTCCACCCCTTTAATGGAATTCCTCATCAAACCGCTGAACAAAGCTTCCGCCAATTCCCCCTGCGCGAGTTGCACCGGATCGGCCCAGGGAACCGGTTGCATGGCCTCTGCCGTATCGGCCACCGCCTGGAGCATGGCGGGCAGGACGGGCCGGGCGGCATCCCGCATTCTCTTAAGCGCCTCCGCTGCCTTCAGCCGCAGCCAGCGGTCATCGTGTTTCAGGAGCCGCAGCAGCACCGGCAGCGCGTCAGTATTCTTGATGTATCCGAGCGCTTCGCACGCGCCCTGGCGCACGTGTGCATCCTGGCCTTCCGCCAGGGCGATCAGTTGGGGGACCATGGCCTTCGCCTCTGGGCGCGCAGCCAATTCCTCAGCGGCCCAGCCACGCACGACTGGCGACCAATCGCCAAAAGCCCCCACCAATTCCCCGGCGCTCATTTTCTTGCGGTCCAAATCGAACCGCCCGGAAGCGATGGCTTCCGCAGCCTCCTTTTTGCCCAGCCAATTTGCCTGGTTCGCCTCTTTTCCTGTGAGGTGGAGTTTTTTCAGCGGCAGGGAATAGGTTAGCACATAAGTGGCGGCCGGGCTTAAGTCGTTATAGCTGCTCGCTCCGTAATAGGTGTCATCGTCCGTGCGGCCGGCGCCATATTGCTCCCCTCCATCATAAGTGAAAGAGCCATCGCAGCGCCGTACGAGGTCGAAATGCCAGGAGGCCGCCTTGAAAAAGGCTGCCACGGCGTCTGGCCCCCCGGCGTTGGCGCCCAAGGCACCCCACAGGTAGCTGAAACCTTGCCCGGTGTGGCCATATTCGCGGTTTGCATACCCGGCTGTTGACATCATCGCGAAAAACCGGGTGGCCTCAGGCTGGTTGCCTTGCAGTGCGAAGAGCAGCGCGGTCATGGCATTCTTGCCGTTATTCTCGTGATAGGGCCAGGGCAGGTGTTCACCATAAGGAATCCCCCCCTTGTCCACATAGTATCCGAAAAACTTGGAAGCTCGTTCGATCGCTGGGTCTATCTCGGGATCCTTCACTCCGCACTTTTTCCCCATCACAATGGCGATATTGCCCACCAGGCCCGCCGCATTGACCGGGCCGTAGGGGGGAATTGACCCATGAAGCTGGCCGTCGGGAGTGCGCATGGAAATGCCGTGGCCGAAAGTCCCATACATGCTTTGCCCCTTGGCGAGGGTGATGGTGTATTCGCTGATGGCGTGCAGCACCTCCTGGTCGCCCGTGAGAAGATAGTATTCGCTGAGGAACAGGTTGCGGTATCCCCAGTCCCAAACCACCATCCCGTCCCGCAATTCCAATTTCAAACTCTTGGGGGCCATTTTGCGCGCGAAATCCCGCACGCGAGGGAGGTAATCAGGATTGCCGGAGGCCATCAACGCGAGCCCATTCACCGCTCCACACCAGTCTTCTCTCAGCGGTTCCCGCTCCAGCGCTTTGCAGGCATCGTCAAAGATCCGCTTCGACTTGGGGCAATCATAGGGAGCAGTGGCGCTATAGGCGCCCAAGGCTTTCAGCGTGAGCTGCACTTCCTCGGTGCGGCCCGCGCGCCAGCGGGTCAGTTTCAGGAGGCCATCATTGGTGGTCTGTTCCGCTTTCTGGATGGCCCTGGCCAGGCTATGCCGCGCGTCATCGGTGAAAAGTGAACCTTCCACTCCCAAAATCACATCGTTGACCGTCATGATGCCCGAGGCGGGCGAGTTGGCGCCCACATGGGTGACCAGAATCTGGCGGCTCGCGGTCGTGGTCCGGCCTTGGGCGCTATCCAGGAATCCCGCCGGCTTCGTGTAAATCCACCCGCGCAGCCCGGTTGGCCCCAAATTGTAAGTCTGGTTGCGGTCAACGCCTCTGGTTTCGCCCTTGGTCAAATCCGGCGGCAAACTGGCTCCCGCGGCCGATAGATTTAAGGCCGCCACCCAGGCCGCCATGAGCCACCCGGCTATAATGCAGTTTAGATTATTCATATTACATCTCGCTTGGAGATCATTTTATCCAACTTGGCAGCCATAGCCACATTAATTGGCAGTCAGTCCTCCATTTTGCTTTCCCCGGATGGCTGAAAGCGTTATGGGTGGATTCATGAAAGTTGCCAGATTGCTTTTTACCGGTTTGATCGCGAATGTGTTATGGCTGACGCCGTGGAATGCCTCCATGGCGGCGGAAGAAAGTGCGGCTCCGAAACCCTCAGGCGAAACGAAGGAGAAAAAGGAGGAGCCCAAGGAGCCCAAGAAAATCAAGTCTTACGACGAAATCATCACCAAGGAAGCCGTTACCAAGGCCGGATTGTTCCGCGTGCACCGCATCAGTGACAAGCTGTTTTACGAGATTCCGGTCAGCGCCTTGAACACCGACCTGCTTTGGGTGACCCAGATCGCTGAAACCACTGCGGGCAGTTCCTATGCGGGCATGCCGGTTCGCGACCTTGTGGTGCGCTGGGAACAGAAGGAAGACCGCATCCTGCTGCGCCAGGTGCGCTTCCAGATCCGTGCCGAAACCAAGGATCCGATCGCCGAGGCGGTCGAAGCCTCGAACCTGGCGCCGATCATGAAGCTCTTTGAGGTCAAGGCTTACGGCAAGGACAAGGCTCCGGTGATCGAAGTCACCGACCTGTTCACGAAGGAAGTCCCCGAGTTCAGCGCGCGCCGCGCCCTCAGCGCCGGGGCTTTGGATGGCGGCCGCACGCTCATCGAGCAGGTCAAGGCGTTTGCCCAGAATATCGAAGTGACCGTCCTGGCCACCTTTGCCCCGGGTGGGGCGCCCGGCCGGGATGGCGATTCCAGTTCCAGCGGCATTACTGCGACTTTGCACCACAGCATGGTCAGATTGCCTGAAAAGCCTATGAAACCGCGGATTTTCGATTCCCGGGTTGGTTTCTTCACGGTCGGCTTCACCGATTACGCGGACGATAAGGACCACGCCGCCCGGCAGGTGCAATACATCACGCGCTGGCGCCTGGAAAAGAAAAACCCGGAGGCGGAGTTTTCCGAACCGGTGAAACCGATAGTTTTTTACGTCGGGCGTGAAGTGCCAAAAAAATGGCAATCCTACGTCAAGGCAGGCATTGAAATGTGGCAACCCGCCTTTGAAGCCGCGGGATTCAAGAATGCCATCCTGGGCAAGTATGCTCCCGATGTGCACGAGGATCCCGATTGGGATCCCGAAGACGCCCGCATCTCATCCGTGCGCTGGCTGCCCTCGACTATCGAAAACGCTTTCGGGCCGCACGTGCATGACCCGCGCACCGGGGAAATCCTGGAGGCTGATATCCGGATTTATCATAACGTGCAGAAATTGGCCCGCGATTGGTATTTTGTGCAGGCTTCGGCTTGTGATAAACGCGCCCAGAAGCTGCCCATGCCCGATGCTTTGATCGGCGAGTTGATCCAGTTCGTGGTGGCCCATGAGGTTGGGCATTCCCTGGGATTTCCCCACAACATGAAAGCCTCCGCACTGGTCACCATCGAGCAATTGCGCAATCCGGAATGGACCCGGAAAAACGGCACGGCCGCTTCCATCATGGATTATGCCCGTTTCAACTACGTGGCCCAGCCGGGTGATGATGCAGCCTTGATGCCCCGCATCGGACCCTATGACCTCTTCGCCACCACCTGGGGTTACCGTCAATATCGCTCGGAGGCTGATGAGAAAGCGGGCCAGGAGAAATGGGTCAAGCGCCAGGTGGCCGAACCGCTGTGCCGTTTCGGCGGTCCAAATCCCGCCGTGGATTCCACCCAGCAAACCGAAGACTTGGGATCCAACGCCGTGGAAGCCACCGCGCTCGGCCTGAAAAACTTGGAGCGTATTGCTGGTTTCCTCGTCGAAGCCACCTGTCAGGAAGGCAAGGATTATGAACTGCTCTCCAACATGTTCGATTCGCTCCTGGGGCAGTGGTCCCGCGAAATGGTGCACGTGGCCAATGTGGTCGGCGGGGTGAATGAGATCAACCTCTACTACGGCGATGCCACCCAGCGATTCTTCCCTAACGATCCCCAGTATCAGCAGGCAGCGGTGGATTTCCTGGTCCGGAACGCCTTTGCCACACCCGGATTATTCACCCGCAAAGATGTTGTCCTGCGGTTGACTGCCAGCGGGGTGGGGGAACGATTGCTGGGCGCGCAAAGGCGGTTGATCAACGTGCTGCTGGATTCCTCGCGCATTCAGCGCATGACTGAGCACGCGCAAGGTGAGAAAGCCTTCCTCCCTGCCCACCTGTTCAAGGCTTTGCGACAAGGCATATTCAACGAATTGGACAAAGCAGATCTGGCTGTTGACCATTACCGCCGCAACCTTCAGCGCGCATTTGTTCAGGAATGGTCTGAATCGCTGCTCAAGCCCGCCATTGACTCCGATCTTCCGGCGCTGGCCCGCTCTGAATTGAAGACGCTTGGCGCATCCCTTTCCGCCAGTTTGGACAAGACCGATAATCCGGAGATCCAGGCGCATTTGAGGGATCTCAAGGCCAGGATTGATCTCGCTCTGGATCCTCGTGGCCGGCCGGATAAATAAACATTGTTAGGCCCGTGAACCAGGGCAACGGGGCAGCTGGACTGCCAAAACTTGGGGTGGCTGCCCCACTGAAACTGATGCTGCAACCCCTCTCCATCGCCAAGTGGAGAGGGTTGCCGCTTTTGAAGTGGTTCGTCCATCGGGCTGTTCCCTCCCTCGGGGTTTCGGGGGCAAATGCATGGCAAACCGCCGGATTCGTGCCCCTTCAAACTTGCCAAACCATCGATTTTACCGAATATTGCTTAATGAAGGAATTTAACTGCTCTAATGAACGAGTGGTATCTGTCAGCCAAGCCAGGCTATCGGCAAGGCGTGAACGCTCATGACTGATTCCGCCGTGGTGGTCCAGTGGGGGAGCCAGGTGTTTTTCCGGGCATGGTTACGGAGTATTGCTTTTATTCTCGTTCTGTCCTTGGCGGGGTTTTCACCGGTTGTCATTCCCGCGGCGGCCGGGCCTGGGGGTAATCCGCCTGACCTTAAAGTGCTCAGCGGCCTGCTTTTGGATGGGGCGGGTTCGCCAATTTCAAATCAGGAACTGATCCTTGAAAACTCTGGAGGAAATCTCCTGGCCACTGCCACTGATGGCCAAGGCCGATACTCTTTTTCTCTGGTTCCCGGCACCTATAAGTTCAGTGCGCAAACTTTCCACAATTTCGGCCTTATATTCAGCGCGCCGTTTTTGTTCGCCTTCACCGACGCATCCCCTATCGAGGTGGCAACCAACCTGGTGGCGGATATCAAGCTGCCACTGCTCCGGGTTGATGTTCATGTCCAGAACTCGGTGGGCAAAGCCATGCCCAATGTGCAACTGGCTGCGGGGCAGGTATGGAATCCCAGCTTGAATTTCGGCTCCTTCACCGCGAACGGGTTCGCCCGCTACGATCTGGACTTGGGACCGGATACTCCCGTTACTGATGTCAACGGAAATGCCACCCTTTGGCTCACCCCAACGCCCGGGGGGCAGCCTTATGCCATCACTGCCGAACCGCCAGCGGGCGCCACCTTCGCTCCAACGACCGTGCAAACCGCCACCATCACGATCGACACTAACTTGACCATTCCCTTGGAATTTGCTCATCCTCCGCCAGTCACCACCGCCATCGTTGAAGGTGCCATGAATGATCAGGGAGAATATTGGGATCCGGTGAAAATCACCTTGAAAGCCCAGGTTGCCAACGGTTTGGAGGTTAAGACTTTCTTTGTTCTCGAAGGCAACACCACCAATAAATACGACAATCCGCTGGTCATCCATACGCATGGCGAATATCTCGTGAAATACTGGTCCGTTGACGCCGATGGAGTCAATGAAACCCCTAATTTCCTGAAGTTCACGATTGCTTCTGACACGGCTGATATGCCCCCAAAATTTCCCGAGGATACCCCACCCGGACAGATCGTCGTCATGGATGAGTTGACGCCTTTGACGATTGATTTTCACATCGTCAACGATGCTCAAATGTCTGGCTCAGTCAGCTATAGCCTTGGCGCAGGAGCACCTCTTGGTGCAAATATCGATTCTGGCAGCGGTTTTTTTTCTTGGACGCCCCAGGAATATCAAGGGCCAGGCACCAACCTGGTGACGGTGAAGGCCACGGATAACGGCAAATCCCAGCTTTCTGCATCCAAGACCTTCACCATTATCGTCAATGAGGTGAACACTCCGCCAGTAATGACTCCGGGGTCAACCAACCTCTGGCTGATGAATGAAAACCAATTCCTGGGCTTTACGGTCAAGGCCGCCGATGTTGATTTGCCCGCGCAAACGTTTTTTTTCAGTCTTGATGCGGGTGCACCCGAAGGCGCGTTCATCGATCCCATTAAAGGTACTTTCAGTTGGCGCCCAAGCGAAAACCAAGGCCCCAGCACCAACCAAATCACGGTGCGGGTAACGGATGATGGCAGCCCACCATTATCGGATTGGCAGACCTTCACCATTATTGTTAATGAGTTGAATACGCCCCCCATTTTGATGCCGGTGATCGACCAAACCGTGGATGAATTATCCCCACTGACAGTCCAGATCGATGCTGTCGATAATGACCTCCCGGCACAAAACCTCACTTTCAGCCTGGGGCTGGGAGCGCCCGCGGGGGCGGAAATCAATCCCCAAACCGGCCTCTTTACTTGGACCCCTACTGAAGCCCAAGGCCCGACCAACATTGCAGTAAGAGTTGTGGTGACCGATGACGGGCTGCCTCCACTGTCAACCAACATGGTTTTCACGGTGAAGGTCAAAGAGGTAAATACCCCGCCGAGCCTGAATCCCATTCCGGATCAAACTGTGTATGCTTTTACCAACCTGACGGTGCTGATTCACGCCACAGATGCTGATCTGCCACCGCAAATTCTTACATGCCGGCTTGCTCCAGGGGCTCCGGCCGGGGCCAAAATCGACTCCAGCACCGGCCTTTTCTCCTGGACCCCTGGCCCTGCTCAAAACGCAAGCACGAACCGGATCATCGTGATTGTAAACGATAGCAGCACTCCCACCCTTTATGATACCAATTCCTTTTCGATAATCGTGCAGGTGATCAACACGTCGCCGGTTATGGAAACGATACCCAACCAAGTAGTAAACGAATCGGAGTCGCTGAATTTGGATGTTCATGCCAGGGACGTTGACCTGCCAGTTCAAGCCCTTGCTTTTAGCTTGGGATCCGCCTCTCCATTTGGCGCGAAAATTGATTCCAAAACAGGGGCGTTTACTTGGACTCCAAGCGAGTCTCAAGGCCCCAGCACCAACCAAATCACGGTCGTCGTGACGGATAACGGGGTGCCGCCCCTATCGGCCACCAACACTTTCCAGATCGTTGTGAAC
>CAYPCQ010000035.1:12284-67830 GCA_964409245.1 uncultured Verrucomicrobiota bacterium
GATCCACTTTAGGGACCAACGCGCCTGCGGGTGCCAAAATCGATGCCGCCACTGGGGTGTTCACCTGGACGCCCACGGAGGCCCAAGGCCCCAGCACCAACCAAATCACGGTCATCGTGATGGATAACGGGGTGCCGCCCCTATCGGCCACCAACACTTTCCAGATCGTTGTGAACGAGGTCAACACGCCGCCCACGCTGGAAACCATCACGAACCAGATCGTGAATGAGTTGGCGACCCTCTCGCTGGCCATTCGCGCCACGGATGCTGATTTGCCCGCGCAATCACTGAGATCCACTTTAGGGACCAACGCGCCTGCGGGTGCCAAAATCGATGCCGCCACTGGCGTGTTCACCTGGACACCCACGGAGGCCCAAGGCCCCAGCACCAACCAAATTACGGTCTTCGTGACCGATAACGGCGTGCCGGCGTTATCGGCCTCCAACACCTTCACGGTCACGGTAAAGGAAATCAATAGGCCACCCGTGCTGGATGCCATTACTAATCAGGTGGTGAACGAAACCGCCACTTTGACTCTGTCCGTTCACGCCACCGATTTCGATCTGCCTGCGCAGACGCTGTTTTTCAGCCTTGGCGCCAACGCTCCCGCAGGAGCCAAAATCGATGCCGCCACTGGCAGGTTCACCTGGACGCCTACGGAGGCCCAAGGCCCCAGCACCAACCAGATCACGGTCATCGTGACCGATAATGGTGTGCCGCCTTATTCCGCATCCAACACCTTCACCATTGTTGTAAATGAGGTCAACCAAGGGCCGGTTTTGGCGTCCATTCCCGATCAGTTGATGAACGAAATGACGCTTCTTTCTTTGAAGATCCTCGCTACAGATGCGGATTTGCCTCCTCAATTATTGACCTACAGCTTGGGCAGGAATGCCCCGCAAGGGGCAAAAATAGACGCTGCCAGTGGGTTGTTCACTTGGACGCCTGCCACCACCCAAAGCCCCAGCACCAACTTGGTGACGGTCATGGTCACCGACCACGGCAGTCCGCCACTTTCCGCATCCAATACGTTTAAAATCACCGTGTTCAAGGTTTCGTTTCCAGTGGTGATTTTGGCTCAGCCCGGGAGTTTGGTTGTCACCAACAGCCAGGAGGCTCGCTTCACGGTGGGTGCTGGTGGCAGTGAACCCCTCCACTTTCAATGGGCCCGCAACGGCGCCAATTTGAGCGGCGCCACCAATGCCAGCCTCCTTATCCCCCATGCCCAACTGGTCGATGCCGGCGATTACACCGTAACCGTCAGCAATGCCTATGGCAGCGCCACGAGCCAGACCGCCACGCTCACGGTTTACGCCCCCGCCACTTTGTTCGGCCAGGTGACTCATGCCCTCACCAAGCTTCCGCTGCCCGGCGTGGCAGTGCAGGTGGGCAGCCAGACGGTTTTCACTGGCGCTGATGGCACCTACGTGGTCACCAACCTGGCTCCGGGCGGCTTGCAGGCGGATTTTTCGGCCTCTGTCCTCACGGGGGCGGTTCCCCTGGCGGTACAGTTCAACAACACTTCCACCGATTTTTCGCATCGCCTGCAGGCAGCCAAGGATGGTTTCCAGGCTTACTCCTTTGCTCCGCTGGAATTTCAAAAGGGTGAAAACCGGGAGTGGAATTTTTCCCTTTCCCCCACTTTTAAAGGCATGCGTTTGGTATTGAATTGGGGCCGTAATCCCAAGGACTTGGATGCCCACCTGCGGACCCCTGCCATTCTGGGCACGAATTACCAGGTCTGGTATGCCACCCCATACAAAGGGCATACAAATTCCGCCCCCTTCGCCCAACTGGATATGGATGAGTCCGCCGGCTTTGGCCCGGAGACCATCACGATCTACCAGCTATTTCCAGGCATGTATCATTATTTCGTGCACAATTTCCAGGAGGAGCAGGGCGATACGGGCCCATTGGCAAATTCCGCCGCAGTCGTGCAGATTTATGGCGATCAGGGATTGATCCAAACCATCCCGGTTCCATCAGAAGGAGCAGGGGATTACTGGGATGTGTGCACTATTGATGGGACGACCGGCCAGATCAATGTCATCAATCGCCTCACGGCCACTCCGGTGTCAGCGGCCATGCCGGGTTTGGGGGGGGCAGTCCCCAATCCGGCCCCCGTCGAGCCGCCCATTTCCTCCCCGCAATACCGTTGGGAATTTGGTGACAACACCACCAGTGCCGAGGCCAATCCAGCGAAGACCTATTTGGTTCCGGGCCTTTATACAGTGAGCTTAAAAGTCACCGTGCCAGACGGGCGGAGTGCTGAACGGGTGCGGACGAATTACATAACCGTGGCCCAAGCTCCGGCGAGCGGACCGCAGTTGAGCATCCGGCGCCTTGGCAGCGCGGTTGTGCTCTCCTGGCGGGGGGATGGGTTTGTTTTGGAAAGCCAGGCAGCCATGGGGCAGCCAGTTTGGATTCCAGTTGCACCGCCTGCCACCTTGAATCCGGACGGAACTTATACTGCCACCATTCCCATTCAAGCCCGGGCCTATTTCCGATTGCGAAAGGGAGCCTGATTTAGGCCCAGCAAATTTGTCCAAACGCGCAGATTCCGGCCAAAATCCTGCTCCAAAACCTGGCCAGCAATCCTGGTTGTGGGGAGCTTCCTGCTGGTTTCTCAAGGGCGTGTTGCTTGGCGCCTGAGGAGTTAGCGCCGGGCGGCCAGGCTGGCCAGGTAGCCCCAGGCCATGCCCATGCCCAAACCTGCCGCGTGGACCACATTGGCGATATGGCCTGCCATGTCCGTCAGGCAGAAAAAGAACCAGATCAGCATCATCCATATGGTGGTGGGATGCAGGCGCAATCCTGAGCCGGGATCAAAACGGCTCCTGATCCAAATGTAGCCCAGGAGGCCATAAACCACGCCGGACATGCCGCCAAAAGCCGGGCCGCTCCAGAGGAATTGGGCGAGGTTGGAAGTGCCGGAAATGCACAAGACCAGAACTGCCAGGTGGCCGCTGCCCAGCCGCCATTCGATGATGCTTCCCAGGTCGCGCAGCCAGAGCATGTTAAAGACTATATGCAGGATGCTGAGATGGATCAGCATCGGGGTGAACAAGCGCCAAACTTCGCCCTGGCGGATTTCCACCAGGTCCGAAAGTTTGTGGAGGCCGGGCAAAACGGCTTTCGCTTGGGAAATAAACAGGCTGCGGATGGAGGCCAGGTCCGCTCCAAAATTGGAGACGACAAAAACCATCATGCAGACTGCCATCAGCACCGTGGTGAGCAGGCCCAGCCGGATTTCCACCTGCACGGAGGTCAGTTCAGCGCGATCATGCAGCTTGCGGCGGTAGTTTTCCTCCATTCTTTCCGCTTCAGATTTGAGCTTGGCGCCGGTGCGGGCCTTGTCATGGTAAATCGGATCCGCCGGATTGGCGCGATATTGGTCCAGCATCCGGGAGGCCATCGCCAATTGGTCGTCATCATGGACCCAGATGCACCACTGCCCGTTGTCATCCTGTTCGACTTGGTTTTCGATGCCCTCGGCGTGGAGGAAATTGCCGAAGATGGTGGCTGGGGATTCTTCGCCCAGTTGGCCGATCATGCGCATAATGTAGAATGGGTCAAAGATCCGTTTCAGCTTCGTCCGTCCGGCCCTGGAGGCGGTAATTCCGGGTATCCCGGCACACCCCCCGTTTGCTGGCGGCCACAAAATCCAGGAGGTGGCGGCCGGAGTTGCTGGTGCAGGCCGCCCGGGCGGCCTCGACCGCCGCGCGCGGTGAACCTCCCCCGCGGAACAGGAGATGGTAAAGCTGTTTCAATTCCTGGCGTTGCTCGAGGCTGTGGCCCGACCGCCGCAGGCCAATAATGTTCAACCCGCAGATGCCGTTGTCGCCCCGGGCAATGGTGTACGGCGGCAAATCCTGGCTGATGGCGGATCCCCCCTGCATCAGGGCCAGGGTGCCGACCCGCACGAATTGGTGCACCAGGCAATTGCCCGATACATTGGCGCGGTCCTCCACCAAAACGTGCCCCGCCAGCAGCGCTCCGTTGGCGATGATCACCTGGCTGCCCACGCTGGCATTGTGCCCCACATGGCAGTGGGCCATGAAATAATTGTGCGAGCCGATCACCGTGTCCTCGGACACTTTGTTGGCCCGATGGATGGTGACCTGTTCGCGGAAGCAATTATGGTCGCCGATCCGCAGGCGCGTGGGTTCGTCCCGGTATTTAAGATCCTGGGGGGCATCGCCGATCACGCAGCCGGCATGGAAGGTGTTATGGGCGCCGATGGTGGTGTGGCCGGTGAGCAGGACGTAAGGCCCCACCACGCAATGCGGCCCTAATTGGACGCCGGCTTCGATGATGGCATAAGGTCCGATCCGCACGGTTGGGTCCAGCCGCGCTCCGGGAGAGACGATGGCGGTGGGATGGATCAAGGCAGCGGGTTCCATGCTTGGCTACCAGTTCACTTGGATGTTGGTCTTTTGCCCGAATTTATTGATGTAATGCAGCTGTTTGTGTTCCCGGCCGTGCTCATGCAGCATTTTCGTGATTTTGACATCGAAACAGCAATATTCGGCGATTTCGAGCAATTTCCCCTCCCGGAACCACCGGATGGCCTGCAATCCATCCGCCGTTTTTTCGGTGCCCAAGGTGGCGGAGGCCACGGAATCCAGCGAGAGCCGGTGGTTGATGACTTTCTGGATTTCAATGAGCAAATCCAGGGCGGGCAATTGTTTGAGATCGAACCAGCTATACGAATTCAGCACCTCAAAATCGAAACGGATATGGTTGAAACCAATGATCAGATCCGCCCTTTGCAGCTCCCGGATCAGCTCCTGCACCTGTTTTTCCCCATAGATTTTATACCCGCCGCGCAAGGTGCTGTAGGTGACGCCGATGCTCAATCCCAAATCGCGGATATTATCCCAGCCACCGACTTCATCGGCCGACTTTTGGGTTTCCAAATCGAAATAGACCCAGTTCTTCATTTGCGCACGATGATATGGGTGGGCTTTCCGCAAAGAGCTTCCGCCGCCTCCCCGATGGCCTCGCCGAGGGTTGGATGGGCAAAGACCGTCTCCGCCAACTGGTGGATATTGATGCCCCATTGCATGGCCAGCGCGACCTGGCCAATCAGTTCGGTGGCGTGCGGGCCGAAAATATGCCCGCCCAGCAGTTTTCCCGTTTGGGCATCCGCCAGCAGTTTTATGAAGCCGTCTGTTTCGCCGGTGGCCGCCGCTTTGCCGAGCGCCGCGAAGGGGAACCGGCCCGCGCGCACGGGCGTGCCCCGCTGGCTGGCCGCCTCTTCGGTGAGCCCCACGCTGGCAATCTCAGGGTGGGTGTAAACACAGGCCGGGATGCAATCGTAATCCAGGCTCTTCAAGGGTGGCGGAAGGTCCGGGCGGCGGCTCCGGAGCAAGTGGTTCACCACGCGGCGCCCCTGGGCGCTGGCCACATGCGCCAGGGCCAGGTGGCCCGTTACGTCGCCGATGGCATGGATATGCGGCGCGCTGGTTTGGAATGAATCGTTGACCTCAATGCCCTTTTCGGAGCACTTGAGGCCGGCATTTTCCAAGCCCAGATTTTCCAGGTTCGGATTCCGCCCGACTGCCACCAGCGCCCTGTCGCCGGCAACCACCTGGCCGTCAGCCAGCTTCAATAGGATCCGCTCACCGTTCTCCGCCTCGGCAATCCGTGCGTTGCAAAGGATCGTGACGCCGCTTTTCGCGAGCGCCCGTTTCAAGCCGGTGCCCAGATCCCGGTCCATGTTCGGCAGCAGGCGGTCCATGGCCTCGATGATCGTCACCCGGCTGCCCAGCGTGTTGAACAAGCTGGCAAATTCGCACCCGATATAGCCGCCCCCCACAATGATCAGCTCTTGAGGTATGGCCGTCAGGTTCAAGGCATCGCTGCTGTTCAGGACCCGCACTCCATCCCGCTTCAGCATCGGCAAATCCGCGGCATGGGAACCGGTGGCCAGCAGGATGGCGCCCGGGTTGGCCAGGGTGCGCGCCAGCTTGTCGGCATAGTCATAAACCTCAACTTCCAAGCCCGATTTGAGAAAAGCCCGTCCGATGATGATCTCCACCTGGTTCTTTTCCAACAGGTACTGGATGCCCTGGGTGAACTGGTTGATCACCCTTTTCTGGCGTTCAAACATCGCGGAATAGCTGATTTTTTCCGGCCCGGTTTTGATCCCGAAGGCTGCCGCCTGGCGGACCATCCGTGCGGCGTCCGCCCCGGCCAGCATGGTTTTGGTGGGGATGCAGCCTGCCTGCAGGCAGACGCCTCCCAAAGCCCGGGCCTCGACGATGGCCACCTTCAATCCCTCCTGGGCGGCATGGATCGCCGCCACGTATCCACCGGGTCCGGCTCCGATGACAACCAAATCGTGATTCAATTCGCTCACCCGGCAACTTTAACGGCCGTCCAAAGCTTGGCAAGCTTGCCTGGGACGGGAATTGAGGGAATTCCCGCCGGCCATGCCCAGCCTTTCCCGCCTTGCAACCCGGATCATTCCGGAGGGAGAGTCATTTTGAAAAACTGGGGCAAAGTGGTGGAAAATTCAACCCGCTCGCCCGCGGTTCCCAGGTAGCCGCCCCAGCCGATGCGGATTTCGGATATGTTGGGCGTGTCCAGGCGTCCGTTGTCGTCTTTGGACCATCCCGCCAGGTGGAACCGGGTGAAGGGAAGGTAGGCGCGCTGTGGGCCGCTGACCCCAAGCATGAGCCCGGATTCCGCCAGGTAATCGGCCCCGCCGCGTTCATGCAGGATCACCAGCAGTTGGTTGGGGGTGGTCTGCCGGGAGGGGATCCACGCGTCGAAAACCATGGTGTCCACCGCTCCGCTCGGCAGACCGTCCGGGCAGGCAAAAGAGGCGAACAGGAAAGTATCCACCTGGCTCTTGGTCAGGCTGCCCTGGATCCGCCAGGCGGGGTGCTCCGGCTGGCTGCAGGTGGCATCCGGCTGCAATTCCTCCTTCACGAATTCCCCCCGTGACAGGCGCGGCGCTGACTGCGGCGGGGTGATCCAGCGGGCCTCCGGCAGCAGCTCCGTGGGGATTCCGCGCTTCTCCGGGAGCGCCGTTTGAGCGAACCGCAACAGCACCCCCCCATACGCTGCGAGTTGCAGTGGAATATCCGCCGGGTTCGCCACCGTTTCGGTCCGGCCGGAAGCGGGATCGATCAGCTCGCCCGTCCCTTTGGCCGGGAGGCCAATGGCGCCGTGCCAGGGCGTGTCGCTGTCATTGATGATGAAGTAATGGTCCGCCCCCGCCATCCGCCGGTGCGTGATCCGCAGCGGGGCCTTCGGCGAGCCGGCCTTCAATTCCGGCGCCAGCAACCGGTCCAGCACCCCGGTCAGCAAGCTCTCCGTGCCGGTGGGCAGGAATATTCCTGCTCCACCTCCCCGGCTGCGGGCGATGCGTGGTTTGGCGCTGGCCGCCGGGTTCGCTTCCCGGCCGGCATCGAATAGCTCCCGGGCCAGCGCCTCCACCCGGCGGTCGGGGAACGCGCTTTCGCTGTTGCACGGCAGGTTGCCCAGGGCAATCAACAGCCCTCCCTGCCGGACAAATTCGGCGAGTTTTTCCCAGGCGGCCAGGGGCAGGGTGTCCGCGCCCGGCAGGATCACCGCCCGCCAGCGGAGCGGGCCGTGAAGGAGTTGCCCCCCTTGCGCCACCGTCTGCCTGACGGCTTGGGCATCGATGAAGGTGAAATCCCGCCCGGCTTGGAACAAGGCTTCGGCGCTGGACCGGTATAAGCCCTCTATTTTCATGACGGGGGCGGAGCCGTTGGCCCACTGCGCAGCCGGAACAAAGCGCGGCCAGGCGCTTTCTATGGGATACACCAACGCGAGGTCGGCCACCTGGCTGCCGCCTTTCAGGAAGGCGCAGCACCGCCCCACCCATTCGTTCAGGCGGCGGATTTGTTCGTCGCTCAAGCCGGCGAAAGAATAGTAGCTCGTGATGGTGTCGATGCCGCTGACGATCAGCCGGTTGCAGGTGCCGCGGATCTCCGCTTCGGTGACCTCCCGGACCGGTCGCCGATCCCCCGCCGGCCGGTAGCGCTGCGAATGGTCGGAGGTTTCGCACATCGTCAATGGCCGGCCCTCCAATTCGGCGGCGCTGCTGATCAGCCGGGCGATATACCAGGGAACATCGGCGGGCAGGCTGGTGAGGCAGTCAATGCTGGGGGCATCCAGCCGCCGGATGCACTCGAAGAAATTCCCATATAGCGGCACATGCCCCGCCAGCCCTTCCTCGGCCAGCAGGTGGCCGCCGGAGGGGATGCCCAACTCCCGGCAGCAGTTTTGTATCTGGCCGAAGAAACGTTCCGCCACCAGGGCGCCGATCGTCTCCCAATAGGCGTAACGTGCTTTGGGTCCGCCCTCCGCCTCCGCCACGAGCGCGGGCACCCAATGCTCGAGTTCAAAGCCGTGCCGCTGTTTGAAGTCCGCCGGCAGGGTGGGGGACCAAGGCAGGGTGCGGTACGGCATGGGGCGCAAAAACATGCTCATCAGGGAGGGCTCGTCGGTGAAAGTGGCGGCAAACCATTGGCCCAGGTTCCCGCCCAGATGGCTGGCGTACCGCCGGTGGGTCAGTTCCAGGAAACGTTTCGTCGGTTCGGCCAGCAGCAGGTTTGGATAAGGCAGCTTTTCGTGCAGATTCAATTCGGCATGGGTGCCTTCAAAAAGGGGGCTGATCGTTATCAGCATCACGTGCCACCGGCCTTGGGGCGGATCCCACTCCAGCTTCCCCGCCCGCAGCTGGCTGGTCAGATCCTGCCGCTTATCCAGGTCCAGCCGCCCATTTGCCATCGGAAAAGCCGCCGCCAGGTAAAGGGTTCCGGGTGGTTGTTTCAGTGTGGCTTTTTTCCCTTCCACTGCCTGGTCCACAATGAGCAAGCCCTGAGCCTCCCATTCCGGGTGATCCCGCATGACCAGGCCGCCCGCATTGCCCGATGGGTATCCTTTCTCATCATACAGCCAGAGCGACATCCCGGCGCTCCTGGCGGCTTTCACCGCCCGTTCAAACGCCTTCCATTGCGTGTCGCTTTCCAGGTAATCCCGGAAGGCGACATTGCACACCACTCCGCCAAAACCCTGCCGCAGGAGTTGCTGGATCAGCTGGTCTTGGGCTGGGGAAGCTTCCGGCCAGCCGTGGATTATTTTCAAGATGCGCGATTCCGCCGGAGTGTTTTCCGGTCTGGCTGCCCGGTCTGGCTGCCCGGTTCCCGTTTCTGCCGCCAGGCTGCTGGTGGCTGCCATCAAAACGATGATGTTCCAGGCCCGGATGAGTGATGCTTTCATGGAGTTCATATTCCGTCCGCATTTTGGGGTTTTTCCCGGCAAAGGAAAGGCTCGATTGCGGGAAACGGGCCTTTCCCCGAGCCCCCAATTTTCCGCCAAAGCCCGCCCGCCAGGTTGTGGTTGCCGCTGGGGATCGGATGAATATGCTGTGAGGCAGCATATGATGATATCGCCCCGCAATTCTTTCCGCATCCTGGTTTTGACCGCGATCCTCCTTTGGCCGGCGGCCCCTTGGAATGCCGGGGCGGAACCGCCGGCATGGGATCCCGGGAAAGCCGCCCAATATTTGGATTGGCGGATGGAAGTGCGGGCTGGCAAGGCCAAACCGCTGCGCACCGGCCAGGATAAAACTGCCTGTGTTTCCTGCCACACGGTAATCCCCTATGTCCTGGCCCGCCCGCTCTTGCGGAAGGCCTTGGGGCAGGCGCAGCTGACACGCCAGGAAGCAAAGCTGTATGATGAGGTCGAACGGCGTGCCGCCACTTATCAAACTCACGAGCTTGCTTATGAATCCAAACCGGACCAAAGCCGGGGCACTGAGGCGGTGCTGAATGCATTGATCCTGGCCAACCGGGGGGCAATCCAACCGGATTCAAACCTGCGGGAAGCGGTCCGGCAGGCTTTCGAGGAGTTTTGGGCCCGGCAGCGGCCGGATGGGGCATGGGATTGGCTGGATTCCGCCTTGGAGCCGTATGAATCCAAGGATGCGGCTTATTGGGGGGCCACTTTGGCGGCCATCGCCGTGGGGATGGCTCCGGCGTCCGATTGCCTTTCGCCTGCCAATGCCTCACCGCACCAGGAACGGCTCCGCCATTACCTGTCCAGCCGGTATCCAGACCAGAACCTGTTCAACCAGATTTGGCTGCTGTTGGCGGATACTTATTGGGCCGGATTGTTGGCTGCCCCCCAAAAAGAGCAACTGCAGCGGGAAGTGTTCAAACTCCAGGCAGCGGATGGCGGATGGGCGCTTTACCAGTTGGGTCCCTGGCGGTGGTCCAAGGCGGCTCCCCCCTTTAATCCACCCGGCAGGCTGGACCCCCAGGCGCTGACGACATCGGATGGCTATGCCACCGGCCTGATTGTTTATGCTTTCCGGCGCTCGGGCCTGCCAAAATCCCACCCTGGATTAGCGGGCGCGAAACAGTGGCTGGCGGCCAATCAGCGCGGGGATGCCGCGGATCCACGCCTCGGCGCATTCTGGCCGGCGCAGTCGATCAACCGCGGCGGTGATTACAACGCCAGGCCCGATGCTGCCTGGCAGAAGCTGTTCATGGCCGACTCGGCGACAGCGTTCGCGGCCCTCGCCCTGCTGACTTTCGACCAGGTGCTAAAGTGAAACCAGGCGTCCGTGATCCGTGAATTCCGACTGAAATATCGATAATCTGCTTATCCGCAGCGGTTTATGAACCGATAACGTGAAGGCTGCCTGGTGGGCGTGAGACCTGCCCGGTTCCTCCGGAAAGGCTGACGCGGTTTATTGCCTCAACAATTGCCGGATTTTCAGTTGCTTCACCTGTGCCCCATTGAACCTACCTGGTGTTGCCAGCGCCGCGATGCATTTTTGCGTTCGCAGGCTCCAAAATCTGCCATTCCCTCCGATAAAGAGGCTCGATTTTAGCTGGATGAAAGGATGTATGGCACTCCATCTTTGGCACGCTGGGCGAAAAAAGGCGTTAAAAAATGGTTGCCAGCAGCCAAAAAACGCGGTCTGATCAGGGCTGAAATAAAGATATGTAAAAATCAAACAAAATATTTAGCGTAGCAACGGCTACGGTCTCGTTGGAAAACCGGGAAGTTTTCGTCACAGGGCCTGCCGAGCACGCACCCAATCGGGTGCGGCTTGGTGCATTCCTGTGACAGGCTCTTCCCGGTGCCTCCAACGAGGGTGCGTTAAGTTCGCACCCTCTTTATTTCCCGTTGCCATCGAGTAGAAGGGACAAAAATGAGGTTTTCAAAGGCACTTTGGGTAATCGCATCCGCATGGCTGGGGATCTTCCTCAGCTCCGCCCATGCACAACGCTCTGCCACCGCCACTCCAACCGTGGCCAATGGATTCGTGATTGCCGTCACCATCACCGATGGAGGAACCGGTTACACGAATGCCCCCCAAGTCACAATTTCCGGTGGCGGCGGGAGTGGAGCCGTGGCCATTGCCACGGTTTTGAATGGGTCGGTTGACAAAGTCATCGTGCAGAATGCCGGCAGTGGATACACCGGAATCCCAGCGGTTGTCATTGATTCGCCACCGGCTCCCAAACCGCCGTTCAGTGACGGGTTGGTGGCGTATTTTCCGTTTGAAACAACTGCTGATAGGGAATATCCATTACAAAAGACATCTCTAACTCAAAACCTAATGTTTGCAATAGACAACGATACAGGTTATAAATTTATGAGCTTCCGAGAATATGGTTCATTCATTCAATCTGATGAGCTTTATATCAACGGCAGGGAACAATATTCTATCTCATTTTATTTGAGATCGTTTTCTACGCAGTTACTTGGTGAAGTTATCTACACCGAGGGGCCATCAGGTGCCGCAATAAACGTGTTTTTGAATACGGATGGCAATATTTGTATTAATACATGGATTGCGCCTGACTCTTGGACCACGCTTAGTTCAAGAAAAAGTATTTCAGACGGCAAATGGCATCATGTGTGCATAACGGCCCTCCTCAATATGAATGGTGCCATTGATAGTCGTATTTATGTCGATAGTGTAGAAGTCGGAAATGGAAATGTTACTAAAGTGGTAGCGTTTTCCAATGGATCCATATTATTTGGGAAAGTACTTCGTGGGGCTGGATTTCCATACGACCTTCAGTTTTTTGGAGATTTATCCCATTTTCGGATCTACAACCGCGCCCTCTCAGCCCAAGATGTGACTGATCTCTATTATTACGAAGCCCCGGCCCAGCCTTGGGTCACACTCAAAGTCAAAACGGTGCAGGTGACGATGCATGTCAAGCCAGCCAGGAAATACCAGTTGGAGGCATCCTTGGACCTCAAAACCTGGGCAAATGCCGGTCAACCTTTCGTGGCCAACGCATTTGAAGTGGACCAGGAATTCAACGCCATAGAAGTGGGCCGTTATTTCAGATTGTCAGAAGTCCCATAACCCCGACAATCTTGGAAACGCCCGTCGGCTTATTTCTGGTTCGCATACGGCTGACGGCATTGACCACAACGATTCTTCAAGGCTTGGGCGGATGGCGCTACGGACAGGAAGGATCGCGCCATGCTGGCGATGCGATCCGCATCAACGGTGTGCGAGCCGGATGGCCCGCGCATCACCGGGCCCTGGACTTGGTTGAAAATGCTCAGGGCTTTCATGGGTTGGGATCCGGTTCCTTTGCCGGCATCCGCCATAGCTTGCCTAGCAATCTGTACATTTCCGGGTCGTGCTGCCTCAATTCCTGCCGGGTAAACGGGAAAAAATCGTTCGTGCTGAAGAAGGCCTCCGTGGTTTCGGCGAAATACTCCAGCGGATTGCTCATGGCATAGGCGCGCGTGATGGTGCTCCGGCCATCGCCAAACCGCTGTTCCACGCGGTCGTACTTGCCGCTGGCTTTGGCGTGGTCGTAAGCCTGGTTGATGCCGGCATGGTTATTGCCCAGCACCCGGTCCTGGTAGGCGTGCGCCAGTTCATGCAGGACAAAATTCGGCATGCGCCGCGTCTCGGCTTCAAAGATGCGGATGTTCGTGAACTCAACGCCTTTTTCCATGGCGGGATTCCGGCCATGCTCGCGCAGCCAGCCGGCCCCGGGATGATATTCGGCGCGGGGCTGGATGCCCGGATATTCCGGGGACATCCACAGTTGCACGGCCTGCAGCTCGCTGACCACGGCGGGCGGGACAACCCGGTTGATTTCCGCCAATTGGTTTTTCAGCAGGCCCCAAGCTTTTTCCAGCTCCCTCGGTTGTCCGGCCCGCAGGCGCTCGTTCACCTGCACGGTCCAGCCTTCACAGGCCAGGACCTCGCACCCGGCCGCCTTGGCTGAGGACCTGGCAGGCGCGGGGCCGGCTGGCAGATTCTGTTCCAGGTACCTGGTCAGCAGGCCGTAGAAATGGCGGGTGGTATTGGGGCCTTCCGAGATCGCGTGGGAGCGGGCCGGATAGGGCATCACGGTGAAATGCTTGTTGTGCGCGATCAGTTCATTGATCAGCATCTCGGTGCCCTGGTAGTGGCCGTTGTCGTCCCCGGTGCCGTGGACGAGGAGCAGGTTCCCGCGCAGTTGATGCGCGTAGGTGATTGGGGAACCTTCGCGGTAGCCTGTGGCGTTGTCGCTGGGGAGGCCCATGTATCTTTCCTGGTAAATCGTGTCATACAGCAGCTGGTTGGCGTTCGGGGCCACCGCCATGGCAGTGCGGTACAGGCCAGGATAACGGAAAATCGCATTCAAGCTCATGCTCCCGCCACCGCTCCACCCCCAGATGCCCACCCGCTGCGGATCGGCAAACGGCCATCTTTGCAGCAGGGCGCGGGTTGCCGCGGCCTGCTCCTGCGAGGCAAGGATGCCGATCTGCCGATGGACACACTTGCGCCAGGCACGCCCGCGTGGCGCCATGGTGCCGCGATTGTCCACGCTGGCGACCAGATACCCCTGTTGGGCCAGCATCCAATGCCATAAGCCCCGCTGGCCCGGCCACGCGTCGCGCACGGTCTGCCCGTGCGGCTCGCCATAGACGTAGAAAAAAAGCGGATACTTGCCGGCGGGGCTGAAGCCCGGCGGTTTGAGGCTCCAGGCGTCCAACTCCAACCCGCCGATCTCCAGGCGGAAAAATTCCGCCGGCGGCAGGCCGAGCGCGGTGATTCGGCTGCGGAGCTTTTGATTATCAACGAGCACCCGCACCACCTCATGGCCGGGCAGCCGCACCAGCTCGACAATGGGCGGCGTGCCAAAGGTGGAGTAAGTGTGGATGGCCCATTTGGCGTCCGGTGCAATATCGTATTCATGCCAGCCGGGCGGGCTGGACGGCGATAGTTTTTCGGGGGGTCCGCCGCCCAGCCGCGTCCGGTAGAGGTGGCGCTGGGTTGGATTTTCGGGTGATGCGGCATAGTAGAGCCAGCCGTTTTTTTCATCCACCGCCTCGATTTCGATGACGTCCATGCCGTTTTCGGTGATGGGCGACAGCCCGGCATGGGCCGGATTCGCCAAATAGGCCTGGCGCCAGCCGCTCCGCTCGCTCAGCCAAAGGAACCGGCCATCCTGGCCGATCCAGCGCGCTGGATTCTCATTCTCCAGCCACGACGCGTCCGTTTCCGTCAGGATGGTGCGGGTGGCGCCGGTTTGGGGATCGGCGAGCATCACGCGGTTGGTGTTTTGCAGGCGGTTGAACTGCTGGACCATCAAGTGCGAGCCATCCCTCGTCCATTCCATGCGGGCCAGGTAATGGTTGCGCGGATCACCCGGCGGCTGGAGCCAGCGCACTTCGCCGCCGCTGGCGTTGACCACTCCGAGCCTGGCGGCCGAGTTTGTCTCACCCACTTTGGGATAGGGGAACGACGTCAGGCGGGGATACTTGTCCGCGGTGTTGTCGATCAGGTGGAACTGGCGCACCCCGGCCGTGTCAAATTGCCAGAAGGCGATGGACTGGCTGTCCGGGCTCCAACGATATCCATCCCGGATGTCCAACTCCTCCTCGTTCACCCAGTCGGACGTGCCGTTGACGATGGTGGCGGAGCCGTCTGTTGTCAGGGCCTGAATGCGGAAGCCAGCCAATTCCTGGACATAGAGATTGTTTTCCTGGACATAGGCAATCCGCCTGGCATCGGGTGAAAACCTGGCAAACATGAGGGTGGATTCCGGGGCGTTTCCCCCCAGCTTCCGCAATTGGCGCGTGGGGAGATCCAGCACCCAGTAGTCGCCGCGCGTGTTGCGGCGCCAGACGCGCTGGCTGCGGGTGTAAATCAGCACTTTCGTCTCGTCATCCGAAAGTTCGAAACTGTCCACGGCGAGGGGGCGGGTTTCCCCCGGTGGAATGAACGATGGCGCGGGGATGATGGTTTCCTTGCCCCCGGTGGCGGCATCGGTCCGCACGAGATCCTGTCCCGGTCCGCCGTCCCTTGGCGCTTCGAGCGTAAAATAGGCTGGCGCCCGCTGGCTCCAATGGAATTGGCCGATATTTTCCGCCTTGAATTCGTCGGAGCCGAAAATCCGGTCGAGTGTCAACGCCGGGTTGGACGGCGCCGCAGGCAGGGTTGCCGCCGGCCAAAGCGCTAATAATAGCAGGGTGAATGCTTTCATGTCAGGATGGGATTTGTTGGACGATTGCGTTCATGGATTCGGCCTGGTGTTCGAAGGATTCGACCATCTTGAACTGGACCCGCGCGCGGTCGGCGTTTTGGCCGGCCCGGTGGATTTTGAAATAGCAATCTCCCGCCAAATGATCGGCGAGGAACCGGATTCCGATTTCGAAGGTGATCAGCGAGGCCGCAAAGGAAAGCTGCTCCTTCTCCGCGGGGCAAAGGAATCCGCCTGCCGCCGATAGATAACCCCGCACCAGGGCCTCGAACATTTCCTGCCGCATGGCCACCTTGGCCAGATCCCGTTCATCCTCGGCGGTGGGGCAGCATGCCGTCCGGCATAAATCCCCAAAGTCGTATAGCGCCAGCCCGGGCATGACGGTGTCCAGGTCGATCACACAGATGCCCTCGCCGGTGGTGTCGTCGAGCATCACGTTATTCACCTTGGTGTCGTTGTGGGTGACGCGCTCAGGCAGGAGGCCCTGTGCCTGCAGGGCCGGCCATGCCTCCACCATTTTTTTCCGGCTCAGGCAGAATTCAATCTCCCCCTTCACGGTGATGGCCCGGTTTTGCCGGTCCTCTTGCACCGCCTGGAGCAGTTGGTCGAACCGGAACCGGGCATTGTGGAAATTGGGGATGGTCTCATGCAGGCGGGGCGCCGGAAGATCGGCGAGGTCCTTTTGGAATCGGCCAAAAGCGCGGGCGGCTTCATAAGCCTGCCGCGGGGATTCAACCAGGTCATGGCTCCGGGCCTTTTCGATGAACAGATAGCAGCGCCAGTGGTTGCCCGCGCTGTCCACGTGCCAGGTCCGGCCATCCAGTGCGGGCACCAGGGTGAGCAGCCGCCGGCTGATCCCTTCTTCGGCCCTTTCACGCAATTTCCGCCGCAGGTGGAGGGTCACCCGCTCGATGTTCTGCATCACCGCCAGGGGATTCTTGAAAACCTGGTGGTTGATGCGCTGGATGATGTAGCGGACCGGGCTGCCGCTTTGATCGATTTCCACCGCATAGGTGTCGTTGATGTGGCCGCTCCCGTAGGGCGCCGCGGACCGGAAGTCGCCCAGGATCGCAAATTGGGCGGCCACCAGCCGCAGATCGTGCTTTAATTCCCGTTCATTCATACCATTTTGATTCGGCTCCCGGTGGATTCGGATGTGCCAGTTATTTGCCGGTGGTTTGTTTGCGAATAGCCTCCGACTGCCGCTTTAATTCCTCCAGGGAATGGATGGGGCGGGAGGCTCGTTCCGGCAGGGCAGGGCGGTTGTGCACAGCCCCGGGTTTCGCATACCAGAAGGTGGCTGCCGAGTAGCCCAGCAGATTCCACCGGTTGCGGATATCGGTGCCAAAGGAGGATTCCATGTCGAAGACCAGCCGCCTGGTGAAAGGGATGGCATCCAGGCTGCGGGTGCGCGTGCAGATATTGAAGCCCGTGGTGAACCCATCCAAGCCCCCCACGCGCACGTTGGCCAGGAAGGGCACGCTGAATTCATCTTTCCGGGTCGGCACTTCGCCACCCGCCCACCCGTAATAATCTTCCGTGCCCGTGCCAAAATGGGTGGGGAATCCAGCCTCCCAGGCCCCATCCACGTAGATTTTTTCGTCCCCTTCGCCCCACCAGCTGCCCTGGATGTTCAATACCGTCCAGGCGTCCCCCACAAAAACGCCCTCGCCTTTGATGTCGATGAAGTTCCAATCCTGGAATGGGGTGCCTGGCACCACGTCGTCGGGGCGCCAATTGGCGTGGAAATGCATGGATTGTGCGTCCCATGTCCAGGGCATGACTTCCACCTGGAATTGGACCGTGACGGACTCGCTGGCCAGGTTCAGCAGCCGGATTTCGGCGGCCTTGGCAAAGGGCATCACCCAGCGGCAGATCATCCGCCCATCGCTGGTGACGGTGCGCTGCCAGGTCTGCAGGGGATGCAAGGAATCCGAGCTGCTGAAAAACTCGCCCACCGGACACCAAACCGTTTCCTCGCCATCGAAGTTCATTGTCAAAACCGTCGTTCGCAGCCGTTCGGGGTGCGCCTGGGCCCCTTCGATACACACGGAAAACTGGCGCACCGCCTGGTTTCCCGGGCTTGGTTTTTCCACGCAAACGCCGCCTGGCGGAATCTGCCGGATGGGTGCGGATGTTTCATTCGCCGGCAGCGCAGTCAATTGGTCCCCGGCGGCTGCCAATTCCGCCTGAGCCGCTGCCAGAATCGCCCGGCTGAAGGTTTCCACCTTGGTCCCCTCCGGGTAAGCCCGGTAATTGATGATATTGTAGAACGATTTGCCGGTCAGGGTGATTTTGCAGCTCCGGGCGAAAGGAATCGGCAAATACGAATCCCCGGCTCTGGCCGTGGCAGTGGCCATCGGCGGCCGCACGCTGCCCTCGCCCCTGGTGAATTTGATGAGGGATTCATCGATCACCGGCGCGGCCGCGCCATCGAGATAAATCCGGATATTGGGTCCGGTGTGATTGTTGAAATCATACCAGAAGAAGGGCGTCCACATTTTGGTGATGCAGCCTGGCCCGGAATGTTCCATCAGCACCCATTCCTGCTTTCCCTGGTTCGTCTCGGTGCGGATGAAGCCGATGCCGTCGGAATCGGCGAACCAGCCATTGACCGTCTGATCGGGCTGCTGGCGATTGGTGGAGGCCCGGTTGTAGCTGGAGGCTTGCAGCGATTGGTATAATGGCTGCGGAAAGCGGGCGGCCGCTCCGCGATCCGTCATCTCCCGCAACAAACTTTGCAGCGTGATGGCCGCGGACGGTTTGGCGGCGGCGGAAGCTGGATTCGTGCCGCCGGGGATCAAGGCTTGCGCCACTTCCGCATTGAACCGGCAGTTGGCAGCTTTGAGGTTCTCGGCCAGCTGGAATAATCCCCTGGCGGCGGTTTCGCGGGCAGGCCGCGCCGTCCCTTTGTTCCAATAATCCACCACCTGCCGGTACTCCTCGGGGCGTGATACCGTATAGATGCAGGAGCTGGAACCAACCTTCTTATGCGGCCACCAAGCCCAGCCGATGTGGTTTTTCTCCATCAGCGCCACGCACTCCCGGAACCATTGATTCGAGTTTTCTCCGCTCTCCCCCAGCCACAGGGGAAGGTGATACCGGTCCCGCAGGGCAACGAAGCGGGCGATCGCTTCCTGGGTGTTGGGATTCCAATATTTGTGGAAGCTCATAACCAGGTTGTCATCCCAGGGCCCGAGGAATCCGTTGTAGTTGTTGCCCCAGCCATTGCCTTCGATCACGATCAGGTGGTTTTTATCCACTTCGCGGATTGCCCGCGTGAGATCCTGGTAGAGATCCCATATCGGTTGGTTGCCGGTATCTTCACGGCCGTTCTTGTCTTTTCCTTCAAAGGTCCAATTCGGTTCGTTGAGCAGGTCGTAACCACCGATCCAGGATTCGCCGGCATAGCGCTCCGCCAGTTTGCGCCACAGGGCGATGGTTTTCCGCCGGTTCCGGGTGTTTTCCCACAAGGAAGGTTTGCCGGGATCATAATCCGAAATGTTGGCGTCCTTGCCCTGGCCGCCAGGGGCGGCGTGCAGATCCAGGAAAAGGAATATTTTATTAGCCTTGCACCAAGCCAGCAGGTGGTCCGTGAGGGTGAAGCCCGTCGTCAGCCAGGTGTCGCTGGCTGGGTCTGCCTCCTCCTCGATCGGCTTGGTGAACAGGTTGTAATGCATCGGCAGGCGGATGCTGTTGAAGCCCGATCGGGCCAGGCGCTCAACGTCCTCCTGCGTCATGTGGTTCCGCAGCCATTGATCGTAAAACTTTACACAATCCGCCGGCCCTAGCAAATCGGTGATGCGCGCCTTGATGGAATGCTGGGTTCCCTCCTTGTCGATGCCCAGCATATAGCCCTCCTGCAGCATCCAGCCGCCCAGGCCCATGCCGCGCAAAATGACCTCCTGCCCCTGGCCGTCTTGGATGCGCCCGTTTTTGGCTTTGAGGAATCCCACCGTTTCGCCTTGGGCCATCGCCGTCATGCAGGCTGCCGCCACCATTGCGGTAATGCAGTTTTTCATAATCGTATTTTGGTACAGCCTGCCCGCCGGCCGAGTCGAGCACCGGTTTGCGCAAGCCAGTCTAGTGTTGGGGGGCAGGATACACGGCCCGCCTCCCGCCCTCCAATGTTTTTCTCGAGTTGGCGTTCCGCCGGGCGCAAAATCCGCGCAAGCCTCGCACGGGATTGGGAATGGAGTTGCGCCCCTGGCTGGGCGGGATAGATTGAACCCACGCAACACAGAACCTGGATGACTATGAAAGTTCAACAACCAAAATCAGGCGTCATGACTCCCACCAACCGCCGCCGTTTTCTGCAAATGGCGGGCGCCGGTTTCCTGGGCCTGGCTGGGAACCTGGCCGCTGCGGTGGAAACAAACCCATCCGCCGGCGTCCGGCCTGCCGGGCCGCGCCTGAAAATCACCAAGGCGGAAACCATCCTGACGGGCAGCGATGTCTTCCTCAAGATCGAGACGGACGCGGGGATCGTGGGCTATGGCGACGGCACTAACCAATTCCTGCCCTACGCCGTCGAAGGCATGCTGAAAGACATAACCCCTTACCTGGTTGGGGAGGATCCTGAACGGGTGGAATACCTGTGGCAGGTTTGTTTCCGCCGGCGTTTCCAGCGCGGCGGTCCCGCCACCGGGGCCGCTGTAAGCGCGATCGACATGGCGCTTTGGGATATCAAAGGCAAGGCCTATGGAGTGCCGGTTTACCAATTGCTGGGCGGCCTGGCCCGCACCAAGGTCCGGGTTTACGGGCATGTCACGGGCAAAACCGCCGGGGAGGCCGCGGACCAGGCGCGGCAGCGGGTGGCCAAGGGGATTACCGCCATCCGCTTCCGCGCCTTCCACAGTTACGACGCGGTGGATCTGCATGACCACAAGCTCGCGGTTGCCCAGCAAATCGAATACCTCGCCGCCATCCGCCAGGCGGTCGGCGACGTGGTGGACCTCATCCTGGAATGCCATGGCCGCTACGATCCCGTGTGGGCCATTGAACTGGCCCGCCGCGCCGAGCCTTACCATCCCTTCCTGATCGAGGATCCCTTGCGGCCGGAGAATCCCCAGGCGATGGCCCAGGTGCGCGCCGCCACCCGCATTCCCTTGGCCACGGGGGAGCGTTTTCACAGCAAATGGGAATTCCGCGAGACGATCGCCAACGGGTATGTCGATTACCTTCGCCCCGATGTTTGCCATTGCGGTGGATTGACCGAGATTAAAAAGATTGCCGCCATGGGCGAGGTCCACTACCAAAACCTGATCCTGCACAACAACGCCGGCCCCTTGGGCACCGCCGCCACCTTGCACGCCGCGCTGGCCATTCCCAACGTCGATCTCATCGAGGCGCCTTGGGTGAATTCCGATGCCAAAACCGATGTGGTTGGGCCATATCCCACCGTGAACAAGGGTTACGCCTTGCCCTTGGAAGGACCAGGGCTGGGTGTTCAATTTGATGAGCAACTGGCCAGATCCCGCCCTTTCCGGAAACCCGGCCTGCAACCCCGCTTGAACGATCCCGATGGGTCAGTTCGGGATTTTTAGCAATGGGTCGATTTCAGCGCGCTTGGGGGCGGAGGGTTGGGCTCCCAGGCGCGTGGTGGAAATGGCGGCAGCGGCATTGGCGAACCGCACCGCTTGGAGCAGGGGAGCGCCTTCCCCCAAGGCCACCGCCAGCGCGCCGTTGAAAACATCTCCTGCCGCCGTGGTGTCCACGGGCTGGACCTTGAAGCCCGGCACCCGTTCTGCCACGCCTTCGGCGGCCGCCACCCAGGCTCCACGCGCCCCCAGGGTGATGATCGCGATCTGGATGCCCTTCGCCAGCAGGATCCGGGCCGCTTTGGCCGCGCTGGCATCGCTGTCCACCACCATCCCGGTCAGCTGCCCGGCTTCGGTTTCATTGGGGGTGACGATCTGGATTTGGGATAGCAGCGTGTCCGGCAAAGGCTGGGCGGGTGCTGGATTCAATATCACCGTTTTGCCTTTTTTGCGGGCCAGCTCCACCGCCGCCTTAATGGCCGGCAAAGGGATTTCCAATTGCATCAGGACCAGGTCCGCCGATTCGATCGCGGGGCGGGCTTTCCGCACATCGGATGCCGTCAGCCGGGCATTGGCGCCGGAGGCCACCGCAATGCTGTTTTCTCCCGCGTTGGAAACAAAAATCAAAGCCACCCCCGATGGGCATTTCGGGTCGCGGACCAGGTGGTTGATGCCAATCCCATCCCGGCTGAAACCGCCGATCGCATTCTCGCCGAAAAGATCCTTGCCCAGTCTCGCCACCAGCGTCACCTCACCGCCCGCCCGGGCCGCGGCTACTGCCTGGTTGGCCCCTTTCCCGCCGGCCGCCATGGTGAATTGCCCGCCCAGGATGGTTTCGCCGGGCCGCGGAATGCGGTCCATTTGAATGATCATGTCCGTGTTGGAACTGCCCACCACCACGATTTTCGGTTTCATGTATTTCGGTTCCAGTTCAAAGGCGGTCATCCGCCCGCTTCGTTGTCGTTATTGCCGGGCCGCCCGCTCCCGGTTGAAACGGTGCCGGTATTGGTCGATGATTACCGCGGCGACGATCACCAGGCCGGTGATCAGGCGCTTCGTCTCATCTTTGGCGCCCACCGCCGCCAGGCCGGTGTTCAGCACCGCCATGATCAACACCCCAAAAAACGAGCTGACCACCGATCCGCGCCCCCCCATCAAACTGGTGCCGCCGATGACCACCGCCGCGATGGCATTGAGCTCAAATCCAGTGCCGGCATTGGGGTTGGCGGATTGGAAGCGGGAGGTGTCAATGACGGCCGCCAGCGCCACCAGCACGCCGGTGATCGCGAACACCGCCACCTTCACCGGCCGGGGATCGATGCCGGAAAGCCGGACGGCCTCCTCATTGGTGCCGATGGCGATCATATACCTTCCAAACACGGTCCGGGTGAGGACCAATTGCCCGGCGATCACGATGACCACCGCCAGGAGAAAGGGCAGCGACAGCCCCAGCACCGAGAGGCTGGCGATCGGTTCGATGGCGGAGCCAATGTATTGCGTCTGGGATTGGGTGAGCGCATGCGCTCCGCCCCGGGCTATTTCAAGCATGCCCAGGGTCACGATAAAGCTGGGCAAGCCAAACCGCACGGAAACCAGCCCGTTGAAAACGCCGCAGGCCAGCCCGGCCAGGCCAGCCAGCCCCACCGCTGGCAGGAGCGCGACCTTGTATTGCACCATGGCCACCCCCAATACCGCGCTGCACAAGCCAGCCACGGATCCCACCGAAAGATCGATGGCCGAGATGATCAGGATCAAAGTCATGCCGGTGGCAATGAGCACCGCCGCGGGGATCTGGTTGGCGATGGTGTAAAAAGTGGTGGCGCTGAAGAAATGCCGGGTGAGCAGGCTGAATACGAGGACCAGCAGCCCCAGGGCCAGCAGCAAACCGAGGTATTCTCCCGCCACGCGGCGCCAGTGGTAGCGCCCGGCTTCCCGGGCTGGTTGATTCGACGCTTCGCTCATTTTGATTTTCAGTTATACCCGCTCAAGGCCGCGGCCATGATCCGGTCCTGGCTCCAATCCCCGCATTTGAAGGTGGCGGCCAGCCGCCCGGCGGACATCACTGCGATACGGTCGCACACCGCCAGCAGTTCCTTCAGGTCCGAGGAAACCATTACGATGGCCCTGCCCTGGCCTGCCAGTTGCGCGAGCAGTTCGTAGATTTCAAATTTGGCGCCCACATCGATCCCCCGGGTGGGCTCGTCGAACAGCAGCACATCGCAATCCCGGCGGAGCCACTTGGCGATCACCACTTTTTGCTGGTTGCCGCCGCTGAGTTCAACCGCTTGCTGTTCGGCCGAATGGCACTTCACACCCAGGTTCCGGATCCATTCGCCGGCGGCCAGATTTTCAGCTTGGGAGCGGATCCAACCCCCAAAGCCGCTGACCTGCGGCAGGCTGGGCAGGCTGATATTGCACCGGATGGCCAGTGGCAGCAGTATGCCCTGCTCCTTGCGGTCTTCCGTCAGCAGCGCAATGCCTTGCCGCACCGCATCCCGCGGGGAATGGATCCGCGCCGGGGTGGGGGAGTCGTGCAGAAAGATATCGCCAGCGTCCCTGGGATCGGCGCCAAAGATGGCCCGCAAGGTTTCTGTGCGCCCCGAACCCATCAGGCCCGCGAAGCCGAGGATTTCCCCCGCCCTCACCTCGAAGCTCACTTGTTCGATCCACGGCCGCCGGGTCAATCCTTCGACCCGCAGCCGGACCGGGCCGGCGGCGGTGGTGGGGCGCGAGGTGATTTCCGGAAGTTCCCGGCCGACCATGAGGCGCACAATTTCGTTCAGGCTGATTTCCCGGGCGGGCTGGGTGGCCACCACCTTGCCGTCGCGCAGGATGGTGATGCGGTCGGCGATGCGCTGGATTTCCTCCATGCGATGGGAGATGTAAATAATGCCCACGCCCAAGGCTTTCAGGCGCGCGATCTGGGTGAAGAGCAGCTCGATTTCCGTGCTGGTCAGCGCGGCGGTTGGCTCATCCAGGATCAATATCCGGCAGCGGCGGGAGAGGCCTGCAGCGATTTCGATCAACTGCCGCTGGCCGATGCCCAGAGTGTTTATGAGGCGCTGGGGATCCAGGCCGCTCAAGCCCACCTGCGCCATCGCCGCGCGGGCCTGGTTGTTCAGCTTTCGATAATCGATCCAGCCCAGCCGGTTGGGCAGTTGGTCAATGAAGATGCTTTCCGCCACCGTCAGGGTTCCCACCAGGTTCAATTCCTGCAGCACCATCCGGACGCCGAGGTGTTCGGCCTCCGCTTTGCTGCGCGGCGCATAGGGCGTCCCGTACACCTCCATGCGTCCCCGGTCCGGTTTCACCAGGCCCGCGATGATGCGGGACAACGTGCTTTTGCCGGCGCCATTCTCGCCCACCAGGGCATGCACTTCGCCCGCCCGCAAATCCAGTCTGACATCCTCCAGCACCACCGAGGAATACGACTTCCAAAGGCCGGTTGCGGTCAGGATTGTTCCCGGTTGGGGCATGGGGCTGGGAACGCGGCCGGCCTATTTCTTGGTGATCAGGTCCACCGGGGTCTCGCGGTCGTCCGGGGTCGTCTTTTTCTGGAGCATCTCCAAAGCATATTCGATCCCGAACACGGCGAGTTGATCGCCATGCTGGTCGGCAGTGGCCAGCAGCTTTCCTTCCTGCAGCAGTTGCTGGGCCGCCGAGATGTTGTCGAAGCCGGCCACCAGCACCTGGCCCTGCTTGCCGGCCGCGCGGAGGGCTGCATCGGCGCCCAGCGCCATGCTGTCGTTGGCGCAGAGGATGGCTTTGATCTCCGGATGCTCCGTGACCAGGGCCGACACAACCTGGCTGGCCTTGTCGGTTTCCCAGTAAGCCGATTGGGAACTGACGATTTTCAGGCCGGCTGCTTTCATGGCGTCTTCAAAACCTGATTTGCGCTGGACCCCGTTGAAGGCGTTGGGGGCCCCTTCCAGTATGGCCACCGCGTCGCCGGACTTGAGCTTTTGAGCCACGCAATCGCCCACTTTCCGGGCCCCTTTGCGATTGTCTGGCCCTACGAAGGGGAATTTCACCTGCTTGTCGGCCAGCACTCCCGCATCGAGTTTATTGTCGATGTTCACCACGACGATCCCCGCGTCCTGCGCCTTTTTGCAGACCGTCACCAGGGACTTGGAATCGGTTGGGGCAATCACGATGGCATTGACTTTTTGGGCGATCATCTGCTCCACGAGTTCTATTTGCCTGGCTACGTCCTGCTCGTCCTTGATGCCGTTGGCCAGCAATTCATACTCGCTGGCATGGGCCGCCTGGTGTTTTTTTGCCCCGATTTCCATGGTCAGGAAGAATTCATTGGCCAGTGATTTCATCACCAGTGCGACGCGCGGTTTGCCCGTTGTGGGCGGGGACGAAGGGGAGGATGTGGGCGGAGCACAGCTCGATAATAACCAGGCAAACCCGAGGCTGGCGGCCATCGCGCTCCAGGCGGACAGTCTGTTATGTTTCATAATTAAACGTGGCACGATGTAAGTTTAAGGCTTTTGCCGGCTTATTTCGCGGCTTGGTAAATGATGGCTTGGTGGATGGCCACGCGTTTTCCACCCGAACGTGCATCCGCCTTGTCCAGCGTCACCAGGCGCACCGAGTGCCGCCCCGGCTTGAGCCCATAGCAGTTCCAAAGGACGTTGTCGTTCGTTCGCTCCGGGACAAAGGCGTCCAGCAGGAACTCTTGTTTCTTGCCGTCCACGTAAACCAGCGCCTGGCCGCCCTTCTGATCCATGCTGCCCAGGATGGCCACCGCCACCCCGTCGAAGTCCAAAACCGCCTCGCCGCCTGCTCCCTCCATTAATTTGGTGGCCTGGTTCTCTTTCCAGGGGCCGGTCCAGGTCCAAGCCTTGTCGGTGGCGTTGACCCTGCGAACTGGGATGCCAGGCGACCATTGCTCCAGTTTGGGGGCTTTGGCCGTTTGCTCCGGAATGGTTGCCTCGGTGGCCGTGAACCGCCCGCCCGCCATTTCAATCACCTTCAATGCCCGGGCCTCGGTCGATTTCACAATGTCGTTGAAGGAGTATTCGGTGTAGTCGAACTTCCGGTTCTCCAGTTGTGGGAAGAAACTTTTGTATTCCGGCGATATCCGGTTGAAGCCCAGCACCACCCCTAAAATGCCTGCGGCGCTGGAGGGATTGCAGTCCGAATCCTGGCCGCAGCGGGTGGCAATCTCCATGGTTTTGGCCAGATTCCCTTTGCCGTAAAGCAAACCGAACGCAATGTAGGCCCCGTTCAGTTTGGCATCGATGTTGAAGGGGGTTAGCGCGCCGTCCGGGCAGGCATCGTTCTTATCCCATTTGTCTTCGACCATCTGCCAGACCTTTTGCCAATCGTCCGGATTTTTTGCTGACCAATCGAGCAGGTCGCGGATCAGCAAACCGTATTCGCTTTTGGCCGGTATGCAGGCCAGCCCTGCCTCCACGATTTTCCGCGGATCACTCTCGAAAAACGCCGCGCTGTACATCCCGCAGCCGAACATGCCGCCGTAGAGGCCGTCCCCGTAATTCATAACCCGGCCCACCCGGTCGCAGTACAGGTTGGAAGCTCGCGGCAACCCGGGGCACATCAAGCCGATGAAGTCCGCCTCGATCTGGAAATCGATATCGTTGGCGTGGAAATTATATTTCGGGTGCCCGGACCACGGGGCATCGATGCCCTGATTCAAGGCCTTGCGGGCGCCCGCATTGGCGTGCCAAAGCCCGTATTTGGAATCCCGGAAGGCCCGGCCGTAATCCTTGCTGGTGGCGTTTAATCCCAGTTTGTCCATGACCGCCGCGAACGTCATTTCCACATACAGGTCGTCCTGGTGGATGGAATTCTCCACCATTTCCGGTTTCCATGGCAAAGCCATGTCCAGGATTTTGCCTTGGGCCCGGAACTCGGAGGCCGCCCCGAAAGAGACGCCAATCATCTGGCCGGCCCAGCCGCCACGGATCTTATCCAGCAAAACCGCCCGGCTGATTTGCCGGGCTTCGGATTTGGCCACCGCCGGGGTTTGGGATTCCGCAGCCAGCATGGCTGCCAGGCCCGCCAGCAAGGTGGGCAGGCAGGTCAGATGAGGTATGGTATTGGGATGTTTCGGTTTCATGGATTGGATTCAGTTGCTTTCGGTTAAAACTGCGGAAATTGGTCTGCCGCCGGCATCGCCCCTGGTCGGCCGGCCGTTGTCAATGGCGGTTGAGCCGAGTCCCTGCATTTGGCCGGGGCGAAAGCGCAGCCGTCCCGGGTGGACGACACGATTCGAGTCTCAAGCAAATAGGCCGCACCGTCCGCTCCTGACGGGCGGCAAACCTTTTAAGTTCATCATGCGCTTGGGATTCCATTCTGAGGGCGAATCTAATCATTTGCGGCCCAGGTGTCAAACAGGTTGAGGCCCGGTTTCGACTCCTCGACTCCTGGAAAACTGGCTTGCCCAAGCCGCAATGGAGGTTGACATAGCTTGCGTCTTTTAAGGAAATACGCAGCGGATGGTGGCCCATTATGGTCGTCGGCCCCTCCCCTATAAAAAATGCAGCAAAAAAAGTCCATTTGGATGGAAGGTTTCAACCAGGCGATGGTGAGTGCCGGGCGCAAGTTGGCCAGCCACAGCCGAATCCTGGAATGGGGAATTGAGGAGGAAAGTTCAAGCGTTTATGCGGAAGTGGATGATTCCTGGGATGTGGTGGAGCTGGAAATCAATATCAACCGGACCGAAAACGGCAAACCCTTGCTCGCTGGTGATTGTTCCTGCGATGCCCATGCTTTTTGCATGCATTGGGCGGCGGCGCTCATCCATGCCACAAAATATAATCCGGATTTGTTCGCCGGCTTGGAAACCGATGGCAAAGGAAACCTGGCCCGGGCGGAAGCGGTTTTGCCCAAGGATTTTCAATCCTGGTTTGTCAGATTGCGGGGAGCCAGCCAGCCAGCAAACCCGCCCCAGGGTGGCGAAAATGCTGAAAAACCCAGCCGCATTTTTTACCTCCTGAAACTAAAATCCACCGAGGATGGCCCTCATCTTTACGTCTCTTTGGTGCAAATGCGCCGCTTGCCCAAGGGCGGATTTGGAAATCCCACCGTGGTGGTCATACCCACCTTTCTGAATAATAAGCCAGCCTATGCGGAGGCTTCAGATTTTGCGCTGGCCAGGCTGATCAAGGCCCACAGCTTGGGCATTTCCCAGTTCGATTTGCAGGCGGAGGTGGACATTGCTGATGACAGCCTGTCGGATCTCCTGCCGCGGTTGGTTAAAACCGGCCGCTGCCACTGGGAGACTCCCTTGAATCCGGCTTTGTCCCGCGGGGCTGATCGGCAAGGGGAACCCGAATGGAAAATCGATGGCGCTGGTTTGCAATACGCGGCTTGGAACACCCAGCCGGCCGTGTCGCACATATTGCCGGGTGATCCCCTCTGGTATGTGGACACTGCGGATTGGAGTTGTGGCGTCCTGCACACCAGCATGGCTAACGAGGTTGCCCGGGCGTGGCTGGGGGCGCCACGGATGCACCCCACGGAGATCGAGCAGTTCCGGGATATTCTGCAGCCTGTTCTGGAGCGCAGCCACCTGCCGGCCCCGAAGCCGGTGCGGGTTGAGGCCGTGGCGGACGGTTTGCTTCGCCCTTGCTTGAAATTCCAGCAATCCCAATTCCAATGGTGGGAATTCAGCAACTCCGTGCGCCAATCATCGCCTGACGGGCTGCCGGTAAACCTCGCCCGGTTGAGCTTCGATTACGATGGGATCCGATTAGCTCCGGACGATGAGCGCAAAGTGATCGAGGTGTTCAAAGAGGGTGTCGTTTGCCGCATCAAGCGCAATTTTGAAGGTGAAGGACAGGTCCGGAAGCGTTTGGAGGATTTGGGGTTTGAGCCAGCTCAGAACTCCCTGAGCGGGGCGGCAGCGGAGCGTGTGAAAAACTTCTGGCTGCGCCGCAAAGACGATCTGGGGGACTGGCTTCGCTTTTCCCAGCAGGATCTGCCCAAAATCCGCCAGGATGGGTGGATCGTGGAGTATGGCCCCGGTTTCAGCTTTAATTTCGCCATCGCCGAGGAATGGTATGCCGAAACCGTCACCGAGACGGATGATCCTTGGTTTGGCTTTGAATTGGGGGTGATCGTCGATGGCAGGCGCATCAACCTGCTCCCCATCCTGATTGAAATCCTCCAGGCCAAAACCGACTGGGCCGAGCCTTCCAAACTGGCCAAGACGCCCCCCGGCGCCTTGCTGCCGGTGAAATTGGAGGATGGCCGGACTTTCCCGTTTCCGGCGGGCCGATTGCGTACAATTCAGCAGGCCTTGACCGAGCTTTATGATCCCAAAGCCCTGGATGACCAGGGGCGCCTGCCTTTGGCCAAATTGCGCGTGGCGGAGCTGGCGGCCTTGGGTGATGCGGAGCATTGGCAATGGCGGGGTGGGGATGTCTTTAAGGCGCTTGGCGGAAAAATCCGGGATTTCCAGGGCATCAAGGAAGTGTTGCCACCGCCAAACTTCAAAGCCCAATTGCGGCCCTATCAGCAGCAGGGGCTTAGCTGGCTGCAATTCCTGGCTGAATATGAGCTGGCGGGCATCCTGGCCGACGACATGGGCCTGGGGAAAACCGTCATGGCGCTGGCCCATATCCTTTTGGAAAAACAGGCCAGACGCCTGGACCGCCCCTGCCTGGTGGTGGCTCCCACCAGCTTGCTCAATAATTGGCTCCAGGAAGCCGAACGCTTTGCCCCGGAGCTGAAGGTTTTGTTGTTGCACGGGCAGGACCGCAAGGAGCACTTCGAGAACATCAACCAGCATGATTTGGTCTGCACCAGTTATCCGCTGCTGGCGCGGGATGGTGAAATCCTCCTGCGCTACGAATACCATCTGGTCATCCTGGATGAAGCCCAGTTCATAAAAAACGCCAAAACCCAATATGCCCAGGTGGCCTGCCAGCTCAAAGCACGGCTCCGCTTGTGCATGACCGGCACCCCGATGGAGAACAACCTGGGCGAGTTATGGTCTTTGTTCAATTTCTTGGTTCCGGGCTACCTCGGGGACGAGCCTCGTTTCCGTTTCCTCTTCCGGACCCCCATCGAAAAGGCGAAAAATGAGGAGCGGCGCCAGATCCTGGCCCGGCGGATCGCTCCCTTCCTTTTGCGCCGGCGCAAATCCGAGGTGTTGCAGGAGTTGCCACCCAAGACCGAGATCATCCAAAAGGTGGAGCTGGATGGCGCTCAAAGGGATCTTTATGAGAGCATCCGGCTCGCCATGCATCAGCGCGTGCAGTCTGAAGTCAGTGACAAGGGGTTGGCGCGCTCCCACATTGTCATCCTGGATGCCTTGTTGAAATTGCGCCAGGTTTGCTGCGATCCCCGCTTGCTCTCCCTGGAGGCGGCCCGCGAGGTGAAGGAGTCCGCCAAAATGGAGCTATTGCTGGATCTGCTCCCGGAAATGGTCGACGAAGGACGCCGGATACTCCTGTTTTCCCAATTCACCAGCATGCTGGCCTTGATCGAATCCGAGCTATCCTCCCGCCAGATCGGCTTTGTGAAACTGACCGGGGATACGCTCGACCGCAAAACTCCCGTTGAGCAATTTCAAGCCGGTGAAGTCCCATTGTTCCTGATCAGCCTCAAGGCGGGGGGCTTTGGCCTGAATCTGACTGCCGCCGATACCGTCATCCACTATGACCCATGGTGGAATCCGGCGGTGGAGGACCAGGCTTCCGACCGTGCGCACCGCATTGGCCAGGATAAGAAAGTGTTTATCTACAAGCTGGTTACCCAGGGAACGGTGGAGGAGAAAATCGTCGCCATGCAGGGCCGCAAGCGGGCCTTGGTTGAGGGATTGCTGAATGAGGAACGCCGCGAAAACCTCCAGCTGACCGCCGCTGATTTGGAAGTGTTGTTCTCGCCGCTGACCGCCATTTCTTGAGGCCGCCAGTCGTCAGTTTTTTGGCCCTGGCTCGAAATTAACGCGCCGTTACGGGGTTCTTGGGAAAGCACTGCCAATTCCCAACGGCTGTAACCAAAGCAATCATGGACGAACCTCTTCCTTGTTAAAACGCAGCCATTCGGCACCCCCGTCTTCGGATTATCAGGGGCTTTCTTTTCGCTTGCCTCAGCCCCGGTTCCCGGGGAATTAATTCTCCTGAATATGGGACGGAAGAAGAAAGCTCCAGCAATTCCGCGCCGGCTTCGGCTGCGATGGCCTGCCCGGCGGCAGTCCGCTGTGGCGTGGCTGGAGACCCAACAGGGCCGCACTGCCTCCCAGATTGGGCGCTCCTGCCGCCGCCACTATGGCACGGATTGGCCGACGGCCATCCGGGAATTGTCGCAGCTGGGCATCAGGTTTGACGCTGATTGGATCGCCAGCTTGACCAGCAGCCTGCAGGGGAATTCCCGCGCGCGGGCCGCGCAGAAGGCCGAAAAACAAAGGTTGCGCCAGCCCGCTGGGGACGGGGATTCGGACGCAAATTTTGCCTATATCGCGGGTTACACCTCCAATGGCTTTGCCTTCGGCGTGACCTGGGAGGAATGGCGCCGGATGGAATCCGATGAGACGCCTGATCCTGAGGCTCCTTTTTAGCCATTAGCCACCGGCCAAATAGTGTAATAGTGCTTTGGCCGGCTGAGGTTTGACTCCGGCTGGTTATTTTTCTTTGATCCAGACCAGCGAGCGGCCGCCCCGATTCAGGCGGATATAATTGGGGATCGCCGTCAATATCGTGCCGCTGGTAAATGCTCCCTTGATCACCAACACACCCCCGAACAGCGTAGGATTCCACTCCGTGTGCAACTGCGCCGCCGGATTGAAGGTGGCGCCCAGATCCTGATCCACGCTCTCGACATTGTAGATCAACGGCCCATAACGCAGCGCCACCCGGCCCGCATTGGCCGCCACCTCGGACCGCGATCTGACCTGCTGCACTTGCATCGGGAGGGTGATTTCTATGGTGTCCCCCCGTTTCCAGGCGCGCCGCAATAAGACATAACCGTTTTCAATCCTGGGAGTCGTGGACACCCCGTTCACCGCCATGGAAACCAATCCATTCACCACTGGGGAACTCGTATAAAGTTCGCTCACGTTTCGGTTGGGAACCCGGATGCGAACGGAAAATTCCTTCGTTTCGGCGGGATTTATTTTCAAAGCGACTTTCCCGCTCCACGGATAATCGGTCTCCTGGATTATCTGGAGATCGGTTCCTGCCACGCCCGGCACTTGGACCGAGCTTCCTATAAAGAGGTTTACGTATAAACCATCGGCACTCTTGGCATACATCCAGGTAGGCAGCATCAGCAGGGTTCGCGGGATATTGCCTACGCAGCAAGGGCAGCCATGCCATCCGTAGCGTGCTCCTCCGGAGTCCAGGGGGTTGGTATAGGTGAAGTTTTTGCCTTCCAGGTCGAGGCTCCCCAGGATGGCATTGTAAAGCGTCTCTTCGCACAAGTCGGCGTATAGCGATTCCTGGTAAACCAAATTCATCTTATGCTGGAAAAACAATTCCCCGCAATCCGCGCAGGACTCGCAGTAGGCGTTATTGGGCAGCGAATAATCGTTCCCAAAGCCCTCCGATGTTTCTCCGCTGCCGATGCCGCCGGTCACGTAATACTTTTTGTGGACGATATTCGCCCAGATGGATTTGACCGCGCTGTGGTAATCCAGGTCGCCGGTTTCCATGGCGATGTCCGTCATTGCCGAATAGGAATAAGCGGCCCGCACGGCATGCCCCACCGCCTCATATTGTTGGATCACCGGCGCGTGGCTTTGGTCGTATTCCTCGCCATCCCGGCGCGAATCCAGGAGGAATTTTGCCAAATCGATGTACTTTTGCCCCCGGTTGCCACCTTCCACATCATTCACGAAGCGCGCCAGGCGCGCCAACGCCTGCTCCAGTTCCTGGTGCCCTTCATACCAGTATTTTTTGGGTGCCGGGCCGATATTATTGCACCAGCAATCGGCCAGCTTTTTGGCCGCCTCATACATGCGGCCGTCCTTCTGGCCGGTCATCAAATAATGGGCTATGGCTGCTTCAATGAAATATCCCGCCAGGTAACCTTCGTGGTCGCCTTTGTTGGTCCAGCGCCGGTGGCCGTTGAGGGTATAGCAAGTCTGCAGATACCCATCCGGCTCCTGGGCACTGATCAGTTTTGGGATCCAATCCTCCAATTTCGCACGGATGGCCGCCTGGGCCTGCCGGATTTCCTCGTCGCCTTGCGGATCCAGCATCAGCGCCACGCACATCGCTTCCACCGTGTTGTGCACCCAGGCGTTGGCGAAAACCGGGCCGATGTGCCCGCCGTGGGCCTGTCCCGCGTTTTTTTTGCCAGCCTCCACGAAATTGACGATGCCTCCTTCCGGCAGCTTGGGGTCGGAAATCTTGTTATAGCAATGCGGAATCCAATTCACGATGGTTTTTTTCAGCCGGTGATTCCACAGGGGATTGTTTATTTGATAAGCCAGGGTCGGGACCGGATCCAAATGTTTTGCCGGTGGTGGTGGAACGGCGGTGACCTGGACGGTGGAGGATGCCTTTAATTCGCCATCATCCGCTGTGAGGCGCAATTCATACGTTCCGTGGGTTGAAAAGGCGGCCGTGGTGGTTAATGTATCGGCGTTGTCAAAGGTTACCGTACCCGGGCCGCTGGCTTTGCTCCAAGTGATCTTGGGCGAAGGCCTGCTTTTGCCATCATCCTTGACCGTTCCTTGCAGGTGGGTTTTGCCAGGGATCACCACCACCCGATCCACACCGGCCGCCACCGATGGGGCAAAGTTAGGCGATTTGCCTGAATCGTAAACTTTCCATTCCAGCAAGCCGGTTGAAAATGTGCCGTTGGAATCCAGTTCCAATCTGAGTTTGGCGGTGGTGATTTCATCGAAGGTGAAGGGATTAAATTTGTTTTTCACCGGTTGGAGGGCGGAAGGGTTTGGGACGGGCACAAAATTGCTGCCATCCCAATATTTCAGCCGGACCGTTTTGGGCAGGCGCACCCCGCGGTCATCGTCAAACCAATACAGATCCACGCCGCTGGTGCTGATGGGCTGGCTCCATTCATACTGCACCCATTGCGTTCCGCTTTTCGGCCAGTTGCCATACGCACGATGGCTTTTGTCGTCCGAATGGGCCGGATCGAAGCCGTCATGGACCGCGGCCAGGGATTCGTGTCCGGACACAAACGAGGTGGATGCTTTGGCCACCAGTGCCAGATTGATCCCTTTCTGGCTTTGGATGGTCTGGGCAAAAATCGAATCGCCCCCCAGACGGCAACTCAAAAGGACGGCCACCACGATTTTTCCCCAATGGTTCCGCAGGCTCGCGAATCCCCGCCAATTATGCGTTTCTTTCATGGTTCAATTTAAGCAATTCGGCGGCCGGAAGTCCATCGATCTCAAAATGGCAATGGTTGTCGCCCGCTCTCCCAGGCTGCTCGCGAGGGTGAAAGCAAACCGGCAGGATGAATCCCCTAACGGTTTGATTAACCCTGCCTGCTCAACCCACCGAAGATGATTTGTCGGGCAGCTGGAGGATTGCCCGCAAATCAAATGATCACTTTTTGCCACTGATCTTCCCGCGCCTGGCGGGCAGCTTTCAGAGCGCCTTTGGAAACGTATTCTTTATAATTCTCGCCTACTGACCGGACGACCGGTTTATCGAACCCTTCCTCCGTCAGGAGGCGCTGCAGTTCCACGTCTATATTGCGGATCCGGCTGCCCCCACCCGTGAGGATGATGTTTTGGAGCAATTCGTTCACGCTGTCATAAGATGCCCGGGCGATCAAGGTTGACATCGCGGTGAAAATCCGTTGCAGGAGTGAATCGCAGGCGGCTCCCACTTCTTCGGTCAAATCCAGTTTGCGCACTTTGCCACCCACCAGCACGCTGACTATCACTGGCTGCGCGGGTTTGCCCACATAAGAATGCTGCTCTTTGATTTCCCGCACTTTCAGCAGCGGCAGATCACAATCCGGATAGGTCTTCTTGATCGATTCATTCAGCAGGATATCGACCTTGTCTCCCGCAAAAGAAAGGCTGACTTGATCCTCCGCCGTGGGGTAATAGCCTTGGACCATGCAAATATCCGAAGTGCCGGCTCCAATGTCGATGAACAGGCTGTTTCGCACCGGATCCACATAACCGGGGGTATTGAGCTTGGTCTCATCCCGGTGGCCTAAAGCTGCCAGGAATGGCTCAGGAATCAGCAGCAGCCGGTCGAACAACCCATTGACCACCTGGCGCATGTTTTCCCGCGCGGTCTGGTCGGCATTGGCGGGAATGCCAATCACGGCCCGGATTTCTGTTCCCGCTGGCGATTCAATCAAGGAGCGCAGATGCCGGGCAAAATCGCGGGCCACCGGCAGGTTGGCCACCACGCCATCCACCATGGGGGATTGCAGGCTCAAATGCAGGCGATATTTCAGGGCTTCATCACCGAAAAGCGTCTTGGCATTGCCAGGAAGCAAATCATCCACAATTCCATCCTTGGCATAACCCACGACGGTGCGGACCGACCGCTTGAAGAGGGGTTCCGTGGCACCTGCATTGACTCCCTGGATAAAAGAGGTGTTGGTTCCCCAATCGAAACCGATCAATAAAACTGGTTTTTTATCGCTAGCCTCGGTTCGGGATTTGTCATCATCCTGGCTGGAGTTCCGGGAGCGGTTTGTTGGATTCATTTGGCTTTAATTTATCTATTATTCAAATTTAGTTGGCGCGCATTCCAGCCACGCTTAAACGCAGACTGGCCTCCGAGTTCTTACCTCGTTTCGTTCTTCGGAGCAAAGCAAATCAATTATTCCCGGAATGTCGTCAAAAGGCAGCCGGTTGGCGGGGGCGGTCTTGGTGCGGGGTGGGGGAGCGGCCTGCTGGATTTCCTGGATGGTGAATTGCTGGCTGACGGCCCTTTGCACTTCCCGAGTGATCGCGGCACACATTTGGGGCAGGAGTTCTTGTTGCCAGCGTTTGACAATCAGTTCGTTGAGAGCCCACGCACCGTCCATGCGCTGCTGCTCGCTCCTGAACATTTGCTCCAAATCCGTCTTTTTCTGGCCCTGTTCCTTTTCTGCCGAGTGCGACCAGGCGGCAATTTTCCTGGGCAATTCCTTTTCCAGAACCTGGTCAGCATCCTCCACATTGCCTTGCCGCTTGAGCAGGCAAAATTGCTGGTATTGTGCCACCACTTTCTGCCAATTCTGTTGCGCCTTTGAATCCATGCTCTTCCTTCTGATCTATAAATCCTCTCCCCATCGAAGCAAGAGGCGTGCCGGGCTTGTGTGGAAGATTTGAACCACCGTAGTCGAAAGCGGAGCTTCCTTTTGTATCCTGCCTAATTACAATAGTTTATGTTTAAACAAAACCCCATCCTTAGGGATGGCCGTGCCCATCTTGATCAGCCAGGGGCCGCTGAAGCTTCCACGTTTAAAAAATCGTTGGATTCCAGGCTGGAAATATTTTCCTAGCCGATAAAACGGACCTTTCCACTAGGAAAAATTTGCAGCTTGGCAGGGGCTTCGCTTTTGGGGTGATTTCCGCGCTCGGCTGTTCATAATCCATGGCATGAGATTTTTTCCCAGATCGTTGGATCCAATGGTTGGCTCCATGGCGATCCTTTTTGTGGCCGGTTTAGGTGGCCTGGCCGGGGAGGCCACTATTTGGTTGGACGAATTGACTCCAAGCCAGGTTAAACAGGATTTTGGCTCTCCTCAAAACCGGCAAACAGTGATGGGAAAGACCCTTTGTGTAGCGGGTTGCCTCTATGGGCGTGGATTGGGTGTTCACGCCCGCAGCAGCTTGAAATATGACCTGCGAGGTCAAGCCAAGCGGTTCTCCGCCCAAGTGGGGGTGGACGACGAGGCAAAAACGAATCCGGGGAGCGTGGAGTTTTTGGTTTTGGGTGACGGCAAACCTTTATGGCAAAGCGGTCTTATCAAGGGCGTCGAAAAGCCCAAACTCATCGAGCTCGATTTGTCTGGAATCCAGGAATTGGAACTGCGGGTGGCCGATGGCGGGGATGGCATTGATTCGGATCATGCGGATTGGTTGGATGCGCAGTTGGTCGCTTCGGGTTCCCTCGATCATTTGTTTCCGCTGGAACGTCGTTCTCCGCAAACCTGGAACCAACTCTCCGCCATGCAACTGCAACGTGGTTTCCAGTTGGTTGCTGTGGCGCCTGGCACTTGGCGGTTGCGGCTGGGAAAGCCAGAACCTTTTACACCCAGCCATTTCCGCGAAAATCCAGTGTGCGCCAATGAACTGCAGTTGTTGGATGCTGTTTCCCGGCTGCCTGTGCAGGCGGCTGCCATTGGTTTAAAAACCAATTCGCGCGGCTGCGTACTGGAGATTCCGATTCAGCCGGGTGAACGGATTTATGGCCTGGGTCTCAATTTAAAGGTGTTCGATCCTATGAACGGCCGGCGGACGATTCGCGTCAGCGATGATCAAAGCACCGTGCTGGGCGATTCCCATGCACCGGTTCCCTTTTACGTTTCGACGCTGGGCTATGGCATTTATATCGACAGCGCGAGGTATGTGAGTTTTTACCTGGGCAACCTTGATCCGGTATGGGAACGATCCTCCCCCTCGTTTTCAACCGGGCAAGGCTCCCCGGGAGAGAGCCGGGCCGTAACGGAAACCGCAGAATTGTATCGCCCCCGGCCAACGAGCGGCAAAGTAATGGTAATCGAAATTCCCGCAGCCCAGGGTGCCGATGTCTATTTTTTTGGTGGCCCGGATCTGCGTCAAGCAGTTCAGCGTTATAACTTGTTTTCGGGAGGCGGGTGCCGGCCCCCGCTTTGGGGATTGGGAGCCTGGTATCGGGCTTCCACCGAGCTGGGGCAAAAGGAGGTGCAGGGCTTCTTGCACGAGTTCCGTGAGCGCCACATTCCTTGCTCGGTTTTCGGCTTGGAACCTGGCTGGCATTCCCATGCATATTCCTGCTCTTTTTCCTGGAGCAAGGCTTACCCGGATCCGGACCGGCTGCTGGCTGAAGCGCGGACTGGCAATTACCATTTGAACCTCTGGGAACATGCTTTTACTCATCCCAGCTCACCCCTTTACCAACCTTTGTTGCCTTACAGTGGGGACTACAAGGTTTGGTCTGGTTTGGTGCCCGATTTTGCGACCTCCGAAGCCCGGCGGATTTTTAGCCAGCACCACGAGCGGCAACTGATCGATAAGGGAGTGGCCGGGTTTAAACTCGATGAATGCGACCACCAGCCGCTGAGCGCCACTCCCTGGTCTTTCCCCGAGTGCTCCCAATTCCCCTCCGGCCTTGATGGAGAACAAATGCATTTGCTGCTGGGACCGCTTTATCAACAGACTTTGCTGGCTCCTTATCGCCAGCGGAACCAGCGGACTTTTGGCCTGGTGCGCGCCTCCCACGCGCTGGCGGCGCCTCTGCCGTATGTGCTTTACAGCGACGCCTATGACCATCGGGATTATGTGCGGGGCCTGGCTACCTCCGGTTTCGCAGGTGTGTTGTGGTGCCCGGAAGTGCGGGATATGGCCTCCTTGGAGGAATTTTACCGGCGGCTTGAGACCTGTGTTTTCTCGCCCTTGACCCAAATCGACTGCTGGTATTTGAAAAATCCGGTTTGGAAACAAATCAACAAGGATTTGAACAACTCCGGCAGGTTTATGGATCAGTGGGAAAAAGTGGAGGCGGTTTGCCGCCGTTTATTGGAATTACGAATGAGTTTGATCCCCTACCTTTATGGTGCTTTCGGCGATTATCAAACCAAAGGTTTGCCTCCCGTGCGCGCCTTGGTCATGGATTTCCCCGAGGATCCCCATACCTGGCCTATCGACGATCAATACCTCTTTGGCCCATCCATGTTGGTAGCCCCGTTGTTCACCGGGCAAAACCAACGTGTCGTCTATCTCCCCCGCGGCGAGTGGTTCGATTTCTGGACCCGGGAAAAATTCCAGGGTGGCCGCAAAATTGAAATCTCCAAGCCGCTGGATCAAATCCCGGTTTTTGTCAAAGCCAACTCCCTGGTGCCCATGGCTAAACCGGTTGAATTCATCGGCCCTGGCACTTGCTTTGAGGTGACGGTTCGTGTTTACGGTGAAACCCCCTTGGATTTTACCATGTGGGAAGATGATGGTGACTCCTGGGACTATGAAAAGGGCATTCAAAACCGGTTGACCTTGAAATGGTCCGCCGAAAAAGGCGGCCAAGTGGTCAAAACGGGTGTTTATTCAGCGAAACGGTTTGAATTTGCCAATTGGATGTCCATGAAATGAGAATCTGGTGTATAAGCGGCAGGCTCAGAAGCCCTATGTGTCAATGCAGGTAGCACGAGGAATTTAGTTTATGCCGATGATCCCTTTCATACCGTTTGCCCGGAACTGGCAAGGCAGGAAACGCGTTCTATGAAACTCGTAATCCCCGCGGGCAGGTTGCCTGCCGGAGAGTATGCGTTCAGGGGATTTTACTGCGACGATCTGACTTGCGACTGCCGCCGTTCTTTTATTTAGGTAATCGCCGACGGCGGGCCCGGGAATCCTGGCAGCATCAATTTCGGATGGGAGGACACGGATTTTTACCGGCGCAAAATGCCTTATGACCGCAATGCGCCCCGCCAAATAACTTTAGGCAGCTTGGATCCGCTGAACGAACAGTCGGAGTTTGCGCCGGATTTATTGCTTATGTTTCAAACGACCGTGGCCGATGCAACCTACCGTTCCCGCTTGCGGCAGCATTATCAAACTTTTCGAAGTGTGCTCGGCAAACCGACCTGATGGCTTTCCCGGGGATCAGTAAACCGGGGGGTGAGTAGCTGCGGTTTGGTGCCATTGTGCCTGCTGGGAGTGGCTTTTGGCATCCATTTTTTCGAGCCAGCCAGCCAGTTGGTGGGTGAACTTATTCTGGCATTCGAGGGTTGCGTGCGTTAAATCCGCATAATCCTTTTCGGTTTGCACCAGCAAATCCTCCTGGAAGCAAAGCGCCAGCTTCGGATGCTGACGCTGTAGATCGCGCAACCACCCTTGCATCTCAATCCGCAAGGAGGGATCCAAATGCCGGCTCAACACCGGGTTCAACTGCCCGCAGCAAAGGATCACCCGCAAGCCGCGGTTTTCGCACTCCTGAACAAACTCCTCAAAAGCCCGCATTTGGAACTGGCTGTGTGCGTCGCGGCGATAGCTGGGGGCGATTTCCTGAGCCCGCTTTTCCAGGCTGCTTTCCAAATGAGCGTTATAAGCCGATTGCTCAAGCTGGGTTATGGAGGTTCCCAATGCCCGCTGCGCCAGAACATCGCGAAAACGGAACAAAGGCATCGCTTGCCCTAAAAAGGCGTAGAGAACCGGCCGCCACGAAGCGTATTTCAACGAACCCAGGCGGAAGGCTTCAGGCCAATCCCGGGCGGCAAAAAATAACGGAAAAGCCTCCGAGTAGGTGCTCAGGTAAAAATAGTTTTCGCTCAGGTAACAAATCACATTTTTATACCGGCCTGGATCCAGGTGGCGCAAGGTAAGCAGCAAGTCATATCCCCGGCTGCCGGGATAATGCAGTTCCGTGGTCCACAATTTTTCGCCCAGCAGCTGGTTCAACACGTTTTCCTCAATCTGGGCCCGGGTCTGGCTGGAGCCCATCAGGATGGCTTGGGAGGGTTTGGTATTTTCGGGCAGCAGCGTTTCCTTGAAATAAAAACGGGCCAGGTTGTGCGTGCTGGATCCCTGCCACATGAAAGCCCAAAACAAATTGGTGTGGCCAGCAGCCAGCAGCCAGAGGTTCAATCCGGCGAAACCCAGGATGGAGTTTAAAATCCAGCGGTAGTGGCCATACCATGCGCGGGACCGGAGCCATCGGTTCAAGCCAATCCCGACGAGCAGGATGCACCACGCCCAAGTGAGCCACCAGAGACCGTCCTGGAATCGGCCCCTGAAAAATGTGGCGGGATCCGGAATTTTCCCTTCGCTGAGACGGATTAAAGCGGACCCCAGCCTGGCCGCCAGCCAGCCGGCCAGAGCGTGGCCGAGTCCGGCAAACGCCAGCCATGCAACGGCTAGAAGCCCACTCAAAATCTGCAACCAGCGGGAAATTTTCATGTTATCAGAACTGGAAGTATATGAATTGGGCTCCCTCAAACACTCCCAGAAAGGTAATTGCCGCCAGGGAGGAGATGACCGCCAGCGTTTGCCAATGGCTGGGCCAATGATAAAAGCGGTTCATGGCCGCTTGTTTCCATTGGAACAGAAAACTCACGCCCCCCAGGACGGCCAGTCCCAGGATCAGCGGGTGAGGGCTGCCCCAGCTGCCCAAATTAAACATGGCGCGAAGGTAGTTTTCGACTGTCTGGAGTTGGTTGAGCCGGGGCGGAAGCGAGCCGGCCCGGAAGATCAACCACCCAACGCAGGTGATGTGAAAGAACAGGAATATCATTACGGCTCCTTTAAGCCGCGGGAGCCAGCCGGATGGCGAACCGCCAGTTTGTGAAGTCCGGGGCTTGTCCGCGCCGGTCAAGGTTTGCCACCAACGGTGCCCAGCCAGCAAAAGCCCATGGTATAATCCCCATAGGACGTAGGCCGACCCCGCCCCATGCCAAAGTCCTCCCAGGAGCATCGTCAGCATCAGGTTGCGATAAGTTTTGCCCAAACCGTAACGGTTGCCGCCCAGAGGAATATAAAGGTAATCGCGCAGCCAGGTAGATAGGCTGATGTGCCAGTTTTGCCAAAACCGGGATGGATTGGTGACCAGGTATGGCGCCTGGAAATTTACGGTCAGCTCAAATCCCATTAGCTTTGAAAGCCCCCGTGCGATGTCCGAATAACCGGAAAAATCACCGTAAATTTGAAAGGCGAAGGCATAAATGATCAGCCAGGCGTTCAAGCCTTCAAAAGGCGGGGCAGAACCGGAAAACCCCCAGTCCACGACTGGGGCAAGCCGGTCCGCAATGACCACCTTCTTCACCAATCCCATCAGGATCAACCAAACTCCGTTCACCACTTCGTCCCGCTTGACCACCCGGGGGGCCTCGCATTGCGGCAACAGGAATGATGCCCGCACAATGGGACCCGCCACCAAGTGCGGGAAAAAGGCCACATAGAGCATGAAATTCAGTGGATCACGGGTGGCTTTTAACTCGCTCCGGTAAACATCGATGGTGTAGCTCATGGAAAGGAAAGTGTAGAAGGAAATGCCCACTGGCAAAACCACATGCAGGGTGGGCAGGCTGGCATGCATGCCGAGGACGGCCAGCAGGCTTTGCAGGCTATCGGCGAAAAAGTTGAAATACTTGAAGATCCCCAAAAAACCCATGTTGATGACCATGCTTCCAGCCAGATATAGCTTTCGCCGTGCCCGGTTGTGTTCAGGCTCGATCCACAGTGCGCAATAGTAATCAAAAAAGGTCGAAAACAACAACAGGCTCAGGAAACGCCAATCCCACCACCCGTAGAAAACGTAACTGGCCGCCAGCAACATCCGGTTCTGTCCCAAGTGGCCCAACCGATAATAAAGCAGCAGGACAATCGCCAGAAATACCAGGAATGTGATGGAGTTGAATACCATGCAGAACCTTCTACGGGCCGGAAAAGCGGGTAAAAGCCGCACTCCCCTGAAATGCCGGATATGCTCCGAGTCCTTCAGGCCGCGCAAACAGTTGAATTCCGTTGGTTCGCATTGAATTCTGGCCGGGGGGATTATTAACTGCTTCCCGGGAAGCGAGTCAAAACCATTTATCCAAAGGCGGAATCCATTCCCAATCCCGGCGGGGTAGCTTGCGGTTGCTCACTTTCCCGGTTGAATCCATCTGGATTGCCATTAGATTGGCCTCGTTTTGAAAACCGTCATATATGAATGCCCTTTTATCCCTGCGGAGTGGATAGCGGCCCACGGATTGCGTCCCAGCCGCGTTCAACCGCCCGCCGCCGGCGCCATTCTGAGCCTCGGCTCCGAGGACGGCACTTGTCCCTATGCCCGGGCTTGTCTTGCCGCCTTTTTCCATTATCCCGGTGACGCCATCGTCTATACCACCACTTGTGACCAGATGCGGCGGGGCTGTGAGGTGACCATCGCCCAAACTGCGAAACCAGTATTTGTCCTTCACGTTCCCAAGACTTGGGAGCAACCGGAAGCTCCAGCCTTCTACCGGGAGGAGCTTTTACGGCTGAGCCGGTTCCTGGTCAATCTGGGCGGGCACCCTCCGTCCACCTCCAAACTTTCAGAAGTCCTGCTGGCCTTCGATGACGCGCGCCGCCAATTGGTCGAACTCCGATCAGTTGCCACTACTCGCCAGTTTTCCGAATTCATCGCCAGGTTCAACCAAGCTGGAGATCCAGGCTGCATGGCCGATATTCGCAAGGTGTTTGACGCCGCTCCGCCCGCCGCACCTGCCCGGAAAAAGATTCCCATCGCGCTCTTTGGCAGCCCCCTTATGAGCCACCATTACTTTCTGTTTGATAGTTTGGAAAAACTCGGGGGACGCATCGTACTGGACGGCACCACAACCGGCGAACTGGGGCTGCCTGGCTTGATGGACCGCCGGGCTATTCAGGATGATCCGCTCCAGTGCCTTGTAGACGCTTATTTCGGAACCATACCAGACGCATTCCGGCGTCCCAATACCCAGCTTTACGCCTGGTTTCGCGAAAAAGGCCTGGAGCGGGGCGTGCGCGGCATTTTGTTCCGCCACTATGTCTGGTGCGATACCTGGCATTCGGAAGCCCAACGGTTGAAAGAGTGGTCCTCCTGGCCCGTAGTATCCTTGGAAACCGGAGAGGAGGCCCAAATGACCGGTCATACGCTGGCTCGGCTGCAGTCACTGATCGAGATGCTTCAATGATTACTGCTCCCCGCCAGATTTCGCTCGATGAGTGGGATGATCGTTACCGGGAATTGCACGCTGCCGGCCTGGTGGAACCCACTTATGGAGGCCCCCTGCGCCGCCACTTCGAGGAGGGGCACGATCTCCGTCTGCGCACCTTGCGCTTTGATAATTCAGCCGCCTCCTTGCGCCTTTGGAATTTCTTGCTGACCGAAGAGGATCGCCTGCGGGAATGCCGCCGGCAGGGGCGCAAATTGGTGGGAACCATGAAGGATCTGGGCACGGTGCCAGTCATGGCCTACGCCTTCCCCAATTTGACCGCCTTTTATCCTGATGGCGCCTGGTGGATTCCCTGTGTCATGGAATTCAGCGATGGCTTGCTGCGGATCGCCGATTCCCTGGGCATTGACGATTCTTTTTGCCCGGTGCGGGCTATGTTGGGAGCCTTTCTGACGGAGGCGCATTTCCCGCGGCCGGATTTGCTGGTCTGCAGCGTGGGCGCCACCTGTGACGATTTCTCCGGCATTGCCCAGCGTTTGAATGGATTGGGATTTCCCATTCTCTGGTGGGAGATACCCCACCGCCGCCCGGCTGATTCCGGGGAAGCGGGTTTCCTTATGCCCGGGGGGATGGTTTTGCCCAAGACCCAGGTCGGTTTGGTCAAATCCGAGCTGTCCAGGATTCAAAGCGCCATGGAAGAGCTGGCTGGTGAAAGGCTGGCTGAAACCATGCTGGCAGCCGGCATCCGCCGGGCCAACCGCGTGCGCCGCTGTCTGGAGGAACTTCGCCGGCAGGTGTTTGTGGCGGATCGATCTCCTTTGCCTGCTTTGGAACTTCTGATTGCCGAGATGATGGCCATCCATTTTTGCTCTGATCAGGAGCAAGCTGCCCAAGCGCTGGAGGAACTCCTGGTTCAAGTGCGAGCCAGGATCGATAACGGCCAGGGCTTCGGTTCCTCTTCAGCGGCCCGCATTTACTGGGTCAATCCCGTTTCCGACCTGCGGGTGATGAACCTCTTGGAAGACTGCGGCGCCCGGCTGTGTGGCACGGATAACATGTTTTGCCATGCCTTGGACATGATTCCGGAAAACCTTCCCCCTTTGGATGCCTTGGCAGGCATGGCCTTGATGGATCCCATGGCCGGTTCCGCCGCGGAACGTGCCGGGCGGATTTGCCAGGAAATGCGGGCCTGGCGTTGTGAAGGCCTGGTCATTTCGCGCATTCCCGGCGCCAGCCATTGCGCTTGGGAAGGGCAGATCATTGCGGACTTGGTTCATGACCGGCTGGATTTGCCGGTAGTGGAACTTGAAGTTCCGCCCGTTGCCGATTCCTTCCAATCCAGCCTGCGTTCTCGCCTCGAGGCCTTGGTGGAAACCATTATCAGCAGGAGGACTTTATGATTACTGCCGGCATCGACGCGGGCTCCCGGGCTATCAAGGCCGTGCTTTGGGATTCCGAAACCGGGCGCCTGCTGGCCACGGCCATCACGGATCAAGGGGTTGCCCAGGCGGAACTGGCGCGGGATATCTATCAAAATTTGCTCCAAACTGCGGCCATTGATCCATCCCGCGTGGCGCGCGTGGTGGCCACCGGCTACGGGCGCAACCTCGTTGACTTTGCCACCACCACCATTACCGAAATCACCTGCCATGCCCGCGGTGTGCGCTTTCTGGCGCCGGATGTCCGCACCATCATCGAAATCGGCGGTCAGGATAGCAAATTAATCCGGCTGACGCCCTCGGGCGCTGTTCGGGATTTTGCCATGAACGACCGCTGCGCGGCGGGAACAGGCCGCTTTCTGGAGGTGGTGGCCAGCCGCCTGCAAATACCGCTGGCGGATTTATCCGCCTTGGCCGAAAAAAGCCGGAAACCGGCGGCCATCAGCAGCATGTGCGTGGTTTTTGCCGAGACGGAAATCATCGGTCTGTTGGCTGGTGGAACGCCCCCGGAGGACATTGTTGCGGGCATTCATTCCGCGGTTGCCACCCGCGTGGCGGCCATGGCCGGCCGCCATGTGGACTCCCCGATATATTTCACCGGCGGGGTCGCGCTGATTCCCCGCATGGCCCGCGCTTTGAGCGAAATTCTTGGCCAGCCCATCCGCACCGTGGAGCGGCCTTGTTTCACTGGAGCGCTCGGCGCCGCCGTGCTGGCCGCCAGCCAGGAATTGGTCGTGAAGCCATGAAGTCTGGCTGCAGAATGGTGAAACAATTCCTGGCGGAATCCCATCGGACCATCCACCCAGCGTCAGATGGCTTTGCGGCTGCCGCTTCTGGACGCCTGCGCACAACGGTAAAAGGTAAGCCACGATTCCCCCCGGGATTGGCGCAGCAGCAGCAGCGCCAGCTCCCGCAAGTGGTAATCCCCCCACATGGAGCTTTCCCCATTGGGCACCTTTTGCCCCTTGGCCAGATGATCCCAACCATTGGGACGATGATAGACCGAATGCAGCAGCAAGCCCTGGTGCCTCGCGTTGAGGGAGAGATAGGGCTCGTTCAGCAAAGTTTGAGCGACCGTTAATCCTGCCTGCCGATAACGCAATCCTTGGCTGGCATTTGTTTGGTCCAAAACATTCCCCAAGCGGATGAGCCCTTGGGCTGCGATAGCCGCCGCCGAGCTATCCACCGGTTCCCACACATTGAACGGATCCGCCGGCCGGTCCAGGTAATTGCCCAGGCGATGCAAATGAGGAGCGCCCGTATCCCAATAGGGCACCCCGCAGACCGGGCTGTTTTCCAGGAAAAAATCGGCGGTGGCCATGGCTGCTTTGAGGAGTGGCTCGCGCGTCTTTCGCCGTCCGCCCAGGGTGGCAAATTCCGCCGCAGGCAGCCGGTCGAGGAATTCCAATTGTTCGGCGAAGCCACAGATGGCCCAGGCCAGGCCGCGGGTCCAGGTGGTGAACGGTGAATAGCCTTGCTGCGAGCTGGGGCAGCGGTAGGAGCCGTCATTGATATTGAAAACGCTTTCGTGCGCGGTGCGCCCGCGAAGGTCATAGATATCCCGCCCTTCGCCATAGTAAACCGCGAACCGGGCCGTGGTTTGGGCGTGCGCCACCAATCGCTCCAGCAAGGATATCCTGGCATCCCGCTCACCCATCAAAACGTGCCCCAGCAGGTGGGCCACCCCCAAGGATCGGAGCGATCGGAGCGTATCGATGAAAAGCGAATGGGGCCCGTTGAATGAATAAATGTAGCCGAGCCCATCCGGCAGTCCGGTCCAGCGCGCGGCCTGCACCGCTCCTGAAACCTTGAGCGCCAGCTCGTAAAAAGCCTGCTCCGGCTCGGATTGGGCCAGCTTCCCCTCCTTCATCAGGCGCAGCAGGTTCCCATAGGTCGAGATATTATTGAAACCGTGATCATGCACCCCCGTATGCGAAACATGGCCGGCCATGTGCTTCATCGTGTGGGCGCGTCCCCATTCCAAAAAGGAAGGTTCACCCGTGGCATCGTACTGCAGCAAGGCGGACCCGAATAAAAAACCTTGGGTCCACTCCGTCCAACCCCGTGCGGTGTATTTGCCCTGGCTGGTGAAGACCGGCGTTCCTTGTGCCGGATCCCAGGTCTTTTGGAGGCTGTGCATTTTCTGGGTGGACACATCGAACAACCGGGTGAGCGCCGGCAAGAGCTTCTGGGACGTGACTTGATTATCGATTTTCAAGGCCATAGGCTAAAGCAAACCTTCAAATATTTCAGAGGCGCATTCTAGCCTGTTTTCACAGTCTCCGCAAATGAAATCCGCCATCCACATTCAGGATTTCACCCGTGCTGAAGGGCAGCCATCCCTGCGCCAGCCCGGCCACCGCTTTGCCCACATCTTCCGGCGTTCCCCAACGTTTGATCGGTGTCAATCCATCTCCGATCAACCGGTCGTATTTCTCTTTGACCCCCTGGGTCATATCCGTGGCAATGATGCCCGGCCGGATTTCATAAACCCCAATGCCATATTCCGCCAGGCGTGTGGCGAACAAGGGGGTCAGCATGGACAAGGCCGCTTTGGCCACGCAGTATTCCCCGCGGTTGACGGACGCCGTGTAGGCGCTGATGGAGGAAATGGTCACGATTCGCGGCGGCCCACAGGGGCATTCCCCCCGTTGGACTTCCTCGATCATCCATCGCGCCGCCGCTTGCGTCAGAAAATAGGGGCCTTTCACATTCACTTGGATCAGTCGATCAAAACTCTCTTCTCCACTTTCGAGCAGATCAGCACGCACTGCGGGGGCTACGCCAGCGTTGTTCACCAGCAGGTCCAGCCGGCCGAACTTGGCGCGCACAAATTCCAGCAATTTATGGCGATCGGATCCTTGGGCGATATCGGCCTGGAAGATTTCTGCCTGGATTGAAACATTTCCTGCCTTTCCCCGCGCCAGGCAATCCGCTGCGGTGGCCACGGCGGCGGATTCCTGCTGATTATAATTGATCGCCAGGTTGTAACCGGCCTCCGCCAATTCCAAGGCGATGCCCCGCCCGATGCCGCGTGAACCACCTGTAATAAGAGCTACTGGATTCATGGCCGCCCATGGTAGCCGAACGGCGTGGGCTTGAAAACCCTGAATCGTGAGTCATGAAACCAGGATGCCAAGCGCCTTGGGCAGGATGCGGAATTGGCTGGCCCCATTCTTAAGCCACTCGCCATCCGCTTCGATCGGCATCGGCCGGCTCGGCTCCACTTTCACGCTTTTTGCCCGAAAACATTTCACCTTGGGATGCCGCACATAAGTGCCGCTGTAAATGCTCATGGCATTCCAGACGACCTCCCACCAGGCCACATTTTCCAGCCAGGCAACGTCAAACCAACCGTCATCAATCGCCGCGGTGGGGCCCACGCGCATGCCGCTTCCAAAAAAGTTCCCATTGCAGACAAATATGGAATTCAAGAATACCCGGTGGGGTTGGTCATCTATGCTGACGACTGCCTCGGTATTGCGATTCTCTTTCAGGGCCGCGCATAGCGCCCGCAAGTAGGCCAGTTTGCCACGGCCGGCCCCGCCTTTCATGGCCATCCACCGGGTTACCGCGCCATCCAAACCCAGGCCGGCGACATTGGCAAAGTACCTTTCGGCACGGCCATCCCCGGTTTGGTTTGCCATCCAGCCCAAATCAATCACCCTCCTGGCGCCCGTTTTAAGGGCCTCCAACGCCTGCCTGGCCGCCACCATGGGATCTCGGGCAATTCCCAGCGATCGCGCCAGATCGGAACCTGTTCCGCACGGTATAAAACCCACGGTTGGGATTTCCTGCCCAACCTTGTTGTCCTGAAACAGTCCATTAATGGCCTCGTTGATCGTTCCGTCGCCACCCAGGACCAGGAAATGCCGCGAACCCGCCAGCCATGCCTGGTGCGCCAATATTATCCCTTCGCCGCGGCCCTTGGTGAAGGTGCCCTGGGCCACCACTCCGCCTGCTTGGAGCAAGGCTTCAACCGCCGGCCAAAGCCTGCTTGCCTGGCCTTGTCCCGCCGCAGGGTTGATGATCACGTGGGCCTTCATTTTGGGGATCATTCAGCGTTTTCGGATACGAATCCTACTTTGAAGTGTCCACGCCCCGCAAGGTGAAGTCACGGCCTGATTCACATTAGGTTTGCCTTGGCCAGATCAGGGTGTTTAACTCAAGTCCCAATATGAAGCGTGAATTTAATGGCAAATCTTGCGTGATCCCCCTGGGCCGCCTGCTTTCAGTTACCATCCTGGCCCTGTGGGCTGTTGGCGCCGCATCCAGCATGTATGCAGCCGATTCTGCCCCCACCGGCCCCATCGATCTGACGGCCAAATGGCAGGTGGGCAAACGCTACTTGCAGCGGATGGAAATGGTTCAGACTCAGGAAATTGCCGTGCCTAATCTTTCCCAAAGCATCAAGCAGGTGGTTTCGCAAAATCAGGATATCGCATTCACCGCCCTCAAGGAATTGGCCGGGGGAGGCAAAGAGTTGGAAATGGAAATCGTCAGCCAGAAGATGGAAGTCAAAATGGGGGATCAAGCCTTGATGAAGTTCGATTCCACGGCCGACCCCAAGGAAGATGGCAATAATCCCGTCGCCGCCGCTTTTCGCAATATCCTTCGGATCAAGGTCAAATTCTTGACGGATGCTTCTGGGGCCATCCAAAAGGTCGAAAATTATAAAGCTTTCCTCGATCAAGCCACCTCCAAAGGCTCGGCCGAAGTTCAATCCATGCTTAAAAACATGCTCAGCGAGGAAAATATTAAACGCATGGGCCTGGCTGCTCCGGGTTTGCCAGGCAAGCCGGTCCAAGTGGGCGACACCTGGCCTTCCCAGGTTGATCTGGATCTAGGTTCCATGGGCAAAATCAACATCAACATGAATTCTGTTTTCAAAGGCTGGGAGGCCAAAGGCAAGGCCCAGTGTGCCCTCTTGGTACATTCCGGTTCCATCACCAACCAGCCAGGCAAGGACAAGGATTCCATCAAGATGACGGTCGAGAATGGCCATTCATCGGGCAGGATTTGGTATGACCCGAGCCTCGGCATGGTCAGCGAAGTGGTGGTTAATCAGGACATGGTCATGAAGATGAACAACCAGAGCCAGAATGCCACCATTCGTCTCGCCCAGCAGGTTACCACCCGCTTGGTGGAGGTTAAAGACGCCCCCAAATAGGCGAAAAGGAGGGACGGCAGAGGCTGCTCAATCAAGCCTCACAGCTTGGGCAGATGATCCCGGTATTCCGTCGGGGATTGCCCCACCATTTTCCGGAATACCCGGTTGAAATGCGTCAGCGATTGGAAACCCACTTCGTAGGCAATCTCGCTGATTCGCAAATTCGGATTGATCAGCAAGTTTTTGGCTTTTTCGATCCGCACCCGGGACAGATAATCCGTGAAATTGAAACCGGTGGCTTTCTTGAACATCTTGCAGAAGTAAAAGGTGCTGGTGTTCACAGCCTTGGCCACTTCCGCCAGTGACAGGTCATTGGCCTGGTGTTCGCGGATGAATTCTTTTGCCCGGACGATCGTGGGTGGTTCGGCGTGCTCCTGCTGCACAATCACCTGGTTGCTCACCTGGGACAAGTGCTGGGCAAAAATATGCAGCATCTTGACCATCGCGTTGAATTGCGCCGGATTGATGACCCGGGTGTGAAAATAGGCTTCCTCAAAGCGGGTCAGGTTAACCTTTAATCCCCATTCCATGATCTGCTGCGCAACCCGGGAAAAATCCGTCGGCGAGGGGTTTTTCAGGAAAACCTGCCCGGTTTGGAGAAAGCCGATCAATTCGTTGCCTACCCGCAGGGGAACGGCTGCTTCCGCCAAGCCCGCAAAACAGCAGACCACCTTGTTGCCATCCAGTGACTTGGCGGCAATTTTTCGCTGCGATTCCAGGCAGGAAGCGCAAGACCGGCTGTTTTGCCCCATCAGGGCGCAAAAAGGGCTTTGGTTCTTTTTCCCCTGGTGCACTAACTGCCACACCTCCACCGGCCGCAAGGCTAGCGGCAGGCCGGTGGATTGGCTGAAAGCCTGCTCGTAATCCTGGTAGATCTGCGAGCGTGATAGCTTTTCTATCAGGCTTTTTTTGTTATCCCGTAGCACAATATTTAATAACCCAAGTGCCGCCTTTGCGCAAGTTTGGGTGAAGCCGTTTGCCCCCCCTGGGGGATCTCCCTCAACAAAAAAGCGAACGGTTTGCACCGTTCGCTTCCTGGTTCAATCCCTCAATTAATACCGGTAATGTTCGGGCTTGTACGGGCCTTCCTGCGGCACCCCGATGTACTGCGCCTGTTTGTCCGTCAATTGCGTCAGCTTGACCCCGATTTTCTCCAGGTGCAGCCGCGCAACTTCTTCGTCCAGTTTCTTGGGCAGCCGGTAAACACCGGGCTTGTATTCGTTCCGGTTTTTCCACAGGTCCAGCTGGGCCAGCACCTGGTTGGTGAAGGAGTTGGACATCACAAAACTCGGATGCCCCGTGGCGCAGCCCAGGTTTACCAGCCGGCCTTCGGCCAGCAGGTAAAGGCTCCGGCCATCCGGCAGGATGTATTTGTCCACCTGGGGCTTGATGGTGATCTTTTTAACGCCCGGCTTGGTGTTCAACTGGTCCACTTGGATCTCGTTATCGAAATGGCCAATATTGCACACGATCGCCTGGTCCTTCATTTGGGTCAGGTGCTCCAGCGTGATCACGTCGCAATTGCCCGTGGCCGTCACGTAGATGTCCGCTCTGCCCAGGGTATCCTCGATGGTGGTGACCTCAAAGCCTTCCATCGCCGCCTGCAGGGCGTTGATGGGGTCGATCTCCGTCACAATCACCCGGGCGCCAAACCCGCGCAAGGAATGCGCCGAGCCTTTGCCCACATCCCCGTATCCACAAACCACGGCCACCTTGCCTGCTACCATCACATCGGTCGCCCGCTTGATGCCATCCGCCAGGGATTCCCGGCATCCATACAGATTGTCGAACTTGGATTTGGTCACCGAGTCGTTGACATTGATCGCGGGCACCAGCAGCGATCCCGCCTCCATCATCTGGTAAAGCCGATGCACCCCGGTTGTCGTTTCCTCGGACACGCCCTTCCATTCCTTGACCATTTCATGCCAGCGATTTGGATTTTCCCGGTGCAGTTCCTTCAGCAGGTCTTTGATGACTTTTTCCTCGTGCTTTTCTGCCGGCGTATTCACCCAGTTGTCACCATTTTCCAGCTGGTAACCCTTGTGGATCAACAGCGTGGCATCGCCGCCATCATCCACGATCAATTGGGGACCTTTGCCTCCCGCAAAGGTGAGCGCCTGGTAAGTGCACCACCAATATTCCTCCAGCGATTCGCCTTTCCAGGCAAACACCGGGATGCCCCGGGCGGCGATCGCCGCCGCCGCGTGGTCCTGGGTGGAGAAAATATTGCAGCTCGCCCAGCGCACGGAAGCGCCCAATTCCGCCAGGGTCTCGATCAACACCGCGGTCTCGATTGTCATGTGCAGGGAACCGGTGATCCGCACCCCTTGCAAAGGTTTGCCTGCCGCATGCTTGCGGCGCAGCGCCATCAGGCCGGGCATTTCGTGCTCCGAAACCTCGATGGTCTTGCGGCCCCACTCGGCCAGGCTGATGTCCTTGACTTTGAAATCCTCTTTATTAGCTGTCGTTTTGCTTGCTGTGCTCATGTGTTTGAATTGGAAAAGTTTTTCTCTGCGAACCGCTTTAGCGAACCGCTTTTTTCAGGGCCTCCACCTTGTCGGTGCGTTCCCAGGTGATGGCCTTCAAATCGTCGATTTTCCCGAAGTGGCCATAATTCGTGGTCTTTGAATAAATCGGGCGCAGGAGATCCAGTTGCTTGATGATGTCCGCCGGTTTGAAGCTGAACACTTGCTGCACCGCCTGGGTGATTGTTTCGTCACTCACCGTGCCCGTGCCGAATGTGTCCACCGCCACCGAAACCGGATTCGGGTAGCCGATGGCGTAGGCGAACTGGATTTCCGCCCGCTTCGCCAGCCCGGCCGCCACCACGTTCTTCGCCACATAACGGCCCATATAGGCGGCGCTGCGGTCCACCTTGGACGGATCTTTCCCGCTGAAAGCGCCTCCGCCATGCCGGCCCATGCCACCGTAGCTGTCCACGATGATTTTCCGGCCGGTCAATCCCGTGTCGCCCTGCGGTCCCCCCACCACAAATCTGCCCGTCGGGTTGATCAGGTATTGCGTCTTTTTATCGAGCATATTCCCCGGGAGCACTTTTTTCACCACGTTCTTGATGATGAAATCCGAGATCGTCTTGTGTTTTGCCTCCTCGCTATGCTGCGTGGACACCACCACGTTGGTGATCCGCACCGGCTGGCCATTTTCATATTGCACGGACACTTGGGTCTTCGAATCGGGCCGCAGCCATTTCGCTTGGCCATCCTTGCGGATGCGGTTCAGTTCGCGGCCCAGCCGGTGCGCAAACATGATCGGTGCCGGCATCAATTCCGGGGTTTCGTCGCAGGCATACCCAAACATTAATCCCTGATCCCCGGCTCCTTGCTCCGCCGTGGCTTTGCCCTCCGCTTCGCGGGCGTCCACCCCTTGGGCGATATCCGGGCTTTGTTTGGTCACGATGTTCATCACAAACACCCGGTCGGCATGAAACACATCCTCGTCGTGGATATACCCGATCTCCCGGATGGCCGCGCGCGCGATCGCCACAAAATCCAACTGCGCCTGCGTCGTGATCTCCCCGCCCACTACCACCACGTTGCTTTTCGCGTAGCATTCGCACGCCACCCGGCTGTATTTGTCCTGCCCCAGGCACGCATCCAGCACCGCATCGGAAATCGTATCACAGACTTTGTCGGGATGGCCTTCACCCACTGACTCAGACGAAAAAATAAAACTTTTGCTCATGTTCTCTATTTCTGGTTCCGACTGTTCAATCCGGCCCTTCCACCGGCAGGAAAACAGTCATATTGACGTATCTTGATATTAAGATATATATTAAATCCCGGTCGTCAACCATGAAATGATGCAACTGTTTAAAACGTCCGTATGAGCGCCGTCCCGACTTTAAAAACCCTCCGGGCGCTGGCCGATTCCACCCGCATGCGCATTTTGGCCTTGGTTCGGAAGGAGGAACTGTCTGTCCAGGAATTGCAGGAAATCACCCATCTGGGCCAATCTCGTATTTCCACCCACCTCGGGCTTTTGCAGGAGGCCGGCTTGGTCCAATCCCGCCGGGAAGGCAAACGCACTTTCTACCGTCCGGCCCTGCGCCTCTCCGGGGACGCCTTGGACTTTTTCCACCTCGCCGAACGCGGCGCGCGTGAATTGCCTGAATTTGCCGATGACGAGTCCAACTTGAAACGGACCCTGGATCTGCGGCAGGACCAGGCCAAACTTTATTTCAATCAAGTGGCCGGCCGGTTTGACCGGCTCTATGGCCCCGGCCGGACCTGGCAGGCTTTTGGGCATTTGCTGCTGCGCATCCTGCCCCCCCTGGTGATCGCCGACCTTGGCTCGGGGGAGGGATTGGTCAGCGAATTGCTGGCCCGGCGCGCCAAAAAAGTGATCGCCGTGGATAACTCCGAAAAAATCGTCGCTTTTGGCGCTGAACGCGCCAAAGCCAACGGGCTTCGAAACCTTGAATTCCGCCTGGGGGATCTCGAGGATCCCCCCATTGCCCCGGATTCGGTGGACCTGGTGATCCTCAGCCAGTCCCTGCACCACGCGCAAAATCCGGAGCGGGCTTTGCGCTCGGCCCATCGCATCCTGCAGCCAGGCGGGCAGGTCATGGTCCTCGACCTGCGTTTGCATGACTACGCGCAAGCCCGCGAACTCTACGGCGACCATTGGCTCGGTTTCGCTGAAAATGACCTCCAGCGCTGGCTGGAATCGGCCGGCTTCAAGAAATTGGAGATTACCATCGTCGCCCGCGAGGAGCAGTCTCCTTATTTCCAAACTATTCTCGCTGGCGGCGAAAAAGGGTAGGGGGAGGGAGACTGGCGCCCCCGTCGTTCCTCCTCCCCGTGTCCATGCCGAGCCTCGGTCCGTAATGGCGCATTTGCTGGAGCTGAACTTACCGGTCAGGGGCCAAAACAGGATGGAACCCCTGCGCCGCGCCTGCCGTTGTCGAGGAGTTGATCGAGTTCAGCCGGGAATCCGCATCCTACCCGTAATTGACTGTGTTTTGGGCCGTTTCATTCCTTTTCAACACGCCACTCGTCCTCCGTAGACAATGTTTTTGCGCGCATTCCAACACCAAGCCATTTGGCACCCTTCCCGAGTAAACGTCCACCGGCAACTGACTGGCCTCGTTATAGGCCATGGCTCCTTATTCTAGTTCGCTTTCAAGTTGAGACTAACTATCCAAGGCCAAGCGCAAAT
>CAYPCQ010000036.1:0-60723 GCA_964409245.1 uncultured Verrucomicrobiota bacterium
TCCTGTTGCGGCCAGAAAATTGATGTAGTGAGTATTTTTGACCTGGAATTCAGGCACTTGGGCTTTGAGCTGCTCCAGCAAGCTGCGGATTTCCGCAGTGGGCGCCGCGCAACGCGGAGCGGCTTTGGCCGCGACCATCGCCCACTCCGGCGGCAGTTCGGGCGCGCGCAGCTGTCCGCAGGCTTTTTTGCAGAGTTCGCGCACCCAGACCTGTTTGGGCCGCTCGTGCGGCTCGTAGAAATCGACCGCGCTGCGCTTACAGCCCGCCGTTTCCCCCAGCCGGCTCCACCCGCTCACCTTGCAGGCCGTGCCTTGATAGAGCTGGGGATCGACAAAGGTTTCGGCCAGGGCCACCGGAGGCTGCCAGGCCCCTTGCCAGTCCTGCGCCAGCTGCTCCAACATCAGCTTCATGAACCGGCTGATGAGGTTGGGATAATCCTAAAAGGAGCGGTTGAACCGCGGAGCCGTTGAAACCCCATACGGCCCAGGAGCTTGCGTTAAGGAGAATGCCTCAAAGCACGTTTTTAGGATAATGGCATTGGGGCAGGGCCAGCAGGCGCGAGTTGTTGGCAATCAGGGCCAGGCGCTGGCGCCGTTGTTCCTCGCTCCAGCCGATGAACTGGTCCCGGGCTTTGAGATGCAAGGCCGCGCGCTCCAACTGGCCAGGGCCAGCCATTGGCTTTGGCCGGCGGCCACATAACGCAGGTGTTCCCCCACCAACTGGGCGCTATGCAAATAGTGTTCTTTAACCAGAAGCTCATCAAAACGCGGGATTTCCTCCGGGCGCACCAAGCGCACGGTCAGGTGTTCCAGCACGTGTTGTTCGTCAGGTTCGGGCTTGCGAAACTTAATTTGGTTCGAGCGCATGCCCGGCAGCGTAAAATATTGTTCCGGGGATGTTCCGCACAAAATGATTAACTGGCCACCAGCCAATAGGTTATCAGCGAGGAAAGCCGCGTCCTGGTTTTTTGCACACAGGCCGCAGTTTCGGTGAGCCTTGCTGGCTTGGGGCAGGCGGGGATCCCTCAAGCGGAAGATCCACACGGATCATTGCTGCCCACCAGCGTTTTTACAGCGGATGAGGCTTTAAATCTTAGCCGTGTCCAGGCAATTGGCTCAGTCGTTTGCTGCACACACACGGCTGAGGCTGATTTGGCGTCATTGATTCCGGCTTTTCTTTTCAGGAGGGCGGAAATAAATTTGCGCGCATGTTAAGAACTCACGTGCTGCATGGGATGGTTGTGCTTTGGGCGGTTGCCGCCCCGGCTTCGGATTGGCCCCGGTGGGGGGGGCCGCAGGGAACCTGGCATGTCCCGGCGGGGACACCGGCTCCGGAGCGCCTGCCGGCGGAGCCGAAAGTCCTGTGGCGGATCCATGTGGGGCAGGGGTTGGGATCGCCCGTGGTGGCTGGGGGCCGGGTGTATCATATGGATAACCAGGCGGGCAGGGAGATGGTGCAGGCGGTGGATGCCGGCACCGGGAAAGCGCTATGGAGTGTTCCGCTGGATGCGGCCTTCCTGGACACGCAAAGTGCGGCCGGGCCGCGCGGCGCGCCCCTGGTGGATGGGGATCTGGTGTTCGCGCAGTCGTGCCAGGGCGAATTCCAATGCCTGGAGGCGGCCACAGGCAAGGTGGTCTGGCGCATGAATTATGTGAAGGATTACAACGCCTATTTCCTGGGCGAGCGGGGGCCGGCTCCGGGCGCCGGACGCCACGGCTACACGGGATCGCCGTGGATCGAGGGGGAGCGGATGTATGTGGGGGTGGGCGGCACGAATGGCGCCAGCGTGGTCTGTTTCGAGAAGCGCACGGGCAAGGTGATCTGGAAATCCCAGGACGACATTCCCGGGCACGCGGGCCCGGTGCTGGCGGACCTGGGCGGGAAGCTGCACGTGATCTCCTTCACGGCGGACGCGGTGATGAGCGTGGCGGCGGCCGATGGGGCGTGCTTGTGGCGTGTGCCGGTGCAGACGCGCCTGGGGCGGCACGCCATCACGCCAGTGGTTTTGGATGACATGGTGGTGGCTTCCAGCTACCAGGCGGGGTTGATCGGGATCAAGGTGTCCCGGGACAACGGCGGCTGGAAGGCGGAGCGCGCCTGGGTGGAGAAGCCGCTGGCCATCAATTTCGCCAGCCCGGCGGTGGTGGGCGAGCACCTCTATGGGCTGGGGCCGGGCCGGAAGCTGATCTGCGTCAAGGTGAGCACCGGGCAAAAGGCCTGGAGCCAGGAGGATCCTTTTTCGGGCACGCTGGACAAGGAGCATGCGGGGATCGTGGCGTTTGCGGACCGCCTGCTGATCCTGGGCTATAACGGGCGGTTGTTGCTGGTGGCGGCGGATCCGGCCGCCTGGCGGCTGCTGGGCAGCGCCCAGGTTTGCGGCGCCACCTGGTGCAATCCCGCTTACGCGGATGGCAAACTGGTGCTGCGGGATGAGCAGGAGTTGAAGTGCCTGCAAATCGTGCCCTAAACGAGGAACTTTGGCTATGCGATCCGGGGGGAGCTTTTTCCGGCGGACTCAACGGATCGTTAGATCCTGGCGGATCTGGAATTTTTCGATCCGCTTGCGCAGCGTGGAGCGCGTGATGCCGAGCAATTTGGCCGCCTGCACCTGGTTGCCGCGCACCTCGGTGAGCGCCTGGATCACCAGTTCGCGCTCTACGGCGGGCAGTATTTTCAGATCCTTTTGGGTGCGGGCCCATTGGAACAGGAGCTGGCCCATCTGGCGCATATCGGCGGGCGCCTGAAGCGGTTCGGCCTGGCCGGCCACCGGGGAGAGAGGAGTGGGAGGCAAAGCGGCCGAGGCGTGAGCCACTTCGGCGGGCAGATCTCCAATGAGGATGGCTTCGCCTTTGGCCACCACGGTGGCCCGCTCGATGGTATTCTCCAGCTCCCGCACGTTGCCAGGCCAGTGGTAATTCCGCAGGGCTTCGAGCACCTGGGGAGAAATCGACCTGGGTGGCTGCTGGCCGTGGGACGCATTCTTCTTCAGGAAATAATTGACCAACAGGGGGATGTCCTCCTTGCGTTCGCGCAAGGGTGGGATTTGGATGCGCACGACGTTGAGCCGGTAAAACAGATCCTCCCGGAAGAGCCGGCTGGCTACCGCCTGATCCAGCGGCTTATTGGTAGCGGCCAGGATGCGGACATCCACCTGCACGGGTTGGTTGCCGCCGACGCGTTCAAAGGTTCCAGACTGCAGCACCCGCAGGATTTTGGTCTGCATCGTGAGGCTCATATCGCCGATCTCATCCAGGAAGATGGTGCCCTGGTGGCATTGCTCGAATTTGCCGATGCGCTGGCCCACGGCGCCGGAGAAGGCGCCCCGCTCGTGGCCGAACAGTTCGCTTTCCAGCAGGTTTTCCGGGATGGCGGCGCAGTTGATGGCCAGGTAAGGCTGGGTGTTGCGCCGGCTGTGGTGGTAGATGGCGCGTGCCACCAGTTCCTTGCCTGTGCCGCTTTCGCCGGTGACCAGCACGGTGGCGTCCGAGGCCGCCAGCTGGCCGATGAGCTTGAACACATTCTGCATGGCGTCGCTGCGTCCCACGATGCCCAGCGTGTAATCTTCCGAAGCGAGCAGGGGCTCGTAGGAGACCACCTGGCGCATGTCGCGGGCGGCCTTGAGGGCGGCGGCCACCACCAGTTTGAGCTTGGGGAGGTCGAACGGCTTGAGCAGATAATCGTAAGCCCCCAGCTTCATGGCCTCGATGGCCATCTGGGTAGTGCCGTAGGCGGTCATCAGGATGACCAGGCATTTAGTGTCAAACTGGCGGATGCGCCGCAAGGTTTCCAAGCCGCTCAGACCGCCCAGGCGGATGTCCATCAGGACCAAGTCCGGCTTCAGTTTAGGAATCAGGTCGAGCGCAGCCTCGCCGCTGGAAGCCAGCGTCAACTCCATATCCGGCGAATTGAATATCCGCCGGAACGAGTATTGCACGTCCGCCTCATCATCAATAACCAGCAATTTATCCATACTTGCTTGCTTGAACGCACCGGCCGGCTGCGACTCCCGAAACAGCAGGCGCTATTTGCGCTCTTCCACAACATGGGGCTTTTGCCGTCGGATATCAAGGGAGAGCCGCAGGGGGCGGCCAAACTTGTGCAGATAGCGGCCTTAAGGCACCGTTTAGTGGTAACCTAATTAACTGCGCGCAAGGAGGTGATTGGCTGGCTGGCTTTCCTGAGCACAGTTTTCGCTTTACCCGGCGGGGCGCGTCCTCAAACATGTGCGCCCATGGATTTGCCGGAAATATTGTTGATCGCTGTGGGATTGGCCATGGATGCTTTTGCCGTGTCCCTGGCGGTGGGCACCACCGCCCACGCGCGAGGATTCCGTCCCGTGTTCCGGCTCTCCTTCCATTTTGGTTTGTTCCAGTTCCTGATGCCGGTGATTGGGTGGTTCGTCGGCTTGCACGCGGAGGCATTCATCCGGAAATTCGACCATTGGGTGGCGTTTGGCTTGCTGGTTTGGGTGGGTATCCGCATGATCCGGGCAGGTCTGGACCCCAAGGCGGAATCTTTTCCCACCGATCCAACGCGCAAGTGGACCCTGATAATGCTTTGTGTGGCCACCAGTATCGACGCCCTGGCCATCGGCTTGAGCCTGGCTTTGCTGCGGGTGGATATCTGGTATCCCAGTGTGGTCATCGGCATTGTCACCGCGGGCCTTTCTTTGATTGGCATCCAACTGGGCGCCCGCGTGGGGATGCGGTTCGGCAAACGCATGGAAATTGCGGGTGGTGTCATCCTTTGCCTCATTGGCCTGCGGATTGTCCTGCAAGGCGTGTGGGCCAGCTAATCTGCAAACCCGTCTGGTCCCTGGGCTGCCAATCCCTTCCATCGCGGTGGCGGCCTGCGATTATCCCTCAGCATCGGTTTCGAGTCCTTGACCGGTGGCAGAAGTGGCGTCAGAATGGGCTGGTCACATGAAAACGAAAGTCAATAAAAACGAACGGTTCGCGGTCATCATGGCCGGTGGGCGAGGGGAACGTTTCTGGCCGCTGAGCCGCCAGGCAACGCCCAAACAATTATTGCCCCTGGTGGGTGATCGTTCCATGCTGCAGGAGGCGGTCCGCAATGTGCTGCCCCTGGTGCCCGTGGAAAACGTGATCGTGATCACCAACGAGGCCCAACTGGGAGCGGTGCGCAAGCAATTGCCCGAGGTGCCCAAGGCCAGCCTGGTGGCTGAGCCATGCGGGCGGGATACGTGCGCGGCGGTGACCCTGGGGGCGGCCCTGGTGGGGGCGCGGTGCACCCGGGGAGTCATGGCCGTGCTGCCAGCGGATCACCTGATTCCTGAGCCCAGGAAATTCCAGCAGGTCCTCAACGATGCTTTCGACCTGGCCGGCCGGGGGCAGGCCATCGTCACCATCGGCATCAAGCCCACCGAGCCTGCCACCGGCTATGGGTATATCCGGGTGGGGCCTCCGCTGCCCCCTCCGCATGACGCCAAACCTTATAAATCCACCTTTTTCAAAGCCGAGCAATTCGTGGAGAAGCCCAATCACGACAAGGCCGTGGAGTATATGAACAGCGGCCATTACCGTTGGAATGCGGGCATGTTCATCTGGTCATTTGTCACCATCACGGAAAGCCTCAAAGCGCACCAACCGGAGATGGCGGCGGCTTGCGAGCGATGGTTCGCGGCGGCGGCCAAGGGACGGCTGGCCAAGGCGCTGGCGGCGGACTACCCCTCCATCAAAAAGATCTCCATCGACTATGCGCTTCTGGAAAAAGCGCACAACATCGTGGTCGCGGATGGCGCTTTCGCCTGGGACGACCTGGGCTCCTGGACGGCGCTGGCGCGGCATCTCAAAGCGGACGCCGAGGGTAATTGCGCGGTGGGGACATTCATCCACGTGGACGCCGCGCGGAACCTTATTTACGATGCGCGTGTGAAACACCGGACCCCGATCGCCGTGGTGGGGCTGCGGGACAGCATCGTGGTGCAGACGGACGATGCCACCCTGGTGGCGCACAAAAGCCAGGCCCAGAAAGTGAAGGAGTTGGTCCAGCGGATGGCGGCCCATCCTGAACTCAAGAAATTGATTTGAGTTCCCGATGGGAATAGCTGCGGGATGAAAGGCCTTTACAACCGGGTATTGCTGGCTGCGGTGGTGGCCAGCGTGGTGTTGCCCATCGTCCTCCTGGCGCAAACCAACCGGCGGCGGTATGTGCAATTGGATCTCGCCTGGAGCCAGCCCGGCCGGCCCATGACGGTGCTCGTTGCTCAGAGCCAGCTTCTGGCCGCACGTTCCAGTGATCGGAATTTGCAGCGGGTGGGGGAGTTCCTCGGCGCGCTGGCCGCGGCGCTGCACCAGGGAGGTTTTAAGAATCTGGCCCAGGTAAAACCGGGTGGCCTGCCGGATTCCCTGTTGTCAGGATTTGCCGGGGATGTGGTGAATCCAATGGATTGGCTGGTGGGGCTGCCGGATACGGGCTGGTTAAAAGAAAACGAGCGGGGCTTCCGGGCTTCCTTGGCGCTGGCTGGGAAAAGATATGGTGGCCTCAATGTGCCCGCCGTGGTGTTGCCCATCCTGGCCGGTTTGGGAACCGGACTGTTCCTGGGCATTCGGAAACGGCCGGCTGGCCTCGCCACCTGAGGAAGATCAGGGATGAGTGCGGTAGCGGTAATAAGCCGCACAAGCTCCTTCATTGGAAACCATGGGGGCGCCCAAAGGATGTTCCGGTGAGCAGGTGGTGCCGAAGGCTTTGCATTCCTGCGGCTTGATGAGGCCGCGCAAAACCTGTCCGGCCTGGCAGTCGGGCGATTCCTGAACCTGGCAATCGGCTAGCTGGAAGCGTTTTTCCGCGTCGTGATCGGCAAAGGCTTCGGCCAGCCCAAGGCCGCTGCCCGGGATTTCCCCCACGCCTCGCCATTTGCGCGCCACCACTTGGAATACCTCGCGGATCGCTTTTTGGGCCGGCTGGTTTCCCTCCCGGCACACCACACGGGCATATTGGTTTTCCACGGTGTGCCGGCCCTCTTCCAATTGGGTGAGGCACATCAGCATGCCTTGCATCAGGTCCAGCGGCTCGAAGCCGGCCACCACGATGGGCACCCGGTATTTCGCGGCCAAGGGTTCATATTCGTGAAAGCCCATGACTGAGCAGACATGCCCGGCTGCCAGGAAGCCCTGGATCCGATTGTGCGGCGAGCTCAGGATAGCCTCCATGGCCGGGGGGACCAGCACGTGGGAAACCAGCAGGGAAAAGTTGGTTACGCCAGCCGCGCGGGCTTGGAGCACGGCCATGGCATGTGCCGGCGCGGTGGTTTCAAAACCGACGGCGAAAAAAACCACCTGCTTTTCCGGATTTTCCCGGGCCAGTTTCACGGCGTCCATCGGGGAGTAAACCATCCGGATATCCCCGCCGGTGGCCTTCACTGAAAGGAGATCGCGCTTGGATCCGGGAACCCTTAGCATATCCCCATATGAACACAAAAGAACATCCGGCCGTCCGGCCAGCAGGATGGCTTTGTCGATCAATTCGATCGGGGTCACGCAAACCGGGCAACCCGGCCCATGCACCAGGGTTACCTCGGAAGGCAGGAGCGATTCCAGGCTGAAGCGCACAATGGTATGCGTCTGCCCGCCACATATCTCCATGATATGCCATGGTCTGGTAACCCGGGTGCGTATGCGCTGGGCGATTTGCTCCACTGCCCGCGCATCGCGGAATTCATCGATATATTTCATCCTCACATCCCCGTTGGAGGCAGGCAGATCCCTGCCGGCTCATGGCGCCAGCGTGGCCCGGTAAAAGCGTTTGGTGGCGTTGGTGGAAGTCACATCGATGAACAACAGCGGAGAGTTGGTGAGCGCCACGGTGGCCAGCGTGATCCAATTAGTAGTGCTGTCGAGCACCTCCTGGCGTTCTACCAGATATCTGGCCCCAGCTGTTCCGCTGATCGTCAGTCCGGCGAACATGGCCAAATCCAGGCTGGGCGGGTCACCCACGGCCAAACTGGCCTCCGAGCTGACGGTGGTTCCCGCCAGGTTGCTGGCCACCACCGTGTATTTTCCGGTTTGGGCAACGCCTGCGCTGGGAATGACCAGGCTGGAGTTGGTGGCGTTGGGGATGCTGATGCCATTGAAGCGCCACTGGTAATAAAGCGGCTCGCTGCCGGCTGCCTCCACCGAAAAGGTTACGGTTGCACCATTCGTGGCGCTGCGGGGCTGGGGCTGGGTGATGATGATGGGGGCTGCCGGTGGATTGACCACTGCCAACTGGGCTGGCTGGCTGGTGGTGCTCCCAGCTTCATTGGCAACGGTGACTGTGTAGGCGCCCGCCTGGATGGCGCTCACGTTAAACAGCAGCAAATCCTTGTTGGTTGCTCCCGCCAGTGTGGCGTCATTCCATTTCCACTGGTAAAAGAAAGGCTCGGTGCCCAGCACGGCCACGGAGAAGATCGCCGTGGACCCGTTGCTCACGCTTTGCGAGACGGGTTGTGCCACGATGAAGGGTGCTTGCAGCGGTGGAAGCACAGTCAGGTGGGCGGACTGGCTGGCAATGCTGCCGGCCGCATTTCCCACCACCACGGAATAATCCCCAGCCTGGTTCATCGCCACCTGGGGCAATTCCAGTATCGCATCGTTGGCGCCGGCGATCTCAGTGCCGTTGAATTTCCACTGGTAGTTGAGAAATGGCGCCTTGCCGGGAGCCTCCACGCTCAGGTGGGCCGTTTTGCCGGACACGACGGTTGTGTTGGTGGGTTGCCGTGTTATGACCGGCGGAATTGCATAAACGATAAACTGGCCGGTGCCGGAGACCCCGGCCGAATTATCAAGGCTGCGGAAGACGGGCACCAACTGGGTCGGCTTGAAGTAATCCAGCTTGATCTGCACCAGGTTGGTGCCGCCGGTCAGGGCCATGAGTTCATCCATGAAAGGATCCTCTGCCACGGGTTTAAGGTAAGCTTCCCCAACCCCGGAGGACTGGCCCCAGAGCGGCGAGGCGCTGTTGGTGACCGTGGTGAATTTCAGCAGGATTCGGTCGGTGGCGGCGATCACCTGGCCGTTGCGGTAAAAGCCGAAATTGTCGGTTGTTTCCTCGCTGGACAGGTAAGTCAGAGAGGCTCCGTCTGGTCCAAGGCTTATTTCCGGTCCGAGCAAGTCCATGCCCGACACATAAAAAAGAAAACTGCCCGGCGTCGAATCTGCCAGGGATGCAAAACGGGTGAATCCAGTGGCGGTGCCACCGCCGGAATCCAAATGTTTAAAGGCGAAATAGGGCGTGCTGGCAAGTTCCACCACCGGTTCCAAGGGCGGTTCCGTGTTATCGCTGATTTTCAGGCTGAAGGAAAAATCGATCTGGGAAATTTTCGGTGGCACCACGAGCAGGCTGGCGGATTGGCTGGCCAGCGAACCGCGCTCGTTGGACACTATGACCAGGTAGGCGCCCGAGTCGCTGGCCTGGGCGTTGAACAGCACGAGGCTGGCATTGGTCTGGCCCGCCAGGTTGATCCCGTTTTTCTGCCATTGGTAATGCAGTGGGGGGGTTCCGCCTGCGTTGCAGCGCAAGGTGGCAGTCAGGCCGGCTACGATGGTCTGGCTGGCTGGCGATTCAAAAATAACCGGCGGGTTGGAAGGCTCGCCCAGGCTTAGCACGGCGATCTGGCTGGTCACTGAGCCGATCGCGTTCGCCACCACCACCGTGAAATACCCGGCTTGGTTGGCATTGACATGGCTGAGCGAAAAGCTCGCGTTGGTGGCGCCCAAGATGGACATGCCATTCCATTTCCACTGGTAGGCAAGCGGTTCCGAGCCGGTCGCGGTTACGAAAAACGTCACGTCGGCGCCATTGGTTGCCGTTTGGCTGGCGGGATGCACGACGATCTGCGGGAGGAAATAAGTCACGTTCACCGTCAAAGTGGCTCCGCTGCTGACCACGCTGCCCGCATCGTTGCTGATCGCCACGGAATAAGTTCCGGCCTGGGTTGTGTCGATATTGTCCAAGGTGAGGGTGGGTTGATTGGCTCCTGCGATGGCGGTTCCGTTAAAACGCCATTGGTAAGCTAAAGGAGCGCTTCCCACCGCGCTCACTGAGAAACTTGCGGCGCCCCGGTTGGTGGCGGTGAGGCTTTGTGGTTGAGCGGTAATGGAGGGGGGAACCACTATGGCGCTGACAGCCAGGCTGGCTTCCGCGCTCGTGGTCGTGCCCGCCCGGTTGCTGATGAGCACCTGGTAGCGGCCGGCTTGGGCGGCAGTGGCGCTGGCGAGACTGAAGGTGTCATTCGTGGCCCCGGCCAGGGCGGCTCCGTTGAAGGTCCACTGGAAGCTCAAATAAGGGGTTTTGCCAATGACCGCCACCGAGAAATCGGCGCGCTGGCCCTCTTTCACGGCCAGGCTCTGCGGGTGCCTCGTGATAAGCGGAGGCACCGGGATCAAGAAAAGATCTCCTTTAAAGCCGAACCACGCGGTGGTATCCGTGGCTCGCGCCAGGGGCCAGGTTTCGACCGGGGTATAATCGTTGAAACGCAGCCTGAACAGACCGGAACCGCCCGTCAAAGATTTGAGTTCATCGCCAAAGGAGTTGTCCCCCACGGTTTGCAGGGTTCCCTGTCCAATCCCCACGCCGCGGTTGAAGAGGCCCGAACGCGGATCCGTCACCGTCACCAGGCTCATGGTTAAATCGGCGCTCTGGGCCACCAAGGCACCATTGCGCATTACACGCAAATAGGCAGGTGCGCTATCGGTGTCTCCAAAATTTTCGGTGACGGACAATGGGTCGCGCACGAGGGTGGGGCCGATCAATTCCAAATTGCCCAATTCCAGCGTCACCGTCGCGGGGATATCAGCCGCCAGGGAGGCAAAATTGGTGATCACCGTGGCCGCGGCGGTTCCGTTGTCCAAGTTCTTAAAGGCAAAATAATTGCTATTCCCCACCTGCAACAAAGGTTCCAACGGGGGCGCAGTGGTGTCGGAGGCCTGGATCGATCCGCTGAATTGGATGGATTGGGCTCGCACGTCCGCCGGTTGGTAAAGGAGGCCGGCCAAAAGCGCCATCAATATGATGGATGTTATTTTCATTTTTTGTTTATTAAATCCTCAGCAAGTGTCACTTACCTTAACAGAAATGGCTGCGGGTGTCCAATAAGTTTGCTGGGATCGCCTGCTTCACCGGTCTCCCCGTGGTATTTGAATTAGCTTGAATTTCGCTTCAAAATGGTCCCTACTAGAGTTCGGGTCACGTCCGGTCCAGGGGTAAGCTATCGCTGAAATCGCCAATTCCAAAATAATATGAAACTGCCGCGCTTTTGCAGGAGTTCAAAACCCAAATGCATTCGTTCGTCCGGCGGGCCCGGCGGCGCGTTTTGGATTGCTTTTGCCAGCCTATGGCTGGCTGCTTTGCCCGGCACGTGGGGGGCGCAATCGGGCAATTTCCTTTACTCCACCAACGGAATGGAAGTGACCATTACCGGTTATGACGGTCCAGGCGGGCCGTTGGAAATTCCAGCCGCCCTGGATGGTTTGCCCGTCACCGTTGTGGGCGCCACCGCCTTCTATGGCCGATCCAGCTTGACGAGTGTCACCATTCCCAGCGGTGTGATGGCCATTGGCCAGGCCGCCTTTTCCGAATGCACCGGGCTGACCGTGGCGACCCTGCCGGCCAGTGTGGCGGTGATTGGGAAAGCCGCTTTTGTGGCTTGCACCAACCTGGTGGCTGTCTATTTCCAAGGCGATGCGCCCCAGAACGGCGGCCCCAGCTTGTTTGCCAATGCCAGCCAGGCGACCATTTATTGCCGGCCTGGGACCACCGGTTGGGGTTACGAGTTCGGCGGGCGGCCTGTGGTGGTTGATAAGGCTGGCCAGGCGGCGGGCCTGGTGCTGATGAATCCAGTGCGCGAAACCACCGGCTGGCGGATCACCTTCAGCACTGCCGCCCGCCAGTCTTACCAGGTGGATTTTGCCGATGCCTTGAATGGATGGCAGCCGTTGCTGGCTGGAATCCAGGGGGACGGCCGGAATATGTCGGTGATGGATGAAACCCTTCAGCCGGGGCGCTTTTACCGGGTGGCCACCACCGCCAGCAATCCGCCGCCGGTGCGGATTGGCTGGGTCGCTCCCGGCAGTTTCAACCTGGGCAGTTCCCAGTCCGAAAAAGACCGGGACAACGATGAAGGCCCCGCCACCACGGCAGTCCTGACGAAAGGCTTTTGGATAGGCGTGCATGAAGTGACCCAGGCACAATACCTTTCCTTAGTGGGCAATAATCCTTCCCATTTCACGGGTGACCTGGCGCGCCCGGTGGAACAGGTTGGCTGGGCTGAGGCCACCAACTATTGCGCCCTTTTGACCGCTTGCGAACGGAGTGCCGGGCGCCTGCCCGCCGGGTGCCTTTACCGGCTGCCAACGGAAGCCGAATGGGAACGCGCCTGCCGTGCCGGAACCGTTACCCGGTTTGATTTTCGGGACGATCTGGATTATTCCTTGCTGCCCGACCACGCCTGGTTCGATGCCAGCAGCCGCAACCAGACCCACCCGGTGGGATTCAAAATCCCCAATCAATGGGGCTTGTTCGACATGCACGGCAATGTTTGGGAGTGGTGCCAGGATTGGTATGGTCCCTACCCGGGTGGCGCGGTGGTGGATGGTTCGGGGCCGCTGGCCGGTGTTTACCGGGTGATCCGCGGGGGTAGTTGGTTCAGCTATGGTTCATCGTGCCGGTCCGCCAATCGCAACGCCAGCCACCCGGAGACTCACTCCAGCCTGGTTGGTTTCCGGCCTGTCCTGGCCCCGCCTTTGCCGGATTAGTTTCTTGCTGGCTTGGGGTGGCTTGCGTGCCAGCGGCGGGTGATCGCGAAGCCGGCCAAAATGAGTGAAACGCAAACCGCAATTTCCTTTGGCTCCGGAACGGCAGTCACCTGCCAGCCCACATCTTGCAGCCCGGCAAAATCCAGGTCTGTGAAATTTTTCCTGACGTCGGCGGCGATGCTGGGCGACATGGACGATTCCTGGAGGGTGCCAGTTCCCGGCAGGGTGCTGTTGAGGCCCGCCTGCCAATGGCTGCCATCGGCAGTCAGCGGCACCGCATTGCCGCCGTAGGCAAGTTCAGCACCTGGCCCGGTGAACGTGGGCGTCCCGGAGGTCACATACCGCGTCCAGCTATCGGCCCCGCTGATGCCAAACACATGGGCCAATTCGTGCAAAGCCACGGAATAAAAATCGTATTGGCCAGAAAAACTTTCAAGTGTAGTGGGGTCCGAATCAAAAAACCAATTGATGGAACTTGAGTTGAACACAATGGATCCGCCCCACGGCCCGAAATCGGAAGTTGGGGCGTCTGCTTGCCCCCGGGTTGCCACCGTGCTTTGCCAAGTGCCCGTTCCATTCCCTGAATAGCCGCCGAATCCGCCTTGGGCCAGCGTAGAACTGCCCAGAACCCGGGCGCCGACATAAACCACCATGGTGTTTTCCGCAACGGCCAGATTTGGGATATAGGTTACATTTCCATCAGCCGGATTGAAGAAATTGGCCATCCACGTATTTTCGCGCCCCGGATTGATGGGCGTCAACGTATCGGCCAGCCGGCTGCCGATTTCATTGGCCGCCGCCTGGAGCAGGTTTTTGCGGATTGAGTCCGCGAAAAAGCCACCCGTATCGTAAGTGTAGTCGAAAGCGACTGAAATGGCGGCCAAAGATAAAGCCGGTCCCCTCAGAAATGCCATCGCAATGGCCAGCCAAAGCACTTTTTTTAATCCCATAAACAGCGATCAGCGATTGTTCGCTAATGTCCGACACCGTAACTTTCCCCGCCCGGCCTGCCAACCCAAATCCTTTGTGAATCCGGGTCTGCTTGCGTCGCCCAATGAATCTTGCTGGATCAAGATCCTGCTGGCCTAAAGGAATTATTCTGCGTAATTTCCCCCCCAGTATGTTTGTCAGAATGCTGGCTTCCTTCGGAATGGCAGTCGCGCTCTTCCTCCTGGGCGGGTGCGGCAGTGTGCCTGGTTTCCGGCCGAAGATCACCGTCCATCCGCCTCTGGAAGGGACCGTAACCCAAACCAATGCCATCCAGGCGCCGGCGGTGATTTATGTAACCGATTTTCACCTGGCACCGGAAACCATCCAGCTTGCCCGAACGACTGCCGAACGCATCGGGCTTGGGGGGGGCGTGGTCTCGCGGGTGCGGAAAAATATAAATGAAAAATTCAACACACCCCAGGCGGAAAAGGCCAAAAAACTGGCCACTGTTTTAAGGAAGCAGATCGTGAGCAAATTGAAAAAAGCCGGGTTCCGCACGGAATATTACCCGGGGTTATCCGGCTTGCACGAGCGGGCTGCGCCGGCCAGTGAAGATCTGCCCCAAGCTGGCTGGCTGGTCGATGGCTGGTTTGAGCGGGTGTTGGAAAACAATCGGACGGAAGAAGCCACCATCGGATTTGGGCTGGGGGCTGGCCAAGTGGAAATCGAAGTGGTGGTGGCCGACTTGGCGGCCAATCCGCATGAGCCTTTCTTGCTGCTGGGATCCAAGAATGCCAAGAACTGGACCCCCGGAGGATTGGTGCTGCTGGACCCCATCAGCATCGGCGCCCGATTTGTGCTGGCGCATGGGGAAACCGTGCGCGATGTCAAATCCATGGGTTCAGCCATCGCCAACCACTTGGTCAAATTCATCCGCACGGTTGATCCCCAGGCTGGCCAGCCGGCCAGGAAATGACGCCGCCAGGCCGGCGCCCCGGCCTTGAATGAATCCGGTCAGTGGTTGGCGAACCACACCACGTATTCCCGGACCGGCCAGAAATTCGGATTCGTCTTGGGGGTCACTTCCAGGTCGCAGAGGTTCACAATACCAAGTTTCTTCTCCTGCCGAACCTCCACCATGATCAGTTCGTCCTCCATCTCCTCGTCCGCCCAACCGAGAACCTCAACTTGGTCTCCGACTTGGAAAAGCCCTGCGTCATTCTCGTCCTCCCAATCATCCAGGCTTTCCTCCCGGGTGGCTGGGAAAGGGAAGGTTAGTTGGCCGTCAAGCCAGCTCATCCATTTCCGCTTTTTCCATTCCTTCGCCTTCTTATCGAAAGCTTCCTCGCACCGTTCCGAGTAATCAGGGTCGTCCGGCGTCAAATCCCACGAGCAGTCGTATGGTTTTTCCATGATTGCAGCTTGTTCGATGGCATCCTCGCGTGCCGGCCAGGAAAAGCAAGCCCGGTGTGGCAGCCCGGGGAACTTTTTCTTGAATGGCTCACTTCATCCAGCGCGCGGTTGCCCGGCCGGGCGATTTTCCATTTGCCAAGCCGGGACATCTAAAATAGCGTTCCGGTGATGTTGAACGATGGGCAGACCACCGCCGCCGGGTGAGGTGCGCGCAGAATGGACGATTGCGCGCCCCGATCACTGTCATCGGGGCGTTTTCATTGGGTGGCCTGTTTCCAATCCCGCAAGCAAGAGGTGATTTTATGTCAGAAGCTGCCAAACAACCGGTTGAACGGAAAACACTGGATGAACGGAACCGCATGAGCGACTTGGAGCGGTTGCGCCATTCTTGTGCGCACATCATGGCTGCGGCGGTGCTCCGCCTCTGGCCGGATGCCCGCCTGGATATCGGTCCTCCTACGGACGAGGGTTTTTATTACGATTTCGATCTGGCCAGCCACCGGTTCACGCCGGAGGACTTCCCGGCCATCGAGGAGGAGATGAAGAAAATCATCAAGGAAAACCAGGTTTTCGAAAAGGGCGTGCTCGCTCGCGGGGAAGCCTCGGACCTGTTCCAATCCAAGGGTCAGGCTTTCAAGTTGGAGCGCCTGGCGGACATTCCCGAAGGGGAGGCCATTTCCATCTACCGCAGCGGTGAATTTGTGGACCTCTGCGCGGGACCGCATGTGATGCGCACCGGCAACGTGAAAGCTTACAAGCTGTTGCGGGTGGCCTCCGCCTATTACCGGGGCAATGAAAAAAATCCCCAGTTGCAGCGCCTATACGGCACGGCTTTCCCCAATAAAACCGAGCTGGAACAATGGGTGACCGCCCAGGAGGAGGCCAAAAAACGCGACCATCGCAAGATCGGCCGGGAAATGGAGTTGTTCGTTTTCGATGACGATGTGGGGCCTGGTCTGCCGCTTTGGATGCCCAAGGGGGCGGCCATCCTGGAGGAACTGGAGCGCCTGGCCAAGGAAACCGAGTTTGCCGCAGGCTATGAACGCGTGCGCACCCCGCATTTGGCCCGCGAGTCCATGTATAAAAAGTCGGGCCACCTTCCCTATTACGCGGAAAGCATGTTTCCGCCCATGGAATTGCACGAAGCGGGTGGCGAAGGCGCGGCGGACGCGCCCCGGGAGCGATATTATCTAAAGGCCATGAACTGCCCTCATCACCACAAGATTTTTGCCGCCTCGCCCCGCAGTTACCGCGAGTTGCCGCTGCGCCTGGCCGAGTATGGCACCTGCTACCGCTATGAGCAGTCCGGCGAACTGATGGGGCTCATGCGCGTGCGCTCCATGCAGATGAACGACGCCCACATTTATTGCACTGCGGAGCAATTCGCCGAGGAATTCCGGGCGGTCAACGAGATGTATCTCAAATACTTCAAAATATTCGGGCTGGACCGGTTCCTGATGCGTTTTAGCACCCACGACCCCGCCCGGTTGGGGCAGAAATTTGTGGATGATCCCGAGCTGTGGAAAAAAACGGAGGACATGGTGCGGCGCACTTTGGTGGAATCGGGCATTAATTTTGTGGAAGTCCCCAATGAGGCCGCCTTTTATGGGCCCAAAATTGATGTCCAGGTTTGGAGTGTCGTGGGGCGCGAATTCACGATCGCCACCAACCAGGTGGACTTCGCCGTGCCTGGCCGGTTTGGCCTGGTTTACAAAACCCGCGAAAATACGGAGGGCACGCCCTTGTGCATCCACCGCGCACCCTTGGGCACCCACGAGCGGTTTGTGGCTTTTCTCATCGAGCATTACGCCGGCAATTTCCCCCTCTGGCTGGCGCCCGAGCAGGTGCGGGTGCTGCCTATCGGCGAGGAACAGGACGATTACGGACGAAGCCTGGTGCGGGAATTGCGCGCCCACGGCATCCGGGCCGATCTCGATGCTTCGGGCGATAAGATTGGCGCCAAGATCCGCAGCGCGGAAACGGCCAAGGTCCACACGATGTGGGTGGTGGGCCGGAAGGAGCAGGCCGCCGGGCAGGTGGCCATCCGCCGCCACGGCCAGGGCGACTTGGGAGTGCGCTCCCGGGGAGAGGCCCTGGCTCTGCTGCAGGCAGATATCCAGCAACGGGGCATATCCAGTTAAACCCCGGATTTACAGTGCTTATGGAAAACCTGTTGCCTTCATATAACTTCCACCCGGACCTTAAAACGGCCCTTGATCCGTCAGGCATTGACCCAAGTGATATTCAGCTAGGCCTGCAGGTGGAGGAGATCAATCACCGGCGCGCGCTGGTCCTCAAGGATCGCCGTGATGTTTTTTTGAGGAAGGATGATACAGTAGCGACCTGGCACGTGCCTGTGCTTTCCGCCTTATGGCGGGGTGATGAAAAACCGCCCGCCCAGATGCAGACTCCCCCGCCGGAATACGACGTTTTTTTCCTTTGGATCGAGCAGCATGTTTTGGCTTACGCCGGAATTGTGGGCGATCCCACCGATCAGGATTTGGAGCGGGTTTATGGCGCCTTGCGTCGCCGTCCCGATGGCAAAAGCCTCGGAATTTTGCACGATGTGGTTTGGCAAACTGCGGCCGTCTTGTTGGGCCGCTTTGCTATTAGCCAGGCCCAGTTCGAGGCTATCTTCGGCCGCCTGGAGAAATCCACCCGCACCTTTGGGATGCCCCCGGTCTCCCGGAATTACATTCTCAATATCCGCGAGCTGTTCGACAAAGCGGGATTTTAGGAGGCGGCGGGGGGAAATCCGCTTTTCCGAGGTGCCTTCCCCCAGCTCAATTCGCTTTGGTCCGCCCTCCGCGGAATTCAGGCTATAAAATCCTTTGAGTTCATGGGTTCGGCCATTATTATTTCACGCCATGAAAGTGTTTGTAACAGGCGGAGCGGGGTATATTGGGTCCACCTGCGTTGAGGAATTGCTCAACGCCGGCCACGAGGTGCTCGTGTATGACGACTTGTCGGAAGGGCATCGTTCAGCCGTGGATGGCCGGGCGCAGTTTGTGCATGCCGGTTTGGACGATCCGGAAGCGCTTCTGACCGCCATGCGGGGTTTTGCCCCGGAGGTGGTGATGCATTTTGCCGCCAAGGCCTTGGTCAATGAATCCATGGCCAATCCGCACAAGTATTTTTACAACAATGTCTCGCTTGGGCTGAACCTGGTCGATGCCGCCCGCCAAACCGGAGTGCGCAAGTTTGTCTTCAGTTCCACTTGCGCCACCTACGGGATTCCGGAGCGGGTGCCCATGACGGAGGATCTGCCCCAGAAACCGATCAATCCTTACGGCGAATCCAAGCTGATGTTTGAGAAAATCCTGGATTGGTATCGGCAGATCCACTGGCTCGATTTTGCCGCGCTGCGCTATTTCAACGCCGCCGGCGCCAGCGAACGCTTCGGGGAGCACCACCGCATCGAAACCCACCTGATACCGAACGTGTTGAAAGTTCCCCTTGGCCAGGCTTCGCACTGCGAAGTTTACGGCGCCGATTATCCCACTCCGGATGGCACCTGCGTGCGCGATTTCATCCATATTTGCGATCTTGCCCAAGCCCATATGCTGGCCATGAAATCCGGGCCTTCGGGATTTTTCAACCTGGGAACCGGCGATGGCTTTTCGGTGCGCCAGGTCATTCAGGCTTGCGAAACGGTGGCAGGCGCCCGGATCAAGGTGATTGAAAAACCCCGGCGCGCCGGTGACCCGCCCCGCTTGGTGGCAGCCGCCGGCAAAGCCCGCCAGGAATTGGGTTGGAAGCCCGCGTTTTCCCGGTTGGAGGACATCGTCAGTTCGGCCTGGGCCTGGCACAAAAAACATCCCCAAGGCTATCCGGATTAAGCGTCTACCAAAGGAGACTCATTCGCGCCTGCGCAGACCGGAGGCGCATCGGGCACAAAAAACTGGTGAAATTTGCCGTCAACTATTCCCCCCCGGCGGTTCGTTTGTCCCAACAAGGGCAGATTCGTGTTGATTTATTCAAGTGCCCCGCCTGGCGCGACCTCGTGCACGAAATCGCCGGGAAACTCCCCATTTACGTTCATTTCCCGTTGCGGGCGGGCGGTGGCACGGGGCATTTGGTGGACACCGAAAAAAACCAGTTCGCCGACCTCGATTTCATGGAGGATTTGCGGGTGCGGTCGCAGACCCCTTTTCTCAACGTGCACCTGTCAGCCACGGCCGGCGATTGCCCCGGCCTGGCTTACGATGCCGTGGACGCAGTTGCGTGCGAGCGCGTGGCCAGCCAATTGCTCCGGGATTTGGAGCCCGCAGTGGAGCGCTGGGGGGCGGACCGGATAGTGCTGGAAAACATTTATGATCATGGCGGGCAATATTATTATGCCGCCTTTGTGCCCGAGGTCATCCAGCGGGTCATCAAGACTTCCGGCTGCGGACTATTGCTCGATGTCTCGCACGCGCGGCTGGGGGCCAGGTGTCTCGGCCTGGAAGCGCGGAGCTACCTCCAGTCTCTGCCCTTGAGCCGGCTCAAGGAAATCCATGTCACGGGCATCCAATTATTCGATGAACGATGGATGGACCGTTTGCGAACGGCTGGCCTGCTGACGCCCCGGCTGCGGGAATCGGCGGGCCGCTTGATGGATCATCTCCCGATGACCCCGCCGGATTGGGAGTTTTTTGAATGGGTCGCCGGCTGCCTGCGGGATCGTTTATGGTCCAGTCCGGAGCTGGTGGCTTTAGAATACGGCGGGCTGGGATCCTGGTGGGAGGCGCTCACGGAAGACAGCGTGTTGCTGGAACAAATCCCTCGTTTCAGATCCCTGCTGGCGGTTGATTGAGGATGCGTCCGCGCACCCGGACCGCATAGTGAAAGGGCGGCCCATGCCTTGGGCCGCCTTTATTCATTTCTGGCGGAAATCCTGCAGTGCCGCCCGATCAGACCGCTGCCGCCTTTTACCGGCCGCAGCACTGCTTATATTTTTTCCCGCTGTTGCACGGGCAGGGGTCATTGCGCCCCACCTTGGGCGCGTTGCGCACCGGCTTGGTTTTGGATACCGCTTCCGTAGCCTCGGTGACCATGTCGCTGGCTTTGGGCGAGCCGGGGGCCGCCTGTGCGGATGGCGAGGCCTGGGCGCCACCGCCGAAAGACGAGGCGGTGGGGTGGGCCAGGTTCTGCTGCAAGTTGTTCCAGAAATTCTGGTAGGCCATGAGGCTGGAGGCGCTCCGGAATATATTGTGGCATACCTCCGTCTTGATGCTCACCATCAGCTCGTCGAAGGTCTTGAACGCCTCCGCCTTGTATTCGATCAGCGGATCGCGCTGGGCATAGGCGCGCAGACCGATGGCGTTGCGCAAGCTGTCCATGAAATAAAGGTGCTCTTTCCACAGCTTGTCGATGGCGCTCAGGATCGTGTAGCGCTCCACGGATTTCAGCTCCTCGGGCTTCTCGAAACTGGCCTTCAAGTCGTAGGCATCGCGGACCAGTTTGGCGATGTGGGTGGCGACCGCGAACTGGTGGGCATTAAAGCCATCGTAGAGCGAGTCTTTGACCGGCAGGTCGCTGCCGGAATTGGCCACTTTCAGGATATCCTCTTCGCGCACCGCCAGGAGAAAATTATAATTCACCCAATCGACCAGCGGACGGGCTTTCCATTCGGTCACATCGCTTTGGGCCGTCGTGAAAACACCCAGCTTCTGGACCACCACCTCTTCCATGATGTCCATCAAACGGTCACGCACATCCTCACAGTGGATGATTTCATTGCGGAAGCCATAAATGACCTCGCGCTGCTTGTTCATCACGTCGTCGTATTCGAGCGTGCGCTTGCGGATCTGGAAATTGTGTTGTTCCACCCGCTTCTGGGCCGTTTGGATGGACCGGTTGAGCAGCGGGTGCTGCAATTCCTGCCCTTCCTCCAAGCCAACCCGCTCCATGACTTTGACGATCTTGTCCGAGCCGAACAGGCGCATGAGATCGTCCTCGAGGGAGATGAAAAAGTGCGAGGAACCGGGATCGCCCTGGCGGGCGCAACGTCCGCGCAACTGGCGATCGATGCGGCGGGCTTCATGCCGCTCGGTGCCGAGCACGTGCAGGCCGCCCAGGCTGGCTACGTCGGCCCCGAGTTTGATGTCGGTGCCGCGGCCGGCCATGTTGGTGGCGATGGTCACCGCTCCGCGCTGGCCGGCGCGGGCGACGATCTCGGCTTCCTGCTGGTGATACTTGGCGTTGAGGACGGAATGCATGACGCCGGCTTTCTTCAGCAGGCGGGAGAGGTGTTCGCTGGTTTCCACTGAAATGGTGCCCACCAGGATGGGCCGCCCTTGGGCATGAATGGAGGCGATTTCCTTGACCACGGCGTCGAATTTTTCGCGCTTGGTCTTGTAGACCGAATCGTCCAGATCTTTGCGCACGCACGGTTTATTGGTCGGGATGACCATGACCCCGAGCTTGTAAATGTCGAAAAATTCGGTGGCTTCGGTTTCGGCGGTGCCGGTCATGCCGGCCAGTTTGTGGTAGAGGCGGAAATAATTCTGGATCGTGATGGTGGCCAGGGTCTGGGTTTCGCGCTCGATCGCCACCCCTTCCTTGGCTTCCACGGCCTGGTGCAGGCCATCGCTCCAGCGCCGGCCTTGCATCAGGCGCCCGGTGTGCTCATCGACAATGAGAACCTTGTTGTCCTGGACGACATATTCGACATCCCGTTCGTAGAGGCTGTAAGCCTTGAGGAGCTGGGAGATGCAATGGATGCGCTGGGCCCGGCTGTCAAACTCCGACTGCAGCTTCTCCTTGAGCTTGATGCGCTCCATGGGATCCTTGATGGGTCCCGTGTCGATCTCATGGAAAATGGTGGTCAGGTCGGGCAAGACAAAGGCTTCCGGATCGTTGGGGCTGAGGAAAGCGCGGCCTTTTTCCGTCAGGTCGGATTCGTGGGATTTCTCCTCGATCGCGAAGAAAAGCTCCTCCTTTTGCGCGTAAAGCGTCCGTTTGGTTTGGTCGGCATGCAGCTCCAGCTCGGCTTCGTTCATCAGCCGCAAGTTTTCGGGGTCTTCCAGCAGTTTGAGCAAGGCGGGCTGCTTGGGCGCGCCCAGCCGGGCGCGGTAGAGCGACAGCCCCAACTCCTGCTCGGTCTCACCGGCGCGCACGGGTTGTGAGCCGTCAGTGGGGTGGAGCTTGGCGATCAGTTTCTGGGCTTCCTCGACGAACCGGTTGCACAGCCGGTTTTGGGTCTGCACCAGGTTGTGGATCGCCGGTTTGAATTGTTCGTAAAAGCTGTTGTCCGCATCCACCACCGCCAAGCCACTGATGATCAGCGGCACCCGGGCTTCATCGATGAGGATGGAGTCCACTTCGTCGATGATCGCGAAATAATGGCCGCGCTGCACCTGCTCCTGGGCGCTGGCAGCCATGCCGTTATCGCGCAAATAATCGAAGCCAAATTCCGCATTGGTGCCGTAGGTGATATCGCAGGCGTATTGCTGGCGGCGCACCTCTGGGGTTTGGTCGTGGATGATGCAGCCAACCGTGAGCCCGAGGAAACGGTAAATTGCGCCCATCCATTCGCTGTCGCGCGCTGCCAGGTAATCGTTTACCGTGACAATATGTACTCCACGCCCGGTCAGGGCGTTCAGGAAGGCGGGCATCGTGGCCACGAGGGTTTTGCCTTCGCCGGTGGCCATTTCGGTGATTTTTCCGCTATGCAGGGCCATCCCGCCGATCAACTGCACATCAAAGGGGATCATGTCCCAGACCAGATCGTGGCCGCGAACCGTGATCGTCTTTTCCATGAGGCGCCGGCAGGCGTTCTTAACGGCGGCAAAAGCATCCGGCAGGATTTCATCCAAAGTCAGCCGCAGCTCCTCGAGGTCGCTGATGGCTGCCAGGCGGGTTTTCCACTCCGCCGTTTTTTGGCGCAAACCATCGTCAGTCAGGCTTTGGTATGACTGTTCGATCTCGTTGATACGGACCACCACCGGCCGCAGGCGCTTCACCTCGCGGTCGTTTTTGGTTCCGAAAATTCTCTTAATAATGTAGCTTAACATGACTCAATGCGTAAATCTTGCCACCCAGGCTGCGCCGCCGACCCTTCCGGCAGCCCCAGACGAAGGTCAATGCCCTCTCTCACCGCTTCCGATGACCCCGTTCATCCCTGGTTCCGCAACGTGCAACCCATTGATTCGGCAACCGTTGGCTTGGTGTCCGGCCAAGTCGTTGCCAGGGAATCGGCAGCCAACAAATCACCTTGGGCGTCCCCAACCCAGTGGTTGAATGGCACCCGGCACGGTATGTGTTATCCCTTAATCCGAAGCCTGAAGGTAAGGGAATCCAGCTTCTCCGTCAAAGATTTAAAAACGGCTGCTTGGCCGCCGCCAAGCGGAACTCAGGGGCCGGTTTTCACCTTGGAAAAACGGTGTGTTTGGCGGTCGCCCTTTGAAAAGGTTTCTACGATTGGATATTTTCTGCTTTGCTCTTGGCCAACTATCAGTTACAAACTCCCCGTTGGATGAGTCGGAGCGTAGCTCAGCCTGGCTAGAGCACTTGGTTTGGGACCAAGACGTCGCAGGTTCAAATCCTGTCGCTCCGACCACTTTTCCCTTTTTCACCATTGTGTTTTCCTTTTTTTGTCCGTGCGGATGGCTTTTACGACGTCACTTTCGGGGGCAGGTGACTGCGGCGGAACCTGAACTGGGTTCAAGCAAAAGCAACCGATCCAATTGCCCGGGTGCCCAGCGGGAATCGGTCCCCCCCGGAGATCCGGTTTTCAACGCTTGCCACCCGCCCGGAGGCGGCTCAAGATCCTCCTCATATATATGAACCGACGAACCGCGCTTGCGACCATGGCGGCTGGGCTGGGATCCTTGATCCTTCCGAAAGCCGCCGAACCCAAACCCCAGCCCTTTTTCCCGTTTTGCATTGATTGGCATGACGCCAAAAAACGGAATTTCAAGGAACAGGCGGAGATGCTCAAGGAACTGGATTATGCGGGGGTGGGCCATATCTGGCTGGAAAAGGTGGCCGAGCGCCTGAAAACGCTGGATGAAGCCGGTCTCACCTTGTTCCAGATCACCATGAACGTGGATGTAAGCCCGGGCAAGACACCCTACGAGGCCAAATTCAAGGAGGTGCTATCCCTGGTCAAAGGCCGTCACCTGCAATTCGCCCTGCTGCTGAACGGCATGAAACCGTCCGATCCCTCGGTGGATCCGCACGCCGTAGCCATTTTGCGCGAAATGTCGGACCTCGCCCGGGATGCGGGCGCCCAATTGTTACTCTACCCGCATCAGGGTTCCTGGGTGGAACGTATTGAGGATTCCATCCGTGTGGCGGATCAGGTGAACCGGCCAAACGTGGGGGTCATGTTCAACCTGTGCCATTGGCTGAGGGTGGATAAACAGCGCGATTATGCCCGGTTGCTGCCGCAGGCTATGCCCCGCCTATGGGCTGTTTCCATCAACGGGGCTGATGATCACGATGAAAAGCCGGGCTGGGATCGCTATATCCAACCACTGGACAAAGGTTCATTCGACGTTGGCAAGTTTTTGAAAACGCTGCAGGATTTGGGCTATCGTGGCCCCATTGGCCTGCAATGTTATGGTATTGGGGGTGACACCCGTGAACACCTCGCCCGCTCCCAGGCGGCTTGGAAAAAATTGAGGCCAACCCTGCCTTGAGGCTGGCCAAATGCGGGGGCATTCCACCATCGCTCTTGCCTTTACCCTGTTTCGTCCGGTCGCAGCGCCCGTAGCCGCCAAGGTGACCAGGCGGATCTGAGGAGCACCCTCTTTTCCCGAGCTGGTGCGAACGCTTGGGCAGGCAGGGCGATCACTCCGTTGAGCGCCGTCGTTGGATGCTCGGATGGCTTGCCGGAGGGTAGGGGAATAGTCGTGAAAAGCGTAAAAGGCACAAAATGAAAGGGAAATCGAAAAGAACGCCTTTTCAGGGCTGGAGTTGGGTTTTCTCGGCTTGCGCAAAAATCGGCAGCGCAACCACTGCTCCCTCCCAACTGCCGGTACGCGGCTTTGAATGCTCGTTTTCTCGCGCTCCCTGTTCTTTTCCGCAATGGAGTCCAAGGAGTCAATGGAAGGTTGGCCTTGTTCAGTGGTTTGTGCCATGCTCCTGCCTGCGGATGGCGCTTGGGTGTCATGCATCAGGGATGCTCACCAATTGCGGCGTCATTCCCGTCATTCTCGTGATGAACAAAAACCGAAAAACAACGATCCCCCTGCTTGCATGCCGGCCGGTGGCGCCGGGGATCGTGCTGTTCGGCGGTTGGGAGGACTTTGGGGGGAGCCTGTGCAATCGGTTCTACGCATGGCAGTCATCGCCCCGTTCCGTCCGCATTCCGGGGCCTGGCCTCGCCAGCCCGGCTCGCGGTTTTGTCGGTTTTTATGGCCTCCGGTTTTGGTTCATTGCGCCGGTCTGCCAGCTCTGTTTTTAAACGCTTTTAAACGCTCTTAAACTTTATTTCGCCCTGTTCAACCCAATTTTTTTCCTCAGTGAAAAAAGAACCTCGCTCGGGTGCCATTCTGCGGAACCTGTCCGCTCCACTATGAATGGGCGGTGACCCATGGCGGCTTTGCAGCCCGGGTTTGGTTGAAATCAGCCGAGGTTCAGTGAGGATGGGGATGGGTATTCCATGCAGGGGACGGCCAGGTTCAATCCAGCAAATTCATGACTGGTCATTGCTTGATCAAGATTAGGCATGGAAATGTGGCGGAGATGAGCTTAGAGTCTGGCCTTGAATTCACTGGATGGAAAAGTTGGAACCGGTATTCGATAGGTGGCTCACGTGGTTGGCAACCTACATTACCGGCGAAGTCTGGCCGCTGGCCACCGGGAAACCGGATGCTCCACCCGGGAATTAATGCACAATAACGAAGCGAACCCGAGAGTAACACTGGATTATTTATGAATGGCAAACTCCATGTCTCAGCCATGCTCGTCTCCCTGGCCATGGCTGGCTTTTACGGCGAAATAGGGTGGGTAAGGGCAGCGGATGCCCCCGCCGTGGCAACGCCCATCGCGAACGGCCCGTTTCAAGCGAATAATGAGTCGCTTTCAAACTACAAATGCCCGGATTGGTTCCGGGACGCCAAATTTGGCATCTGGGCCCATTGGGGGCCACAAGCGGTGCCGATGGATGGCGACTGGTATGCGCGCGGTTTGTATGAGCCGGGCAATGGCCACAACAAGTATCATCTGGCTAATTATGGCCACCCATCCACCAATGGTTACAAGGATATCATTCCCCTATGGAAGGCCGAAAAATGGGATCCCGACCGATTGATGGCGCTGTATAAAAAAGCGGGCGCCAAATATTTCGTCAGTATGGCTTCCCATCACGACAATTTCTACCTTTGGAACTCCAAGCTGCATAAATGGAATTCGGTGAACATGGGGCCCAAACGCGACGTGGTAGCCACCTGGCAGGAGGCCGCCCGCAAGCAGGGCTTGCGGTTCGGCGTGTCCGAGCACCTGGGCGCCAGTTTCACCTGGTTCCAGGCCAGCCACGGCGCGGACAAGACCGGACCGATGGCGGGCGTGCCCTACGATGGCGCGGACCCGAAATACCAGGATCTCTACCATTTCCCAGCCAAGCCGGACGACAAAGGCTGGTATAGCAAAGATCCCCGATGGCACCAGATGTGGTATGACCGGATCAAGGAACTGGTGGACAATTACCAGCTGGATCTTTTATACACCGACGGCGGGGTGCCGTTCGGCAACGAAGTGGGCCGGAGCATGATCGCCCATTTGTATAACAACGATCTGCAGCGCCGCGGCCAGTTGGACGTAGTTTACTGCTGCAAGCAGGAATCCAAAGGCAAGTGGATCGAGGATCTCGAGCGGGGGGTGATGCCGCGTATCAATCCGTATCCCTGGCAAACCGATACCTCGATCGGCGACTGGTATTACAACCGGAATTGGAAATTCCGCCCGGTGAGCTGGAGCATTCAAATGCTGGTCGATATCGTGAGCAAGAACGGCAACCTGCTGCTGAACGTGGTCCAGCGGCCCGACGGTTCGCTGGATCCGGAAGTGGAGGAGGCCTTGGCGGCGATGGCCAAGTGGATTGCCATCCATGGCGAGGGCATTTATGAGACCCGGCCTTGGCTGGTTTACGGGGAGGGAGCGATAAAAGCCAAAGGCGGCAGTTTCAAGGAAGACTTCAAATACTCTGCCAAGGATATCCGTTTCACCACCAAGGGAAACACCCTGTATGCCTTTGCCATGGGCTGGCCGGAAGACGGGCAGGTTCTGATCCGGTCGCTGGCCAAGCCCGCTGAGGGCGACGGCAACCAGGTGGATTCGGTGGAGTTGCTGGGATACCAGGGACGTCTGCCATTCACCCAGACGACCAATGGCCTGGCGGTCACCCTGCCTGCCACCAAGGTTTCCGAATACACCGCTGCCTTGAAAATCGCCGGCTCCAACCTCAAGCCAGTGCCACTGGTTGAGATTGTGGAACCGGTGCGGGCCGATGCGCAGGGCAACCTGCTTTTGTCTGCGGACAAGGCGGAAATGCATGGCGACCAGGTCAATACCGAATCCCGGGACAACCTGACGAATATCGGGTTTTGGGATAACGGTTCCGAATGGGTATCCTGGAACGCGCAATTCGACAGCCCCGGGGTTTATAAGTTGAGCGCCACCTGCGCCACGCCTCATGCAGAGACGGAGTTTGCCTTGGAAATCGCCGGGCAGCTCCTGCTGGGCAAAGTGCTCCAAACGGGAGACTGGGGAGCCTTCAAGGTGTTTGATCTGGGCCAGGTGGAAATCAAACAACCGGGCAAACAAACCATCAGTATTCGCCCGAGCAACGGCAATAATTGGAAGCCCATCAACCTGCGCTGCGTCAAATTCACCAAAGCGCAATAGCCGGTTTGTCAGGAAGAATGGGTGGAACCAGGGAGTCCCGCCCATTCACAAAATCAGATCGGTTCCAGCCGATGAGGCCTGTCTGGCTGGATCAGCCTTCCTGTTTGGTTTTTCGCTCGGTGAGGACGCGGGTGAGATCTTCCATTTTGACGGGTTTGCCCAGATAATCGTCCATTCCTTCGGATAGGCACTTTTCTTTGCCATCACTCAGGATGCTGGCGGTGAATCCCACAATGGTGGCTTCAGAACCTCCAGGTATGGCGCGGATTTGGCGGGTGGCTCCAAACCCATCCAATTCTCCCGGCAAATGGCAATCCATCAAGATGAGGTCGTAGGGCTGCTTGCGGGCAAGCTCCACGGCCTCCTCACCATCTTTGGCCAGGTCCGCCTTGTAGCCAAGGCGCTGCAGTTGCATGATCGTCAGCCGCTGGTTGACCAGGTTGTCTTCCACCAACAAGATCCGCATGGCCTGTTGATTGGCTGGCGCCTGGTTCGGTTGTGGGATTGGATTATCAGTCATGTCACATCGAACGGTTGCCACACTGGCGCCTGGCAAGCCTGCCCGGAAAGTGGGCGGTGCAATGGTCCCCATGCAAGTTTCTGCTCAGTGTTGTGGCTCATCTGCTTGGCAGACAGCATAACTGATTTTCCTTGGGGAAAGCAATTATTTTAATATCCCTGCCCGCGCTTCGGCATCACCGGCTGGGGCCGAAAAGGGAGTCCCTGTTTACCGCTGCTCCTGGAATGGAAGGAAAAAATCAGGTTGCACGAGAAGCGAGGCCCGGCCGCAAAAACCAATGATACCATGGCCATTTTTTTCCGGTTTGCTTTTGGACGGGGACTGGCGAAGACGGCAGGCCCTGGTTTCCAAGGGCCGGAATTTGGAGTTGTTGGCGGGCAAAAGCCAGGTGGCTGATGAAATCCTCGTAGCCCCGGAAGCGTGAGTACGGATTTTTGGCCATCGCGCGCACCAAAACATCGCTGGTGAGTTGGGAAATATCGGATCGCGCATCCCGCGCAATAGGGATTGGCTGATGCAGGTGTGCGAGGAGCAATGCATCCACTGAGTTGGTTTCAAAAGGCACCCGTCCGGTAATGGCGTAATACAAGGTTCCCGCCAGGCTGTAGAGGTCGGAAAGGAAGGATTCCCGTTTGCCGCGCACCTTTTCCGGGGCTACATACCCGGGAGTGGCCCACATGGATGTGTCGCTTTCCCCCATTTCCTGCAGGGAACCGGCGAGTCCAAAATCGGCCAGCTTGGGATTTCCAGCCTCGCAAAAGAGGATGTTGCCGGGGTTAATATCGCGGTGGAGTATTCCCTTCTTGAGCGCGCAGACCAGTGCGGAGGCTATTTTGATCCCCAGATCGAGCGCCGCCAACTCGGGCAGGGGGCCTTCGTCTTCAACGCGGCATTGCAAATTTCCACCTCCTGCCAGTTCCATCACCAGGAAAGACTGGCTGGCCACCGTTTCCAGGGAGAATATGGAAATAATGTGGGGGTGGTTCAAAGCCGCACAGGCGCGAGCCTCGCGGAGGAAAGCGTGGTGCAGGGCCGGATCTGAGGCGAGGCGATCATGAAGCACCTTGATTGCCACCAGGCGTTGCAGGCTCAAATCGCTGGCCAGGTAAACGGTCCCCATGCCCCCCGATCCGATCACCTCGTGCAATACGTAGTGGCCCAATTTTAACTCGGTTTTTTGTGTTTGGGATGGGCGTCCAGCTTTTTGACCGTTGAGATTGTGATCTTGCCTTACGTTTGGAGCGGCACCTTTGGATTGGTCCTGGCATCCATGAAAAAGCGGCCACTGGCTGCAGCTTTGGGATACTCTCCCCGTTTTGGAGAAAGGTATAATCCGAACTGTTTCAAGAAGTGGATTCATGTCCTGTTTCCAGCAGTCGATGCAGCCAACGCTAACGCCTCTATAACAGTAAGATCCGCGGAAAATGGGAATTGAAAATGTGCGTCTCGGCGCACATGCGGATGGCAGAGAAAAAAACACCCCGGGGAATTCCCGGGGTGGTGGAGGGGCTATTATGTAAAAACCTGGTTACTTCAGGGCTGGGGGCGCGGAGCGGAAGGCGGGCTTTATCGGCCGGCCCACATCATACTGGAGCACGGTCCGTTTGGAGTTTTCCGAATCAACATATTTATGAAGCCCCACCGGCAAGGCCCATTCGTTGACCGGATCACCATCATTCAGGGCATTGCCTGAGGGATGGTTTTTCAAATGCACAATTTCCTGTCCGGTGGATAAGAGAACTAACGCACCGGTTTCATTGGCGAACCAAACCTTGCCGGTGATGGCCCGCCATTGGCTGGATTTGGTGATGGCTTCGTGGCCTTGCACATCCCGGTCGGGGGTTGTCAGGCTTGGGAATTTGTCAGCGTTGACCAGAAAGATGGTTTCCTCATCGATCAGGCGCCAATCCTGCTTGGGGGGGGGCGTTTTCACCACTGCCTGTTGCTCCTTAACCACCACGGTGGCTGGCTCCTCTCGGATAACCACGGTTTCGGTGACGGGTGTTTCGACGATGATCGCGGGTGGGAACAGCAACGGCCGGGGTCTTATAAATACCGGTGGGGGAGCACCCGGACGGGGGCCGGGACCAGGACCAGGGCCGGGACTTGGGCGTGGGCCGGGACCGGGACCACCAGGACCACCTGGGCGTGGACCGGGGCCGGGTTGAGCCATGGCAGAGCCGGCGATCAAACAGGCGCCGAGCAAGTAGTGAATCAATTTCATAGTATTCTCAACTTTCAAAGTTTTAAACTGTTACCACTAATGCCGTTGTAATGTAAAGACTTTAGTAATCCATGAGATGGAAGGCGCCGCCTTTTTTACCAATTATTGGAGCCGGTTGTCCATGGCCCCAGAACAGCATTAATCCACCATCCAAGCATTAGATTAAGAAAATTCCCGGCTTATTCAATCCGATAAAATTTAGTCGCTTCCACCAGGCATCCAATTTAAGTTGGCGGGACTATGGAAATTGGATCCGTAACTAAAATGACCCGCTGGCCATTTTATTTGGGCGATGCGCTTTTGCTCGGTTTTGCCAGTCTGGGCATCTACCGGAGCGCATGGCCGTTGAGTCCTGGGGCTATTCTGATTTGCGGATGCGCAGTTTTGGCTGGCGCCATCCTGGGACTGCTGCCCGCGTACCTCGAATACCAGTCCGCTGTAAAACGCACCCAAATCCTGGATTTGGCAGGGCCGGTGGAACAAATCCAAAACCTGGAACAAATTGGCCAGCAAGTTGCTCATGCCACCGCTTTATGGCACACAGCCCACGAGGCTGCGGAAAAAGCCAACTCCACCGCCCAAAAGATCCTCACCGCCCAGGATGCAAAGTTCAAGGAATTCCATGGAATTGTCCAAACGGTTGGGGAACGGGAGAAAGGCCAATTGAAATTTGAATTGGATAAAGCGCGCCGCTCTGAAGGTGATTGGCTGCAAACGATGGTGGGTTTGCTGGACCATGTGAATGCCCTTTACCAAGCCGCTTTGCGCTCCGGCCAAGGCAATTTGATCCAGCAAATAGGAAGTTTCCAAACAGCGTGTCGGGATTTGGTCCGCCGCGTGGGGTTGGCGGCGATCGGCGCCAAGGCCGATGACCTTTTCGATCCCAAACTGCACCACGCCCAAAACGCCACCGGGCCGGCCCTCGAAAAGGCCGTTATCGACCAGGTTTTAGCGCCCGGGTATACCTTTCAAGGCCAGTTTTTGCGTCCGGTCATGGTGACGGTCAAAGCCGCTCAAAGTTTCGTTACGGATCCAGAAACTCAGACGGAACCAGAGCTTGCAGCGGGGCCGATTGCCCAAGAAGTTCCAGCGGCTGCAACCGAGAGTCAAGGCTCCGAAACAGTCCAGGATGATCAACCTCCGCGAGATCCCCCTCAGGAACAGGAATTATTCTAAACCAGGATATGCTCAGGCCGGACCAAATTCGGTATTTCGATAATAATGCCACTACGGCGGTAGCTCCCGAAGTGATCGAGGCCATGATGCCCCTGCTGAAGGATCATTGGGGCAATCCATCCAGCGCCTATACATTCGGAAATCAGATTTTAAAATATATCGATAAAGCTCGCTGCCAATTGGCGGAGATGATTCACGCTGAGCCGACGGAAATCATTTTTACGAGTTGTGGCACCGAAAGCATCAACAGTGCCTTGCACCATGCCCTCAAATCCCAACCCGGCAAACGGCATATAATAACCACCGCCGTGGAGCATTCGGCGACCTTGAATTATTGCCAGTTTCTGAGAAGAAACGGATGCGACGTCACCTTTTTGCCAGTGGATTCAGGCGGACAACTGGATTTGGAATTGCTGAAGAAAACCATCCGGCCTGACACGGCGGTGGTTTCAGTGATGTATGCCAATAACGAGACAGGCGTCATTTTCCCCATTCCGGAAATTTCAGCCATTTGTCGGAATCGTGGCGCTTTAATGCACGCAGATGCGGTACAAACGCCAGGAAAACTCAAATTAAATGTGGGGGATCTGGGGGTGGATTTGATGTCCCTTTCGGCCCATAAACTGCACGCGCCGAAAGGCATCGGCCTGCTGTTTGCCCGCCAGCGGGGCAAATACCATCCCTACATCATAGGCGGTCATCAGGAACGGAACCGGCGTGGCGGGACTGAAAATGCCGCCGGGATCGTGGCTTTTGGCAAAGCCGCCGAACTGGCTGTGAACCGATTGGCTGATGAAAACACCCGGGTGCGAGCGCTGCGTGACCGGTTGGAAAAAGGTCTTTTGGAATCGATTCCACACGCTCATCGGAATGGACAGGCTGAACCACGCCTTCCGAACACTTCAAGCCTGGCCTTTGACCAGGTTGAAGCGGAAGCAGTTTTAATGATGCTGGATCAGTTGGGGATATGCGCTTCGAGCGGATCGGCTTGCACGACCGGATCGCTCGATCCTTCGCACGTCCTTGCCGCTATGGGGGTCTCCGCTGCCCGGGCGCGGGGCAGTGTGCGTTTCAGTTTGGGGATCTATAATAACCCCGAGGATGTGGATTTTCTTTTGCACCATTTCCCCAAAATCATTCAACGCTTGCGCGCCGCTTCCCCGGAGTAAGTTGCGGCATTCCATCTCCATGCCGATGGCCTGTGTAATTCGGACTCAAGATTGAAAGAAACCTTGAATCTGGCCGGTCGAAAAGATAAATGAATGTGATCCCATAGGAGAGAGTCTGAATGGGTAAGAAAACGTAATGGTTTTGATACTCGCGAAATTATGAAAATGCAGACATTCCAAAGCTGGCTCAAGCCCGCCTTCGCCGCCCTGGCCCTTTGCCTCGCGGCTGATGCTTCCGCCCAAACCAAACGGCTGCTGGTCGTTTCGGTTACCAAGGGTTTCCGCCACGATGTCATTCCAACCGCCGATCAAGTGGTGGGCGACATTGCCAAGAAAAGCGGTAAATTTTCTGTCGTCTTCGTCAAGACCGATGAGGATATGAAAGAGAAGATGACCGTCGATGCCCTCAAGGAATACGATGGAGTTCTCTTCAACAACACCACCGGTGATCTCCCGCTGCCGGATCGGGAAGGTTTTCTGAGCTGGATCAAATCCGGGAAAGGTTTCGTGGGGTTGCACGCCGCCACGGATACATTCCCTGGTTTCCCGGGCTACATCGACTTGATCGGCGCCCAGTTCAAAACTCATGGTGCCCAGGTGGAAATTGATGTTTATAACCAGGATCCATTCCATTCAGCCACCCGGAATTATGGCCCGCATTTCCGGGTTTTCGATGAAATTTACATCGTTAAAAACTTCCATCGCGATCAGGTCCACGGACTCCTCACCCAGGATAAGCATCCCAATACCGGGGTGCCCGGCGACTATCCGATTGCATGGTGCAAAAACTATGGTGAAGGACGGGTTTTTTACACTTCCCTCGGCCATCGGGTGGATGTGGTGCAGCGCGCAGATTTCCAGCAGCATGTGCTTAATGGCATCCTTTGGTCCTTGGGCCTGATGGATGGAAGTGCGGTTCCGCAAAGCAATGCCTATAAGGTCAGCGAAGACGAAGCGGCGCTGGGCTTCAAACCGCTGTTCAATGGTATGGATCTCGCAGGGTGGAAATTGCGCAATCCTTCCGGCAATCCGAGTTGGACCGTCCAGAATGGCATGCTGGTGAATGAAGTCTCCAAGGACGTTCACGGCACCGATCTGGTCACCGAAGAGAAGTATTTGGATTTCACGGTTCGTTTTGAATACCTGATCCCGGCCGGTGCCAATAGCGGCTTTTATCTGCGCGGACGGCATGAAATCCAGATTTTCGACGATTTCCCCGCCTGCAAGCTCTCGCCCGCCAGCAATGGCTCGTTTTATAATCTGGCTGCGCCGACGAGTTTTGCCTCGTTAAAACCGGGTGTTTGGAACCAGGTGGAAGCCACCATCAAGGGCAACCTGGCCACCGTGATACTCAATGGCGTCAAAATTCACGACAGCGTGGCCATGAGCCGGGCCACCGGCGGTGAATTGGACAATAAGCTCGGCGAGCCAGGTTCCGTCTTCGTGCAAGGGGACCATGGCAGTGTGGCTTTCCGCAATATGCGGATTAAAATCATTAAATAAAACAGTTAATTATTGATTAAATTATGAGTCATAATTCTAATAATTTGGAGTTCAACCGGCGTGATTTTTTGCGCAGTGGTTCCCTGGCCGCATTCATGGCCGCCATGGGGGCGGTTGAACTGCGCGCTGCGGAAAAGAAATCCGAGGGTAAAAAAGACGATGACAAAAAAGCCGGGCCACCGGTCAAATGCGCCGTTATTGGCTGTGGGGTGTGGGGGCGTGAAATGCTCAAATGCCTCTCCCGGTTGCCCAATGCACCGGTGGTGGCAATCTGTGATAATTACGAAAAATCCATGAGCCGTGCGGGTCAATCCGCCCCCCAAGCCGAAAAGATGAAGGATTACCAGCAACTGCTGGAAAAGAAAGACGTCCAGGCGGTGCTGATCGCCACGCCCACCTATCTGCACCGGGAAATCGCCGTGGCTGCCATCCAGGCGGGGAAACATGTTTATTGTGAGGCGCCGCTGGCTGGCACGATGGAAGACGCCACAGCGATTGCCAAGGCAGCCAAGGCTGCATCAAAACAGATGTTCCAACCGGGACTCATCCTGCGGACAAATCCCATCCACAACCATGTGTTGGGATTCGTGCGCACCGGGGCCATGGGCAAGGTTGCCTTCACGCGCGCGCAAAACCACAAAAAGGAGACTTGGCGCCGGACATCCCCGACCCCGGAGCGGGAAAAGGAAATCAACTGGCATCTGAACCGTGAAACATCCCTCGGTTTGGTAGGCGAAAAAGGCGTTCATAACCTGGATAGCGCGGCATGGTATCTCAAAGCGCTGCCTATCGCTGTCAGTGGCAACGGAGCCATCCTGGCTTGGAATGATGGCCGGGATGTTTTCGACACTATTCTGGTGACGGTGGAATATCCCAACAACATTCGCATGTCCTATAGCGCTACCCTCACCAACTCCTTTGAGGGGAGCTTTGAGGTTTTTGGCGGTTCGGATGCCGCCATCAATATGCGCGACAGCCGGGCTTGGCTGATCAAGGAAACCGATGCCCCGCTGCTGGGGTGGGAAGTTTATGCCCGCAAGGAAGATTTCTTCCCGAGCAAGGATAGCGGCATCGCCTTGGTGGCGAATTCCACCAAACTGCTGGCCCAAGGCAAGGAACCTGCCGAAGCGGCTGCGGACAGCGAAACTCCGCTCTTCTATGCCATGGAAGCCTTCATTGACAGCATCCATGAAAACAAGGCCAACGAAGCGAACTGGGAGGCTGGATTCACTTCCGCCGTCATGGCCATCAAGGCCAGCGAGGCCATCAACAAAGGCCAGCGGATTGAGTTCACCAAGGAAATGTTTACGCTGGGCTGATTTGGATTAACATCCGGTCAAAATTACGAAAGGACGCTGACAAGCGTCCTTTTTTTATGGCAGAACCAATTGGAAGATCCGGGAGGAATTGGTCGTTGGCAGCACAACTTGGAAACGGTCATTTAAAATTTCCAAATCCTGGTAAACCGGTTCCCACACCTGGCCGGGAGTGTTCGGGCTAGGGGAGCTGAATAGGGACCAATCCAAAGCGGTTAATGGCCAGGCCAGCTTGAGGCGGGAATCAGCCTTTTCCCAAGTCATTGAAGGAGGATTTTCGTTGCCAATGAACTCCCCGGTCAGGCGCATATCAAACAATAGATCCGAACTGGTCTGGGAGCTTTGATGGACTTCAACCGCCAGGAAGTTCGTGCCAGCGATCAGCCAACTTGGATGCAGGGTGGTGGTGAAGAAGGTGGATTCATTGGTTCCCGAGACAGCCGATGAAGCCGGGGTGTTAAAAGAGATGGGGCCTTCAGGCAGGTTGCTGCGCCAGGCTTCTCTCCCGTTCAGGTAAACCACCGCTCCATCGTCCCGCAGCAGGTCCAAAGTCAACTTGTTGACCAGTTCTTGATGCCCCACGGTGAAACCGGTGCGAAAATAGGTGGTGATGTGTTTCTTGCTGGCGCTGCTACCATAGCTGACCGCAGTGTTGACCGTGCTATCACCATATCCCAGCTTGGCGGGGCCGGTTTTCCAGTTTTGGTCATCAAAATCAGGCTGAATCCAATTGGCTCCCTGGTCTTGGCCGTTGTCCAGATAGGACCATATACTGCCTTCCGGAATGAAGGCGGATCGGGTTTGGAGGGCTATGAAATTCAGGTTGTCCCTATGGGCCAAGACCTCGACTGGGTTGGGAAATCCAGGATGCAAGAAGGTGAAATCAGAAAGGCCGGCGGTTAAGGTATAAGTCCCCGGATTCACATTCAGGATTTTGTATGAACCATCGCTATCGGTGTAAGCATAAAGCTGGTTGCTGGCTGACACTTTGACCATTCGGGCTGGAACTCCATTGGAGATCACCTGTCCAGTCAGGATGCATCCGGAGGGATTGCCCACTTGGATGACCATGGAATCGCTGGCTTCTCCTCCCATCATGTCGCTGACGGTGCAACGCACCAAATACATGCCATTTTTCGGCCAGTTATAACTTTGAGTTGGGGCGTTAGTTCCAAAATTGCGATCACCAAAATCCCAGGCATAAGCCAGTTCATCCCCATTCGGATCAGCGGCAGAGCAGGTTAAATCCACCTGTTCGCCGGATGCCACATGGGTGGCGTTTGCACTGAGTTTGACGGCCGGATTTTTTTTGGCGGGAAAGGGGCCTCGGTTGACCATCACCATGACCGATTCGGGAGTGGTTCCTCCGGAACCCAGTGGCGTCACAAATATTTGTGCTTTTTCGTCCGCAAAGGTGCGGCCGAACGTAATGGGTGAATCCTCTTTGCCGTTTAAGGATCCGGGGGTTGTATCCAGCAAGAGGGTGGGTTGGTTTCCGGATTGGGCCCAGCGGACACCGAGGCCGCTCATCAGCCATTTATTGCCGGTGTTTTTTTGCCTGAATTCAAACCAGAAATTGGTGGTGGAATTCTGGGGCAATGAAAGCGCGCGGAATCCCGGCGCCGAATTCGTGAGGTCATGGGCAAAAAGCTGGTAAATCCCATTGGTGGAGAAGGGCGCCATCTCAGTGGAGGACAACCAGTTCAAATAGTTTTTCCACCGGGCATTGAAATGTTTGTATCCGGCGGTGGCGGAGCCCATCGTGTCGAAAGGATCACCGTATTCAACGCTCGCGCCGGGGCCAAGGACACTTTCATCAGCGGTTTTCCAGAAGTTGGCATGGTTCAAACCAAAATTGTGCCCCAGTTCGTGGGCTGCCACGCCCACGGTGAAATAGTTATTCAGCCAAACCCCCGCTCCTCCTACGATACCCAGTCCGGCCCAATCAAAGCCGCTGATTTTTGCAAAGCAAACCAAGTCGAAATGGTACGAGGACAAGTTGTATCCGCCCGCTTTGGCAGCGGTGCGCGCATCGTTTCGTAGAAGTGTGAAATAATTATTTGTGCCGTAATAACTGGCCGGGTGCGGCATTCGAAAGGTGGGAGTGATGTCCGAGCCTTGCCCATAATCAGAGAAGCCCGCCTTTCCATCGGAGTTCTCGCGATAAAACAGGTTTACCCCGGTGATCATATCGATCCCGGTTTGGTCGGGAAAAGGAATGCCTTTGAGGTCATCAAAGTCCACCCGGATCAGAAGCAGGTCTTTAGTGCCAGTGGTGTAGGAGGCGGACATCTGAAGGATACCGGAGGCAAGGGTGGTAGGATTGCTGTTCAATTCGGCAGCGATCAGTTGTTCATTCAGCAACCTGGCTTCAGTGGTATTGCAGGTTGATGCCAAGCCATGTTCGGTTTCAATAATTTGGGCATCGGAACCGGAATCCACAGCCCGATTACACCATGCGCAAACTCTGGGAATGGCATTTCCCGGCAGGTCTGCGGCTTCCTCCCCAGGCACCAACCGGATGGGGTTTTCGGCAATCGCGAATTGGTTTTCCAGAACGATGCCGTGGAGAGGCAGGTTGGTACGGGTGGGCTCACCCAGACGCCTTCCGTAAACAAAAGCTGAATAGCGCTCGCCATCGATTTCGGCGCTGCGCATGACGGAACTGAAACCAGCTTCATGCCCAGGTATTGGAATTCCGGACAACACGTAGAGGCCGCCCCGGCCAAACTGGGGGCGTTCGACCAAGCCGCGGATTTTGGGGGGTAATTTTCCCCGGATTCGAGAGGACAATGCCAATTTGATGGCCCGCTCCGGATCCTCACGAATTAATTGAATCATGAATTCTTTCCGTTGGAGCGCCAGGCGGACTCCTTCGGCCTCGATGGGGCTTCCAACCGCGATGCCAGTTGTGGCACAATTAGTTGCCGCCCAAGCATTAAAATCCGCCCACGCTTTAAAGTTACCGCTGGCGCCAGGATGAGCTTGGGAGATCCCCGGTGAATGGGCAAGGGTAGAACCTTTGGAGGTCTGGCTTGGGCCGGCTGCGGCCTGTGTTTGGACCGGTGGTGTGTTGATCTCTGGAATCCGGGAGGCAACATTTTCAAAGCCGGGTTTGGTGGGAGATTCAGCCCATTCATTAAGGAAAAAGCCAAAGATCGCCGCTCCAGCAAATCCGGCGGTTATCCAACATTTTAACCTGGCAACTTTTTTCACTTGGCGAAGATTATTATTCATTTATGGCCCCTATCACGCCAGTTCTTTCTCATTGGCAGAGGCCAAAGGAAACGGTAGCCTGGTTTTGCGGTATTATGAAGCCATTGGAACCTCCAGATACCCATTTTCTGTCGGCCGCGCAGGGCTGGTTCATGCTTGGTAATCCAACCGAGGCACTGGCCGAACTTGCCCGGATCTCAACGGCCGGTGATGATTGTCCGGAGGTATTGGAAATCCGATGGCAAGTCGAAGCCGCGCTTAAACATTGGAACGACTGTCTCGAGCTGGCTGGCCGCATTTTGGAAGCCAATCCTGATCAACCGGCTGGCTGGATTCATCGATCATTCAGCATGCACGAGATGAGAAGAACCGCCGAGGCCAAGGAAAGCTTGCTGCCTGCGGCTCAGAAATTCCCGAAAGACAGCACCATCACCTATAATCTCGCCTGTTATTGCTGCCAGTTAGGCCAGTTGGATGAAGCCCGCCATTGGCTCGCACGCGCGGTGGCGGCCAGCAACCTCGATCGCATCCGCACGATGGCCCTGGCAGATCCCGACCTGCAACCCATGCGGCAGGAAATCGAAAACTGGTAGGGGATGGGTGGGTGATGGCCGGCGCAGGTGGAATCAACGTTTTCGGTCCGCTGGACCGCCAACATTCGCGCTTGTCAGATGGCGGGAGCTTCCTATTGTTCTCGGGCGGAACCCGCAGGATAAAAACGAATTATTAATCAGCAAAATGAATTTATGAATAACTTTACCTATTTCAATCCAGTAAAAGTCGTTTTCGGCAAAGGAACCATCAACCAGTTGGCGGAATTGGTGCCGGCCGGACTCAAAATCCTGGTCACCTACGGTGGTGGTTCGATCAAGCAAAACGGTGTTTATGACCAGGTGAATAAAGCGTTGAAAGGGCGTGATTGGGTGGACTTTGGAGGGATTGAACCCAATCCACGCTATGAAACTCTGATGAAAGCCGTGGCGCTTTGCCGGGAAGAGGGAATCGGTTTTCTGCTTTCGGTGGGAGGTGGATCGGTGTTGGATGGCACCAAATTCATCGCTTTGGCAGTGAATTTTACACAGGCTGATCCCTGGGATATTCTCGCCAAACAAGCTCCGGCGGAATTGGCGTTACCATTGGGATGTGTGCTCACTTTGCCCGCCACGGGTTCCGAGATGAATTGTTTTTCAGTGATTTCGCGCGATTCAACCCAGGAAAAGCTGGCCTTTTCCAACCCCGCCGTTTTCCCCCGCTTTTCGATTCTTGATCCGGAAACCACGATTTCTTTGCCCGTTCGCCAAACCATGAATGGCATCGCTGACGCCTTTGCCCATGTCATGGAACAATACATGACCTTCCCGTGCCAGGCGCCATTGCAGGATCGCCAGGCAGAAGCCATCTTAAGCACTTTAATAGAATACGGCCCCCAGGTTTTGCAGCAGCCAGGGAATTACCAGTTACGGTCGAATATCATGTGGGCGGCCACCCAAGCCTTGAATGGAATCATATCCTGCGGGGTGCCGCAGGATTGGACCACGCATATGATTGGCCATGAGTTGACGGCGCTTTACGGGTTGGATCACGCGCAAACCCTGGTGGTGGTCATGCCAGCCGTATGGAAGCATCAAAAAGCCCGCAAAGCTCTCAAATTGAGCCAATACGCGGAAAGGATTTGGGGGATAAAGGGCAGTGATTCAGCTGCGCAGGCGATTGAGAAGACCGAGCAATTTTTCCGCTCACTGGGCATGAAAACCCGATTGAGCGAGTATGGAATTACTGCGGAAAGATTTGAGCAAATCGGCCAGCGTTTCGCGAACCGAGGCCTCAAGCTGGGTGAGCATGAGGCCATCGGTAAAACGGAAGTTATCGAGATTTTGGCTCTGTGCCGCTGAGGTTGAGCTGATGCCTTTCAAAGGTTGAACCTTCAGCCCTGGATAAGGTTGCCAGAGCCTTGGCGTAGTCAGCCTTGGCGCGGATTTCGTCCGAGCTAGCCAAGGTGAGGTTGTTTTGGAGCTGCAGCACCACGAAACTGGTGCTTTTGCCAGCGGCCAGTTTTGTTTTTTCAGCGTTCAAGGCCATACTCGCAAACTGACGGGCTTCGCCGGTGGCTTTCACGCGTTCAAAAGCAGTTTTGGCGTCCTTGATGGCATCATCAATCTGGATCATCACATCCTGTTCAGCTTTTTTATAGGACAAGAGCATTTGCTGCTTGCGAGCCCGGTTGGTCTTATAATCGTATCCGGCCTTGCGGTTGGACAGGGGCACCTTCAGTTCGGCGCCAAAGGACCAATTGGGATTCAGGTGATCCCCGGTGGAAGGCATGATATTCCCAAAAGTGTCTTTAGACTGGGAGGTGGAATACCCATAACTGCCCAGCACGTTCAACTCCGGAAAAATCTGGTTCCGATTAAACCGCAGAACAATATCCTGCCGTTCCAAATCGACCTTCAGCTTCTGCAAATCCGGGCGCGTGGTTAAACCTTTGTGCCAGCTATCCTGCAAGCTGAAGGATTGCGGAATAGCTTTTAGCGATTCGCTGGGATTGATGGCGTCTTCCTGCCAGGATGCGAAATTATCATTCAGGAGCCTTTTTACGACGTTTTGTTGCTGGGCATAAACCTGGCGGGCTGAAATGAGGCGCGCGGTGGATTGGGCGACTTGGGATTTGGCTTGCTCTTCATCCAAAGGAGCCAGCGCGCCGAATTTCACCTTCTTTTGGTTTTCCTCCAGCAATTGTTGAGCGAGTTTAACTGCCAGCTCCTGAACGCCGATGTAATCCTTGGCGAAAATCAGATCATAATAGGAGGTTTCAACCTGGGTGACGATGTCGATGATCTGGGTTTGCAGCGTCAGTTCCGATCCTTTGAGGTCCTTCTTTGCCGTGCGGATGTTAAGCCGGTTGGAATCGATCCATGCATTTTTTAAAATTGGTTGGGACAACGAAAGGTTGGCCGAACTAGTTCGGTTATCAAAGGGGCCGCCGGAATTAATGCCATAGGAATCCGAGAGGTTGCCGGATAAGGCATATCGCATTCCGGTGGGAGCCGAACCTGATACGGAAGCGGTCCCTCCATCCGCATCCCGAGTGGAACTGAGGTAGGATTGCCCTGTGGGGCCATAAAATCCACCAGGAGCCTGATTGAACCCATGTTGGCCGCTGACGGAGAAATTGGGATCGTATCCGGCATAGGCGATGCCCACTTGAAAGCGGTAGATTTCAGGGTTCAAACGATCCATTTGCAGATCCAAATTATGCTCCAATGCCATCTGGATGCAATCTGCCAACGATAATCGATGGACCGTTGCGTTGGTTGTTTCCTGAGCTGATGCTGCCGCCACTCCCGCACAAAAACACGCTATTGAGATATATGCTCGCATGGTTCAATGAGACTGAGCTATTTTATGGACTCAGTCAATGCTTTCAACTTGCTTAAGACAAGAACGTAATATGGCGCTCCTGCCGCCTCACAGTAAAGGACACGCGAAACCGGAATGAGGTTACATCTTTCCGGCGATTTAGGCGGTTGGCTGGCTGGGGTGTCCAGTGGAGGCTGTTTCCGGGGTGTGGCGTTCGATGTGGTTATTCCTCACAGCGGCATATTTGTACGGATAAAGGGCGCCTTGATTTCGGCTGTTTGTATGATAAGCTTGGATGTCTTGGGTCCAAAAAATGGGACCATAACCTGAACCGAATAGAATTATGATGATCAGCAAGAAAATGAGCGCATCGCTCAATGAGCAAATCGGGAATGAACTGGGAGCGGCCATGCAGTACATGGCCATGGGCAATCATTTTGCCGCGGAAAGCCTGCCGATGTTTGCGGCCCACTTTTACAAGCAAGGCGATGAGGAGCGCGAGCATGCCTTGAAGATTTCCAAGTTCGTTCTGGATACCGGTGGAAGAGTGGAAATCCCCGCCATTTCTGCACCGAAAAATACATTCAAGTGTGCTGAAGAAGCGGTCCAACAAGCTTTGGACTGGGAAAAGACGGTAACCAAGCAGATCAATGAATTGATCGCCCAGGCGGTGAAGGAGAACGATTATACGACGCAGAATTTCCTCGCGTGGTTCACTACGGAACAAGTTGAAGAGGTGTCCAGCATGGAAAACCTCCTGGCCATGGTCAAGCGCGCTGGCGAGGCCGGACTTTTCCATGTGGAGGGCTATTTGGCCCGCCAAGGAAAGTAATCAATGGGGCGATAGATCTCCGGATTTTATTCCCCCTTCTGACTGATCGTCGGCGGGGGGATTTTTCTTTCCGTATGAGAATGCGCCTTCCCATCGCCCCATCACCGCAGAAGCCAGGCAATTCCCAACCAGATTGACGGTGGACCGAGCCATATCCATCAGTTCATCCACGCCCATGATCACCGCCACTCCTTCCAAGGGCAGGCCAAAAGTGGCCAGGGTTCCTGAGAGCACGACCATGGAAGCCCTCGGCACCCCCGCCACTCCTTTACTGGTCAGCATCAGGGTTAACATCAGAACCAGTTGCTGGGCCAGGGTCATATGCACACCCGCAGCCTGGGCCACAAAAACCGAAGCTAAAGCCAGGTAAAGGGTGGTGCCATCCAAGTTGAAGGAATAGCCTGTCGGCAGCACAAAAGAAACGATCCGGCGTGGAACACCCAGTTCAACCATGCGCTGGATGGCCTGCGGCATGGCGGCGTCGGAAGAGGTGGTGGAAAAAGCAATCAACGCCGGCTCCTTGACGGCCCGCAGGAAAGCCCGCACGGGAATTTTGGCCAGCAGCGCCACCGGCCACAAAACGAGCACTGCAAAAGCCAGCAGGGCCAGGTATAAGGTGAGGACCAACTTGCCCAAGTTGATCAGCACAGCCAAGCCGCTGTGGCCCACAGTGCAGGCGATGGCAGCGCCGATGCCAAAGGGGGCGAATTTCATCACCAGGTTGGTGAACTTGAACATGACCTCTGACAATGCTTCGCAAAAAGCCAGCATAGCGGCCCTCGCTTTGGGTGGCGCCTGGGTTGTGGCAACGGCGAACAAAATAGCGAAGATCACCACCTGCAAGACATCATTATTGGCGGCCGCCTCGAAAAAACTCTTGGGCACCGCATGCTCAACCACGCCGCTGAAGGTGATGGCTTGGCGGCCGGCCTCAGCCGCCGTTTTTTTCGCCGTTGAGAGTGAAACCCCAATGCCGGGTTTGGCTAAATTCACGGCCGTCAACCCTACCGCCAAGGCCAGCGTGGTCACTAACTCAAAGTATATGATCGATTTCAAGGCGAGCCGGCCCACGGCTTTGAGATCATCGCTGTGCCCGGCAATGCCCACTACGAGCGTTCCCACCAACAGGGGAACGATGATGCACTTGATCAATCTCAGGAAAATCGTCGAAATCAGCCGCAAATTTTGGGACTGTTCCGGCCATAACCAACCTATGAGGATGCCGATGACCATGGAAAAAAGAATCCATTGGGTAAGGCTGATACGGCGCAGCAAATTCCACATAAATTGGCGACCACTTAAAAGTGTCCAGGTGGGTTTGTCGAGCCGGGTTTGAATAATTTCCGGTGCCATCGCACAAAAATGGCGTGACGCAAGGCCCGGAAGCCCATAAGGTGAAAAACATCATGCAACCAGTGGCCGAGTTGAGGAAAATTGCAGTATTCAACGCGCTTCGCAATTGCAAGTTATTTGCTGGATTGCCTCCGAATGATTTGCGTGCGATCGCGGAGCTGGCCATTTCAAAACACCTCGCCAAGGGGGATTATCTTTTCCGCGAAGGGGAAGTCTCCCACGGCTTTTTTGTGGTCCAGCAGGGGGCGATCAACGTGCATCGCCTGAGTTCTGTCGGCAAGGAGCAAGTCATCCGGATTTTCCGGGCCGGGGAATCCTTTGCGGAAGCCACCCTGGCAACCGAAACCGGTTATCCGGCCGATGCGCGAGCCTTGGAAAACTCACAGGTTCTGTTGATTCAAAAAAACGAGTTCACCGCGCTCTTCAAGCGCCAGCCCGAATTGGCTCTGCGAATGCTGGCCTCCATGAGCGTGCATCTGAGAAGCTTGGTGGCGTTGCTGGAGGACTTGACCTTGAAGGATGTGGAAACACGCCTGGTAAATTGGTTGATTAAGCGCTGTCCTAAACCGCCTGGTGAAAACCCGGTAACCTTTGAACTGCCGATGACCAAGAGGGTGCTGGCAGCCGAACTGGGCACGGTAAGTGAAACCTTGTCGAGATCTTTGGCCAAGCTGAGGGAGCAAAAGCTGCTGACGGTAAAGGGAAAGGTGGTCTCCATCCTATCGCCGAGCCGGTTGGTGGCCATTTTTAGGCGTAATTTGGATGAGTGAACAATTGTGCTGGATTTGCGGATGGATTCCATTAAGATGGATCGCATTTCAGCCGGTTAGTGTTAGGTAAAAACCGTAAAACGGAGTATAACGATGGAAGATTTAAAGCAATTATTTGATGCGGTGCTGGATGGCAACGCAAAAGCGGCAAAAGCCGTCACCGAAAAAGCCTTGGCCGACGGAGTCGATCCGCAGGTTTTGGTGAGCAAATACATGATTCCTGCCATGGACGAGGCAGGACGCCGCTTTGAGTGCAACGAATTCTTCGTGCCCGAACTATTGATCGCAGCCCGGGCCATGAAAGCGTCCTTGGAAATGATCCGGCCGCTTTTGGCGGCGCAGGGTGTTGAGCCAGTTGGTCGCGTGGTAATCGGAACGGTCAAAGGTGACTTGCACGACATCGGCAAAAACCTGGTGGCCGCCATGTTGGAAGGGGGCGGTTTTGAGGTTTGCGACTTGGGGGTGGACGTTCCTCCCGACAAATTTGTGGCCATGGTCAAAGAAAAGAAAGCCACTTTGGTTGCCTTGTCGGCCCTGCTTACCACGACTATGCCACATATGAAGGATACCGTTAAAGCCCTTGAGCAGGCGGGGGTTCGGGATCAGATAAAAATCATGATCGGCGGCGCTCCTGTCACTCAAAAATATGCCGACGAGATCGGCGCTGATGGGTATAGTGAAAACGCAGCCGGAGCAGTTTCTCTGGCCCGCAAGCTGATCGCTGCCTGAGCCTTGGGAAAGGCACCAGTGTTTTCCGCATGGCATCCGGCCATCGTCAAACCGGATGTGTGGTTATTAGTATGGGAACCACCAGACTGAACCCTGGATTGGCCCGCAATTTGCAATACGCCGCTCTTTTAGCGGCGTATTTTCTTTGGGTATGGCTGGGGATTAGTCCGCCTCTGCAATATTCCTCCCTTACACCTGCATTTTTCTTTAACGAAACTTTTTTGCGTGAACATTGGGGCTATGCGGGCGGAATGGTTGAGTATTTCGAGGCTTTATTATTGCAGTATTATCAGCATGATTGGCTGGGGGCTTTTATAACCACCGGGCTGGCTGGTTTGGTGACCCTTTGCTGTAGTTTCATCCTGCGGACCTTCCGCTGCCAATCCCCAGGCCCCCTGGCATTGGTTCCCGCGTTGCTGCTGCTAACCAGTCAGGTTCAGTATGATTACCCATGGTTGAAATTGACCCTGGCCTGGCTGGTTTCCCTGGCTGCCTTCATCGCGTATCAGGAGGTACCCGGCAACCGACGATGGCTGAAACTTTTCGCGGGCCTTGGCTTGGGAGTGGTTGTATTCCAACTGTCAGCGGGTGCCGGATTAGTTTTTTTCTGGCTGGCAGGATGCCACGACCTGTTGCTGGAAAGATATTGGCCGCGCGCATTGTTTTGCTGGGGTTTAGGATTGGGGATTCCCTGGGCTTTTTCCCGGTTTGTTTATGTATTGAGCATCGGGGATGCGTTTCAATTCCTGCTACCTCCGAGGAATTGGTCCACAGCCGGGTTAAGCGCCAAAGTGATGGTTTGCTATTTACCGGTTTGTGCGCTGGTTTTGGGAATCCGCGAGGCATTGAGCAGAAGGAACAGCAAGGGCATTGCAGAATTACCAGAAAAAGTGGCCACTCAGCCCACCGAAAAACCCAAGCCTCAGGGGAAAAAAGCCGGGGGCGGTCACACAATACTGGAGACCGTTCCCCAATCCGGTTCAGTGTTCGGCAGACTTGGCAAAATGAGCCTGTGGATTCAACAACCGTTAGCTTGCACCTTGTTGGGGGCCATTCTGGTTGGCTTGCTGCATGACCTGCCAGCGAAGCGATTGGCAACGATCGATTATTGGGGGCAGAAACAAAAGCCTGCTGAACTGTTAAAGGTTGCTTCCCAATGCCCAGATTCCAGCCCGATGGCCGTGGCTTACGTCAATGAAGCGCTGGCCCAAACCGGCGGTTTGTTGAGCGACCTGTTTTGCTTTGCCCAGGCGAAAGACTTGAACTTGTGGCTCAGCATCAACGAACAGATGGACTCCCGGCGGTTTTTTTTGGCCAGCCGCATCTTGTGCGAAATGGGGCAGGTGAACCGCGCAGAGCGGATCGCGATCGAGAGCATGGAAATCAATGGCTACCAACCGCTCATTCTCCAGCAATTAGCCTTGATCAGCATACTCAAAGGCGAACCTGCTGCGGCACGGATTTTCCTGAACCTCTTGAATCAAACGGTTGCGAATCGGGATTGGGCGCGAAATTATTTGCAAATTCTGGATCAAGATCCCAAAGCCAGCCTGGATACCGGCCTGGAAAAAATACGATCGTTGATGATTTTGGAGGACTCCGCGGGGGATCCCTCCGCGGAGACCTTGCTCCAGCAGTGCTTGCGCCGGAACCGGCGCAACCGCCTGGCTTTCGATTGGCTGATGGCGCATTACCTGTTGAATTGCCAGCATGAAAAAATCATGGAAAATTTGTCCCGCTTCAAGGATGTGGGATATTCCGAGTTGCCCCGGCATTGCCAGGAGGCTTTGTTGATGGCTGCGAGGGTCCAAAAAGTTGCCCAACTCGATCGTTTGCCGGTCAGCCCGGACATTTTACGTCGCAACGAGTTATTTCATGAGCGCTTCATGAGCTACCGGGGCGATTTGGCCAGGGCGCAATTGGGCTTGGCCAAAGAATATGGTGATACCTACTGGTTTTACTGCCTGTTTGAACATTCGGGATCATATGCGGCTCACTTCAACCCGCGATAACATGAACATCGTGGTGGTTCTATTCATCCTTTGTTTATGGAGTTTGGATCCGGTTTTGCAGGCAGCGCCGGGACCGCTGCCGAAAGCCAGAATGGATCCTGATTACCAGGACACAACGATACCGCCCAATATTGCCCCATTGAACTTCCGCATCAAAGAGCCGGGCAATCAATTCCGGGTTCGCTTTTCTGGATCGGCCGGCAAACCTGTGGAGGTGATGTCCAGAGAGCCGCTGATCCAAATTCCAAGGCAACCATGGCGGGAACTTTTGCAGGCCAACCGGGGGCACTCGGTGATAATGGAAATCGCTGTTCGCAATCCTCAGGACCAGTGGCAAGCTTTTGAATCCATAACCAACCAAATTGCCAATGAAGTGGTGGACAGCCATCTGGTTTACCGATTCCTGAATTGGCAGTATTCCATGTTCGGCAGCGGCAACATGGGTATTTATCAGCGTGATTTGGAGTCCTTTGAAGTCCGGACGGTTTTGCGGATCAAGGAATACACCACCGGGGAAGCCACCTGCATGAATTGCCACAGCTTTATCCTGAATCGGCCTGACACCATGGCCCTGCAAATCCGCAGTTCGTCGAAAGGCAAACCGATGCTGATTGCCCACGGGTGTGAAGTGACCACGGTGGATAGACCTTCCGGATTTGTGGCCTGGCATCCTGGCGGCCGGTTCCTGACTTTTTCGCAGAATAAATTCTCCATGCTATTCCATTCGGTGGGCAGGAATGAAGATGTTTTCGACTCGGGCGGGGATCTCAAAACTTATTTCCTGGAAAAAAATACAATGCTTGATTGCGAACAGGTGGCCGATCCCGATCTTTCGGAAACCTGGCCAGGCTGGGCGCCCGATGGACGTCACCTTTATTTTTGCCGAAGCCCGCTCATGCCAGCTTCCCGCTTCCGGGAAGTTAAATATGACTTGATGCGGATCAGTTTCAATCCGGAGACGCTGATATGGGGGGAGGTGGAAACGGTGCTCACGGCCAAGGAAACCGGCTTGAGCATCAACCAGCCTAAAGTGTCCCCTGACGGCCGCTTCCTGCTCCTCAGCCTGTGCCCATACAGCGGTTTTCCAGGAACTCAACCCGGCAGCGATTTATACTTGATGGATCTTAAAACCGGGAAATACCGCCGCCTGGATGAAGTCAACAGCGACCGCTCGGATTCCTACCATTGCTGGTCGAGCAACAGCCGATGGTTTGTGTTCAGCAGCAAACGCCGGGATGGCGCCTTGACCCGGCCTTACCTGAGTTATCTGGATGAAAACGGCCAGGCCCGCAAACCATTCCTGGTTCCACAAAAAGATCCGATGTTCTACGATACGACTTTGAAGATGATCAATGTGCCGGAGCTGGTGAATGGCCCAATAACCGTTTCCCAGCACGCCTTATATAATTCCGTTTTCAGCCCCACCCGGCTGGTAAAACCAGGCGGAGATGGCCTTTCCGCCAAATCCAAACTGCGTCCCAACGCGGCGCAGGAGGAGGCTCCGGAACAGAATCCCTACCATTCACCCAGGCGCCGTGATCCTCATTAATGGAGGATGGGCGTTTAACAAACTACAGACAATATGACCACGAAAACCAACACAAATAAGAAACGACTGCTGGCCGCCGGCTGGCTGTCCCTGTGCCTGGTCCAGGCTGCCGCCAACAGCCAACTGCTTTGGGAAATAGGCAGGCGGGATGGGCAAAATGCCGAATTTGCCCTCGCGCCCGGACGATACCGTGATTATCGCGACGATGGATTATTTGTGGTGGGGCGTTCGAACTCGAAGCGGGACTGGCCCTATGTGCACCCGGGACCCCATGATTCGTGGGCGGGTGGCAAAGAGCATTCTTTTGCCATCGTGTTCGGACTGAAAAACGCCCCAGGCGAGGGTGAATGCCGGCTGAAGCTGGCATTCGTGGACACCCAGGGCCAGGCTCCGTCGCAACTGCGGGTGACCATCAACTCCAGCACCTTTGAATTGCGCCTGCCGGCGGGTGGGGGAGACGAATCGGTCCAGGGGCAGCCTGGCAAAGGCAAGCCGTGCGCCAGAGAGGTCGCTTTTCCTGCCAGTTTGCTGGTGGTGGGGAATAATGAGATCGGAATCACCACCCATTCTGGAAGCTGGGTTTTGTATGACTGGCTTGGCCTTGAGACGCCCAACGCCATGGAACTGGCACCGGCGGCAGCCACAGGTGTGCTGACGGTAAAGCCGTTCCCCGCCATTTTCGAGAAAAATGGAAGACCATACCAGGCGGTGCAGGTTGGCATCCGCCATTTTGGAGAGGAATCCAGCGCCACGGTGCAGGTTGGCGAATCTGAACCCGTCGTTTTGAAATTGCGGGCAGGCGCGCAAACCTGCGAGGTGCCAGTTCCCGCGGTAACGCAGCCCCAGGAGGTGGCGGTTCGCATCGAACAGGACGGCCAGCTGCTGGCGGCCCGTAAAATAACCATCAAGCCAGTTCCCCGGCGCACCGTTTATATCCTCCCTCATTCACACACCGACATTGGATATACTGAAATCCAGACCGCCATCGAAAAGAAACAGGTCAACAACCTCCTGCAAGGCATCGAATACGCCCGCAAGACGGCGGAATACCCGCCGGGAGCCCGATTTGTATGGAATGTGGAGGTGGTTTGGGCTGCGGACCTCTATTTGAATCGGCTCAGTGAGGCACAGAAGAGGGACTTTTTCCAAGCTGTGAAAAAAGGCCAGGTTTCCTTGAATGGGATGTATCTGAATGAATTAACCGGGCTTTGCCGGCCCGAAGAATTGATCCGCCTTTTCCGTTACTCAACCCAGCTTTCGGAACAAACCGGGGTGTCAATCGATTCGGCAATGATCAGCGATGTGCCAGGCTATACGTGGGCCACCGTCACCGCCATGGCCCAGGCCGGGATCAAATACTTTTCAACCGCTCCGAATTATTTTGATCGCATTGGCGATATCCTGGTGCAGTGGGAAAACAAGCCGTTCTATTGGAGCTCGCCCTCAGGCCGGGAAAAGGTGCTCGTCTGGATTCCCTACAAAGGTTATGCCATGTCGCACATCATCAATAAACTGACGGAGCAGTTTGTGGGGGATTACCAAGCCCAACTGGATCAAAGCGGATATCCCTACGAAATTGCCCACATGCGATGGAGTGGACATGGCGACAATGCCGTTCCCGATCCGGCAATCTGTGAATTCGTGAAGGAATGGAGCGCGAAGTATTCCTGGCCGAAGTTCATCATTTCCTCCACCAGTGAAGCGTTCCAGGCGTTTGAAAAACGTTATGGCAGCCTGTTGCCGGTTGTGCGCGGTGATTGGACTCCCTACTGGGAGGATGGAGCAGGATCTTCTGCCTTGGAGACGGGCATGAACCGGGCCAGTTCGGATCGGCTATCCCAGGCCGAAGCCCTGTGGGCAATGCGCAATCCGGGCGGATTTTCCGCCAAAGCTTTTGAGGAAGCGTGGAGGCAGGTATTGCTTTACTCCGAGCATACCTGGGGTGCCTGGTGCAGTGTCAGCGAACCGGAGCGCAAGGAAACCCGTGAGCAATGGGAGATCAAACGTTCCTATGCCTTGCAGGCGGATGAGCAATCCCGGACCCGGCTGGCGGAAGCACTGAGGCAAAAACGGGATAATCCGGCCAGCACGGATGCCTTTGAAGTCATCAATACCACTTCCTGGCAGCGCACCGAGTTGGTGACGCTTACCGGCAGGCAGTCCGCCGCGGGGGACCGGATAACCGATGACCAAGGGAAGGTGCTGCCTTCCCAGCGTCTGGCTGGCGGAGAATTGGTTTTTATGGCCAGAGATGTGCCGCCGTTTGCCAGCCGATGTTACCAGGTTTCCCCCGGAACTGCAGGGCTCAACGACCAGGCTGCCCAAGCAGCCGAAAACAGCCTGGAAAATGGTTTGATCCGCCTGAAGTTGGATGCCCAAACCGGTGGGATTGTGGAGCTTTTTGCCAGTGATCTGGCGAACAATTTTGTGGATGCCTCCTCGGGCCAGGCACTCAACGAGTATCTATACCTCATCGGCGACCAGCTTTCCGATCTGAAAAAAAACGGGCCGGTAAAAATCACCGTCAAAGAACGTGGCCCCCTGGTGGCATCGCTGGTGGTGGAATCCCCGGCTCCGGGCTGCAACAAGCTGGTCCGTGAAATCCGGCTGGTTGCGGGGCTTGAATATGTCGAGCTACTCAATTGCGTGGACAAACAGCGGTTGGCGGCCAAGAGCTACATGGCGAAAAATGGCAAGGAAAGCGTCAATTTTGGCTTTCCCTTCCATGTCCCCAATGCGGAGATGTGGTTGGACCTGCCATTGGGAGCGATCCGTCCAGACCAGGATTTGCTGCCGAGCGCATGCAAAAATTGGTTCACGGTGGGCCGCTGGGTGGATGTATCCAATCCTGATTTTGGCATCACTTGGGTGACTTTGGATGCGCCCCTGGTGGAGGTGGGGGGCCTAACAGCCAACCTGCTCAACTCTCAAACCAATCCCAAGGTTTGGAGGAACAAGGTCGAAAAGACCCAAAAGATATATTCCTGGGCCATGAATAATCATTGGGGCACCAATTACCGGGCTTACCAGGAGGGGCCCACTTGGTTCCGGTTCGTTCTGCGCCCGCATCGTGCTGTCAATCCGGCGGATGCTTCACGGATGGCAACGGCCTTCAGCCAGCCGCTTTTGGTATCGGACGCCAGCGGTTCGCCCGCCCAAACCTCACGCCTGCGCCTTTCATCCCAAGATGTCATCATCACTGGCATGAAGCCGAGCGACGATGGGCGGGCGCTAATACTGCGGTTGTTTGGCGCGGCGGGCAAGGATGTGCGAACCACCATCCATTGGTCCGATCCCGTGCCCCAGCAATTGTGGATGAGCGACACAAGTGAGAAACCTTTAGGAAAAATAACCGGCGAAATTTTTGTGCCAGCTTGGGGGTTGGTGACCATCCGGGCTGAGTTGCCGGCTAAACCGTAAAAAACGGCGGCGGCAATTTGGGGATTCGTGCCACAGGCTCTGCGGAGCCTGTGCGACGCAACTAATGGGAGAGTCCTTTCAAGGTTAGGAGGCGATCCCAAGCCAGAGGCTTTTGCAGATTTGATTTGCTGATCAATTTCCGGGATGCAATTTCCCCAAACGAGGAAATCCCAAAGGAAAAGGGAAAATTGAGGTCTGCCGAACCAGACCATTGAGGGGGCTTGGAACCATCATAGGCGGGCAGGGGATTGATTGGAAATGGCGGGTCATTGTCGATGAGATTGATCACTGCCACCCCCTGCCGGGTTTCCCCGCCCATGGCTGACTGGAGCAGCAGATCGAACACTTTATTGGATTCGGGGATCTTATCCCCGAGGATGTGGATTTTGACGATTTTCAAAGTTTCGCCCGGCGCGAATTCCAAGGTTCCGCTCGTTGCCACGTAATCCACGCCCGCCAAAGCGGTAACATCCTGGGTGGAGAAAGAGACCTGCTCCGTGAGGTTGCTGACGGCCGTCAATTCAACTTTGACGGCCATAACCACCGATCCTGAATCCGGCTCAACGACGGTTTGCTCGAAGATTTCCAAGCCTGGCACTACGTTCAGGACGAAGGATTCTTGCGCCCGCTTCCGATGGTCCTTTCCATCATCGACAGTAATCGTAACCGTGGCTCTGCCTGCAAAGCCGTCCGCTGGGGTAACTTTAAGCAGGCGGTTCCTGCCGGTGCCGCTGATCTGGATGCTGCCTTCGGGCAAAAGATCGGCATTGTCGGACACGGCAGTCAACACCAAATCATCGCTAAGTCCGTCTGGATCGCTGACCTGGAGAAAAAAGCTTGTCATTTCCACCTCGTCGGCAATCGCCAAGTCAGGCACTTCGGTGATGAAGGGCGTGTGGCCGGATGCCACAATGTGAACAGAACGCACTTTTTCCGCCAAGGAAGAGCCGGTATTTTGCCGCACAAAATCCTCGGGTTCCAGCTCGCCCCGTGCCATCTGGGCGGTGGCATCCCGCAAGTCGGTAAAGGTCAGAGCTTTGATTGTGGCCAGGGCGATATTTATGTTTTCCACACCCTCACCCACCAAGGTGGTAATGCGGCGGTTGTTTTCAGCGATGACGGTGGCCGTGGAATCGGTGACCACGGCGGATATTTCGCAATCCACGGTGTCAGAAGCATTGTTTAAAATGCGGTTTAATACGGCGGCATCACCCAAATTAAGGCAGCCCAACAGTTCGGCATCTTCTCCAATCGAGGTGCGAAAGTTGCCATGGTCATCAACAGGTGACTGGCGGTTAGGCTCAATCCGGCTCAATTCCGCCACCAACCCATCCCACAAGGCCTCGCGGGCCTGGTTCCCATTCAGGACCGGTTGGGATGAGGAAGTGTTGGAATGCGGCTGGGTTGGATTCGAGTTATAAAGGATTTCCGCCCCTACGGTGGTAAGCAGCGTGCATTGGGTTGCGGCGGCTTGGGCAGCGTCGCCCACATTGGAAGATTTGTCCAAGCCACGGGGATCCAAATTTCCGATGTTGGTGGTCATCGGCAGCCCGAAAGCGGTGGTGATCTTGTCGTTTGCCTCACGATAGGAGAATCCGCTTTCGACCAGTTTTTGCTGCAAGGTGGTCAGGGGACTCACCGTTTGGGACATTCCGGTCCCCAGGTTTTCGGCGGTGGCGGTGGCAACCTGGGTATTAGCCTGTCCCGTATTAATATCGTGCCCGCCGACCACCACCAACTTGCCTTCTTCGGGATCAATAAGTCCGTTGTGGTTGGTGTCAAATTTGGCCAACCGGCCCAGATTGGTTTGGAATTCGACGGCGGCCAAGTTGTAGAATCCCGATTTATCGCATCGCACATTGGCTTCGCCTGGATCGAGTTTCTGGTTTTTATTGACGTCAAAGAAAACCATGGCTCCCGGAACCGGGCTGTAGCCCGTGAGTGCGTTATTGCTTAGCGGTATCACCCGCGTATTGCTCTGCTGCGTTCCCGGAATGACCCCGCCGATTACCAGCAGGCTGCCTTCCTCGGAATCCAGCTTGCCGTTTCCGTTGGCATCGAAGCGTTTCATGGACCCCAGCAGGCCGGCTGAGTCATCGATAGGTACCGTGGTGCTTTGGCCATTACCTGAAGAAGTTCCGACCGCTGGCAGCAGGAGCGGCGTGAAATCATAGAATCCTTGAGGATCGGTCGTGGTGACCAGTTCTCCTGCGTCTGGCAGGCGATTGTTATTAACATCGAAGAATACCGTGCGGCCCGGGAGGTCCGTCGATCCCGAAAGGACTCCTTCGGGCAAATCAAGCGCTTCGGCATAAGGTTCATGGTTGTCGGAGGATACTCCCCGGATCAGCAGGAAACGGCCATCTTCAGCATCCAGGATGCCGTTATGATTGCGATCCAGGCGTTCAAAAGGCGTCAATGGGCGGGAACCTGCATCAACCATGGGCAAAGGCTCGGCGAAGGAATAATATCCATTGTCATCGGCGATCGTGAAGATTTCACCCGGATCAAGCTGCTCGTTGTTGTTCAGGTCCAGAAAGACAGTTGCCCCGGCGATATCACTAAGCCAGATACGGCCGCCGCCATTGAAATCGATATGTATGGTGAACGATCCCTCCCAAGAGCACCAAAGGAACCGGAAGGTGGCGCCCACGGTGACATCGGCCCGGCCACTGGAATTCACCGAGGCAGAGAACCAACCTTCGGCCGCTGCGAGCAGGATATTGGCCCAGGCATTGCCGCTGATGGTGAACGACCACCGGTCGTTCCCAACATCGAAATCGAGGCTGATGCTGGCGCCAACCACCCACAAATTGATGCCCGCATAGGCATGCCCGTAAACCCGCCATACGCCATCGGAACGGATGTTGCCGTTCACGCTGGCATTGAAGAAACCCCAGATGCTGGCCGTGCCGGAGAACGAGGTTTCCACCAATCCGCTGGCGTAGCGTTTCAATGAGAAATTGCCGTTAACAGAAATGAAGCCGAAAAGGCTGAAGCTGGCATTAACCGTCAAGGCGAAGGTTCCATCGGTGGCGGTGAGGGATCCGCCGATGTGCGCCACGTTTTGGTTGAACAAGGTTAAGGATCCGTCAAGGCTGCCCCAAAAACCGCTATTTTTAATCTCCACATACAAGTTCGCTCCGATCTGGAGAACGCTTGGGATTCCGATGCTGATCCACGCCGAGGCGTTGATCAGGAATTGGCCGTCGGAGCGGATGTAACCGGCGAAGCGAAACTCAGCCAAACCGAACAGGTTGATCCGGAGCGGATCAGAGATCGGAATGTTGATTTCAAATTTTCCATTACGAAAGCCAATGGAGATGGACCCTGATAGCGTGAAGCCAAGGATGGTGACATTAGCGTTGCTGACATAGACGCGGCAAGTATTCCGGTCCACCCCCAGCAGCGTGCGGTTGGAGGTATTTATTTCCAACCCAAAGGAACCCTTCAAGGTCATAAACGAGGTCTGGATCAAATCCGCCTTCAAGGCGAGTTTGAGAGCCATGCCATCGGAGTAAATGCCAAAGGCTCCTTCCAGGCCGAGCGAAGCGCCGAACACACTGAGATTCACGGTGAGGCTTACTTCAAAATGATCGGAGGCGAAGGAGAGGAAGAAGGTTCCGGACAAGGCGAAACCACCCACTGAAAGCGAGCCCGAAGCGAATACCGTGGCATAGGGTCCCGCCGGGAGGTTGATGCCCGCCAGGTTGACCGCTTGCTTCCTGGTATTGACCCGCAGCCAGAATCGCGCATCGAAGGAGAATCCGAGCTTGGAGGGAATCCCCGCCTGCAGGGATAACTCCAAGGCGAGGGCCACCCCTGCGGCATCGATTTGGAATCCACCGGCGATGTTGAAGGAAAGGATTTTGGTGGTTTGCACGGTCAAGTCCATGGTGGCCTTGGCCTCCACCTTGATCACTGCAGGCGAAGCCAGCAGCTTGAAGCTGCCTTCCAGCACAAAGGCATTCAAAATTTTGAGTTGTCCTGTGACATTAACGGCCAGGTAAGGAGCCGCCTGGGAACTCCCAGGCGGGGAACCAGGCAGGGAAACAGTGCGCGAACCTTCCACCGCGTCAAAACCGCTGGGAATTGTGTAGGAAACATCCTTGCTGGTGGTATTGAGCAACAGCAGGAACTGGCCACTTAAGACCAGGCCCATTTCCGGAGGCAGGTTGGTATCCAGCGAAAGCATGATCTTCGCGGCAATCCCATCCGCTTTGATCTGCAGGAAACCCAAACCTGACAGGGAAAGGAAGGGCTTGGCCGATGGCCCAATCATCACCTTCGCATCGACATAAACGTCCAACCCAGTGCCGGTGATTTCCAACGCAAATTTGCCGGACATCAGGAACCAATCGGTCCCTCCCTGTTTGAATTTCAGCATGCCTTGAACCAGCACACTGAAAGAACCGGCCGGCAGATCCATGTTTATGTTGCCGGTGCCGGGGACGTTCAGGCTCAAATTGATCAGGCGCGAGGTGGTGTTGATGCGCAGCACCGCCGATCCGGTCACTACCAACCCCACTTTTTCGAGGAAACCAAAGTTGGGCGCCAGCACCAGCCCGCCATAAAGCTCAAATTGCCCGGGGGAGGTATTGATATGGAATTTGCCGGCGGCCCCGATCAGATCCCCCAGAAAACTCACGTTCAATGACGCTTGGATATCGAGGTCTATGGCTCCGCTGGAGAAAGCCATTTCCACCGATCCCTGCAAAGTGGCCTGCACGGCGGGCACTAAATTAAGATCCACCGCGCCATTGATCTTGATGCGGAATACGTCGGCGGGATGCGTGGCATCCACCGGCTTGCCATCCAACCGTTGATAAAGGAAGGTAATCCCGCCCCGGAAGGTGAGCTTGGGGGAATCGCCTGGCAAATCCGCCAGGAAAAGGATGGTTGCATTGCCCTGGGCGACCTTTGTCAAGTCGGCGTAGAGCTTCATATTGAGATTCACCGAATTGGCAAAAACAGCTTTGGCATTAATGAGGAACTTGCCGTCAGTGCTGATGATTATATCGATGTCGGCGCGGAAGCTGGCGGAGGAGGTGTAGGCCGAGTAAAGCGAGGCGCCGCCCTCGATTTTCATGGGCTGGCTGAAGACATTCCAACCGGCTCCACCCTGGGCCTGGCTGACCACCGCCTTTTCCAAAACAACACGCCATTCCTCGAGGGTCATTTCAGCGGCGGGTTTGAAGTCGCCTTTGCGCAAATCCAAGGGATCGGTGATGCTGGGCAGACTGGAGTTGAAGGTCACACCGGCATGGAAATTGCCGATGGTCAGGCCGCTGATCGGCTCGAGCAAGACCGGGACATTGACCCCCACATAGATCTGCAAGGGGCCTAATTCAGACAGGCCGATCCGGATTTGGAAGCCCGACAAGCCAGCAAAAGACATTCCGGCCTGGATGGCTCCAAAGAATATCCGGCGGCTGACGGGAGTGGTTTGATCGGTCGCGGCAATTTGTTTGCCCGAGGCATCCACTTTCACAATGCCCAGGATGATAGCCCCCTCGACAGTCCCGCCAAACAGGTTGCCTTTGATGCTGACCGAAAAACTGCCGATATCGGTGATGGGAAACTGCCCAGCCTTGAGCAAGCCGACATCGATTTTCACCCCTTCGACCCCCCCGGAAACTTGCACGGGCAGATTCTGCAGGCCGGTGACGCTGGCCGAAAGGCTCAGTGTGAAATCCAATTTATCCGCATTGAAATCCTTCCAGGCGATGGATAGCTGGGAAATTTTGATCGGCAGCCACGATGGCCACTTCAATTTTCCTGAATCGGACAAACTCAGGCTGACTTCGGGTTGTTTCGCCCCCCCCAAGACCTTCAAGGAACCATCCGCGCCAATCGCCAGGTTTTTCGCGGTTCCACCGATGCCAAGGCTGGTCAGGGTGGCGGTCAGGGAGCCGAACTGGGCGATATCCTGTCCGGAGGATGGGTTGAAATTGAAGCTGGCTTGGGTGGCTTCAAGGGTAAGCAAGGAGCCAAAGACAATCTTCACCGATCCCACCGAGGCTGAACCGAGCTGCAGTTTGTCGAGCCGGTAGGCGTAATTGGCGTCGGCCTTTAACACCATGGCGAAGTTCAGTTGGGCGTTGGTGACCTCCAGCATCTCCTTGAGCTTGAAACTGATGGTCAGCGACGCCGAGATATCGATGGTGCGGGAGGCGGCATCGAAAGTGCCCTGAATCGACACCGCAGCGCTGCCAGTGATGTCCTTCATCTGGTTGGTGGCGGAAATAGAGATGGATCCGCCGAAGGTGCTCGCCCAAATCCCGTTTTGATAGCCGCCCAGTTTGATCGAGCCGCCCAAGGTGACCGTCTGCCCGATCTTCAGATCGGCAAAACCGATTTCAATGGGGCCTAAATTCCATGGGCGCAATTCCCCATTCACCGATCTCAAGGTGAAACTGAAGGTGTCATTGGCGCTGCTCAGGCTGGTCTGGCTGCCGCTGGCGCCGATGCGGATGATGGGCGTGAACGGCAGGCTCTTGAGGAGGGTAAAATTGAAATGCCCACCCACCGTGAGGTCGAAATCGTTCAGCCGAAAGACCTCCCCGGGATCACGCTGCCCATTGTGGTTTATGTCCCCCAGGAAATTAATGCGGGCTTCGGTCAAATCGAACGGCAGGAAATTGCCCAACCCCAAAGTCTGGGCCAATCCTTGAGTTTGTATCGCTGCCGAAACCACACTCACCTCGCCATTTTTGGCGATCTGCAATCCGCTGACCGTGCCACTGGCTTTTAGGCCGGGCAGGCTGACGCTGATTGAGGCAATTGAAGCCATCACATCGCTGTTGGGGGCGAAGTTCAGGTTTTTGGCGGTCAGCGACAGCATTTGGCCAAATTGAAATTCAAAACTCCCCGCTGATAATGCGAGTGTGCCAGGCTGGTTGTTGGTGAAATCGAATCCGCCTGAAAACGAAGTCACGGTGGCGGAAAAAGTGGTGTTGTCCGGAAATAACTTGGCGGAGGCGGCCTGCACTGTGATCTGACCGTTCAAAACACTTGCCTGCCCAAAGGTAAAAGAAAAGTTCTTAACTGCGATGGCCAGGCCGCTGAATTCAAAAATAGAACCCAACCGCACTGTCTGGCCTGCTTTCTGGCTCCATTGAATGCCATCGAAACTGAATCCGTCCGTCCGTATCGTCAAGCCGCTTACGTTCACGCTTCCCAACTGGTCGAATTGAGGTGAATTCAACGAGGCTGAACTTAAGGTGAGAATTGCCTGTGCTTCGCTCCTGTTTGGATTGTAGGAGATCGTGGCACCGGAGGCTGAAAGTTTCAACGCCTGGCTGACAGCCAGGGAGAATTGATCGATGCCCAGCGAAAATGCGCTTGTGGCTAAGTTAAAGCTGCCGATTAAAGCCAGATCGTCGGCATCCGGGCCATCAGTAATGCTGACATTGACGGAGGTTTGGCCCGGGAAAAGTGCCGCTTGCCTGGCTTGCAAGCCCAAGGTGCCGGTTAAATTCCCACCAACAGCATACCCCACATTATTAAAAGTGAGTTTCGGGCTGCTGGCGCTGAGAAATGAGCCAATTTTAATATCGGGCAGGTCTGCCGCGGCACTGGCCAGCGAAAAGCCGTTCTTCCGGACCACCAGTTGCTGGACGGTGGCCGTGGTGTTCAACGGCAGGA
>CAYPCQ010000036.1:60823-67185 GCA_964409245.1 uncultured Verrucomicrobiota bacterium
TGCCCGTCACCGCCGAGCCGGTTGTGTATCCGATCCCGTCCAGCGCCACCGTGGTGGTCCCGATGGCCAGGAACGAGCCGATTTTGATTTCGGATACGCTGACCTCCGCGTTGGCCAGCGAAAACCCGTTCTTCCGGACCACCAGTTGCTGGACGGTGGCCGTGGTGTTCAACGGCAGGATCGACAGCTGCAGGCTGGCCAGCGAAACCAGAGTTTGGGAATCCGTACCTGCCGGATCGTAACCGATGGCCAGGGTTTCCGCGTGGGCCTTGAACACCGAGGGCACTTCCAGGTCGAACTGGTCGGCGTTCAGGCTGAACGCGTTGGTGCTTAAATCGTAGCCGCCCGTGATCGCATCGGTGCCCGCATCCGGGCCATCGGTGATTTTGGCTGTGAAGCTCGTGCCCAGGGCCAGGGCTGCCGAAGCCGAACGCAGGCTGATCTTGCCCGTCACCGCCGAGCCGGTTGTGTATCCGATCCCGTCCAGCGCCACCGTGGTCGTCCCGATGGTCAGGAACGAGCCGATTTTGATTTCGCTGACGGTGACCTCCGCGTTGGCCAGCGAAAAGCCGTTCTTCCGGACCACCAGTTGCTGGACGGTGGCCGTGGTGTTCAACGGCAGGATCGACAGCTGCAGGCTGGCCAGCGAAACCAGAGTTTGGGAATCCGTACCTGCCGGATCGTAACCGATGGCCAGGGTTTCCGCGTGGGCCTTGAACACCGAGGGCACTTCCAGGTCGAACTGGTCGGCGTTCAGGCTGAACGCGTTGGTGCTTAAATCGTAGCCGCCCGTGATCGCATCGGTGCCCGCATCCGGGCCATCGGTGATTTTGGCTGTGAAGCTCGTGCCCAGGGCCAGGGCCGCCGAAGCCGAACGCAGGCTGATCTTGCCGGTCAATAGCCCGTTCAGCGAGTATGAAAACTCATCAACGGCTAAAACTGGGGATGAAATCTGAAGGAAGCTGCCTAAGGAGACCGTTGCGCTGCTGATTTCAGCATGGGATAAGGAAAAAGCATCCTGGCTGAATTGGAAGTTGGCGGAACCCTTCAGATTCAACAAATCATTGGCACTGGACTTAATCGATAATTCCAAACCAGAAGCCGCTACTTCCACGGCTTGGTTATTCTGCTGAAAAACGAAACTCTGCAGACTGAAGGTAACACTGCCAAACCCCAAGGAAGCGTCCGAAAGCTCCACCTTAACATAAGGCCCTGCGGGCAGGCTCACTATTTGGCCGCCAATCTCCGTCAGAGCCGCCGATGTGGTGTTGAACTTTCCCGTTATTTGCTTGGCACTCAGGGTCAGGTTTGGAAAGTCCGGCCCATTGACCAAACTCATGGAAATCTGCCCAGCAATCCCATCATTGGTGAGCAGCAAATCACCGTGGCCAGTGGCTTCGACAATGCGCCGGTTGCCGCTCTGGAGCTGCAAACGGGAAACTTGGCTGCTCACGGCAATGGAACTTGTGGCCCCAATCGTTTCAAAGGAGAAAGTGCCTTCCAGAGTTTGGCCCAAAATAGCCAGGCTGCCCTCAACCGAAATGGAAACGTCAGGAGCCAAAGAGTCAAATAAATCCGCTTTGGCAGCTTTTATGGTGGCAACGCCATTGCTGGTAAATCCGCTGCCCTGCAATGCCGCAGAAAGAGGCAAGGCAACCGAAAGGGAACCGCTAGGTGAAAGACGGGTTAACTGATCAAGCCCATAGGATTGCAGATCACTCAGGGTCAGGCGGTTGTCCGCCGGGGTTGGATCAATCAACGATACCCCGATGCCTGCCGACAGGGCAACTGAGCCGTCCTTGATGGCCGCCTGAGTTCCGGTGAACGCCCCTCCCAAATCGATGCCGATACTAAGATGGTCAAGGCTCAGGCTGGCGGCGGCATCCAACTTGGTTACATCGATAAAAAACATGCTGCCCGCATCGGACTGGCTGAAGTCACAACTAATGGCCAGATCCAAATTGAATTGCGCGTTCAGGGTAACCGTTGGAGGCGTGGGCAGCGAAAGCCCCAAGGATGCTGCTTCGGCACCCAGGTTCAACGGCAAATCCGTTACAGCGCGGCCGGCTTGGATGCTGACATTAATTTTCAGCAGATTGGAGCTGGAACCATCGATTCCCAAAAGTGCGGCGGCCAAACCGGCGGAGGTGGCATCTACTGGATGCGCATCCAGGTAGGTAAGGGCCGGTTGAAGAATCCGGCTATGAATAAAGCCACTGGCATCGAGAGCTTGCCCCAGGCTTTGCCCAATCAATGGCAGTTGGGCTGCGAACTGGGAAAAGTCATCCAAGCCGCTGGCAAAGGTTTCCAGCTGGCTCAAGCCACTACGAAGCGCACTGATATTGTCCGGCGTTAAGAACGAGTCAGCGGGCGGTGGAGGCGATGGGAGAACCTCGCACTGGTCCGACGCAGATTCAGGCTGCGAGGAACCTGGGGCGGTCAGGGTTTGGCCAGTTCCTGACGTTTCACCGCTGGAAAACGCGGTGTCCAAGGCGCCGAAATCCTGCGCCTTCAAGCCGGCAAACAAATCGTTCGTACCGGCCGCAGCTATAGGGGTTTCCTGGAGAAACTCAACGGTAACCGGCTGTGCGAGGGATGCTTCAGCGCCTTGGGGGGCAGCACCGGCGCACCCGGCATCCGAGAGTAACACTCTTGGCTCCAGTTGCTCCAATTCAAACCTGCGCTTTGGGTTAAAATCGCTCATGCAGCAGCGATGCCTTATCGCCCGAACCGATGATTAAATCAGACATGCCCAGATTCATTTGATCATCAACCTCAGGAACCGGGTCCGCGAATCCATAGGATTATCGTCCCGGTAAATCACGGTTTCGGCGCCGTTCTCGTGGTCGATGCTCCCGATTTCCGCCATGGTGCAGGCACTCCAATCCTTCAAATCAGTTGAATTCTGGATCTCGATGACAACGCCTCTTAATGCCTTGCGCCGCACCAGGCTGAAAAAACGATGCAGGCTTCCATCAATTTCATCCTTGCTCAACCAAACCCGCAGCATCTCGGAGGCGTCAGCCCGTTTGGGATCGGTATTAACCAGGAATTCCAGAAGATTGCATCGGCCATCCTGATCCGGGTCAGCCAGAGGGCCACTGATTCCGGCCTGGTTTTGTTCATTGGTGGTGAATGATTTTGCCAGCCATTGGGCATAATCCATAGGAGATTCAAAAGCCACGGTATCGATCCATCCATGGTCGCTTCCAGCCGAAGTTAAATCATCCTTGGAGTAAATCCATTTTACCGTATGGAGGCCAGTTGGAATTGAGATGGCGTGGTATTCCCAGCCAGATTCACCAGAAATCCGAAACTGCTCTAGGCCATCCAAGGTTGCGAGCAAGAAATCATAATTAGTCTCCGAGGACACTTTCCAACGAAAACTGACGACTCCCGGACCGAGGAGTTGAGTTTGCAGCCAGGATGTTTGCTGATCTGCAATGAGGCCACTTTGCGCCGCCGCCAGGCCATCAAAGCTCACGTTGGTTTGGCCAAACCAGGAGGCATCGCCGCCAGTAGTAAAAGAAAATCCCGAGGTGTTCAAAGCTTGCGGAATCGGAGTGGTGGCAAACACCCGCAAGCGAATTGGCTGGCTGGTGACTGAGCCGATGAAGTTACTGGCCACCATCAGGTAACCGCCGGAATCTGATAATTGAAGGTTGGTGAGAACCAAGATCGATTTACTCGCCGGTTGGATCACGCCATTCTTAAGCCACTGAAAAGACATCGGGGAAGATCCATCGGTGATGCATTCGAGCCTGGCTGACGCTCCCTCTGGCAAATCAATATCCTTGGTCTGGGTAATGATAAAAGGGGCTGACTCTCCGGCTTTGAAGGTTACTTGGTTGATCCATGCCGCATCCAATCCTTGGGACTGGTTTTGGTCTTTTTTATATCGCCAGCGCACTTTATGACTTCCAGCCGACAGGAAGAATTTCTGGACGTTCCAATCCGCTTCGCCGGTTATATTGGCAATTTCAGTGCCATCGACCAGCAAACCAAGAAAATCGCAATTCGGCTCCGACGATACTTTCCAGTGGAAGGAGAGTATGCCCGGCCCTGTGGCACTGGTCTCCAGCCAGGTTTCACGGTTGTCACCAATGATTCCGCTGCGGGCCGCCCCCTCCGCGCCATCGAATGCCCCACCCACTCCCACCCAAGGGACGGTGCTGCCGGTGGCCCACTTAAAAGTTGAATTAGTAAATGCTTCACTCAGCGGTATGGTCACTATGACCAGCGCCTGGCTGCTAACCACGCGCCCATGGGAATTGCTGATTTTCAGGGAGTAATATCCCGCATTGGCAGAGTGCAAATTCGTGAGAACTAACTGGAGGGAATCGCTATTGGTCGATGATAGAGCCATGGGGGGATCGTAGAGATTGGGGCAGTATAGCCATTGGCAACTTAAAGGCGCTTCCCCCAAGGCCTCCACTTTCAGGACGGCTGATTCGCCTGCTTTGGCTATCACCGGTTGGGGTTGCTGCAGGATTTTGGGAACCAGTTGCCTGGTAAAGGATACCTCGTCCAACCAGCCGGCATCGGCCCCGATGGAATTGAAATCCGCATCATCCTTGCGATAGGTCCATCGGAATTTATGGAGGCCGTTGGGAACCGTAATCGATCGCTCATTCCAAGCCACCTCTCCGGAAATTTTCATCAGGGTGGCGCCATCCATATCCAGCCGCAAAAAATCGAATCCATTTTCGCTGGAAACCTTCCACTGGAAGCTCAGCAATCCAGGCCCGGTAATCTGCGTTTCCAGCCAGGATTCCTGGCTGTCCTTGAGGTTGCCGCTTTGGGCACTCATACCGCTGATGCTGTCAACCGGTTGCCCAAACCAAGCTGCGTTTCCGCTTGAATCCCACGGCAGATCGTTGGCGTCGAATACGTCAGGCAAGGGAACTGTTTGATAGACGGTCAGCAGAAGTTGCTCGCTGGCGGTTGCCCCTTGAGCGTTAATGGCCCGCAAAGAATACCATCCAGAATCTGAAACGGCCAAATTGGTGATGGTAAGACTGGCGGAGTTGGCGCCCACAATGCGGATGTTGTCAGCCAAATTCTGGCCATCTTTAATCCATTGGATTCGAATAGGCTGACTGCCTTCAACTTTCAGATTCAATAAAATGGAGGATCCGCTGGGGAAGCGCGGGCTCTTAAAAGATGGAAGACTCTGTATAATAGGCGCACACTTCCCGGGAACGAATGCCACTTGGTCCACCCATCCTGCGTCCACGCCTTTAAATCCTGTAGCATCCTTGGTGTAAGCCCAGCGCACCACATGCTCGCCTTCTTCAATATAGGTTTGCCGCAGTTCCCAATCGACTTGCCCTGAAATGCGGAAACGTTCCTCCTCGTCGCATCTGAAAAGAAGACAGTCCCAATTGGTTTCGGAGGAAACTTTCCAGTGAAACTGAAGCAGTCCCGGCCCGGTCACATGGGTTTCAAGCCATGTTTCCTGCGCATTGGTGATCACCCCGCTTTGCGCCGCAGAATTCTGACTGATGCTTTGATTGGTCTGGCTGAACCATTGATTGTGGCCGCCGGACACCCATGCCAAGGTTGAGTTGTCAAGAGCTTGTGCAAGTGGTTCCGCGCCGAAAGTGTCGGATTTGAAGAATCCAAAGGCCGCCAAGACCACCCAAATCCACCACGCAACAAACCGCAGATGTGGCAAGGAGGTTGAACCTGGTTCGTCCTTTTGCGTTCGGTGGCGTATGGTGCGCAAACTCATCAATTTAACCGATTTGGAGCCAATACTGTGGCTTTGTCAAATAAATATCATTTATAAAAAGCGCCCTACCTTTTAAAAGGTAGTTTAAACTATGGTTGATTTATTTTTTCAATATAAAACCATCAGGGATACCCATTGAGGTGCTGTTGGGTGGGGAAAAAGCAAATGTTGGTTGGTTGGTGAGTTGTATCCTGTGCAGTTGAGATGCTGCACTGGTGGGGGGGCATCCTCCCGGGAGGCATTTATTGGTGAGGGAGGGAAATGGAAAGACTGCAATAGCGGCCTGCAAAAAAGGCTGCTGCGCATCGCAAGGAGCGCTATTGTTTAATCCCGGCCAACGAATCATAATCCAATGGTCCTGGTTATGCTGAATAAAACCGCTGAAAGAATTCATACGAAGTATGTATCCGCGCGCCGGGTGCGGATCCTTGCGCAACATCTTGCCGCGTTGATACCCCGCAAGGCCTCGATTCTGGACGTCGGATGCGGCGATGGCGCAATAACTCAGATGCTTGGTTCCATTCGGCCAGACCTGGCGTTAACGGGTGTGGAAGCAAAACCGAGGAAAAAGGCGGCAGGGTCCCGTCCTGGAATAGATTGACACTCTATGAGACGAAAAAGTGGAGTC
>CAYPCQ010000037.1:0-65430 GCA_964409245.1 uncultured Verrucomicrobiota bacterium
GGAACGCCGGTAGGCGGGGAAGCGGGAAGGGAGAACACGGCGGCGGACAGTGTCCGCCGCCTTTCTGTGCAGGGCCGGGCCACTGGGAAGAACGGCGTGAAAAACCTGTAACAAAACACACAGGTGGAAGCTGATTCAGGATCAAGTCTGCTGGCTGATTTCCGCCCCCCGGTCCCACAAGGCAATCGCCACTTCATTTCTTCCGGTAAAAAAAATGTTAATACAATGGAGGGGATGCTTGCGCCGCACGGCGCATGTCCTGCGCAAAAAATGCAAGCAACCACGACCGATCCACTGGCTTGGACACGGCGTAAGGCAGTCAACCCACGCTCCACGTCGGCGGAGCCAGGCGCCGCGGCTTCGCCAATGCCCGCTCAAATCTGCTCGCCTTTTGGCCGGGGTTCAGGAATATTGCCTCCACCATCCAGTTAAACATGAAATTTATGACTACCAAACGTTTACCAGCGGCGGGCGCGGACCAGGCTCTGTCCCGGCGCAGTTTCCTCAAGCATTCCTCCCTCCTGGCCGCCGGCGCGGCGGTGGCGGTGGAGGCGCCCTTTGTGATCACCAGCCATGCCGCCGCCGATGATCCCATCCGGATCGGCGTGATCGGCTGCGGCGGGCGCGGCACCGGCGCCGCGCTGGACGCGCTGGGAGCGGCCACCAATGTGATTTACCCCCGGGCCGGCTACCACACCGAGGATGTGGCGCAGGGCGCCCGCCTGGAGCACAGAAACCTGCGGATAGCGGCCCTGGCGGATTTGTTCCCGGACCGGCTGGGCCGCTGCCGCGCCCAGCTGAAGAAACTGGACATGGAGATCCCCGATGACCAGTGCTTCTCCGGTTTCGACGCCTATAAAAAGCTCCTGGCCATGCCCGAGATCAATTATGTGATCCTCGCCACCCCGCCCCATTTCCGGCCCCAGCACCTGTATGCCGCCATCGAGGCCGGGAAACACGTGTTCATGGAAAAGCCGGCCGCGGTGGACGCCCCCGGCGTCCGGCTGGTCATCAAAGCCGGCGAGCTGGCCAAAGAGAAAAAGCTGGGCATCGCCGCCGGCACCCAGCGCCGCCACGCGCTGAGCTACCCCGAGACGATCAAGCGCATCCACGACGGCGCCCTTGGGGAGCTGATCTATGGCCGGTGCTATTGGAATGGCGGCGTCATCTGGGTGATCGAGCCGCAGCCGGGCTGGTCCGATATGGAATGGCAGTGCCGGAACTGGAACTATTTCACCTGGCTGGGCGGCGACCACATCGTGGAGCAGCACGTGCACAACCTGGACATCATGAGCTGGGTGTTCAACGCCCATCCCCTCAGCGCCTACGCCATGGGCGGCCGCCAGGCGCGGCCCAACAAGAATTACGGGCACATTTACGATCATTTCGCCGTGGAATTCGAGTATCCCAACGGTGTCCGGATGTTCAGCCAGTGCCGCCAGATGGAGCATTGCCAGGACCGCGTGGAGGAGTCCGTCGTCGGCTCCCTCGGCACCAGCAACTGCCATAATTACATCGGCCTCAAGAACGGCGGCGGCTGGAAATTCCCGGGCGGCGACGGCAACGCCTACCGCCTGGAGCACGCCAACCTGATCCGGAGCATCCGCGCCGGCGCGCCCATCAATGAGGCCCGCAACATCGCGGAAAGCACCCTGGCCGGGATCATGGGCCGCGACGCCGCCTACAGCGGCCAGCTCGTGAAATGGGACACGCTCATCAATTCAGAAAAACGCCTGGGCCCCGATAAATACGAATTCGGCCCCCTGCCGTTCCCGGACGTCCCCGCCCCGGGCAATTACAAGGTTTAAATCACTCCTTCCACTTCTGGGCCCGGCGCTTGGCGGCCAGCAGGTGCCCGGCGGTGGAATCGGCGGCTGGCTCCGGGCCCGGCTTCGCAGCCGCGGCCTGGGGGCCGGCCGGGGATTGGGCCGGCAAAACCACCGTGGGGCCGGCCGCGCCGGCGGGTGCTTCCGCCGGCTTTTGCGGGCGGAACAGCTCCGGCCGGGGCTGGGCGGCGGGGCCGGTGGTATCGGTGCGCACCCGGTCGCGGCGGGCCAGCAAGGCGGCCAGGGATTCATCCGTCTCCTGGCGCCTGGGGGCGGGGCGCCAGAACAGCAGCCAGCGCTGGAGCGTCCGGGTGGCCTTGGCCCACTCGGCGCGGTCGAGGTAAACCCGCCGCAGGGCGACATCCAGGGGGAATAGCAGGATGGCGAATTTCAGCAGCCATTCCCAAAGATCGACGGGCTGGAAGGTTTTCCGGCGGTCATGCAGGAACGGGTTCACCGTGGGGTCGCCGGGCTTGATGAATTTTCCGCCGGACGCCTCGGCGAGCCGGCGCAGGAGATTCACATTAGGTTCCGTGGCCTCGTATTCCGGGGAATAGTTGATGCTGGCGCCCAGCACCTGGGAGGACCGGACCACGCCCCCCTCCTTCTGCTGCAGGTGGATCATGTAGGCGCCGATTTCGCGCGTGGGGAACCGGGCCTCGTAGCGGCCCGGCCCGGTCTGCTCCAGCCGCACGGTTTTGGGCTCGCCCTTGGGGCTCACCACGGCCGCCTCGAAATTCAGGAAGTTCCGGTAGTTGCCCTCCGCGTCCAAGGCCTCCACGCTCAGCTGCCCGAGGCCCTGCTCCATGCTGACTTCCGTGGCATACTCGGCGTTCTCGATCCGCCGCATGCTCCACTGGGCGATCTGCAGCCAGAACTGCCGGTATTTATCCCATTGGATCCAGTGGGCGCCCCACTTGGCTTTCGCGTCCGAGGTGAACGCCACCGCCCGCCCCAGCCCGTATTGCCAGTGGGCCAGGATCGGGTCGCCTTTGTCGGACACCATGGGGGTCTCCGCCCGGGCTTTGGGCGAGGTGGCCACGTAGCCCAGCAGCACCGGATACGCGGCGGGATCCAGGCCTTTGATCGGCTCCGATACGAAGCTGATTTGCGGCTTGAACGGCTGCTCGAAAATCGCGGATTTCAGGATCACCGCCGCCTCCTTGAGGAATATCTGCGGCAGGCGGTCGGGGGCGTTGACCTCGTAATACTGGCCCCGCCCCAGGGTGGCAATTTGGATCATGGTCTGCGGGTTGACATGGCCGCCGATCATCACGCTGCTGACCGTGATTTTGTCGTTGATGAAGCTGTTCATCAGCTCCTGGGAGGGGGCTCCGGGATCCCCATCGCTGAAGACCACCAGGTGCTTGAGATTGGCGGTGGATTGTTTCAAGGCCGAATGGGCCAGCTGCATGATGGGCTGGAAATTGGGCATGTCCCCCGGGCGCATGCCGGTGATGTCGGTGCCCATCTTCTTTTTATCCCCCACCTTTTCGAGCGGGAAGAGCCAGCGGTCGGTGCCATCCCACAGCGTGATGCCCATCTCGTCCTGCGGCCCCAGCGAATCCAGGGCGGCGAAGGCGATATCGCGCGCCCACTGGTTGCCATTGGGGAACTCGGTGGCGTGCACGGCGATCACCAGCGCCCCGCTCGGCATCACCTTTTTGCTGTCCAGCTCCATGCTCACCGGCAGCATCGCTTCCAGCGGCGTGCCCCGATACCCGCCGGCGGCGTAGGTCTGGTCTCCCCCGACGCACACCAGCCCGGCCCCAAAATCGCGCACCGCGCTTTCCAGCAGCCGCATGGCATCCCGCCCCAGATCCCCGGCGGCGATGTTGCTGAGGAAAATGGCGTCGAAGCTTTGGATTTCGGAGAGCCCCGAGGGAAAGGCCTCCAATCCGCCGGCCTTGACCTCCAGCTTGGCCGAGCGCAGGGCCGCCACCAGCGGCGCGTCCGCCTCCGGAGCCGCGGAGACCACCAGCACCCGGGGATCGCCCCGCACGAAGGTGAAGTTGGCCGCCTTGTTGTTTTGCGGGGTCTGGTCGTTGGCCATATCCAGCTGCACTTCGTAGGCGTAGAATCCCGGCTCGGTCAAAGCCTGCGGGAAGCTGAAAAGGTTCTTGCCGGCCGCCAGCTCCACCTTGTGCTCGCCCAGGAACTGGTCGTTGCGCAGCAGGCGCACGGTGCCGGTGGCCGGCTCGTCGGCCTTGGCGAAAATCTTCACCTCAAAGGGCTGCCCCTTCTTCAGCTGGTTGGGCAGGCTCAATTTCTGGATCGACACATCATGGCCCCGGGCCACCCCGAGCGGCATCGCGTCCACCGTGATGCCGAGCGATTGGGCGGCCGCCACCGCGGCCTGGGCGTCCCCCAGGTTTTCGTTGCCGTCGGACAGCAGCACCAGGCGCTTCTGGCCGCGCTCGGGAAAAGCCGCCGTCCCCAGGCGGACCGCCGCGCCGATGTCCGTGCGCTCCGAGCCTACGACCGTATAGATCTTTTTCTGGGCGTCAAAGATGGGGCTGACTACCGATTCAATGCCCGCCTCGGCCCCAAACACGATGATCCCCGCGCGGTCCTCGCGGCGCCGCTCCTGGGCGGCCTGGCGGAGGTATTTCAAGGTGGACTCCTGCTGCACGGAAGGGACGCTGTCCGAGCGGTCCAGCAGGAAAAATACGTTCATCCCATCCTCGGGCTTCAGCCATTGCAGGCCGGCGATGGCCAGCACCAACAGGCTCACCACCAGGATTCGGACGCCCAGGGCGAGCCACCGCCGCGCCGGGCTGGTTTGGACATGGGTTTTCCACGCCAGCCAGATCACCCAGGCCAGCCCGGCGGGCAGGGCTAGAATCCAAACCGGATGGGTCAGTTGAAAATTCATGACGCGCTTCGTTTCACTATTGCCGGACCCGCCGCCAGGGGCTGCCGGCGGATCAATTTTTGCACCCGGTGGTTCTGGGAATCGGCCACGTAGAGATTGCCGGCGGAATCGAAGGCCAGGCCCCATGGGTTATGGAATTGGCCCGGCTCCGAGCCCATGCCGCCGATGGCCTCCACCGGCTGGTCCGCGGGATCGAACACCTGGATGCGGCTGTTCCCGAATTCGCACACAAACTGGAATCCCTGGGGGTCGATCCGGATGTCGTACGGGTAGCTCAGCTGGCCCGGCCCGGCGCCCGGCTGCCCATAAGCGCGGGCGAACCGTCCGTCCGCCCCAAACACCTGGATGCGGTGGTTGCAGGAATCCGCCACGTAAAGCCGGTCCGCCCGGTCCAGGCCCAGCCCCTCGGCGCGGTTGAATTCCCCCGGCCCGGAGCCGGCCCGGCCAATGGTCTTCAGCCAATGGCGGTCCCCGGCCGCGAACTGCTGCACCCGCTCGGCCAGCATGTATTCGCTGATGAACAAGTCCCCGCGCGAATTCACCCCCACCGACCGCGGAAAAGCCAGCTCCCCCTGGTTGGTGCCGCCCGGCCCCCAGCGGAACACCAGGCTGCCGTCGGGCGCAAAAGCGTTCAGCCGGGCATAGTGCGGCTCCAGGACGAGGATGTTGCCTGCCTGGTCGGCGGCCATCCCCTTGGGCTTGCCTTTGTCGGTCTGTTCCATCTCCCAGACCGCCTGGAACACGCCGCGGGCGTCGAACTTCTGCACCCGCCCGGTCATGTCCACCACGTAAAGGTTGTCGGCGCGGTCCACCGCCACGGACCGCGGCTTGTTGAATTGCCCGGGCGCCGTGCCGCGGGAGCCGATCACGACGGTCTTGGAGAAAAACCGGCTGGGCAGCGGGGCTTCCAGGGCGGAGGCAGGTTTGGAACAGCCCGCCGCCACGGGCAGGATCAGGGCGGCCAGGCCCAGGCCGGCCAGCGGCCGGGCGGCGCGCAGCCAGGCGCGGCCCCAATGGGCGGTTTGCCAGGCGGCCAGCGGCGCCAGCGCGGCCAGGAACAGCAGCAGGCACAGGGCGTTGACCTGCCGGTTGTAGCCGTAATGCAGGAGGTTGAAAATGCGCAGGGCGAGCGTCTCGCCGCCCGGCGGCACCACCAGGATGAGCGTCTCCACATCCCAGAGGCACAGCAGGAAGGCCACATACCAGAAACTCGCCGCCACGGGCCGGAGCTGGGGCCATTGCACCCGCCACCAGGCCTGCCACGCGGTGGCGCCATCCACCCGGGCGGCGTCCGCCAGGTCCGGATCCGCCGTCCGGAGCGCCTGCCCGATGCCGCTCCACAGGGGCGCCAGGTAACGCAGGGTCCAGGCGCCAACCACCACGGCCGAGCTTTGGTAAAAGAACAGCCAGGGGGGGCGGTTCAGCAAATGGATCAACCCCATGCCGAGCGCCACCCCGGGGGTGAGGAACAACAGCCACCACAGCCAGCCGAGCGGCCAGCGCCAGCCGGCGCAGGCCAGGAGGGTGCCGGCGGAGGCCGCCAGGGCGGCGAACGCCAGGGAATTAAGCCACGCTGCGCGGCCGGTGGCCCAGGCGGCGGCCAGCTGGCCCCCGCTGACACCCAGGGACAAGCCATCGGCCAGCGGCAGGAAAACCGAAAACACCAAAAGCCCCGCACCCACCAGGCCGGCCCCCATCTGCCCGGCGCGGCCCAGCCGCTGGCGGAACAACCCGGGCGGCAGCGCGCCCGTCCAATGCGGCAGGGAAAAAGCCGCCCGCCGCAGGAGCAGCACCAGCAACGCCGGCGCGAGAACCAGCGGCCAGCCCAGCCGCAGGGCGGTGGCATAATTGAAGGTGGTGTTGAATTGGACCCAGAACTCGGCGGGCAGCACTTTGACCTGCAGGATCGACGGCACCGCAAAATTATTCAGGCACAACACCCAGGTGACCAGCAACACCGGCAGGAGGGTGGGCCGGCTCAGCGGCCAAAGCAGCCGGCTCACCAGGAGCCAGCCCGCGAGCCGGGGCTCCGCCTCCAGGAGGATGGGGTCCAGACGCTGCCAGGCCGCCCACCAGGCCAGGGCGGTGAACGGCCAGTGGAGCAGGGCGAGGATCCAGGCGGCGCCGGGCAGGGAATAGATGTTCACGGGCAGCCAGCGCTGCCAGGCGCCCGCGGTCCCCAGCCAATGCAGCCAGCAGCTGGTGGCGAAAAAAGCCGGCATCAGCGCCGCCAGCCCTGTCAGCACCAGGGCCAGTTTGCGGGCGCGCGCAGGCAGGCCGGTGAGCCAGAGCGCCATGCCCAGGCCGCCCGCTGCCGCCAGCAAGGTTGCCAGCGAGCTGACGCAGAGGCTGTTCCAGGTGAGCGTCCAGTTCATGGTTGATGGCCGGTTTGCGCGCGCATGAGCATTTCGGATCAGGCGGTCCGCCGGTGGTAATACCACCATTCATACAACAAGACGGCCAGGCCCGCCGCGGCGAGCCACCGCCACCATTCCATGTTGACGCGCCGCAGCGTGGTGGCGGCCACTTTGCCCCGCCCGCCCAAGGTCAGCTCCGCCCGCGGGGCGTTATCAGATTCAGCGGCATCCAGCAGGTTCACGCAATAGGCCAGCTCGTTGGTCCCGACTTTCAAGTGATAGATGCCTTGCCGGGACGTGTCGCCAATGACGACTTCGGTCGCCCCGTTTTCCAGCGCCAGTTTTTGTTCCGGGCCGTCCGGCGGCTTGACCGAAGCCGGGGTGTTGTCCGCCGGCTGGGCCAGGGTGAGGCGGAAGGGCAGGCCGGCCTTCACCTGCAGCTGGCTGGCGTATGCCGCGGCGGGGTTGAGCCACTCGACCGCGTTGGCCATGAAGATCGGGAACGAAACCCGGTAGGGCCAGGTGCTCTGCAGCACATCGAAGCCGATCCAGACGATGCGCTGCCGGTTGTAATCCCCCGCCAGGATCAGCGGCGTCTGGGTGGCTTCCAGGATGGGGGTGGCCCAGAGGTTGCTCTGGATGCCCATGGCCTCGCTGATCGCCACGTTGTCGAAATTGACCCAGCGCAGCAAGGGATGGGTGCTTTTCCAGGCGACAATCGCCGGGTTGCCCACCGGGCCGCCGCCCGTGAACCAATTGGTGTTATAAGTATGGATGGCCAGCAGGTTGCCGGTGGGCCACACCGCGGGGAACACATCGTCCAAAACCACCAGGTCATATTCCCGGGCCGGGCTCAGGAGGGCGTTCGCGGTGGCCAGCTCCACGTTGGCGGCGCCCCGCAGGGCTTTCTCCAGGAACCGGTTGCCTTTGCCGACCAGCAGCACCTTCACCGGGCGCGGCAGCAGGCTCATCACACAGGCCTGGTTGTCCGCCGCCAGGTCATCCTTGGCCGCCAGGCGCAAACTGAACACGCCGTCCTGGGCCTGCTGCGCGCTGAACACCACGGAGACGGTTTCCCGGGGCTTGGCGGCCAGCGGCCGGACTTCCAAAACCTGGTCGTTGAATTTCAGCTCCAGCTCCGTTTCCAGCGCGTTGGTCGCGTAATTGGCCACGCTGGCGTAAAGGGCGCGGCGCGCGGGATCTTCCGGGTGCGCCTTGACATCCAGGGATACGATCCCGGCGTTGGCGCCCCGCTTGCCGATCTTGTGGAAAAACAGCGGCAGGCCTTTGGTTTCAAATTCGTTCAGCCCCGTGGCGATGCCGTCGCTGAACAGGTGGATTTCCGACTTGGCCAGATCCCGGGTCAAGGTTTCCGCCAGCTTCAAGGCGTCGGTCAGCCGGGTGGGGCCGTCGGTGACCCGGCAATCCTTCAGGGCGCGGCGGAGTTCCGTCAGGCTGCTGGTGGGGGATTGCTTCACCCGGGTGGTGGGCCCCGCTTCCAGGACGACCACCTGGTCCCCGGACCGCAGGCTGTCCAGCCACGACAAGGCTTGCTCGCGGGCCGCCTCGAACCGCGACGGGCTGGCATCCACGCTCTGCATGGAGGCGGAGGCGTCCAGGATGAACACCAGGAGCCGCTGCTGCCGGGAGGGGGCGGCAAAGTAGGGCCGGGCCAGCGCCAGGATGGCCAGCAGGAGCATGAGGATCTGCAGGACCAGCAGCCAGTTGTGCCGGAGCTTTTGGAAGGGCGAGGAGGCCTGCGATTCCGCCAGGAACTTCTGCCACAGCAAGGTGCTCGACACCAGCTTCACCACCCGCTTGCGCTTCAGCAGGTAAAAGAGCACCACCACCGGGATGGTCGCGGCGAACGTGAAAGCCATGGGCGCCAGGAAATTCATAAGCACAGCGGTGGTTCAAGCGCCGGGCGGTGGATCATTGCCACACCTCCGCGGCGCGCAGCTGTTTCAGGAGCAGGTCTTCCAGGGCCGTGTCCGATTGGGCCAGGAAATAGGCGATCCCGGAGGTCTGGCAGAACTCGCGCAGGCGCTGGCAGAACAGCTGCACCGTTTTTTGGTAGGCGGCCAGCCGGTAGCGGCCAAAGGTGACCTCCTGCTGGGCGCCGGACTCGGAATCGATCAGCCGGAGGTCGCCGGCCAGCGGCGGGCTGACTTCCTCGGGCGCCAGCACCTGGATCGCATCCACCTGGAATCCCCGCCCCTGCAAAGCTTTGAAGCCGCTCTCGTAGCCGGCCGGGTCCAGGAAATCCGTGATCACCACCGCCAGCCCCGGCAGCCGGCTCTCCAGGGCGCCCCGCCGCAGGGATTCGTTGAACTGCGCCGCCTGGCCCGCCTCCAGCTGGCCGAGGTGCTGGAAGAAAGTGAGGGCCGAGGATTTTCCCCGCACGGCCCGCAACGCGCCGCGCGCCGCGGCTTCGGCGGGGTTCTCCGGGAACACGCGCACGCGCACGCGGTCGAATCCGCACAGGGCCACATACCCGATGGCGGCGGCCACCTGCCGCGCGAAATCGAATTTGCGGGGCGAGCCGAAGGCCATGGATTCGCTGGCATCAAGGAAAATGGTGACCGGCAATTCCCGCTCCTCCTCGTAGAGCTTGAGGAATAGCCGGTCCAGGCGCCCGTATAGATTCCAGTCCAGGTAGCGGAGGTCGTCCCCGGGCACGTAGCTGCGGTGGTCGGCGAATTCCACCGAGTGCCCCCGGGCCCGGCTGCGGCGCTCGCCGCGGGCGGCGCTCTTGGAGCGCCGGCGCGCCAGGAGCTGGAACTGCTCCAGCCGGCGCAGCAGGGAAGGGCTCAGGAGGGTCTGGTTCATAGGCTCCGCCGGATCCCGGCCTTGGGGCGGCCGGTAATGGCTCCGCCGGTGTTGGTGCCCGCCGGGCCGTGGGCCATGCGTCCCGCTCCGATCGGGATGCGTGGCGCATGACCGCTGGCTTGCGGCAAAAGAAACAGCCAGCACGGCTGGGCCGGTTGCATGGACATGGCTTAGGCGGCCGGGGCCAGGGATTTATCCTTGGGGACGTCCTTGAGGATCTGCTCCAGGATCTGGTCGGTCGCCAGGCCTTCGGCCTCGGCCTCGAAGTTCAGGATCAGGCGGTGGCGCAAGGCTGGCAGCACCGCCGCCTGCAGGTCGTCGAAGCTCACATTGAACCGCCCCTGGCTCAAGGCGCGGACTTTTCCGGCCAGCACCAGCGCCTGCGCGCCGCGGGGGCTGCTCCCAAACCGCAGGAATTGGCTGGCGATGGGGGCGGCGGTTTCCGTCTTGGGATGCGTGGCCAGCACCAGGCGCACCGCGTAATCCTTGACGTGGGTGGCCACCGGCACCTGGCGGATCAGCTGCTGCATCTCCAGCAGGGTGTCCCGCTGCACGATGCGGGAGGCTTTGGGCTGGGAGGTTTCCGTCGTGCGGGTGAGCACCTCGGTCATTTCGCTCGCGCTCGGGTAGCCCACCACCAGCTTGAAGAAAAAGCGGTCCAGCTGCGCCTCCGGCAGCGGGTAGGTCCCCTCCTGGTCGATGGGGTTCTGGGTGGCCAGGACGAAAAACGGCTCCGTCAATTTCCGCATCTCCCCGCCTGCCGTCACGCTCTTTTCCTGCATGGCCTCGAGCAGGGCCGATTGCGTTTTGGGGGTCGCCCGGTTGATTTCGTCGGCCAGCACCAGGTTGGCGAATATCGGCCCTTTCTGGAATTGGAACTCCTTGCGGCCGTTGCCGGTTTCCATCACCAGATTGGTGCCCAGGATGTCCGCCGGCATCAGGTCCGGCGTGAACTGGATGCGGCTGAAGGGCAGATCCAGGATATCCCCCAGCGTGCGGACCAGCAGGGTCTTCCCCAGCCCCGGCACCCCTTCCAGCAGCACGTGCCCCCCCGCGAAAATGGCCGCCAGGGTGCCTTCCACAATCGTCTCGTGGCCCACGATCACCTTGCCGATCTCGGCCCGCAAGGCCGTGTATAGCTGGCGGAAGGCGGCAATCTGTTGTTCCGTGTTCATATTATTTTTTCAGATTGTTGAAATCGTCGAAATACCCTTTCACCGCCCCCTGGTAGGCCCGGGGGATCTGGTCCTGGCTCAGCGCGGTCTGGGCCTCCGACTGCGCCGCCATGGACGCCTCCTTGAATTCCACCGTGCTGGTGCCTTTGATGCTCACCCCCTTGAGCGAGATGCCCGGCATGGAGCGGCCTGGCTGCAGCTGGCCCCGCAGCTTGGCCGGATCCAGGTTGTCCGCCAGCTGGCCCTCGCCGCGGTCCTGGGCGCTCCGGGCGTCCAGCGCGCCGCGGTCGTCGGGAGGATTCTCCCATAGTTCCGAGATTTCGGGGTATTCCAGCCAGCCTTCCTCATCGGCCCAGGTGCCGAAGCCTTTGCCGGGTTTCCCGCCGCGGCCGGGCCGCAGGCCGCTCATCCAATTCTGGCCGGTGCCGACGCAAAAGCTGGCTTTTTGCAGAGCGTCCAGGGAGGCTTTGAGCGATTCCAGGTCACCCGCTTCGGCCAGCATCCGCTCCAATTCCCTGGCGGCCGCGGCCAGGTTTTCGGAGGCTTGCCCGGCTTTCCCTTGCTGCATTTCACCGGCGGCTTTTTTCAGGAAATCCGCCGCCTTGCCGTAATCCTTGGCGGGGTCCACCGCCTTGGCGACTTCCTCCAGGATCCGTTTGAGGTCTTCCGGCTTCAACGCGCCGTCTTTCAGGGATTGGGTCATTTTTTCCAGCGTGCCCTGGGCGGCCTGGGCCTGGCCCATCTCCAGCTGTTCCGCCAGATCCTTGCCCAGCCGCTCGCCGTGCTGCTGCATCTGCTGGAAGGCCTGGGCCATCTCCTTCATTTTCTCCAGATCGGTCAGCGCGGCATTCAAATCCCGCACCAGCAAGTCGGCCTGGCCGGCCTGCAGCGCCTGGATGGCGTCCTCCAAGCCGGGCAGCGACAGTCCCATATCCTTGGCCTGCTGGGCCAGATTGGCCATGGACTGGCTCATTTGGTCCTTGGCTTGGGAATCGCCGGCGGAATCCTTGTTGGCGAGGCCCGCGGCCGCCTGGGTGGCTTTCTGCAGCTCCTGTTTCAGCTTGTCCAGCGCTTCCGGCGCGGCGGGGTTTTTGCCCAGGGCTTTCTGGATTTCTTCCAATTGTTTCTGCATCCGGGCGTTGGCCGGCGAATTCTTCTCGCCGCCCGTGCCCCGGGCCGCTTGCTCCAGGCGTTTGTAGGCGGGGTTTTGGGCCAGCTGCCGGGCATCCTGTTTGAGCTTGTCCGCCAGGGAGGCCAGATCCTTCAGGGCGTCGGCGCGGGACACCGTGGCTTTGGCGAGGTGTTCGCCCAGCTGGCCCACGGCATCCAGCCGCTGCTGGGTATTATCCAGCACCGGCTTGCGCTGCTCCAGCGAATGCCGGGTCAATTCCGCCAGCCGCTCCCCTGTGTATTTAATGACTTCGGCGTCCAGCCGCTTTTTCCGCAGCTCCTGGCTGCGGTACTCGGGGATGAATCCCAGCCCCAGCGCCAGCGCCAGCGTGAGCAAGGTCCAGTGGCTGGCCCGCGGCAGGCTGACCGGCGCCAGGCGCCGGGGATCGATTTTGCGGGCGCACACGGCGGCATCCGCCAGCAGGAGGCGGCCCCAGTGCCCGGCCTGCGGCCGGCCGGAAACTTCCAGCGCCGTGCTCAGGCGCTCCTGGAAATTTTCGCGGAGGTCCACCCAGCGGGCCGCCTCGGCCAGCGTCACCGCGCGGCGGCCGCTCCAGAGCAATCCCAGCGGAGCCATGGCCAGCGCCGCCGCGCCTGCCACCGCCAGGGTTGGCGCGGGCAAAGGCAGCACCTTGTAGCAGCCCAAAACCACCAGCCAGAGCACCGCCCCGATGAGGAATCCCTGCCAGAGGCCGCGCCATGCCCGCAGCCAGCGCCCGCGGCGGGCAGCCCGCTGCAACGCCTGCTGAATGACTTGGAGATCGCTCATATTGCTTTCCGTATATGCCACGCGGCCAGACCTTTTGCCAGTTTAATCTGGCCGGGCGCCGGGGCCGGCCGGCCCGGCTGCCCGGGGGGCATTTCCTTGCTCCCGGCCCGGCCTCCCGGCGGAACAAAAAAGCCGCCCGGTTCCTGCACGGATCCGGGCGGCCTGCTTGCAGTTTGCTTTAGAGGGACTTGAGCGCCGCGTCGAACCGTTCGCGGACCACGCCCCAATCGAGCACCTTGAAGAAGGCGTCGATATACTCCACGCGGCGGTTTTGGTATTTCAGGTAATAGGCATGTTCCCAGAGATCGATGGCCATGATGGGCACGAAGCCTTTGGAATATGGGCTGTCCTGGTTGGGCAGGCCTTCGATGCGGAGGCGCTTGGATTTATCCACCACCATCCATACCCAGCCGCTGCCGAACCAGAGCGTGGCCACCTCCACAAACGACTTCTTGAAGCCATCGAAGTTATTATAGCGCTGTTCGATGGCGATATTCAGTTCCCCGCGGGGGTGAACCTGGGGTTCCTTGGCGAACTGGGTCCAGAAAAGGCTGTGGTTCAAATGTCCGCCCCCATGGTTGCGGATGGCCAGGCGGGAGGTGTCCGGCACCTTGTCCAGCCCCTTGATCAAATCCACAATGTCTTTGCGGCCCAATTCCGGCAGGCTGGCCACGGCTTTGTTCAGATTCGCCACGTAGGTGGCGTGATGTTTGCCATGGTGGATTTCCATCGTCTTGGCGTCGAAGTGCGGCTCCAGCGCGTCCAGCGCGTAAGGCAGCGCGGGCAGGGTGAACGGCCCCGCCGCCACCGGGGCGGGCCGGGTGGCGGATTCCTTGGTTTTCACGGTGGTTATTTCGGCGGCCTGGCCGCTGGCGCCGGCGGCCAGGGCTAAAGCTGCGGTGGTGATTGCTTGGCGGCGTGTCATCATACTCAATTTCTTTTCCAAATATTTTCGCTAAGAATGGCTTAATTTGGAAGGCCCAACAACCCACCCGGGTTGTACTCCCATGGTTCATCGGGCCAACCTGCCCTAGAATAACATACCCTTCTGGTTTTTGCAAAAAGATCGTGGCGGATGATCCCCGGCCGGCCCAAAGGGAGTCGCCCGCGCCGGGTGCGGGAGCGCCTGCTATGGCACCGGGCGGCTCCGGCCGGGCGCCTGGCGCAAGGCCCGGACTTCCTCCGCCGCCAGATGCCGGAAGGCGCCCTTGGCCAGCGGCCCCAGCCGCAGGGGCCCCACCGCGATGCGGATCAGCCGCAGCACGCTGATCCCGAAGCCGGCCAGCAGGCGGCGCAGATGGCGGTTTTTCCCCTCGTCGATGACCAGCTCGAGCCAGCAATTGCGCCGGCCCTGGCGCACGCTGGAGGCCTGTTTGACCTGCAGGAAATCCCCCTCCACGGCCAGGCCCGCCCGCAGGCCTTGCAGCAAAGCCTCATCGGCCAGCCGGTCGATCTGCACGTGGTAGGTTTTGTCCCAGTGCGAGTCCGGGCTGGTGATGCCATCGGCCCAGGCGGTGTCGTTGGTGAACAGCAGCAATCCCTCGCTGGCCTGGTCCAGCCGGCCCACCGGCATCACGCGCGGCAGGGCCGCCTCCCGCAGGCATTCAAAAACCGTGGCCCGGCCCTGTTCGTCCCGGGTGGTGGTGACCAGCCCGCGCGGTTTGTTCAGCAGCAGGTAAACGTACCCGGGCGCCTTCAGCCGGCGGTCATCGACCTCGATGCGATCCACCAAAATCCGCACCGGCCATAGCGGATCCTGGCGCACCACGCCATTCACCTTCACCCGGCCGTCACCGATCCAGCTTCCCGCCTGGCTCCGGGAGCAAAACCCGAGCTTGGACAGCGCCCGCGCCAGCCCGGTGGCGGGCTGGCCACCCCGCGGCTGCCGATCGGCCTGGCGCCTGCTGGTTCCCATGGGCGGGCTTGCCAATGGCTAGGGCCTGGCCCCGGCCCGCTCCAGCGCGGTGGAAAGGGCCTCGCTCAAATGATTCAGGGTGAACGGTTTCCTCAAGCTGGGGGCGCCGGACGCCTGGAAAAAAGCCTGCACTTCGGCATAAGCCACATCCCCGGTCAGGAAAACGAAACGCCGGGCCAGCTCCGGGCGTGCTTGGACGGCTTTTTCGTAGAGCTGCCGGCCATTGAGATCGGGCATATGGAAGTCCGAAAGAATAAGGTCAAACGGCTGCTGCAGGATAAGTTGCAGCGCCTGCAGCGGGGCAAAGCACACTTCGGTGCGGTAGCCCAGCAGGTGGACCATCTCGCCCAGCATTTCCGCCACGGGCAAATCGTCGTCCAGCACCAGGATGCGTTGGGATGGGCCGGCCGCCGGGACTGGCGCCCCCGCCGCCGGGGCGGAGTACGGCTCCGCCGCGCCGGCGCTCCCCGCCCGCGGCTCCAGGATCGGCAGCTCCACCAGGAATCCCGCCCCCCCCAGCGACGACTGCCGGTAACTGATCCGGCCGAAATTGTGGGCCAGCAGGGTGCGGGCGGTGGACAGCCCCAAACCAGTTCCCTCGCTGTTCGGCTTGGTGGTGACCCACGGCTCAAACAGCCAGGATTGGATTTCGGCTGGCACCCCGCGGCCGCTGTCTTCCACCAGCAAGTTCAGCCAGGCGCCGGCCTGCCAGGTGGAGATTTTCAGGATCCGGGCGGCCTGCACCGCCGCCAGCGAATCGAAGGCATTGCACAGCAGGATCAACAGCACCAGCTGCACCTGGTCCACATCCGCGACGGTCTCCGGCAGGCCATTTTCCAGGGCCAGCTGCAGGTCGATCCGGGAATCCAGGATTTCCTGGTGCTTGAAATCGGCGGTGCGGCGGACCAGCTCGTTGAGGTCCAGGCGCTCCCGGCTGGCTGGCTGCTGCCGGGTGGCCAACAGCAGATGCCGCAGGACGCGGATGCCACGCTGGCTCTCAGCGATGGCTTTGGCCAGGTAGCTGACCGCCTCCGATGGCAAGGCGGTCTGTTTGAGCACGATATCCAGGCAGCCGCTGATGACGGTCAGGGGATTGATCACCTCGAACAACGCACCCGGGAAAAACCGGCCCCTGGTGATGTGCTTTTCCGCCGTGCAGAGTTGGTGGGAAAGCTGGGAGTGTTCGCTGACTGGCTGGAGAAAAAGCTGGAACGCTGGCTGGCCGGCATAATCCAGCTGCGCGCCGTCCACCTCCACCGCCAGCATCCGGCCCTCCCCCGAGCGCACATCCACAAACCTTTTCCGGCACAGGGCCAAAAGCCAGTCCAGCCCAGGCTGGCCGGCCGCCTGCGGCTGCCCCGGGAACAGCGCGGCCGCCCGCTCTTCCCGGATGCCGTTGAGCCAGGGCCCCAGCAACTGCTCCGCCGCTGGATTGGCCTCCAGCACCCGCAGGCTGCCAGCCTCCAGGAGCATAATGGCCTCGCCGGCTCGCGCCAGAAGCTGCCGGTAGCGTTCGTCGTGGGAACTCATTGGATTTGGCACAGGATTTTCCATCGGTTCATTTCTCCGCCGGCTTTGGGGTCCAGGCCGGCCGCCCAGTCAACGGATGACCAAACTAATACGTTGATCATAGATCACATTAATTCCCGGAACGAGCAAAATTTTCACGCTGATCGGCGGCGGCAGGAATCGGTTCAGCGCCCGGCCGCCTCCTCCGGGACGCTGTCTGCCCACAGGGATTGCCAATACTTCTGGTCCGTTTGAAACACATCCAGGCGGTCGCGCTCCGGGTCGAACGCCGCGGCCAGGATCCCGTATTTTTTCATTTCCCGCACATATTGGCGGTTGGGCCGGAACTCCGGGGCCCCAAAGCGCGGCCGGGCCTGCAGCAAACCCTGGCCGGACCGGATGGCCGCCAGCAAGGTTTGGTAGTCCGGATCCTGGCGGTCCTTCCAGCCCAGGCCGCAGCTGCCATATCCGCCCGCCGCCTTGGCGAGCGGCCCCAGCAGCAGGCTGGAATGCTCCGGGTGGGTGAAGTCGAGGAGCACATTGGGGCTGAAGCGCTGGTGGGGATCCTGCTTGAGCACCTGCCGCTCATAGTAGGCGATGGGCTGCTTGATGCCCGGGCGGGGTCCCTTGAATTTGGGGATATAAGGCAGCGGCCGGCCCGCTTCACGATCCGGGTCATCCACCTCGTGGCAGGAGCCGCAGCGGCGCTTGAGCAGGGCATGGTGCTTGAGGAACACCGCGCCCGTGGCGGCCTCCGGGGTGTTCTGCTCGGCCTCGTTGCGCAAGGCGGCATAGGATCCGGCGTAAGCGGCTCCGCTCTCCAGCCAGAGCCAGACCATGCGCCAATCCCGCCCGGAAAAATGCGCCCCGTAATGCCCCCCCGCCCCTTTCGCCAGGAGGGGGCTGGCGCCCGCCCCCAGCGAACGGACCGGCTGGCCGCCCAGGCCATTCCGGCCATCGGCCACCTGGCCCCAGGCCAGCAGTTGGAAATAGCTCAAGGACCAGTGCGGGCCCAGGCCGCCGCTCAGCCGCACCCCGCCCTCGCGGCGCTGGCTGTCGTGGCAGCCGGCGCAATGCCGGTCCAGGATGGGCTGGATATCCCGCCCGAAGTCCACCACGCCGGGGAAACCCGCGAACGGCTCGATGGCGCTGGGCGCCCGGCGCAAGGCTGCCACCGCGGCCCGGCCCGGGTGGGCCGGCGCCGTTTGCCGCCGCTCATGGCACCCGGCGCACCCGGCCACCTCCCCGGGCGCCACGCTGGTGAAGCTCTGCATCCGCTTGACCGCCGCCTCATGCTGATCCAGCGCCACAAAAAAAACCTGGCGGTTCGCGGGCACTTCGAAATAAGCCGAGCCATCCGGCTCCACCGGCACCGTGCCCAGCACCCGCTCCAGCGTGAACGTCCCCAGCCAGGAGACCAGGTCCGGCCCGCCGCTGAAATTCACCGGCTTGGGCAGCGACTCCAGGACCAGCAGCTTCGTGATTTCTCCGCGCTTCACCCCTTCCAGCCCGCGGCTTTGATACACATCCGCCAGGATCATCTGCCCGGTGGCGCTCCCGGGTTTGGCCCGGGCCTGGATGACCGGCTCCCGGGGCCGGGGCGCCAGCGGCCGGGGCTCATGCACCCCGCCCGGCCCATTGGTGTAGGTGAGCAGCACCGTGGCCTCGCTGCCGCCATGGTACCAGCCGATCTGGCTGCCCCGCGCCGCCAGGAAGGAGTCCGCGGACAAAGGGTACGGGTCCATGATCCATGGGCCGCGGTGCAGCGGCCGGGCCATGGCCCGGTCATCCGGCCCCTGGTGGTTGGACACCAGCGTGGCGATCCCCGCGTGGTCGGACGCCCCGTGGCCGGGCGAAAAACTGGCCATCACCCGGGTGGTCCCCGGCGCCGGCTTGGCATCGATCATCACGATCCCCGGATGCTGGTTCCCATAATAGATCGCCTGCTGGGTGCCGTCGGGGTTCATCGTCCACAGGTGGTGGAAATCCACCTGGCTGCGGTCCACATATTCCCACCGGGTGTAGAGCACCCGGCCATCCGGCATCATCCACGGGGTGTTGTCGTGCTCCGTGTTGGCCGAAACCTGCCGGATGTGCCCCCCATCCGCGTCGCAGCGGTACATGATCCCCACCTGCGTTTTCCAGCAGTTCACCCAGCGGTTGCACCGGGTGGAGATAAACAACAGCCCGCCGTCCGGCAGGTAAATCGGCTCGTAATCGTCCACCTCGCCCCGGGTCAGCTGCTGGAGCCCGGACCCGTCCCGGTTGATCTCATAAAGGTGGTAAAACTCGGTCCCCGGCGGCCGGAAGGAAAAGAGGATTTTCCGGGCGTCATAATGCACCTGCGGATCGCGCACCGATCCCCCGGGGGCATCCACCAGGCAGGTCACCCCGCCGGTTTTGAGGTTCAGGATGCACAACCGGCCCGCGTCCGGCTTCCCGTTCCCGGCCCAGGCTTTCTGCCTTTCGTCGTTGCAGTAATAGCCGATGTTCGCATACCAGTGCGGATCCTCATACGGCAGGCGGACGGCGAACACGATCTCCTCGATGTCCCCGTGCGGCCCCTTCAGGGCCGTCCCCAAGGCGTTTGCAGCGGCCGGGGCGCCGGCCAGCAACCCGGCCAGCGCCAGCCGGCGGATGGTGTTCCAGGCCCAGGCCGGGATCAGTTTTGTTTTCATAGGGAAGTCTTCTTTCCAGATTGTGGGTGGGCGAGCCAGGCCGCCAGCGCGGCCCGCACGGAATCGAACGCCAATTCCGCGGGATCGATGGCCTCCGGAGCCGCCCAATGGTAATCCGCCACCTCGGCCGCCTCGGCCCGGATTTCATAGCCACGCACCCGCGCCGTGAAAAACAGGTCCAGCACCCGGTATTCCACCTCGCGGTAAAGGTAGTTATTGGGATGGGAGGTCAGGTATTGCTGGGCCAGAACCTCCAGGCCCAATTCCTCCTGTAGCTCCCGCCGCACCGCCTGCTCCGCCGTTTCGCCGAAATCGATGAACCCCCCGGGGAACGCCAGCTTGCCCAAGGCGGGCGCCTTCGCGCGCCGGATCAACAGCAGCCGGCCGGCCGGATCGGCCACGATCGCCGTGGCGCTGATCACCGGGTTCAAATAGTAATGGAAACCGCACCGCGCACAGGCCAGGAGGTTCGGCCGGAGCGCGGAAAAATCCGGGGCGCCACACCGCGGGCAAAACTGGAAAAGCCGGGCCATGCTCAAAGCCCCGCCTCCGGGATTTCGATCCCCGCTTCCGCGCTGGCCGGCCGCCAGGCCAGCCAGGGCAGCGGCACCGTGCCCGCCGCCCGCCTTTTGGCAAAACGGATGGTTTCCGGACCGATGCCCCAGGCCCAGCCCAGGATCCCAAGCGGTGGATTTAACTTCCTCATAAATCGCTAACCTGTCCGGCATGGTTTCACGTTTCGCCCGGATTATCAAGCCAGCAACCAGCGGGCATCCGGCTTCCTCCCCGTGCCCCCCCCTCAATAATTACTCCTTGGCCGCTGATCACGATTAGTTTTGCCATTGCCGGATGACGAAAGTCCTGCGCCAGAGGATCTTCCACGCACAGCTTACAAATGCATGAGTTCGGCATGATCAAAACTAAAACCAGTTGCGATTGGCCTGAATCAAGGGATCAATCCGCAATCGAACAGCGAGTTGTGCCATGTCGCAGAAGCGACTATATTTCTGGTGGCAGATAGCTCGTTGATGGCCCCTTTTTATGTTACTATAACGATATAGCTTCCGCAATTTTCGCGCTCCATTGCAAATTACACAACATATTTATTATGAGCATGTTACGTTATGGATTCAGGGTCTTTTGCGGGCGGTTTCCTGGAAAAACCCTACAACTGTTTGTAGGGTTTTCCTGACACTCCCCTCCAGGGAACATAAAACATAAAGTATGGCAATAGTTTTTATGACTGTGCAAATATTTTGCAATAGATTATTGACACCATTGGCAGATACCTTAGGCTTACGCACCAGCAACCAGTTATGCCACGAATTAGGCGTAGCGACGTTGCGTGAGGGCGAATGATTGCACCAAATTGCCATTTTGTGACGGGATCGCGGTGGGAAGGACACCAGAGGGAATCCCATGTTCTGCAATGGTTCCGGTTTTATCCAGCACGTCTTTTTGGCCGCCTGGTTTAGAAGTTGTCATTTTTTGGGTTTATTATGATAATAAATACTATTGTTCATGAAACTTAATAATATTATAAACCTGTTATGCATGCGGGTGATTTGTTTGATACTGACTCTCTTATTTCTTCAATCATTCATCGTGTTTTCAGCAATGAAATAACACATTACAATTGAGATATTTATGTTTCTTTCTTAGTTATTATTATTCTGAGCCAAAAGCACATATATATAATTGTATGCAATGTATATTATTATTAACAATATTACAGTTCAAATGAAAACATCAATATATTATAGATTAACGCAAATATATCGCACAACAATTTTCAAACGCTTTGTAATTACATATATTTTGATGAGCAATATAGTCCAAGCGTCTACGTTGCGAGTCCCTCAGCAATACCGAACTATTCAATCTGCTGTTGATGCATCAATAAGCGGAGATACTATATTAATAGCTCCTGGTGTGTATAAAGAAAATGTAAATTGTAGTTCGCCAATAAAGGAAGTTGATATTATTGGAGAGAAAGGTCAAAGTGGAAATGAGGATGATATTTTATCTACGGCCATAGATGGTGGCAGAAACGGTTTGCCTAGTTTAAAAATAGGTTGTGAACCATATGCAACCAGGCGAAGCTGTATTATGGGATTAGCTTTATTTAATGGCTATCCCGCAGGCCTCCATGCTGCTAGATTTATGGGGCGTGTTCAAAATGTAATATGTTATTCCAACTTATCAAATGGACTTTTAATTGAAGGCAACAATGGATTGCAATCCGTTGGGTTAACATACTCACAATATTATAATATTATAGCTAGAAACAATGTAAGGTCTGGAATTGCGGTTATTTGTGCTGGGTTTGAAGAGCTTTGGCGCTGTAAAAGCTATGAAAACGGCACTGGCGGGATCGAATTGGGATGTGATCGCGGTATGGTTAATATTCGCGATTCTCTTTTGTATAATAATGCGACATTCGGAATTTATGGTGGCGATGTTCCATTGAGTGTTTTTAATTGTACTGTTGCGAATAATAAAAATGAAGGGTTAATTGTGGGTTCAGTCGTTAAAGTTCGGAATTCCATTTTATATGGGAATTCAACAAGTGCGCGGGTTGCCGGTGGGTTACTTGATATTGACTACTCAGTTATTCAAGGAGGATTTGCATCAATACCGACCCCATTTGAGCGCTTGGTAAATTATGGAATGGCAAACACTTCCGTTGATCCTAAATTTGTCGATTCCGCACGGAATGACTTTCATCTTAAGGAAGAAAGTATTGCAATAAATACAGGAAATAATGAAAGTTATAGGCTCAAAGAAAACTTCTGGGCTGGAACAACCTTTTCATGGCCAATTGCCGAATCCGATAAGTCCGACACGGATGGAAAGCCTCGAATCCTTGGAGGAAAGATAGATATTGGTTGCTATGAAAAGTGGATCTTTTATCCAATAAATAATGTCCAACTATTTGAAGAAATGCAATTAAATATGTTGGCAAGCACAAATGAAATTAGTTATTTTGGTGGCGCAACGTTCCAAATAGTAAGCGGTCCTGCTGGTTTAGGCGTGGATTCTTCCAGTGGCCGGTTGACATGGACTCCGGCTGAAGCCCAAGGGCCAGGGGTTTACAGCGCCGTAATCCGGGGGACGGCGGCCACGAACCCGGCAGCCACCGACACCCAAACTCTGACCTTCAATGTGCAGGAGGCCAACCTTGCACCAAAGCTAGCCGATGCATTGCCTCAATCAGTGGTTGAGCGAGAGACCTGGACTTGCCAACTCCAAGCCACGGATGCCGATCTTCCGGCTAACACCCTGGCCTATCGGTTGGTGAGTGGGCCAGCCGGAGTTCTGGTGGATTCCAAAACCGGCGCTGTGAGCTGGCACACCGGGGAGGCTGACGGAGGTCAGGGCTACGATTTGGTATTTGAGGTGGCTGATAACGGGAATCCACCCTTGAGCAGCCAGACGACCATCCATCTCGATGTCGCCAAGGTGAATCACCCTCCCACCCTTGCGCCCCTGGCCGATGCCACCATCCCGGAGCTGCAGTTATGGAGCAGAACAGTGCCGGGGGAAGATCTGGATCTGCCCACCCAAACCATTAATTATTCGCTCATTCAAGCGCCGGAGGGGATGGCCATTGACGCCGGCAGCGGCCAGATCACCTGGATTCCTGCTGAAGCCCAAGGCCCAGGGAGCTACCCGGTGACGGTGCGGGTGGCCGACCCCTTTGGGCTTTATGCGGAGCAAAAGTTTACCGTCCAGGTCACCGAGGCCAATGCAGCGCCCGTGCTGGCGGCCATCGACAGCCAATGGCTGGTTTACGGCCAATCGTTCAGCCTGCAACTTGCGGGCAGTGACTCAGACCTGCCGGCCAACCCCTTGAGCTACCGGCTGGTGGCGGGCCCAACCAACGCCATGATGACCAGCACCGGTCTGCTGACCTGGACGCCTCTGCGCAAACAGGCTCCCTCGACCAATGTGTTTCAAGTGGCTTTGAGCGATGGGATTTTGTCGGTGACCAACACCTTCAGTGTGGAGGTTTTGGATTTGATCGTTTCACTGAATGAAAAAGAGACGACAAACAGCGCCACCACTCTGCCGCCCGCTGTGGTGAATATAGCCCACAGCAAGGCTGATTGGCTGGTGTTTTACAGTTTGGACGGCCAGCCCCCGGACGCCGCTGCGAACTTCTACTTGGGGGCTTTTGCCCTGGAGCAATCGGCCACGGTTTGGCCCATGTTGTATAGCCCGGATTTCAGCCAGGCGGTGATGGGCCTGCCCGTGAGGCTGAACCTCCTGAAAAAGCAGTCGATCGCCTTTGCCGGGGGCAGTGGGCTGGCTTTCCAGGGCGGCCCCGTAGCCATCGGTGCCGCCGCCAGCAGCGGGCTGCCCGTCAGCCTGGCCGTCCTCAGTGGGCCCGCCCGGCTGGAGAGCGGCCAGCTCATCGCCACCGGAGGCGGCTTGGTCCGGGTTCGGGCCACCCAGGCCGGGGATGACACTTGGGGAGCCGCCACCGCTGAGTTGGAACTTGTGGCCGCCCCGGCTGCCCAAAGCATTGCCTGGACGGCACTTCCGGAGCTGAGCTTCGGCGCCGGCCCGGTCCCACTCCAGGCCACCGCGAGCAGTGGCTTGCCGGTAACTTACACCGTGGTGAGCGGTCCGGCGGCGGTGAATGGCGGGCAGTTGCTCCTGACGGGCGCCGGCGCGGTGGTGCTGCGGGCCGCCCAGCCGGGTTCGGTGGATTTTTTGCCAGCATCGGCTGATTTGGCTGCAAATGCCGCCAAAGCCAGCCAAACCGTGGAGTTTGCAGCATCCTCCACCCAGGTTTATACGGCAGCCCCGCTGGCGCTCCGGGCGGAGGCCAGTTCCGGATTGCCAGTGGTCTTCGAGGTGTTGTCCGGGCCGGCCACTGTTTCCGGCAATCAGCTGACGCTAACTGGCGTTGGGCCGGTGGTGCTGCGTGCCTCGCAGGCGGGCAATGGGGACTACGAGGCGGCTCCACCCAGGGACCAAACCATGACGGTGGTGCAAGCGCCGCAGACGATCCAGTTCACGGCGGTGGGGGCCAAGACTTATGGTGATGGGCCGGTGGCGCTGGCAGCGCATAGCAGTTCAGGCCTGCCGGTCACTTATCGGCTGGTGTCCGGCCCGGGTTCCTTGGTGGGGGAGGGGCTGGCTTTCACCGGGGCCGGCACGGTGGCAGTGGAGGCGGCCCAGGCTGGATCGGCGCTCTATCTGCCGGCTGCTGCCAGCCAGACGGTGGTGGTGGCGCAAGCGCCGCAAAAGATCCTCTTCACCACCTTGGCCGACCGGCCTTACTCGACGAACCTGGTGGCGCTGGCCGCCACGGCGGACAGTGGGCTGCCGGCCACCTTCCGCCTGGTGTCCGGTCCGGCCTTGGTAACGGCCAGCCAGCTGCGGCTGACGGGCGTTGGCGGCATCGCGGTGGCTGCCGACCAGGGCGGGGACGCCAACTGGCTGGCGGCGGTTTCGGTGACCAACCGTTTTACGGTGGGCCGCGGTGAACAGACCATCAACTTTGCGCCCATAAGCGGCCAGGTGCAGAGTGGGCAGACCATCCTGCTGGCGGCTACGAGCAGCGTGGGCCTGTCGGTTGCCTTCACGGTCTTGAGCGGTCCGGCCATGATTATCGGCAACAAGCTCACGGTGCTGGGTCCAGGCAGCATCACCGTCCGGGCTATCAATCCAGGCAGCCCGCTTTATCTGGGTGCGCAGGCGGATCAGACGATCGGGGCAGCCAGGCTGGCCACTCTGATTATCGGGGCGGACCGATCGTTGAACCTGGAAATCCGCGCTCCGGAAGGGGCCAAGGTGGTTATCGAATCGACCACCGATTTAGCGGCCTGGGCCATAAGCCAGCAACTCACCGGCCAGGGTGTCAACTCACCGATCCCAGTCCAATTCAAACCCACCCTCACCGATCACTGCCAGTTCTGGCGCGTAAGGATTCCATGATTACAATGCAAAAACCCTAATGCTAATATCATTTTGCAGGTTGTTGGCGTGAGCCTCGGCCGCGGTTCCGGCTAATTGCTGACAGAGGTGGAAGGATTGGCTGGAGGCTGGAATCGCGCGGTTAAAGCGTGACCATGCGATTGGGTTGTCGTTTGTGCGGGATCTTTTTACGCAAGCCTTGGTCATTCATCATTTATCCCGATCAGATCAGGCTTGTAATGGAAAGACTGTCCGGCCGCGCCGCGCTTGGCCCGGTTTTTCCGATGGTGGATTTTGGCCGCCGCGGTAAACTTCCCGGTATCGGTGTGGATTTTTCCTGGCTCGTTTCGGGCGTAAAGGGGGCCAGGAAAACGCCATTTTAAGACGCCCTAAAACAGCATTGGTTACCGGTGGAAACCCGCTGTAGATTACAGGCTGAATCATGAATCATGCGTTGCTTTTGGCTGCGTGCCCGATCATTGCCGCCGCCACTATGGTCCTTAATGGGTTATCCCTTATCCAATGGCGCCGGAAAGCCGGGGAACACTGGTCTGAAAGAGCGCGTTTTTTGCAGCCCGCCCGGGAGAGCGCTATTTACAATTTATGGCTGCGGCCCTGCAACCTCGCTGGCCTTCATAACCTGCTCCACCCGGCTGGCGTAGCCATGCCTGTTGGTTCTGATCCTGGCCTTTTCCGGAAGCCTGCTGGGCGCCTTCTTTTTTGACCGGAAAGTATTCCCTGAATCCACTTTCCGCAGCTGGGGCCAGGAGACCCTGGCCGCCTTGGCACAGCGGTTCATCAAATGGGGCATCCTGCTGGCCACCATGATCTTGATGCCGGCCGCATGGGATCCTGCCGCCGGGTTGGTGGTGGTTTGGTACCTCCTGGTTCAAATCCTGCTGGCATGGCAGGGTGGATTGAGGCTCGGCCTTAAACTCAAGGTTCTTGAGCCAGCTCCGGATTGGCTTCTTGAATTGGTAAACACCACCGCCAGGCCAGGCAGCCTCCCGCCAGAAAAGATCCTGCTCGTAAAAAGCACGCTGGCGAATGCCTTCGCCCTGCCAGCAACCGGGCACATCCTGTTTACCAGCAAAATCATCCAGGTTCTTGGCCAGGAGGAATTAAGGGCCGTGTGCCTTCACGAGCTGGCTCATCTCGCGGAATCAAGAGCCACGATTGCGTGGCGTTTTGCGGGCATTCTGGCCGAGCTGCCGTGGGTGTTTTTTATCCCGATTTCGGCCCAAAGCTCGGTTTTTGTGGCGGCGGTGGCCGGTTTTTACTCCAGCCTGATCATCAGGTATTTTTTGAAGATTTTGCAGCGCCGGCTTGAAACCCAGGCCGACCGCCAGGCGGTTGGGCAGGTTGCCGATCCAGCCATTTATGCGCGCGCCCTGGAGCGCCTGCACGAAGTGAACCAAATCCCGGCCGTGCTTTTGGGCAAAAACCATTCCCACCCCAACCTCTATGACCGGCTCTCCTCCCTGGGCCTGGCGCCTTCCTACCCGCGTCCAAAACCACCGCCTCGCTTCACTGTTCCAGGTTTGGTTTCACTGGTGATGTTCGTGGTGCTTTTCCCCACCAGTCTATTGCCATTTCTGGAATCCATCTTGAAATGAAGCTGCCAGTGCCCAGTGCCCTGCCAGATATTTGCGGCGCAGGATGCGCCAGGCCCGCCCGCCGGTTAAAACACGATCAGCAGCAGCAGGGTGGACAGGGTGACGGCCAGCATCAGGCCGGACGGCATGAATTTGTGGGTGCGGAGCACCCGCATCAGGAACACCACGGAGAGGATGCCGATCAGCCAAAGGCTGTTGTCGAAATCGAATACCTGGCGGGCGCACAGGATCAGCGCAATGCCAAAGGCCCAGGAAAAAAAGAATGAAACCTTGCTCTTGCCCAGCAGCCAGCCGATAACGCCGCCGATGAGCAGGAACACGATGTAGATCCAAAGCACCGCTATTTCCATACGCTGGGGGCAATATGCCTCCGGTTGTGCCGGATTTCAAAAGATTTCCGCGGCCAGCCAGCCTGGATGGAAAAAACCGGAGGGTCCAGGGGGTGGGCAACCGTCTTGGGATCAAAAGTTCATCGCGGAAGCCCGGCGCAAACCGGCCCGCACCGCCCGCTGCCGATCCTCCTCACCCCGGCTACAGGCCAGGCTGCCGGTCTGGATCGCCAAATCCCCAAGCGGCTTGCACGGCTGAAAACCGTTTTTCAGCCACTCTGGACCCGCCAGCCAGCCGGATCGGGGTTGGATTGGAAAATCCAACCAGACCTCCGCCGAGCTGCCCAACGGCTCGCCGGAAAGCTTGTTCAGCCGGGCTTCAGCCTTCGGCTGACTTAGCCGTTTTCCTTGGAAGTTGGGCTGGAAGTGGTTGCGCCGCAGATTATTGTGCAAGGCTGGGAGTGAGCCTTGAGCGGGTCTTGAACCGATCTGTAAGTGGCGAATCAACCGGGAAATATATTTTTGGTAAATAGCGTAAAATAGCGTATATTAGAGGTTAAGCCTGCACCGTTGCCTGGCCGGCAAGGGCCAGAGCTGGCGCGGATTTTGTCATCGAAGGATATGGGATTGGCCCCGGCGCTGGCAGACCCGGGAGATGAGCCCAAACCAGCTTGGTCAAAAAACGAGGCCCGGCGGGAATGCCACCGCAACGGTGGGGGGGCATCCCCCACGGACAACGCCCGAACGCCATCCGCCGCCGGGAGCCTGCCGGGTTTTCCGGACGGCTGAAAATCGGTGATCGACAGGGGGGGATTTTATGGTATCGGTTGGGTTCTGATCTATCTATGAACACCATGCTTCAGACGCGGATCTCACCCGCCAACCTTGACCTCTCCGTTGGTACGGTTCATGGTGTCGGCCCCGTGCAAACGGGCCAAAAAGGCCACCCAACAGATCCCCGGGCTGTGTTCAGCCACAGTGGGAAGTGCAGCACCTGCTGAAAAGGCCGGGGCGTGCGGCCTGAAGACGATCCCGGAAAGACGGCCATGATAAACAAGCCTGACCATGTCACAAGCGCCTTGGGGTTGCGCCCAAAGACGGGCGGAATTGCCCTCGAAAAAGCCGCCCAGCCGCCCGGAAACCACCAAGGGCTATCGGCCGATGCAAGGCGGAGGACGCTCCACGGCCATTATGATGCCTATTTGGCGGCGCTGTTGCGAGGGGATCGGATCTTCTGTGTGAACGTGGCCCGGCAGGCTTTGGCCGCTGGGGTGCCCATCAAGGCGCTTTACACGGACCTGTTTCACGCTTCGCTTTATGAGGTTGGTGAACTGTGGCAGACGAACCGGATCCCGGTGGCGGCCGAGCACCTGGCCACCGCCATCACGGAAAGCGTGATGGCGCAGGTGGCAGCGTCCGCCTTGTTTGGCCATGAACCGATGGGGCGCTCCCTGATCGTCTCCTGCGTGGCTAACGAGTTCCACCAAGTCGGGGGACGGATGGTGGCGGACATCTGCGAAATAAAGGGCTGGGACACGTGCTTCCTGGGGGCCAATACCCCCGTGCTGGACCTGTTGAACAGGATCGGGAAGCTGCGTCCGGATGTCCTGGCGCTTTCGATTGCCATCTATTTCAATCTCCCCGCCCTGCGGAGTGCAATCGAAGAGGTGCGCCGGTTGTACCCGCAGCTGCCGATCTGGCTGGGTGGGCAGCTGTTCCACTGGGGTGGCCAGGAACTCAGCGAGCAGTATGCTGGCGTCAGCGTCCTTTCCTCCCTCGACCACCTTGAAACCGAATTGGAGCGGTTTAGCCCTTTGAAACCAAATTAACCCATGGCCGCGATCTTCGACAATACCAGCACCGGCCATTACCTGCGGGACCACGCGCCGTTTTTTTACCTCGGATTCGACCGCCAGGGGGTGGTGCGGGAAACGAATCGTTTTACGGCGGCGATGCTGGGCCAGGATGTGGTTGGCAAATCCTTCAAGGAGGTCTTCGTTGATTTCCAGGGGGTGTTGGACCCGGGAGTTTTAGCGCTGGATCCAGCGCGGATTCATCATCTGCATGTGGCCTGCCCGGCCGGCTTGCCTCAGACCATCCAGTGTGGTTTTCATCCGGCCGGGGGCATGATCCTGGCGATCGGGCATGTGGACATCAACGAAATGCAGGCCTTGCAGCGCCAGTTCATTGAGTTGAACAACGAGTTGAACGGAATCACTCGCCAGCTGCAAAAAACCAATGCCCAACTGGAAAAGATGAACGCGCTCAAGAACAAATTTGTCGGTTTTGCGGCGCACGATTTGCGCAAGCCGGTGAGCGTGATCCAGACCTATGCGGAGTTCCTAATGGACGAGGCCCGTGCTCGCCTCACTGCGGAGCACGCCCAATTCCTGGACATCATTCATGAGCGTGCCCGGGCCATGACCCGGCTGATTGAGGAGCTGCTGGATATCGCCATGATCGAGTCCGGCCGCAATGAACCAAACCTGGAACCCACCGATTTGGGCCGGATATTTCAAACCGCGCGCTTGTCCTTGAAACCAATCGCGGACGCCAAAAACGTGCGGATCGAAACCATCCTTGAGCCAGTTCCAACCCTGCCTTTGGATCGACTCAAGCTGGAACAGGCGGTCGTCAACTTGCTGGGCAATGCCGTCGAGCACACCTTGGCTGGCACCACCGTGGGCCTGTGGGCCCGGCTCGACGGCGATCAGGTGGCCGTCTCCATTAGCGACCAAGGGCCGGGAATCCCCGAGTCGATGAGAGACAAATTATTCCAGCCCTTTGCGCGCGGCCAGCGCCGAAAAGAGGGCGGCCACCAGAGCCACGGTTTGGGGCTGGCCATTGCCAAACGCATGGTGGACGCCCATCAGGGCCGAATCTGGGCGGAGAGCAAAACCGGCGGCGGCGCTACTTTCACGTTCACTCTGCCCCTGAAACCAAACGGCCCCAAGTTGGAGATTAATACCCTATGAAACCAGGACTGTATGGGCAGCAACTGACGCTGATGGAGGAACTTAAGGCGGCAACCCTGCTGCCGCATTGCCGCCTGCAAGAGCAGGCCTTTTTCCAGGCTCTGGCCGCGTGCCAATTGCCGCTGGAGTCTTACGTGGGGCAACTGCGGTTCCTGGCCGTCGTGCATGGGGTTCTTGAACCGGCGCTCGAAAATACAAATGACAGCCGATTGGCGTCCGTCTGGCAGGTTCCCATGCGGAAAATGCCCATGCTCCTGGCCGATCTCCGTTTTTTTGAGCCGCGGGGCGTGGCCGACATCAAGGAGGCAGCCGAGGCCTCGCTCAAGGTCGCCGATCACCTCCGCCTGCTGTCCGTTCAGAATCCGCTGGCGTTGCTGGGCTGCCTGTATGTTTTGGAGGGCTCGACCTTGGGCGCCTCAGTCCTCCTGCCGCAATTCGCCCGTGCCTTCCTGCTGGCGGGAACGGAAGGCCTCGCTTATCTGAACAGTTATGGCGCCGAGGTCCAGGTCCGATGGGGACAGTTTCAACACCGCATGAACACCCTCCACTTGCGGGCGGAGGAGCGGGGGCAAATCGCCCAGGATGCCGGCGCGTTTTTTGCGCAAACCCAGGCGGTTTTCCAGGCGCTCTACCCGTTCAAATCCGAGTCCATGGCCTATCTCGCCACCTCCATCAATGCCGAGGCGGGCCGCCACCCGGTGCCCGCTGACGCGCGCGAACTCAAGGCGGCTCTCCAGGCCGCCGATTTATGCTGGCAGCGGTTCCCCTATTTTGAAGCCCGTTATGGCGAGCGCGGGCGGCGGTTTGCGCGCAGCGATGGAGCCTGGCTGGCCACTCTCTGCCAATTCGATCCAGCCCGGATTTCCCAGCAGATCAGTTGGTTGAGCCGTGTTCTCTCCAGCCGGGGAATACCCGCGATTCTGTTGCAGGCCCAGTTGGAAATATTGTCCGAGGAACTGGCCCGTGCCATTCCCGAAAACCGGCCCGCCTACGAAAAGCTCCTGGCCGCCGCCGCTGAATTGTGCGCGGCCCGGCGCAGTCACCTCAGCGATGCCCAGATGCAGTCGCTCGCCGCCGATTTTGACCGGGCTGTGGGTTCCGCAGGGAGCGAACGATTGCCGGGCACCGCCGCCTTGCTCGCCGCCGCCGTCGCCGACGAAAAGGGCGGCCGCCAAGGCGCCATCGCGAGCATCAAGACCTGGATGACTGATGCTTCCCGATTCCCCCCCGAGTGGATCCAATCCGTTGCGGCCACTCTGGACCAAGCCCAACAAATGGCCGGCCCCGCCGGCCCCCCGCCATGATTTGAGTGTGAAGCATGACTGCCAATAATAAAATCCTCGTCGTTGATGACGACCCGGACGCGCTCAGCGCCACGGTGCGGCTCCTGAAAGCGGCGGGTTACGAGGTCTTTGAAGCAACGACCGGCCAGGCGTGCATCGCCGCCGCCCAGGCGAACCAACCCGATCTGGTCTTGCTCGACCTCCTGCTGCCCGATATCAACGGTTTGGAGGTCTGCGCGCAGATTAAAGCAATGCCATCTCTGGCACACCTCTTCGTGGTCTTGATTTCCGCCAGTCAGACTTCCTCCGATCAGCAGTCCCTCGGGTTGGAATCCGGCGCGGATGGCTACATTGCGCGGCCCATTTCCAACCGGGAATTGCTCGCCCGCGTGCAGGCTCTGCTGCGGATCAAGCGGGCGGAGGAGGCGTTGCAGGCGAGCGAGGAACGCTATCGCTCGCTGGTGGAAGAATCCCCCGCCGCCATCGGGATTTATCAAGCGGGAAAACTGGTCTTTATCAATTCCACCGGCGTGCGCCAGTTTGGGGCCAGGACCAAAGGCGATTTGCTCGGCAGGAAAGCTGAGGATCTCATCCATCCCGAAGATCAACCCGCCGCTTTGGATCGCATCCAACGCCGGCTGGCAGGAGAGGCGGGCTTTTATCCAGCCGAAGTCCGCTTCCTGCGCTTGGATGGGACGGCCATTCCGGTGGAGGTCACGGCCTCCCCCATCACCTTTGGCGGAGCCCCCGCCGTGCAGTTCATCGCCCGCGACATCACCGAGCGAAAGCGATCCGAAGAAGCTCTGCGATTGACCCGATTCAGCATGGATCACGCTTCGGATGCGCTCTTTTGGATGACGGCTGACGCCCGCGTCGTGGATGTCAACGAGGCGGCGTGCCGCTCCCTTGGCTATACCCGCGAGGAGTTGTTGCAATTATCCGTGCCGGACCTTGATCCCCACTACAATTCAGAGCAATGGTCGCAGCACTTTGCTGAGCTTCGGCAGCACGGCTCACTGAAGTTTGAATCCGAGCATCGCACCAAAGACGGACGCTTGATTTCCGTGGAAATAACCGCCAATCATGTGCAGTTCGGCGCCGAGGAGCGGAACTGCAGCTTCGTTCGCGACATCACCGGGCGCAAGCGGCTGGAGGAAGCGGCCAAACAAGAGCAGGCGCTCAACCGCACCCTCGTTGAAAGCATACCCGGAACCTTCTACATGATTGATGTAAACGGGCGGTATGCCCGGTGGAACGCCTATCAGCGGGAGGTCATTGTTGGCAAACCGGACAGCCAGGTCGCCGCTACCCATGCCCTGGACACCATCCACCCGGACGACCGCCAGCTCGTCAGCGCCAAAATCGCCAGCGTTTTAAGCAATGGCACAGACGAGACCATCGAAGCCCGAGTTCTGCTGCGCGGTGGGCCGGCCTTCCAGTGGATGCTGATGACGGGCCGTCAAATACTCATCCAAGGCCAGCCGTTCCTGATTGGCATTGGCATTGAAATCACCGAGCGCCGGCGTGCGGAGGCGGCGGTGCGGGAAAGCGAGGCCCGTCTCAATGAAGCTCAAAGTATGGCGCACCTTGGCAGCTGGGAATGCGATCCGCTGACCAACCAGCTCCTCTGGTCCGATGAAACTTATCGGATTTTTGAAATTCCCAAGGAAGGCGCCTTTGCCTCTTTCGAGGCTTTCCTGGAGGTCATCCACCCGGAAGATCGTGACGCGGTCCAGGCCGCCTACGCGCAGTCGTTGGAAACCGGCAAACCCTATGAAACCACCCACCGGCTGCGCCTGCCAGACGGGCGGATCAAGTTCGTGCTGGAAAAGTGTGAGACACACTACCGCCCCGATGGCCAGGCCTTCCGCTCGGTCGGGATCGTGCAGGACATCACCGAGCGCAAGCAGGCGGAGGCCTATCGGGAAACCGGCCGGGAGATCCTCCAGATCCTCAACCAGCCCGGCGATTTGGCGGCTTCCATTCAGCGCGTCCTCGCCGCCTTGAAGGCGCGGACCGGGTTCGATGCGGTGGGCATCCGCCTGCAGGACGGGGAGGACTTTCCGTATTTCGCCCAGGAAGGTTTCCCCAAGGATTTCTTGCTGGCCGAAAACACGCTGGCCGAGCGTGGCGCCGATGGCGGGATGTGCCGGGACAAAGAGGGCAAGGTCGGTCTGGAATGCACCTGCGGCCTGGTGATTTCCGGCCACACCGATCCGGCCAATCCGCTCTTCACCAAGGGGGGAAGCGCCTGGACAAACGATTCCTTTCCGTTGCTCGGCCTGCCGTCCCCTCAGGATCCCCGGCCTCATCCGCGCAACCGGTGCCTCCACCACGGCTACGCCTCTGTAGCTCTGGTGCCGATCCGGTGCCAGGATAAGATTGTGGGCCTGATCCAGCTTAATGACCGGCGCAAAGGTTGTTTCAGCCTCCTGGCGGTTGAGCTTCTGGAAGGCATCGCCACGAACCTCGGCGCGGCGCTGATGCGCAAGCAGGCGGAGGCGGCGGTGCGGGAAACCAATGCGCTGGTCTCCTTGTTCATCAAGCAATCGCCGATTTTTGCTTACGTCAAGGAGGTAACCGCCACCGAAAGCCGGGTGTTGCTGGCCAGCCAGAATTTTCACGAGCTGATTGGCAGCTCGGCCACGGATATCGTGGGCAAGTCCATGGCTGATCTGTTCCCGGCCGGATTGGCCAGGAAGATTACCGAGGACGACCGGGCCGTTATTGCCAAAGGTGAGGTGCTGAAGGTGGATGAGGATTTGAATGGCCGCCATTATAGCTCAATCAAATTCCCAATCCTCCTCGGCGGCAAAACCCTGCTGGGGGGTTATACCATCGACCTCACCGACCGGAAGAAATTGGAGGCGCAGTTGCTCCAAAGCCAAAAACAAGAGGCCATTGGCCAATTGGCCGGGGGCGTAGCCCACGACTTCAACAACATCCTGGCGGCCATGATGATGAACATCAGTTGCCTGGAGCAGAATCCCAAACTCGACCCGGAGATCCAGGAATCGTTGAAAGAGTTGCTGGCGGCCGCCGAACGGGCCGCCAGCTTGACCCGCCAATTGCTCATGTTCAGCCGCAAATCAGTCCTGGATATCAAAGTGCTGGACCTGAATGAAGTGGTGGCCAGCCTGCTCAAAATGCTCGGGCGGTTGATTGGCGAGCACATCCATCTTCAGTATTCCTCAGCGGGGGAACTGCCGCTGGTCGAAGCGGATCGGGGAATGATGGAACAGGTGTTGATGAACCTGGCGGTTAATGCCCGCGATGCCATGCCCGGCGGAGGGCGGCTGGCGATCAGCCTCGCCGTTGTGCCCGTTGGTGCGGAACGGATCAAAGGCACGGTTGAAGTGCGGCCGGGGACTTTTGTATGCCTGTCGGTGCAGGACACCGGTTGTGGCATGAGCCAATCGACTCTAAATCAGATCTTCGATCCCTTTTTTACCACCAAAGACGTTGGCCAGGGCACCGGTTTGGGATTGGCCACCGTATCTGGCATCGCCGCCTTGCATAAAGGATGGGTGGAGGTGGAGAGTGAGGTTGGCCAGGGCACCACCTTCCGGGTCTTTTTGCCGCCGACGCGGCAGCGCCTGCCGGAGCCGGTCCAGGCCGCGAAAAGGGCGGTGGCTCGGGGCCGGGAGACGATTTTGTTGGTGGAGGATGATGACGCCGTGCGGCGGATGGCCCTGCGTTGTTTGACGGGCCTGGGATACCAGGTGTGGGAGGCTGCCAACGGCCGGGCGGCGTTGAAGTTATGGCAGGAGCACCAAGGGCAAATTGACTTGTTATTTTCCGACATGGTGATGCCCGAAGGCCTGACGGGATTGGATTTGGCCGGGAAGCTGAAGGCGGATAAACCCGATTTAAAGGTCATCGTTTCCAGTGGTTACAACGAGGACATGTCGGGGCAAAAAACGGCTGAGTTAAAGGGCATCCTGTATCTCCAAAAACCCTATAAAATCGGCTTGCTCTCGAAAAAGGTCAGGGAATGTCTGGACGGACCATAAGGTAATTTTTGCCAAGGCCGCTTGGGGGGGCATGGGCTTGCGGCGGCAATGATGATGCCCCCCGAAGTGATTCATATTAAGTGTCGATGAACACCCCCCCCTGGAAATAAAACGATTGGCCGGAGCGGAAGGCAGGGCATGAACCCAAAATCCCCCGCCCGGCCCGGCCCGCAGCCAGCCCGTTGATTAAAGAGTCGCCTCGGCCTGCTTCAGGAGTTCGATGGCGTTGTCCGGCTGGCCCGCGGCCAAAAGCGCGCGGCGCAGCCGGGGATCCCGCATCAGGCGGCCCAGGCGGGCCAGGATTTGCAGATGCAGGTTCACGGTGGGGGCCACCAGGAGAAAGAATAACCGGGCCGGCACGCCGTCCTCGGCCCCGTAAGGGATGCCTTCGGAGTGGCGGCCAAAGACCAGCACCGGCTTATCCACCAGGCCTACGAGCGCGTTGCGGCTGTGGGGAAAGGCCACCCCCTCGCCCACGCCAGTGCTGAATAATTCCTCCCGCTCGATCAGGGCTTTGAGCAAGGTTTGGCGGGCCTCCGGCTGGTCGTCAAACTCGGGTATTTTGGCCACCAATTCGGCGAGCAGGTCGTCCTTGTTGGTGGCTTTGAGGTTCATTTCGATCTGCCGGGGAGCCAGCCATTCGCAGACCACCAACCGGGGTGTGGGTGAAGGATTCATGATTGTTGATTCATTGCTCAGCGGCGCGCTTACTCCAATTCCGCCAGCCGCACCCGCTTCGCATCGCGGCACTTTTCGACGTGGACGCGCAGGTCATCCTTGATGGAAACCGCGCGGGGCAGGGCCTGCAGCACCACGGTGGGGGTGCTGGCGTCGTTGGTGGTCAGCACGATGTTGCTGACCCCGAAAATCCGATACCAGAAGGGCTGCACCCAGGTGATGTCCATGACCCGGTAAAGCTCCAGTTCATCGGTCTTGCGGGAAAAGACCCCCGCCGTGATCTTGAGCCGCTGGCTGGTGATTTCATAGACGCGGCTGCGGTTCACCAGCCAATTCCACACGCCAAAACCGAGTGGCAGCGCACAGGCGGCGCCGGCAAAGTAAACGCCCGGCGGCTTGGCAACCAGAACCGTGATGACCACCAGCAAGGCGAAGATCAAACTGCTCAACACCAGGATGTTGAAATTAATCACCTGGGAGGATGAGCCTTTCCAAACTGTCGTTTCCTCATTCATAATTTCAAATGCCACGGGTTACTACGCTGGCTTCAGCTTAGGCTTGCGGCGCTGGGAATCAAGCCTTTACGCACGCGCCGCGGAACGCCCGGCTTTTTCTCCCGGCGCTCCGGGCCGCTTTTCCGCCGGCCGCTGAAATGAACCGCCGCGGCGGCGCCCAGCCGGGCTCCGCCTCCGCGCGGTTCAGTTCGCCAAATTACTGCCTGGCGCCCACCAGCTCGTCGGCCAGCGGGCCGGCCTCGTAGATTTTCCGCAGCGCCTCGAGGATGGGCTGGCAATTCACCGAAACCGCGCGGGCTTGCACGTCGGTATACAGGAAATCCAGCACCAGGGATTGGATGTTCCCGTCGAAGATGATGCCGACAAACTCCCCCTGCCGGTTCACCACCGGGCTGCCGGAATTGCCCCCGATGATGTCCGCCGTGGAGACAAAATTAAACGGGGTGGCGAGGTTCAGCTTCGGCTTTCCGTCAATCCACCGCTGCGGCAGGTTGAAGGGCGGCTGCTGCTGGTGCTCGGCCGCCCGCTCGTAGAGGCCGGCCAGGGTGGTTTGGAAGGGCACTTCCCGGCCGTTTTCTTCGTAGCCTTTCGCGGTGCCGAAGGCCAGCCGCAACGTGAAGGTGGCGTCCGGGTAAATGGACGTCTTGTCCGCGGTGAACCGGGCCTTGGCGATGCGGGAATAGGCCTGTTTTTTCACCTCGTCCTGGGTCTCGACGATCTTCCGCAAGGCCCGCGCCTCGGAATCGACCGCCAGCGCCAGCTGGATCATCGGGTCGGCGCACTGTTTCAGCTCCGCCAGGCTCAGCTCATAGGCTTTTTTCCGGAAGGCCACTTCCTTGATCTGCGTGGTGCGGACCAGGTCGCCCGCGCGCGCCCGCGGCGAGCGCCCCTGCAGCGCTTTCTGCACCACGGGATGCGCGTAGCCGAGCTGCTGCGCCAGCCAGGTCAAAGCATCCTCCAGCCGCGCCTGCTCCAGGTTGTCATACAGCGGCTCCTCCGAAAACAGCTCCATCTCCAGCGAGGCCAGGTTCGATTCCCGGAATTCGCGCAGCCGTTCGCCGCCCGGCTTGGTGCGTTCCTCCACCGAGCGCACCAGCGTCCGGGCGATGCTGAAGAGCGTGCAGCTGAAGCCCTGGCCCCCTTCCAGCAGGTTGAATTCGCGGGCCTGGGCGCCGATGATTTTCTGGGCCTCCTGGATCTGGTCCCACGCGTTCTGGCAATCCCGCAGATCGGGATTCCCCGCCACGATTTCCCGCAGGCGTTTTTCCGCCGCCTGCTTGCGGGCGAACAGCTGCGGATCCAGCAGCCCGGCCAGCATGCCTTCGCGGGCTTTGCGGCTGTTCTGCACGCCGAAAAACAATTCGCGCGCGCGCCGGGCATGCTCCGTGCTGCGGCCGCTGAACACGTTCAGCAGCACTTCCTGCCGGTGCAGCCACTGCAGCGCATAGGGCATGCGGACATCCCGCTGGTATTCCAGCTCCGCGACCGTGAATTGCCGGCTCGTGCGCCCCGGGTGGCCGGAGACGAACACCAGCTCGTTTTCCGAAACCCCTTTCTGGCTCCACTTCAGGTGGTGCTTCACCTTCGCGGGCTGCCCGTTTTCATAGGCGCGGAACAGGCAGATATCCAGGTCGAAGCGGGGATACTCGAAGTTGTCCGGATCGCCCCCGTAAAAGGCGATCTGCTGCTCCGGGGCGAACACCAGGCGCACGTCGGTATATTTCTTGAACCGGTACAGATGGTAGCTGCCCCCCTGGTGGAGCGTCACCACGTCGCTGCGCAGCCCGGTGGCCGCCAGCGATTCTTTCTCGATCTCCGCCATGACCGCCCGGCGGGCCGCAAACGCCGCCTCCGCGCCCAGGCCCTCCTTCACCGCCGCGTTCACCCGCCCGGTCACCTCCTCGATCCCCATCAGCACGTTGAGCTCGAGGTCCAGGCACTTTTTCTCCTCGGAGCGCGACCGCGCATAGAAGCCGTCGCGCATATAGTTATGCTCCTGGTCGCTGAATTTCTGCAGCGCGTCGGCCCCCACATGGTGGTTCGAAATGATCAGGCCGTCCTCCGAAACAAACGAGCCGGAGCCGCCGCTGTTGAACCGGACGGACGCTTGCTGGAGATGCTCCAGCCACGGGGCGTCCGGCTCGAAATCATATTTTTCCTTGAGCAATTTCCGGGGCGGCTCATTGAACAGCCACATCCCCTCATCCGACCAGGTCTGAGTTTCCACGAGCGCCATAACCATTGCCGCAATCCAAGCTTTTTTCATGAGGTTTGAAGATTAACAAAAAAAAGCGCACGGATCACCATTTTTTTCGTGCGCTTTCAAGTGGGGGCTGGCCGCCCGGGAGAAGCTTCCGGGCGGCCCTGGCTTGCCATCAAATCCGGCTTATTATTTCAGCCGGGCCAGGGTGTCCTTGACGGCTTTGAAATCCGGCAGGTCTTTCGGGGTGGCCGTTTGCTCCGCGTATTGCACCACGCCTTGCTTATCGATCACGAACGCCGCGCGGGCGCTCACCGATCCCAGGCCGGCCAGGTCAGGCAGCAGCACCTCGTAAGCCTTGGCGGTCTCTTTGTTCAGATCGCTCGCCAGGGTGATGGTAATCTTTTCCTTCTGGGCCCAGGCTTCCTGCGCGAAGGGGCTGTCCACACTGATGCCGATGACCTCCGCATTCAGGCTGGCATACTGCGGCATCCCCGCGGAGATTTCGCACATTTCCGAGGTGCAAACCCCGGTGAAAGCCAGCGGAAAAAACAGCACCACCGTGTTTTTCTGGCCGAGATTGGCGCTGAGGCTCACCTCCACCAGCCCGGTGGCGGTTTTCGATTTCAATTTGAATTCCGGCGCTTTGGATCCTGTTTTAATTGGCATATTTGCTTTATTGGTTTCGGCTGCTGCTCAACGGCGCCCAGCCCACCTTGGGCTGGCTGCGGCCTTTCGGCGCTTTAACTGGCCGCCGGGCGCTTTCACGATAATGGAGGCCGGCGCTGAAGTCAAATGGGGCGCCCCCGCCAATTCCAACCTGGCTCCGTTGCCTGGGCGAACCCGGGGTGGGTAGCCGCCGAGGTAACGAGGCGGATCTGCCGTGCAGGCCAATCGGTCCTCCGCTCCCCTGCTTTTTCCCGAGCCCATCCCCGGCTTCCTGGCCTTTCCTGCGCATACCTTGCCCCTGATCTGGTTTATTTCCATTTTTTGCCCCTTTTTGCCGCCCTTCCCTGCTCCACAGCCGCCAGCCACCCTCCAAAAATGCGGCTGTTGAAGGTTCCAAAAAGCGCCCCTGGTTCCCCTGGGAATCAGGGCGATTTTCTACAGGCTGCCGCCCGGGGGGATCGGTTCGTCCATGTTACTTCGTGCCAATGGCATAGAGATGCTTGAAGCCGCGCAGGTAGATGCGGCCCCCGGCAATCGCCGGCGACGCGGTGAACTGGTCGGGAAGCTTGTTCTTCGCCAGGATCTCCAGGGTTTCGCCAGGCTTCACGACCGTGAACGTGCCGTCCTTCGCGGTGAGGATGAGCTTGCCGTCCGCGATGACTGGCGAGGCGCGGTAGGTCTCCGGGTGGAAACGCTCGGAGAAGAACTGCCTGCCGCTCCTGGCCTCCAGGCAGGTGAGCACGCCATTCTCGCGGCAGAGGAAAACGCGGCCTCCAAAGACCACCGGCGACGAAACGTCGGGCGTGCCCCGGGTGACGCGCCAGATCTCCCCCTGGCTGCCCGCGCCGAGCACCCCGCCGGCGTCCGGGGACACGCCAACCACCGCGCCGTTCTTCGCCGTGGGGATGACGATGAGGTCAGCGGCCGCCACCGGCGAGGCGACGAAGCGCAGCGAGGCGTCGTAGCGGTTCTTCGGATTGAGGCCTCCCGCCCGCCAGGCCTCTTTGCCGTCGGCGAGGTTGTGCGCGATGGCGTAGTCGTTGCCGTGCGTGATGAGGCGGGCCTCGCCGCCCCGCACCCAGAGGCACGGGCTGGCGTAAGAATTGAGGCACTCGCCACGGCCATCTGTGGGGCGGTCCACCTTCCAGACTTCCTGGCCGGTCGCGGCGTCGAGGGCGATGACGGCCTGGAGGCGCGCGTGAATGAGCTGGAGATAGAGCCGCCCATTGTGCAGGAGGGGGGTGGTATGCATCCCGAAATCGTAGGTGAAACGGCCGTAGCGCTCCTGCGCATTGAAGCGCCAGGCCTCCTTGCCGCTGAAGTCCACCGCGGCAAAATCCCCGCTGCCAGCCAGGGCGAAGACGAGCTGGCCGTCAGTGCTGGGCGAGGGCGACGCTCCGTTGTTCTCCTCCTCGCGCCCCTTGGCGCCGTCCTGGCCCAGTTTATGCCGCCACCGCTCTTTTCCATCCGTGCCGAGGCACAGCAGCAGCACGTCGCTGCCCGCCTGGCTCGTGAGGAAAATGCGGTCGCCCCACACCGCGGGGGTGGACGAGGCGATCCCCGGCAGGGGGGCTTTCCATGCCAGGTTCTGCGCCTCGCTCCATTCGGCCGGCAGGCCGGACTCATGGCTGACGGCGTCGTAGCGCGGCCCTCGCCATTGGGGCCAGTCTTCCCCCAGGCAGATCCCGGCCGTAAGCAGGAGGCTCCAGGCGGCGCACACGAAAGTGGAGCTCATTGGGATGAGCTTTCTGGATCTCGGACGGTTCAAAAAGAGTGGCTTTTTCACTTGGTTCATCGGCCGTGAGCGTAGGCTGGCAGCCGCAGGCGTCAAGCCCGTTCCACAGCCTCTTTTCGCCGCCGGGCCGGCTATAGCGGGGAGGCAGACGCCCTCACAATGAGCAACGGTTCCCACCCGGGCTGCTCCAGGTCGTCGCCTGCCGTTTTCCCCGGTTTTCCAAAACCGATGGCGAAACTGGTTGCTGCGGCGCGCGGAAACGAATAATAATGGCCCGATAACAGAAACAACAGAAAGGCATTGAGTATGTCCGGAAAAGTAACACGCCGTAATTTTGTGAAGGGTTCGATCCTGGGCACCGCCACCCTGGCGGCCGGGGTTTCCGCGCCGGAGGCCGGGGCGGCCCCCAGCCCGATCAAGCAGGGATCCAAGAACACGCTGCCGAAAGGCAAGATCAAGGATCTGGAGATCAGCCGCATGCTGCTGGGGGGCAACCTGCTGACGCATTACACGCACAGCCGCGATCTGCAATATGTCTATAATCTCGCCAAACATTACAACACGGACGAGAAGATGATGGACACCATGGCGCTGGCGGAGGAGAACGGGATCGACACCCTGTCCATCCACAATCCCCCGCAGGCGATCGCCATGCTCAAGCGCTACCGCAAGGAGCGGGGCGGCAAGATGAAGTGGATCATCTGCCCCACGGCGCCCATCGAGCCGGGCCTGGCCAAATACACCGAGGCCGTCCAGCGGCTGATCGACGACGGCGCGGATGCCATCTACCTGTGGGGCGTCCACGCGGATGCCCTGGTGCAGGGGGGCAAGTTCGACCTCCTGGGCCAGGCAGTGGAAGTGGCCCGGGCCCAAGGCGTGGCCTCCGGCGTGGGCGGCCACCTGCTGGATGTGGTGGTGGCGTGCGAGAAGAACAAGGTGAATGCGGATTTCTACATCAAGACCCTGCACCATCACAACTATCCCAGCGCCAAGCTGAACTACGATTCCATGTGGTGCTCCCAGCCGGCGGAGACGATCGAGTTCATGAAAAACGTGAAAAAGCCGTGGATCGCCTTCAAGACCATGGCGGCGGGGGCCATCCCGCCCAAGAGCGCGTTCCAGTATGTCCTGGAAGGCGGCGCGGATTTCGTGCTGGCCGGCATGTTCGATTACGAGATCGAGGAAAACGTCCGCACGCTCAAGGAGCTGCTGGCCGCCAACCCGAAACGCGACCGCCCCTGGCTGGCGTAATCAACCATCAGCGTTGGCCTGGATCTTTGAACCGGGGAGCCGGGGAGCCGGCCTGCGGATTCGAGGTTGTGTGCCCTCCGGCGGCGCGGGGAAGCCTCCGGTGCGATCCGCGCCGGATTCTTGAATGCGCAGAGGCAAATATGGGCCGGTCTGCGGGCCGGCCACTTCACGGGCATGATTGAAAGGTAATCCCGCACCCTCATCCCAGACGCGCGGGCCGGGCCGGGTCATCACCCTCCTGGCGGTCCTGGCCGGAGCGATCATTCTGGCTTGGCTGGCTGGCCGGCACGCCCGGCCGGAATCCCCCGCAGCCACGGTCGCCCCGGGGAAATCCCTGCCCCCGGCGGGCGAGGCGGAATTGTTCAGCCGCTACGCGGGTTCGGCCGCCTGCCGCGAATGCCACACGAACGCTTTCCAGCGCTGGCAGGATTCCCACCACGCCCTCGCCGAGCGGGAACTCGATCCCGCCCGGGACCGGGCCGCCTTCGATCCGCCGCAGGTTTTCCGGCACGGCGCCCAGCAATCAGAGGCGCGGCTGGCCCAGGGACGGTATGAAATGGTCACCGCCGGGCTGGATGGCAAAAAACCTTTTGCGGCGGTGCGGGTGCTCGGGGTGGACCCGCTGCGGCAGTTCCTGGTGGCGGCGCCGGGCAACCGCTGCCAGGTCACGGAAATCGCCTATCACCCGGCCAGCAATGACTGGTTCAATGTTTATGGGAACGAGGACCGCCAGCCGGGCGAGTGGGGCCATTGGACCGGGCGGGGCATGACCTGGAACACCATGTGCGCCACGTGCCACAACACGCGGCTGCGCAAGAATTACGATCCCGCCACCGATGCCTACCGCACCACGCGGGCGGAGATGGGGGTGGGCTGCGAGGCCTGCCACGGCCCCGCGCGGGCGCATGTGGAGTGGCAGCGGGCGCACCCCCATCAACCGGCCGGACCGCGGCCCAGGGATCCCACCCTGCCGCCGCTGGGCAAGGACCAGGTGCTGTCGGTCTGCGGATCGTGCCACGCCCGGCGGACCGACCTGACCGGTAATTTTCAACCGGGCGAATCGTTTTACGATCATTTCTCCCCCATCATCCCGGATGAGACCGACACTTATTATCCGGATGGCCAGGTGCGGGACGAGGACTTTGAATTCGTGTCGTTCCTGGGCAGCCGGATGTATTCGCTCGGGGTGCGCTGCCAGGACTGCCACGATGTGCATTCGGGCAAGGTGCTGGCCCGGGGCAACGACCTCTGCCTGAAGTGCCACAAGACCACCATCGATCCGCTGGCCCACGGCCACCATCCTTTGGATAAAGCCGGCAGCCAATGCCTGGATTGCCACATGCCCATCACGGTTTACATGGCGCGGCACCCCCGCCATGACCATGGTTTTACCATACCCGATCCCCGGCTGACCCAGGAGCGGCAGATCCCCAACGCCTGCACCCGCTGCCACGCGGACCAGCCGCTGGAGTGGTCCATCGCGGCCGCCCAGCGCTGGTACGGGGAGCGGCTGAACCGCTCCACGCAGCAGCGGGCCCGCTGGCTCGCGCGGGCCCGGGCGGGGGACCGCGCGGCGGTGGGCCCGCTGCTGCGGATGGTGAAGGAGGAGCGCATCCCCCTGTGGCGGGCGATCGCCACCGGCCTGCTCAAACGCTGGGCGCATGAGGAGCAAACCCTGCCCGCCCTGCTCGAAGCCACTGCGGACCGCACCCCTTTGGTGCGGGGCATGGCGGCGCGGGTGCTGGAGCTGCTGTCGCCCCCGGATCATCCAGCCGTGGCCTCCGCTTTGAAAGGGTTGCTGGCCGATCCGCTGCGCGCGGTGCGGGTGGAGGCGGCCTGGGCTTTGCGCCGCCAGGTGGATACCAACTCCGCCGCCGGCCGGGAATTGCTGGCGCACCTGGCGCAGGGCTTGGACCAGCCGGCTGGCGTGCTGCAGCAGGGGGTGTTTTTCATGGACCGCGGACAGCCGGAGACCGCCCTGCCATTCCTGGAACGGGCGGCGGCCTGGGATCCGCGTTCCGCCCCGCTGCACCAGGCCCTCGCCGTGTGCCTCAGCGCGCTCGGCCGGAAAGAGGGAGCCGCCTCGCACCTGGAAAAAGCCTGCGCCCTGGCCCCCAGGGATCCGGATTTGCGGTTCAACCTGGGCCTGGCCCGCGCCGAGCTGAGCCAGCTGGACCAGGCGGTATCCGCCTTCGAGCAGGCGGTGCAGCTGGACGCCCAGTTCGCCCGGGCCTGGTACAACCTGGGCCTGGCCCGTTTCTCCCTGGGCGAACCGGAGCGCGCCCTCGAGGCTCTGGCCCGCGCCGAAGCTGCGGACACGGCCTCCGCGGACGCCCCCTACGCGCGCGCCACCATCCTGGAGAAAATCGGCCGCCGCAAGGACGCCCGCCAGGCGGCCCGCCGCGCCCTGGAAATCGAGCCGGGCCGGCCGGACGCGGCCCAATTGCTCCAGGCGCTGGAGGCGCAGCCCTGAGCCACCGGCGGCGGGTTACTGCGCGCACCAGCCCCCGTCGATCACCAAATCCGTGCCGGTGATGAACCCGGCCGCGGGCGAGCACAGGTAGCGCACCAGGCCGCCGACCTCCTCCACCCGCCCCCAGCGGCCCAGGGGAATGCGGGAGACGAATTGCTGGTTGAGCTCCGGGGTTTGCATCAGCACCGTGTTCATCTCGGTCCCGATGGGGCCGGGGCTGACGCCATTGACCGTGATCCCGTCGGGGGCCAGCTCCAGGGCCAGCGCCTTGGTAAAGCCGAGCAGCCCGGCCTTGCTGGCGGCGTAGGCGGTGCGCCCGGCCAGCGCCACGTGGCTCATGATGGAGGTCAGGTTGATGATCCGCCCATAGCCGCGGCCTTTCATGAGCGGCACGAACGACCGGCACATCAGGAAGGCCCCCACGAGGTTGGTCTCCAGCACGCCTTTCCACTCCGCGAGGCTGAACTCCGTGATGGGCTTGCGCACGTTGATCCCGGCGTTGTTGATGAGGATGTCGAGCTGGCCGTAACGGTTCCGGACGTTTTGCTCCAGCTCGCGCACCTGCTCCTCGCTGGCGACATCGGCCGGGAAGCATTCCGCCTGAATGCTGCTGGCCCGGGCGGCCGCCGCGGTTTCCTCCAGGAGTTCGCGGTTGCGCGCCACCAGGATGAGGTCCGCCCCCGCTTCCGCCAGCGCCAGCGCCATGGCTTTGCCCAGGCCTTTGCTCGCCCCGGTGATCAAGGCCAATTTCCCCCGCAATTCTTTTTCCATGCCGCGCACGGTAGCGGATCCGCCACCCCGGTGCAAGCCGCCGCGCCGGGCCTGGCGGGACTCAAGGCACGATCCGGATTTTGAACAGCCGCAGGTCGCGGGTGGGGAAGCGCGTCAAGTCCAGCTCCAGGGTTTCCCGGACACCCCCGGCCTCCCGCACATAATCCGGGCCCATGGGTTGGAAGGGCTGTTGGGGATCGTCCGCCCAGTCGAGCGCATACTTTTTGCCGGGCACGCTGTCCCAATGGATCTGCAGGCGGTCCGCGGAAAGCGCAACCGCCCAAATGCGCAGGCGGGAGGAGGCATCCAGGGGATGCGTCCCGGCCTGCTGCTCCTGCAGGTTGGTCATGCCGTCGCGGTCGGGGTCATCGCCCGGCCGGGAGTAATGGGTGGGGATGGCGCCCAGGCCATACGTGGCCCGCCACCGGTCGGTGAGGCCATCGTGGTCGGAATCCAGGCCGGGATCGGCGTCGTTGCCCGCCAGGCGCACGGCCACGCCCTCGAGGCGGCCCGCCCGGGCGGCATCGTCAAAAGCCAGGCTTTGGCCCGCAAAACTGGTGTCCAGCCAGCGCACCAAACCATGCTCGTTCGTGGCGAGCGCCTGCCCAGCCGCCACCGCCCCGATTTTGACGACATCGCCCGGCCGCAGGCCCCCCAGCGCCACCAGGGGAATAGCCAGCTCGATGAAATCGGCGTTTTGCTCGGGGGTGACCGTATCGCGCTGGGGCGAGCGGTTGAATTGCTGCAGGCGCACGCCCGGCACCTCATTCAAGGGGGCATCCAGGTAAAAAATCCCCTGGCCCACGCCGGAGGCCATGCCCGGCCGGTTGCAATGGCGGTCCTGCCCATCGGCGAATTCATCGCCCAGGAGGCAGCCCACGGCGGGGTTGAAATTGGTGAAGCTCAAGTTGGCGAAATGGTCGAGCCCATCCACCCCCTGGGCCCACGGATCCTCCACCCCGTTGCCGGCCGCCCAAAGGTTGGCAACCCCGGGCAGGCGCGGGGATTCGATGAACAGCGCCAGGTAGTTCGAGGGGTAAAGCATGGCCTGCTCCAGGCCGATATAGAGCCAGGCGTCGTCGTTGTTCACATAAAGAGAGCCGAAATTGGAGAATTTGCCCGCCACCGTGGGTATGGCGCCACCGGCGAAATTAAACGTCTGCCCGGAAAGGTTGCCATCGCCGTCGTTGGCTGGATCCGCCTCCACCACCGGGGCAAACCACGCCGCGTCGTAAATTTTGGGGGGCGGCATGGCGCGGCCGATCGTCATGGTGTCGAAGATCTCCCCGTAGGGGCCCAGGGCGGTGACCTTCAGCACCTCGCCCTGCGCGCGGACGGAAAGGAAGTTGTAGCGGATCCAGAACTGGCAGCTGGCCTCGTCATATTGCGTCAGGTAATACAGGCCGCCCCCGCCGCCGCCGGAGATGACCTCATGCACCCCGTCCACCGGCATCAGCCGCTCATACAGGTGTTCATGGGCGTTCAGCACCAGCTGCACACCGTAGCGGGCCGCCAGCACGCCAATGGACTCCTGGAATTCGATCCGGTCCAGCGCGGGGTTGACCCCAAAATTGTAATTGTCATTGCGATGCGCGCCGGAAGACCGCAGCGGGTTATGCGAGGTGAGGATCTTCCAGGGTTTGGTGGTGGCCGCCAGGTCGGCCTCGAGCCAGCGGTAGAGCGCCCCGCCCACCGACCAGTCGTTGCCCTGGCCGACGTCCGTGTCGAGCACGGTGAAATGCGCATCGCCATGGTCGAAGGAATAAAACAGCTCGCTGCCGTTGAGGCTGTTGGTGGGCAGGTCAAAGGCGGCGGGATAGTCGAACGGATTGGCGTAGCGCTCGTGGTTGCCAATGTTGATGAACAGCGGCACGGTGCGCAGCTGCCGGCCATAAACGCTCAGGCAGCGGAGGTCCATGAGGTAGGAAACGAAGCTGGGATACACCACGTCGCCCAGGTGCATGATCAGGTCCACGTCGAATCCCTCCATGACCCGGGCGATGGATTTCTGGGCCCAATTGCCCTGGCCCGAATCGCCCAGCGCCAGGAAGCTGAAATCCCCGGAATCCTTAAGCGTGCGGAACTGGAATAAAGGCGATTCGGCCGTGCGCCCCTGGAGGCCGTATTGGATCCGGTAGTAATAGCGGGTGCCGGCGGCGAGATTGGTCAGCCGGGCCACGTGGTTGGTGGCTGGCTGGAGATCGGACCAGAGTGAGCCGAGGCGCTCATCCGGGCCGTATTCGCAGGCGGCCACCACGGGCAGGGGGGTGGTGAACAGCACATGGGCCTGGTTGGTGGATACGTTCTGCAGGAAGGGGCCGCGGATGAAATTGGCCAATAATTCAGCCGTGAGGCTGAAGCCAAATCCCCACTGCACCGAGCGCAGGCCCTGGATGGCCAGCACGTTTTCCCCGGGGGTCAGGAACGGTATGGCCTGGCTTGCATCCAGCTCCACCGGCACCCCGGCCGCATGATAGCCCACCGGCGCGTCGAAAGGCACCGGCTGGCCGGGCTGGCCGGGGGCCCCGGCCCGGGCGATCTCCCGGCCGTTCAAATAGGCCACGAAAGCGTCCTGATAGTCGATGCGCAGCACCAGGCACTGGACCCGGGTGGGATCAGCGAGGGTAAAGGTGTTGCGATAATAAAGGGAGACGCAGCCGGCGGCGTCCCGGATATAGGTGCCGCTGTAATAAGCGTCCGAGGCAAAACCGGAGCTGCCGGCCGGCCAGGAATCGTCGTTGAACGCCGGCTCCGCCCAGGCGAATGATCCGGGGGACGGCTCGCTGAAACCGCGGTTGTAACGCCAGGTCTCGCCCACCCGGACCAGCGATATTTCCTCCGCTCCCATCACCCATAAGGAGGTCAGAATCCAAGTCAGCAGTCTCAGGCTCATGCCTTTACTCTAGTGTGCCGCCGCCCAAGGTCAAAACAATCATCCGGTTTATCCAGCCGCGCCCCCGCCCGGCTGGATTGGGTTTCCTTCTCAAATTGCCGCCGAAAAAATTCCCCGCCTGGGTGTTCCTGGAAAAAGTCCGCCACGGGAGCCCGGCCTGCGCCGCCGGGCAGGTTCCGGCACCCACCTGGCGGCCGGGGCATTTGGCCCGGGGCAAATTTTTCCTTGGTTCAACCGTTTTTAACGGTAAGATACCCAGCATGGTTCATACCGGAATTGGTTACGATGTGCATCCTCTCGCGGAAAACCGGAAATTAGTGCTGGGAGGCGTGCATATTCCTTTTTCAAAAGGTTTGCAGGGCCATTCGGATGCCGATGTGCTGATCCACGCCCTATGCGATGCCATCCTCGGCGCCCTCGGGGAAGGCGACATCGGTTGCTTTTTCCCCAATTCCGACCCGCGCTGGAAAAACGCGGAAAGCCGGATTTTCCTCGAAGAGGCGGGGCGCTTGGTGCGGGCCCGGAATGGCCGGATCGTGAACGTGGACTCCACCTTGATCGCGGAGCAGCCCAAGGTGTTGCCCTACCGCGAGGCCATGAAAGAGAATCTCGCCCGGGCGCTGGGCCTGGAAACCCGCCAGGTGGGGATCAAAGCCACCACTAACGAGCATTTGGGCTTCATCGGCCGGGGCGAAGGCATCGCCGCCATGGCGGTGGCCGCCGTCGATCTGCCTTGATTTTACCACCATGGCCAAAGCCGAAATCAGCTGGAAACGGGAGAACGCGGAGGGCGTGCGCCTGCAGGTTTACGCCCACCATGTCGGGGACCAGTGGGTGTTTTACGCCCGTGAACGCCGCTACGACCGCTGGGAGGAGGTGGCCGACCCGCCCCTGGATGATTGGCTGGAACTGCTGGATGGCGTGCAGCGCCGCATCGCCCGCCGCCTGGTCCGGCCGGAGGAGGAAGCGCGGGTAAAAAAATCCATCCGGGAGCGTTTTCCAGAAGCGGTCCTGGAGTAATGAGCAATATGGATGACCGCCCCCTGATCCTCATGACTCCCTGCACCCAGCAAAAAGGCGCTGAGTTCGAGGATGGCTCCCTTAGTTTGTCCTATCGCTACGTCGCCGCCATCCAGGCGGCTGGCGCCCTGCCCTGGGTCATCCCTGCCAGCCTGGGCGCCGAGGAAATCGCCGCCTGTGTCCGGCGTGCGGACGGGGTGCTGCTGACTGGCGGGGACGATGTGCAGCCGGCGCTTTACGCCAGGGATCTGCCGCCGGACCTCAAACGCACCGTCAGCGAGCCGGACGCCGCGCGGGATTACCTGGAGCTGAAGCTGATCGAGGAAGTGTTCCAGCAGCGCAAACCGCTGCTGGCCATTTGCCGCGGCCACCAGCTGCTGAATGTGGCCCTGGGCGGCAGCCTGATCGTGGATATCCCCACCCAATTGCCTCAAGCCTTGGACCATCGCCGTTGCGACCTCAAAAACGGACTGGTCCACGAGGTGGGCCTGGCCCCCGATTCCCTGCTGGCCAGCCTGGTGGGCCAGCCGCAGATATCTGTCAACAGCACCCATCACCAGGCCGTGGACCGGGTGCCCCGGCCCTTGCGCGCCACCGCGACCAGCCCGGATGGCGTGGTGGAGGGCCTGGAATTGCACCCGCAGGAAGCCGCCTTGCTGCCGTTCCTGTTGTCCGTCCAGTTTCACCCCGAGCGTCTGTATCAGCAATACCCGCTGTATCTGAAGTTGTTCCAGGCATTTGTGGATGCCGCCACCCAAAACCGGAGGGAACCCCTATGAGCCATCGGATCATGATCGTCGATGACGAGCCGGAGCTGCGCAACCTGCTGGGCCTGCTCCTCCGGCACTCCGAATACGAGGTCACCGAGCTGAGTTCGGCCGCGGAGTTGAAAGCCGTCATGAGCGGCCCCCAGCCGGATGTCATCCTGCTCGACTTGCGGCTGGCCGATGCCGATGGCCTCGAGCTGTTGCCCTTCCTTAAACGGACCTGGGCCAATACCGAGGTCATCATCCTGACCGGCTACGCCACGATCGATGCCGCCGTGAAGGCCACGAAGCTCGGCGCCTACGATTTCCAGAAAAAGCCGTTCGATCCCAAATCGCTCCTGGTGACCGTCGAGCGGGCCCTCGACCACAAGCAGCTGACCGAGGAAACCCAGAACCTGCGGCGGGTCATCTCCTCCATGAGCGGCGCACCCATGCCGGTGTTCGCCAGCGAGGCGATGAAAAGGGTGGTGCGCACCGCCGAGCGCGTGGCCCCGCACGATGTCTCCGTGCTGATCACCGGCGAAAGCGGGACCGGCAAGGAGGTCGTCGCGGATCTGCTGCACGTGCTCAGCCCGCGATCCAAAGGCCCGTTCATCAAGATCAACTGTGCCGCCCTGCCCCGGGAATTGATCGAAAGCGAGCTCTTCGGCTCGGTCAAAGGCGCCTTCACCGGCGCCCAGAGCGACCGGGAAGGTTTGTTCAAGCAGGCCCAGGGTGGAACCCTCCTGCTGGATGAATTGTCCGAGATGCCGGCCGATACCCAGACCAAGCTGCTGCGGGTGCTGCAGGAAAAGGAATTCCGGCCCGTGGGCGGCCGCACCAGCTTTAAAACCGATTGCCGCATCATCGCCGCCACCAACCGCCAGACTGACCAGGCCATTCGGGAAGGGAAGCTGCGGGAGGATTTGTTCTACCGCATCAGCACTATCACCATTGACCTGCCGCCCTTGCGGGAGCGGCGCGAGGATATCTCACCCTTGGCCACCGCTTTTATGAAGCGTTACGCCGCCCAATCCGGCCAGGCGATCACCGGCTTTTCCGGTCCCGCCCTGGAGATCTTGCGCAATTTCGACTGGCCCGGCAACGTCCGCCAGCTGCAGAACGAGATCCAGCGGGCGGTGCTCATGTGCGACCGCCAGCTCATTGAGCCCCAGGATCTTTCCATTTCCGTCTCCGCGCCCGAAAAAACCGAGGCGGAGCTCAGCATGCTCGACGCCATGGAGCGCAACGCCATCGTCAAAACCCTGGACGAAACCCAGGGCAACAAGGTCGAAACCGCCCGCCGCCTCGGCATTGGCCGCCAGACTCTTTACAATAAGATCAAGGCCTACGGCATTGAGGCCTGACCGTTTGCGCCAAAAAAAACGCTGGCCAACTTTCCGTCGGCCAGCGGCTCGCTGTTATTAAAGCGGATAATAAAACGGATGGCGGTTACTTCTTGAAGCTGCGGAAGTGGGCCACCAGCGCCTTGATCTCGTCGTCGCTCAGCTTTTCGCCATAAGGCTTCATGATGGTCTTGTCCCCTTTCTTATAACCATCCTTGATGGCTTTGAACATTTCCTCATCCTTCAAGGAGGCTTGCACTTTGGCGTCGCTGTAGTCCCGGGCTTCCATTTTCTGGCCCAGCTTGGTGTCGCCCTTGCCTTCTTTGCCATGGCAGCCGGCGCAGCTCTTGGCGAAATTCTCTTTGGCATCGGCGGCATTCACAGACACCGCGGCGGCGGCCGCGAACACAGCAATCATTACGAACAGTTTTTTCATTGTTTACCTTTGTTTATGGATTAAATCGCTATCCTTAAATCGTCTAGCGGATTCGCGGAGCTGGCGCAAGCGTTTCTTTTCACCCGCGCTATCCTGCCATCCTCCGCTCCCCGCCCAATTCGACGCCCCGCTGGGAGGAAAATTCACTCCCGCCGGCTCCGGGCGGTTGGGAAACCTGCGGGCCGGGGTGGGCCATGATCCCTATCGCATTGATGTGGAATGGGTTGCCTCATCCAAGTGGGCATAGCGGAATCCCGGCCAGCCTGGCCGGTATGATCCGCTGCGGAAGAATCACCTTTGTTTCCCACCCGGTCCCTGTTAACAAATTGGCCGGCACCCCGGGCGGGCGGATCCGGCCCGAAACAATCCCGCTCGATTCCTGTAACCCAATCCGGGGCTGGCCAGTCGATAACCTTGGATGTGGTCGCCGGGACGCTCATGGCTGAAGAGGCACTGGATGTCAAAGCCTGCCTGGAACAGGTGAAGCAAGGCGATGAGGATGCCGCGCGCAGTTTGCTGAGGCATCTTCATCCGTGCGTCATCCGGATCGTGCGTGCCCACAAGCCACCGCGCGAGAGCGAGGAAGATGTGGTGCAGAATGTGTTCATCAAGGTGTTCACGCGGCTGGACCAATACGCCGGCCAGGTGCCCCTGGAGCATTGGGTCTCCCGCATCGCCGTCAACACCTGCATCAACCAGCTGAAACGGGAAAAAGCACGGCCGGAATTGCGCTGGGCGGATTTGCGGGAGGAAGATGCGGCCGTGCTGGAGAACCTGGCGCCGGAGTCCGGCCAGCCCCCCTTGGAGGAGCTGGTTGCTTCGCGCGAGCTGGTGGAGCAACTGCTGGCCCGGCTGCCCCCTGCCGACCGCCTGGTGGTCTCCTTGCTGCATCTGGACGGCCACACTGTGGAAGAAGTCAGGCAAATCACCGGTTGGAACATAGCCTTGATCAAGGTGCGCGCCTTCCGGGCCCGCCTGAAACTGCGGAAGCATTTGCGCCGCCTGTTGCGCGAGGAGAGAAAAACATGAATCGATTGGACAGCCAGTTGCAACGTCTGCTGGCCGCTGCGGCCCAGCCGGAAGCCCCTTCGCCTGTGGTGGAAAGCCTTTCCCCGGCGCTGGAGCGGCGGGTGCTGGCGGCCTGGCGCCGGAGCCGGCTGGAGAAAACCATGCCCAACCTCACTCCGTTGTTCCGCCTGGGGTTCGGGCTGGCCTTCACGCTCGCTGCCGCCGCCGTTGTTTACCATTTCCAGTCCGGCCGGTTCGGCGGGTATGGGGAAGTCGAGCCTGTGCCCACAGCTTATTACCTCTCAATAAAATGACCATGCTCACGCGGCCCAAAGCCATTTTCTACCTCCTCGCGGTATTCCTGGCCGGCGGCATTGCCGGCGGCATTGCCGGATACCACTGGCGCCAATGGCGCCCGCCCGGGCCGCCGGACCGGCAAAAAATGCTCGCCCACATGGAATCATTTTTATCCCGGAAGCTGGATCTCACCCGCGACCAGTCGGCAGCCCTCCGCCCGGCCTTGGAGCAGGCCGCCACCGAATTTGTGGGGGTTTCCGATGAGTGGCACCGCCGGATGGATGAGGTCATCCGGAAACTCCACGCCCGGCTAAACCCCTTCCTGACTCCGGCCCAACGGCCCAAACTCGAAGCCTTGGAACGGGAAAGGCTGGCCCATTTTGCGCAAACCAACCAGCCACCCCCACCCCCACCGCCCAATTCGGATGCCAGCCGCCGGGAACCGCCTCCAAAATAAGGCGCCATTGAAAACCGTTGGCCGGCCCCCCGATTCCACGGTTCGTCAGGGGCTGGGCCACGCCGCCCAACCGGGAGGCCTGGCATGGAGCCACCCTTGCGCCTGGGGCCTTTTCAAAAAAATTAAAAAAGGTTTGATTTGCTCAAAATAGAGGTTTAATTTCCGGCCAACCTGACAGCGAAAAAATCGTGAGCGTCCAATTTGCCTGCCACCGGGGAGAATCCCCAACTGCAGGCCGGATGATCGGTGGCCTCAACGCCCCGGAATCCGATGGCCCATGCAGCTAACTGGCCTTGGCGCCAGCTTGGTGAACCGTGTCGGCCCGGATTTGCGGTTGCCTGGCTGGGTGCCTGTGCTTGGGGATGGAAGTGACTGCGCCGCAGGTTTATGCCCAAGGCGTGACGGGGGCGGCAGGCAAACCTGGAGCGGATCTGCTGGTGTCCCATATGGGACGGCTTGCGCATAGCGGTCAGGCACGCACGCTGGAGCCAATTGCATGGGTCCGGTGAAGCTGGACTGGCTGGATTTGCGCCCTGTCCCTGGCGGTTTTTCGGAGGATTTATCCGCCGGCAATGGTGCCCCAAAAGAGCATCCGGCCAGGGCGCTTCGCTTTTTAAAACAGGTTGTTCCAGCACCCAGGCCCATACCGGCCGGGCGCCCGTGCTTCGCCCGAAGCTCCGGCCGCAGCGCGCGTTTTTCGCCGCCGTCCTTATGAACTGGCGGCTGCCACCAAGGCTTGGAGATTGGCCGTGGGCGTTTGCAATGGCACGGCGCATTCCGGGGCCAGGATTTGAACCCCGGCCCGAATGGCCCGCAGGCAGGCCTCGCGCACCTCTTCCGGCCCGCCCCGGAGGAGGGTCTGCGGATTGTTGACGTTGCCCATCAGGGTGATTTTCCCGCGCGCGGCGGCCACGGCCACCTCGGGGTCCACCTGGGATTCAAAATGGTAGCAGTCGATGCCGCTCCGGGCAAAATGGTGGATGCGGTCGGTGGTGTTGCCGCAGCAGTGGAGCACCAGGGGGGCGCCGATGCGCGCCGCCAGTTCCTGGTGGATGGGCAGCAAAATATCGCGATACATGGCCGGCGACACCATGCCGCCCGTGGCGTGATCCGCCAGGCAGATGATGTCCGCCCCGGCCCGGATTTGCGCGGCGGCGAACGCCGCCACCACCTCTTTGAGCGCCGCCAGCGAGCCCCGCACGCGCTCCGGTTCCTGGAGCGTGGCCACCAGGAACTCCTCGATGCCCATCAGCTGGTAGGAGAGCGACCACGGCCCCATGACCTTGCCCACGATCACGGCGCGGTCCCCCAACTGCTCGCGCAATTGGCGCAGCGCCGCCAGGACCACCTGGATCGCAGGGTGTTTCAGCCAGCCGGCGGGGAGCTGGAATTCCGCGGTTCCGGCAAATGGATGGCTTTTGACGCCCGGCATCATTTGCGGCCCCCCCCAATCCACCTGGCAGCCGAGCGCGGCCGCCTCCTGCGTGACGCTGAATACGGGCATGACCGTGTCGTAGCCCAGGATTTCGTGCCCTGCGGCGGCCAGGGTGGCCATCGCTTGGGGATCGTGGTGCGCCTGGGGAAACCAGGCGCCGGTGGCCTGCATCAATTCCAGCGTCGCAATGGAAACGACATTGCCGACCGGAATCCGGCCGGGCTGGCCGCCCAGCATCGCCGCCAGGAACCGGCGTTTGGGAGGCTGGGCGGAAAAATCTGAACCGGAAGGCATGCGCAGCCTTTACTCGGACAGCTTCAGCAGGGCGCCCTGGCCGGGTGCCAGCCACATGTGTTCCCCGGCATAACCTTCCAAGGCGCCGCTGTATGGGGAAACCAGCTCTATTTTCTTGCAGGCTTGGCGGAATACCGGCCGGCAGGCGCGGGAATGGGTGGCGTTCTTGTTCACCAGCATCACGTAGCGCGACCCGTCGCTGTGGGTGAAATCACCGGCCATGATTTCGGCCGATCCGGAATCCCGCACCAGGCTGGTTTCCGGGGCGTTATGGCAGCCATCCGGCGCCTCGCCAAAGTGATAAACCTCGTTGGAGGTCAGCTGGAGCAGGGTGGGGGCCAGCTTTTGGATCTGCCGGTTCACGTTCTGCAGGTAATACCACGTGGGCGTGCGGTTCCCGAACTGGTCCACCGGGGCCATCCGGTAATTGCCCACCGCCGGTGCGAAATAGGTGAAATAGCTCAAGCCCCGGCCGCCATAGGCCAGCGTGGTGTAGGCCTGGAATCGGACATCCGCGGCGGTCACCTCGCGGTAGCTGAAATGGGCCACGGTCAGCACGATGTTCCAGAAGGGCGCCTTTTGCTTGAGCGCGGAGGCACGGACTTGCTCAAGGTTGGACCAATAACCGTGCCGCAGGGTGCCGTCATCCATCAAGGCATAGTGGTCATAGCTGACGGTGGTGGGCTGGCAGGTGGCGGCGAATTGCTCCAGGTAATCGGCATAGGTGAGCGTTCCCAGCTGCGCCTGGCTGGCATAGGTGGGAAACAGATTGATGTAAGCCCATTTGCCGGGATCCAATTCGCGGATGAGCCCCGCCACGGTGGCCAGGCCCGCAAACTGGCCGCGGTTCGGCTCGTCCACCAGGTAATATCCAAAAACGGCGGGATTCCCGCCCACCTCGGCCACCAGGCTGCTCACCTGCCGGCGGGCCGCGCTGGCGTCCACTTTCAGCCAGTCATACCCGGAGGTTCGGGGATCCGAAACGATTGCCTTCAACCCGGCCGCCTGGCAGTTCGTGAGCGCCGCCGGCGCCACGAAGCCAGCCATGGTCAGCCCGCAGTCCTTCATTTCGCGGAGCACTTTCGCGTCATTGGGCGCCCAGTTCCACGGCATGATCGGGAAAAACGGCTCCGGAGATTCGGCCGCGGCACCCCGCAGCGGGCATAAGGCAAAGGACAAGGCGGCCAGCCACGGCATGGCTTGGACCACGATTCGTTGTTGGTTTTTCATGATCGTACTGGAAGCATGCTAATCAGTACATGACAAAACGCAAGAATGCGATTTTTTCACCGCATTCCCGCAAATTGGGGATGATCGGAATGGACCGGGCCAGGCAAGCCAGCTGTCACCCTCCCCGGAGGCCGGCGGCGGCGTCAGACGGCGGCGGTGGCGGTGGCGGCCGATTTGGCGGGAGCCGATTTGGTTTTGGCGGCTTCTTTTTTGCGCCTTAAGTAGCTTTTCCGGCGTGCGCGCTTCTCAACCTTATTGTTTTGTGTGCCCATAACAGTCTTTACTTTAGTAACAGTTCCTTTCTTACTGGAGCAGTATGAAGATTTGCATGGACCGATTCAATATCTATTTGATGGTGGCGGTCGTGGCCTTGGTGGGCGGGTGCAGTTCCCCGGACCCCAAAAGCCAGGAGGAAAAAAACAAGGAGAAGGAGGCCAGCACCCTCCGGTTTCACCTGGAGGTGAACCCGGACAACACCGGCCGCAACGGACCGGTCAAGGTGGTGCGCACCAATCCCATCACCATCAATGTCACCTGGCAGCCGTTCCTGACCGAGGTCGATATGGAACGGGCGGAGCTGGTGGACAGCATGGGCGTGCCGGCGATCATGGTGCAGTTCAGCCACCCCAGCGGGGTGCGGCTGCTGGAATATTACACCGGCAATTACAAAGGGCAGCGCATCGCGATCCAGAGTGATTTCGGCCAGCCGCGCTGGCTGGCGGCGCCCCAGATCAACCAGCGGATTGAAAACGGGGTTTTCGTCTTCACCCCGGACGCCAACGTGGAGGAATGCGAACGGATCGTGCGTGGCCTGAACAACATGATCCGCCAAATCAAAAAGAAAAAATAGGCTCCGCGCGCCAAACCATGGAAATGAACAAACCTTCTTTATCGTTCCGGGCGGCGGGCTGCGCCTGGCTGGCGGCGGCCGTCACCGCCTTGGCCCAGCCGTTCCAGTTGCCCACCGCCAACCGCGCCATTTTCCAGCCCGGGGCGGAGGAAAAATATTTTGTCGGCACCGTGGGCAAACCGTGGCCCAGCGGCATTTTCGGCTGTGTGCGCTCTGAGGGCGCAAAGCTGCATGAAGGAATCGATATCCGGGCCCTGGCTCGGGACAAGCGCGGCGAGCCCACCGACCCCGTGCTGGCCGCCGCCGATGGCGCGGTGGTGTATGTGAATCCCCACGCGGGATTGTCCAACTACGGCAATTACGTGGTGCTGCGCCATGCGGTGGAAGGGGTGGAAATTTATTCGGTCTATGCGCATCTGCGCGAGGTGCGCAAGGAGATCCAGGTGGGCCGCGCCCTCAAAGCCGGCGACGCCATCGGCACCCTGGGCCGCACGGCGGGCACCTCCGAAGGCATCTCCCGGGATCGCGCGCACTTGCACTTCGAGCTGAATGTCTTCCTCAACGACCGGTTTTCGGCCTGGTTCAAGGAACGCAATCCGGGCACGAAGAACGACCACGGCGCCTGGAACGGCCATAATCTGAACGGCCTGGATCCGCGCGAAATCTTCCTGGCCCAGAAACGGGACGGCGCCAACTTCAGCCTCGTCCGGTTCATCCAGCATGAAACCCCTCTGTGCCGCGTCATGGTCCGCCAGAAGGAATTCCCCTACCTGAAACGCTACGCCCCGCTGATCAAACACAATCCCACCACGGACAAAAACGGCATCGCGGGCTACGAACTGGCGTTGAATTTCAACGGCGTGCCATGCGAGATCATCCCCCGCTCGGCCGCGGAAATGAAAAGCACTGCCCGGTTTCAATTGGTGTCGGTCAATGATGCCGAACAGCGGAAAAACCCCGCCCGCCACCTCGTGGTGCGCAAAGGCTCCGGCTGGGTTTTGGGGCCCGCCGGCACCCGGCTCCTCGACCTCCTGACCTACACCGGGTCTTGACCAGCAAGGATTGGATATGAACCACCCAATGATTGGCAAACCGGCAAGCCGCCGGCAGTTCCTCGGCCAGGGCGCCGCCTGTGGCTTGGGCCTGCTGGCCTTTCCCGCGCTGCACGCCGCCGGGGCGCAAAACAAATTGCGCGTCGGTGTGATGGGCCTCGGCCGCGGCCTCGACCATGCCCTGGCCCTCCTCCAAATCCCGGGTGTGGAGCTGGCCTATATTTGCGACGTGGACCGGCGGCGCCTGGACCGGGCCCAGAAAGCCCTGGCCCCGAAAGTTCCCCGGCCGCCGGTGGCGATCCAGGATTTCCGCCGCCTGCTCGACGACCGGGAAGTGGACGCCGTTTTCATCGCCACCTGCAACCACTGGCACGCCCCGGCCACCATCCTGGCGTGCGCGGCCGGCAAACACGTTTACGTGGAAAAACCCGGCAGCCAGAACGCCCGTGAAGGGGAATTGATGGTGGCGGCGGCCCGCCAGCACCGCCGGCTCGTGCAGCAAGGCACCCAGCGCCGCAGCTTCCCGGGCATCATCGAAGGCATCGCCCGGCTGCGCGAGGGCGCCATTGGCCCGGTGCGCTACGCCCGGTGCTGGTATGACAACGCCCGCGCCTCCATCGGCCGGGGCCGGGAGGTTCCCGTCCCGGCGGAATTGGATTACAGCCTGTGGCAGGGGCCTGCTCCGGAACGCCCTTACGTGGACAACCTGGTGCACTACAACTGGCACTGGCGCTGGCATTGGGGCAACGGCGAGCTGGGCAACAACGGCATCCATTACCTGGACCTCGTGCGCTGGGGGCTGGCGGTGGATTTCCCGCAACGCATCACTTGCAGCGGCGGCCGTTACTGCTTCCAGGACGACCAGGAAACGCCCGACACCGGCGTGGTCACCTTCGACTTCGGCGGCACTGGGGCTTCGTGGGAATACAGCAGCTGCCATCCGCGCAAAACGGAAAAGCACCCGCTGGTCAACTTCTACGGCGACCGCGGCACGCTGACTCTCGATGGCAATGGCTACCAGATTTTCGATCCGGATGGCCGCCCAACAGCGCAGGGCAGCGGCCCTGGTGGAGACTTGCTGCACATCGGCAATTTTGTGGAGGCGATCCGGTCGGGCGCCAGGCTCACGGCGGAAATCGAGCAAGGCCAGCGCAGCACCCTCCTGTGCCACTTGGGCAATATCGCCTACCGCACGGGGCATACGCTCCATTTCGATCCCCTCACCCGCCGGCTCCTCAACGACCCCGCAGCGGAAGCGCTCTGGCGGCGCGAATACCGGCCCGGCTGGGAACCGAAAGTTTAATCAACTCTGTCAACTCTGGGCGGATGGCCCCGGGGCCAGGTCCACCAGCCACGCTCCCGGAACCCGCGCGGTGATCACCTCCCGGGCCAGGTTGAACCAGGCCTGGCACCGATCCAGGATGACGCTGTCGCCCGTGGCGATGATTTCGCCGGTTTCGGCCAGGATTTTATCCGGGCTGTAAACCAGGTCCACCGGCCAGTCCCAGCCATGTGCGGCGGCGGTTTCCAGCAGGATTTTTTTCAGCCGGCCGCTGTTGGAAACCGGCTTGTCCAGATGCCAGTGCGCCCGCCGCACGCCTTGGGCCGCCAGGAATTCCCCCACCATCACCAGCGCGGGGATGGTTTCCTCCACCGGGCGGTACCGGGCATGGACACCGGCCATATCACGGCCGCAGCCGTCCCGGCCCAGCAACACCACCCCGCCGCTCAAGGCGGCCTCCACCGCGGTGGAAACATTGAGTCCGTCCAGCCAGACCTCCCGGCCCGCGAGCTGTCCCGGGCTGGCCGCTTTGGCCTGCCGCCGGGCCAAAGCCTCGTCCGGGCAGGCACAGCGCGCGATGGCCACCCGCTGCCGGCGGATTAATTCGTAATGGTTGCCCACCAGCTCCACCGAGGCCGTCAGGGAATATCCCCGGCTCAGCAGCCAGCAGAGGTCGCTGGTGGCGGTGCGCAGGATCGGGATGGCGGCCGTGGAAAACAGGCGGGCATCCTCGGGGTCAGCTCCGCGATGTTTGGGTTTGTGGCTCAAAATCCTTTTTGCGGCGCTCCCGCAGCTTTTTTTAATGCTCCGCGCCCGGCCTGCTCCCGGCCCTTTTCAACGGAGCCAGGCGGCTCCCGGCGGGCGGCCCCCAACGCAGCCGCCTCGCGCTCGCAAACCTCCCGGCGGAACGCCTTCCCGGCGCCCGTCACCCTTTGATCATTTCCTTCGCCCAGGCATCCCGCAGGCCCACCGTGCGGTTGAATACCAGCTTGCCGGGCTGCGAATCGCGGTGGTCCGCGCAGAAGTAGCCCAGCCGCTCAAATTGATACGGCTCCAGGGGCTGCGCCCCGGCCAGGCTGGGCTCCAGCTTCGCCCTCCCCACCTCCAGCGACTTGGGATTCATGAAGGTCTTGAAATCCCGCTCTGGATCAGCGTCCGGCTGCTCCACCGTAAACAGCCGGTCATAAAGGCGGACTTCGGCGTCCAAGGCATGGGCGGCCGAAACCCAGTGGATGGTGGACTTGATTTTGCGCGAGCTGGTGGCCCCGCCGCTCTTGGATTCCGGATCGATCGTGCAGTGGACTTCCTCCACTTCCCCCGCCGCGTTTTTCACCACGCTCTCGCACTTGATGATATAGGCGTAGCGGAGGCGCACTTCGTTGCCCGGGAACAGGCGGAAGAACTTCTTGGGCGGAATTTCCATGAAGTCGTCCCGCTCGATGTAAAGCACCCGGGAGAACGGCACCTGGCGGGTGCCCGCCGCCGGATCCTCAGGGTTGTTGACCGCTTCCAGCTCCTCGGATTTGCCCTCGGGATAATTGGTCAGCACCACCTTGAGCGGCTTCAGCACCGCCATCACCCGCCGCGCGCGCCGGTTGAGGTCTTCCCGCAGGCTGTGCTCCAGCAGGGCCACATCCGTCAGCCCGTTATACTTGGTGACCCCGATCCGGCGGGCGAAATGCCGGATGGCCTCCGGCGTGCAGCCACGCCGGCGCAGCCCGGCGATGGTCGGCATCCGCGGATCGTCCCACCCGGTGACCAGGCCTTCCTCAACCATTTGCAGAAGCTTCCGTTTGCTCATCACGGTGAAGCTCAGGTTGAGGCGGGCGAACTCGATCTGCTGCGGATGGCAGGGCGTTTTCAGGGCTTCCAGGATCCAGTCGTAGAGCGGGCGGTGCACCTCGAATTCCAGCGTGCAGATGGAGTGGGTGATCCCCTCGATCGAATCCGAAAGGCAGTGGGCAAAATCATACATCGGGTAAATGCACCACCGATCACCCGTGCGGTAATGATGCCCGCGGCGGATCCGGTAGATGGCCGGATCGCGCATATGGATGTTCGGGGAGCCCATGTCGATCCTGGCGCGCAGAACCTTCGCGCCATCCGCGAACTCGCCTTGCCGCATGCGCTCAAACAAATCCAGGTTCTCCGCCACCGTCCGGTTCCGGAACGGGCTGTCCTGCCCGGGCACATCCGGGGCGCCGCGGTAATGGATCATTTCCTCCGGGCTCAGATCGCACACATAGGCCTTGCCCAGCCGGATCAGCTCGACGGCGAATTGATGCAGCCGCTCGAAATAATCCGACGCATAGAACATCTTGTCCTTCCAATCAAATCCGAGCCACCGGACGTCATGCATGATCGAGTTGACGTATTCAATGTCCTCGGTGGTGGGATTGGTGTCGTCCATGCGGAGGTGGCAGACCCCGTTGAATTCCTGGGCGATGCCGAAATTCAGGCAGATCGATTTGGCATGCCCGATGTGCAGATACCCGTTGGGCTCGGGCGGAAAGCGGGTTGCCACCCGGCCGCCGTGCTTGTTGTTGCCCAGGTCTTCGCGGACCATATCGCGAATGAAATCCGACATCGGGGCCGCGTTCTCGCCCGCTGCTCCGCCTTCCAAAGAACCCTTCTTATCATTAAGAGCTGTCATAATATCTCTCAAAAAGGGGAGCTTATCCAGCCCGGGGACGCCATGCAAGGCAGATAGATTAGCCATGCCACGCCTCCTGGCCACATCCGGAACCGCTGAAAAAAAGAGCGGGCGCCGAAGCGCCCGCCTTGCCCCGCTAAGCTCTGGCTTCTCAGTAAGCCGGATACACCGCGCGGTAGAAACCGCTCACCGCGGTTGGTGGTTCCGAATACTCAATCACTCCCAACTCCAGATTCCCGGCCAGGACCGGAGCCTCCAGGTTGGCCCGCTTCTCCCAATCCCCATCGGCCGATCCCATGTATTCAATGGTGTAGGTCATGCCCGGAGCCCCCGCCCAGCGCAAGACAATGTTGCCGCCCACCACCACCGGCCCGTAAACCAGCGGGATCATCTGGGAGTCATTCACGGTCACATTCACCACTCCCGTCACCGTGTAGCTGCGGATATCGGTGATCGCATACGTGAAGCTATCCGTCCCCACGTAATTCTTCGGCGGCGTATACGTCACTGTGCCGTTAGCCAGCGCCACTGTGCCGCCCTTGGCGCTCGTGGCGCTCACGCCAGTCACCGCCAGCGTGCCGCCGGCCGGATTCGTGTCGTTGGCCAGCAGCGCGGCCGCCGCCACGCTCCCCGCGTTGTTCCGGTAAACCTCCAGCGCGTCGTTGTTCGCCACCGGGGGCTCGCCAGCCGGGGCGATCTCCTGCGGCAGCGGCAGGGAGGTGACCTCAGCGTAGATGTCGCTGCCCGGGTAGGTGGCCGTGATCAGCCGGGTGCCCCCCGGCAGGTTGTTCACCGCCAGCATGGCCATGCCGTTGGCCAGCGTCCCCGTCCCCAGCACCGTGGCCCCGTCCTTGAACGTCACCGTCCCGCTCACGGTCGCCGGGTAAACCATTGCCGTGAATTCCACCGTATCCCCATAATTGGCCGGGTTGGCCGAGCTGCCCACCAGCACGAACGGCTTGATCTTGTTCACCGTCTGGGTGAACACCCCGGAGATGTTCTCCCGGTAATTGCCGTTGCCGCTGTAAACCGCCAGCATCGAGTGCACCCCCACGCTCAACGCGCTGGTCGTCACCGCCCCGGCGGCGCCGTTGACCGGTCCGCTGGTCATCACCGAACCCGGCGGCAGCAGCGGCAGGACCGCCGGCAGATCCGCCAGGCCCTGGGCCTGCAACCATTGCTGCACCGCCGCCCAATCCGGCGTGGCGCCCACCTGCGGCAGGTTCTGCCCGGCCAGCCAGTCCTTCAGCACCAGGCCATCCAGCAGCGCCAGCGTGCCGGTGAGGTTGTTCGTGGCGAACGTGGCCGTGAACGTCACGTTGTAGCTGTAGGTGCTCGGGTTGGCTGAGGAGCGCAGCGACATGGGCACGATGGCCTTTTCGACCACCTGGGCCAGCGGCGCCGAGGCCACGCTGGCATAATTGGCGCTCCCGCCGTAAACCGCCGTCACCTGGTGGGGGCCGCCCGGGATGGCGCTGCTCGCCAGCGAAGCCGAACCGCCCGCCAGGGTGGCTTTGCCCAAGACCACACCATCCACCTTGAAGGTGATCTCCCCGCTCAGCGTGGCGGGTGTGATGCCCGCCGTGAAGACCACGTTCGTGGAATAAACCGACGGATTGAGCGAGGAGGCCACCGTCACCACCGGGGTGGCTGGCGCCACGGTCAGCGTCCCGCCAAGCAGGACCAGGTCGTAGCAGTTATCGCTGCCGACACTCAGGGTGATGGGATAGCTCCCCACCGCGCTGTTGAGGTCCGCCGTGGTGGACGCCACCGGCAGCACATTCAGCACCGCCGCCGTTTCCTGGTTGGCAAAACCGGTGTACGTAATGGTCAGCGCCGGGTTTTCCGTCAGGTAAGGGCGTTGCTTGGCGTCTGCGGTCACGGTCAATACCGCCTTGTAAACCGTCAGCGTGCTGTTGACCAGCGTGAGCTTGTAGTTGGCCGCCGACCCGCCCGTGAGCGTGATCGGGTAAAGGCCCACCGGGCTGATCAGCTCCGCCGTCGTGGCCACCGCTGGCTCGGTGATCGAGCTGGCCGCCGTGTCCCCGTTCAGGAATCCGGTGTAGGTGATGGTCAGCGCCGGGTTGGCCGTGCCGTAGGCGCGCCGTTTCGGGACCGCCCGCGCCGTCAGCGCCGCCTGCGTCACCGTCAGCGTGCCAGGGACATACTTGAACGTGTAATTGTCAGCCGCGCCGCCGCTGGGCGTGATGGGATAATTCCCCACCCCGCTGGTGGCCGTGGCCGTGCAGGTGGCTGTGGTGGAGGTCTTGACCACCACCGCCGTCTCGTTATTCACGAAGCCCGAATAGGTGACCGTGAAAGCCGGATCCACGGCCCCATACGCCCGGCTCTTGTCATCCGCCGTCGCCGTCAGTTCTGCCCGGTTCACCGTCAGCGTGCCCTTGGCATAGCTGATCGTGTAATTGCCCAGGCCGGTGCCTGCGGCCGTGCTGGGAATAATGTCGTAGGCGCCCACCACCGCCGCCACCGCTGCCCCGAGGCTGGTGAGTGTCACGCTGGACACCTGGTCGCTGTTCACCAAGCCCAGGGCGGTGAATTCCGTGCCGGCGAAGGTTGCCGTGCTGCCGTAGGTCTTGCTGGTGCTGTTGGCCGTGATCGTCAGCGTCCTGGCCCCCACCGTCAGCGTGCCCTTGGCATAGGTGATCGTGTAATTGCCCAAGCCCGTGCCTGCGGCCGCGCTGGGGATGATATCGTAGGCGCCCACCGCCGCCGTGGCCACCGCGCCCAGGCTGTCGAACGCCACCGTATTCACGGCATCGCTGTTCACCAGCCCGGAGGAGGTGAATTCCGTGCCGCCGAAGGTCACCGTGCTGCCATACGTCTTGCTCGTGCTGCTGGCCGTGATCGTCAGCGCCGCCTTGTAAACCGTCA
>CAYPCQ010000038.1:0-65281 GCA_964409245.1 uncultured Verrucomicrobiota bacterium
TCATTTTCTCCAAGTCGCCGGGTTCCGGGCGCTTCGCCAAATGAAAAGTCGCGTCCTAGCGGCCACCATTGGCCAGCCGCAATTGCCTTGGCAGGGGGCGGGGCGGTTTGGTATAGGTCGGCGATGAAATTCAACCATTCCCCGGCTATGGGATGCCATTCCGGATTCACCGCGAGCCTTCCAGGCTGGAGGCTGTGGGCGTGGCTCTGGGCAGCGACGCTGGCCGCTCCCTGCTCGAACCCTGGCGCGGGGCTGATTTTCGCCACCGGCGCCGATCCCGGCCACCTGCAAAAGTTTTCCGTGGCGGGTTTGAACCACGATGTTTCCGGGACGGTTTACCGGCAGGATAGCCTGGAGCAAGGGGGCATGCCGCTGGGGGGAGTGGGCACCGGCTACCTCTGCCTTGACCCGGATGGGCGGTTCGGGAAAACCTCCATCTTCAACCGGTTCCCGGCGCCCATCGCTTTGAACCAGCCTTTTCTGGAACTCACCGTGGGCGGCCGCAAGCTGGTGCTGGCCACGCCCAAGGAGGGTGTGGGCCAGGCCAAAGCCATCCATTACTTCGGGCATTTCCCGGTGGCGGACCTGCGGTTTGAGCTGGATGCCCCGCTGGCGGTCGAGCTGCGGGCCTACAGCCCGTTCATTCCCGGGGATGCCCGGGAATCCTGCACGCCGGCGGCGGTGTTCGAGGTGGTGGTGCGGAACCTGGACCCGCAGCCGCAGACGGTCAGCCTGGCGTTCTCACCGGGCGGCTTCCCGGCGGGCGAAGCGGAAAGCTTTGCCCAGGATAGCTGGGCGGGGGTGCAGGTAAAGCACAGCCCCCAGGAGCGGCTGCCCGCCTGGATCCGGCACACTTATGCGCTGGCGGCTGAAGAGGGCGTGAGCCAGGCCGCGGGCAAAACGGTCCAGGTATCGGCCCGGCGCGAAATCGCCGCCCGGCAGGTGGGCCGGTTCCGGTTCCTGCTGGCCTGGCACCAGCCCTACCTGCGCGAAGGTTCCGGGCGGGTGGAGCGGCACTATTATGCCAGCCGTTTCGCCGATGCCCGCGCGGTGGTCCACCAGGCGATCGCCAAAAACCTGGAGTGGCGGCAGCGGGTGCTGGCCGGGCAGGATGTGCTCTACCGGTCCGATCTGCCCGGCTGGCTCCAGGAAGCCTTGATCAACGCCCCTTACGCGCTGGCCAAAAATTCCGTCTGGCTGGCCAAAACCCGGACGGACGATTGGTGGGGTGAGGATGGCTTGTTCCTGGTCAACGAAAGTTTCTCGACCTGCGCGGTCACCGAGACCATGCCTTGCCGGTATTTTGGCCACTGGCCCGCCCTCTGGTTTTTCCCGGATCTGGAGCTGAATACCTTGCGGGCGATCCGGCATTTCCAATTGCGGGATGGGGAGCCGCCCTTCTGCCTGGGTGTGGGATTCGCCATCCGCGATCCCCGCTATCACTGCCAGCATACGTGTGGCGCGGGGGAGTTCGCCCAGATGATCCACCGTTATTACCTGCGCTCGGGCGACGCCGCTTTCCTGCGGGAGTTCTGGCCCTCCGCACGGGATTCGCTGAATTTCCTGCTCAGCCTGGACCGGGACCAGGACGGGCTGGTGGAAGACCATCCCCACAACGTGGAGGGTGAAACTTTTCCGGCCAACAACCCCCTGGATAACTGGCCCTGGCATGGCGCCAGCAGCTATACCGCGGGCAAGGGGCTGGCCTCGCTGGCCTGCGGTATCCGCCTGGCGGAGCTGGCGGGGGATTCCGCCCAGGCCGGGCGCTGGCGCACGGCGCTGGCGCGGGGCCAAAAAGCCTACGAGGAGAAGCTTTGGACCGGCAGCTATTACCGGACCTACCACGACACCCAGACCGGCCGCCGCAACGATTCCTCCTTTTCCGCCCAGCTCAGCGGCCTCTGGGGCACGCGGGTGCTGGGCGTGGACGATTACCTGCCGAAAGATCGCATCTTGAAAGCCCTGGAGACGGTGGCCCGCCTCAATCTGCCGGCTTCGCCGTATGGCATGGTGGACGCCGTGAATCCGGATGGCACCTGGTGCGTGGAGGGGGCCGGCTCCGGTCTGCCGGACTCGGTTTGGTCCCGGGATATTTTCATCCAATGCAACGCCACCGCCGCCATGGTGTATCTGTTCCAGGGCCAGCGGGAGCTGGGCAGCCGGGCCGCCCAAACCATGCTGGATACTTTGTTCCGCGGCCCGCACGCCATGCCCTGGTCCCAGCCCTGCGGGGTGAATTCCAAGAACGGCCGCACCTGCCACGGGCACGATTATTACGACCACATGGTCGTCTGGAGCTATCCCCTGGCTTTTTATAATCAGGAGGTCAGCGCCCTGTGCGCCCCTGGTGGCCTGGTGGGGCAAATCCTCGCGGCCACCGCCGTTCCGGCCAAAAAGTGAGGTGGGCATTGTCCAGGCAACCCCGTTGTCTGGGATGGAGTGGTGATTGCCGTCCCGGCCGCCCTGGCCACGAGATTGCCAATTTTGATGGCGCGCCCGCCGGAATATGGGCATAAAACAGCTTATGAAGAATCACAATTGTTGCATCCTGGCCGGCGGCGCGTTGCTGGCGGGCTGGTTGAACGCCCAAGCCGCCGCGGTGGTATTCCACGTCGCCCCCGGCGGCAGCGATGCCTGGTCCGGCAAGCTCGCCGCGGCCAATCCCCAGGGAAACGACGGTCCCCTGGCCACGCTGGAGCAAGCCCGGCTGCAGATCCGCAAGCTGAACCAGGGGGGCGGCCTGCCGCGCGGGGGCGTGGAAGTGGTGGTCCACAACCCCCTTTGCGAGCTGGCCCAGACCTTCGCCCTGGCCGCCGAAGACTCCGGCACTCCGGAGGCCCCGGTCAGCTATCGGGCTGCCACCAGCCAGGCGGTGCGGATTTCCGGCGGGCGCCAGGTGGCCAACTGGCGGAAAGTGACCGAGCCGTCGATCCTGGACCGGCTCGACGCCTCCGCGCGGGGCGAAGTCTGGCAGGCGGATTTGCGCGCGCTGGGGGTCACCCATTTTGGGGAAGCGGGCGGCGGCGGCCTGGAGCTGTTTTTCCAGGACCAGCCGATGCGCCTGGCCCGCTGGCCCAATGAAGGCTTTGTAAAAATCGCCTCGGTGCTCGGCAAAACGCCGGTGGACGTGCGGGGCACCAAAGGCTGCGTGGAGGGGATATTCACTTACGAAGGGGATCGCCCGCAGCGCTGGACCGGGGAAAAAGAGGGCTGGCTGCACGGGTATTGGTTCTGGGATTGGGCGGACCAGCGCCAGCCCATCCAGGCCATCGACACCGCCCGCAAAACCTTGGAGCTCAAGCCCCCCTACCACAATTACGGCTACCGCAACCGGCAATGGTTTTACGCGTTCAACCTGCTCGCGGAGATCGACCAACCCGGCGAGTGGTACCTGGACCGGGAGGCGGGCCAGCTCTATTTCTGGCCACCCGCCCCCCTGGCGCAAGCCCGCACCGCCGTCTCCGTGCTGCCCACGCTGGTCACCCTGCGGGAGGTCTCCCACGTGACCTGGCACGGCTTCATTTTTGAGGCCGCCCGGGGCACGGCCATCCAGGTTTCCGGCGGCGCCGGCAACCGCTTTCTCGCCTGCACGATCCGCAACGTGGGCGACTCCGCCCTCAGCCTTTCGGGCGGGGAAAACCACGGCGTGGCGGGCTGCGATATCTATCAGTGCGGCTCCGGCGGCATCTCGCTGCGGGGTGGCAACCGGGCCACGCTCGCCCCCGCGGGGCATTTCGCCGACAACAACCACATCCACCATTATGGCCGCTGGAAGCCGATGTATTCCGCGGGCATCAACCTGGACGGAGTGGGTTGCCGGGCCAGCCATAACCTGATCGAGAATGCGCCCCACCAGGCCATCTCCTTCGGCGGCAACGATCACCTGATGGAGTTCAACGAAATCCACAGCGTTTGTTTCGAGTCCAACGATGCCGGCGCCATCTATTCCGGGCGGGATTGGACGATGCGCGGCACCGTGATCCGCTTCAACCACCTCCACGATATCACCGGGTTTGAGGGGCGCGGCTGCGTGGGGGTCTATCTGGATGACATGTTTTGCGGCACGGAGATTTCCGGCAACCTCTTCCGGAAGGTCACCAGCGCCGCTTTCATTGGCGGCGGGCGGGATTGCCTGGTGTCCAACAACATCTTTTTGGACTGCAATCCGGCGCTGCATGTGGATGCCCGCGCCCTGGGCTGGGCCAAATACCATGCCGACGACTGGGTGAAAGAGGGCCGCGAAAAAGGGACGCTCTCCGGCACGGCTTACAACCAACCACCCTACAGCGTCCGTTACCCGCAGCTGGTCAACATCCTGGCTGAGGAGCCCCATGCGCCCCGCGGCAACGTGGCCGCCCGGAATATTTGCCTGGGTGGCCGTTGGGATGGAGTGGAGCCCAAAGCCCGGCCGATGGTTCAATTCCAGGATAACCTGATCAATGTGGATCCCCACTTTGTCGATGCGGCCAGGCAGGATTATCGCCTGCGCGACGATTCGCCGGCCTTTACCCTGGGCTTCCGGCCCATACCCATCGGGAAAATCGGCCTTTACGCGGATAAAAACCGGGCTTCCTGGCCGGTGGAACACCAGGTGCGGCCGGTGGCTGCCCGCCGGGAGTGATTGGCGGCGCCGGGTTTGGGCCACGCGCCTGGATTTTAAAAAACCGCTTACCCAGTTCCGGGTTTTTGCCGATATCAACCAGGCGGGGGCATTCACGCCCCGGTCCGCCGCTGGCTTATGCGGACGGCGTGTGGCAAACAACAAACCAACGGATCCCATGTTGAAGATGGCGATAAAACTGGCCGGTGCGCTCCCGATCCTGGGCCTGATAGCCCAGGATGCAGGGGCGCAGTCCGTGGCTTTGGACACCACGTTCCTGCCGCATCCTGGAGCCAACGCCGCAGTGCAATCCCTGGCAGTGCAGCCCGATGGCAAAGTGGTGTTGGGAGGATCCTTTACCCGCGTCAATTTCACCCCCTGGAACCGCCTCGGCCGGGTGGAGGCCGGCGGCGGCGTGGATGCCGGCTTCCATCCCGGGAGCGGCGCGGACGGGGTGGTCAACTCGGTGGCGCTGCAAGCCGATGGCAAAATCCTGTTGGGCGGGGCTTTCACCAACTTCAACGGCACGCTTTCGCCCCGCCTGGCCCGGTTGAACGCGGATGGCACCCTGGATCAAGGCTTCAACGTGGGCGCCGGGCCGGACGGGAATATCAATTTCGTGGCGGCGCTGGCCGGCGGGCAGGTGCTGATCCAAGGCGTTTTCCGGAATTACCAGGGCCAGGCGTGCAGCCAGTTGGCGCGGCTGAATCCCAATGGGAGCCTGGACACCAACTACCATGCCGCAGCGCCCAATTTTATCCCGATCGGCAGCATCCAGGCCGTGGCGGCCCTGCCGGAAGGGCCGGTGCTATACAGCGGCAATTTCACTGCCATCAGCAGGATGCCGGTCCAGCGCCTGGTCCGCCTGGATGCCGGCGGCGCGCTGGACACGAATTTCTGCCTCCAAGCCAGCCTGAACGCTCCGGCCTCTTCCATTGTGCCGCAACCGGACGGCAGGATTCTCCTTTCCGGCTCCTTCACCAACGTCAATGGGCAGGCCCGGAGCCGGGTGGCCCGTTTGAATGCCGATGGCAGCCTCGATGAAAGCTTCAACCAGGTCAGCCTGGTTGGAACGGTCGGCTGGGGCGGCCCGCGCCTGGCCAGGCAGCCTGATGGCCAAATCATCCTGTGGGGGGCCTTCACCAACGTGAACGGTGCGGCCCGCCTGGGCTGCGCCCGGTTGGATGCCGAAGGCCGCCTGGATGGCGCGTTCAGCCCGGATTGGCTGGCCAGCGCCGGCTCCATCCGCAGCGTCGTCTTCCAGGGAGATGGCGGGATGCTGGCGGGGAATGCCAGCGCCTCCAGCGCGAATCATTTGCAGCGTTTCCAGGCCGGCGGTGCCCTGGATGCAGGCTGGATGGGCGATACCGGCTCCAACGAAGGCGTCTGGAAAATGGCCGGGCAGCCGGATGGCAAATTCCTTTTGGGCGGTTATTTCACCAAATACAACGGCCTCCCGCGATCCTCCCTCGTGCGCATCCTTCCTGATGGCCAGGCGGATCCGGGGTTTGTGCCGGATTTATACAGCGAATCGGATGTTCTTGTCTCCGCCATCCTGGTGCAACCCGACGCCAAAATCGTGGTCGGCGGCGCCTTCACGCGGGCGGGCGGCCTGGAGCGGACCAATATCGCGCGGCTTGATGCGGACGGCACGGTGGAGGCGGCGTTCGCCGGTGGGCTGGGGCCCGACGGAGAAGTGGCCGCCCTGGCCCTCCAGCCCGATGGGAAAATCCTGGCGGGCGGTTACTTCAGCACCTGGAACGAACAATCCCGCACGGGCCTGGTCCGGCTGCTTCCCAACGGAGCCTTGGATGCCGGATTTGACCTCCACCTGCCGCCAAACAGTGAGGTCACAGTCCTGCTCCGCCAGCCCGATGACCGGATCCTGGTGGGGGGCGTGTTCCGGCAGGTCAATGGGATCGGCCGCACCAACCTGGCGCTCCTCAAACCCGATGGCTCCCTTGATGAAAGCTTCAATGCCAATCCCGGGCCTGACGCCGCCGTTTATGCCCTGGCCCTGGAACCGGGCGGGAAAATCCTGGTGGGTGGGGAGTTCAACACCTGGAACCAGCTCGCCCGGAGAGCGGTGGTGCGGCTGCACCCGGACGGACGGCTGGACGAAACGTTCGCCACCGGCCAGCCAGCCTTGGACGGCCAGGTTTACGCCCTCCAGGTGCAGCGCGATGGCCGGATTCTTGCCGGCGGCTATTTGCAGCTGGACAACCAGCGGCTTATGCTGGCCCGCTTCAATCCGGATGGGAGCTGGGATCCGTCTTTCAACATCGGAAAGGATTTCAACAGCAATGTCAGCAGCCTGGCCCAGCCGTCCGATGCCCGGCTGCTGGTGGCAGGCGATTTCAGCCGCATCCAGGATTGTCCCCGGGGCGGCATCGCCCGCCTGGCCATGGACCCGGCCGTGGTGCCCCAGGCCATCGTCCGCCTGGGCTATGCCACGGTTCGCGCCGGGGAGAGCATCGGCTGGGAGGCGGTGGCCGTCGGCTTGCCTCCGCTGACCTTCCAGTGGTTGCTCGATGGCGTCCCGGTCCCGGGACAAAATGCGCTGCCGTGCCAGCTCACTAATTTATCCCCGTCCGCCGCTGGCTGGTATGCGCTCGCCATCTCCAATAGTTTTGGCGGCGTGACCAGCGCCCCGGTTCGGCTGACGGTCCTGCCCGCTTCCGCCCGGCCGGGATCCCTGGATGGGAGGTTCCAGCTTTCCCTGCTTCCGGACCGCCAGGTATGGTCCATCCTGGAACAGCCGGATGGCCAGGTGGTGGCGGGCGGCGCCCCGGTGCGTTACAACCCCGATGGCAGCCTGGACCCCCAATTCCAGCCTGGCTCCCCCGCCAGCGGGGAGGTTTACGGATTGTTGCGGCTGCCAGATGGCCGCCTCCTGGCCGGCGGGACCTTCACCAATTATAACGGCGAACCCCACACCAACCTGGTCTGCCTGCTGCCCGGCGGGCAGGTGGATGCTGGTTTTGCGGCAAATATCACCGGTGGCCCGGAGGCTTTCATTTACGCGATGGCCGTGCAGGCCGGCAGCAACCTCGTGGTTTCCGGATCCTTCACCCATTGCAACGGCCTTCCCAGGGCCAACCTCGCCCGGTTCCACCCGGATGGCCGTCTGGACCTGGATTTTGATCCGGCCGGGCCAGCCGGGTATGCCTGGGCCATGGCGGTGCTGCCGGACCAGCGGATTCTCCTGGCCGGGGATTTTGGATTGGCCTGCTTGATGCCGGATGGCGCCATGGACCCACGGATCCGCCTGACGGCCAGCGCCGGCCAGGCCCTGCTCCTCCAGCCGGATGGCAGAATCCTTTTTGGCGGAGACGGCACTTTGCTCCGGTTGTTTCCGGACGGCAGCCGGGATGCCGGCTTCAAGCCCAGCCTGGACGATTGGATGTTCGGCGCCGTTTATGCCCTGGCCCTCCAACCCGATGGCAAGCTGGTGGTGGCTGGCGGCCCCTCCGGATGGGATCCCGGACAGCCGTCGTTCGTGGCGCGCCTGAACCCGGATGGCACCACCGATCCCAGTTTTGCCATTCAAAGCACGCAGGGAGGCATCTGGGCATTGATCCGTTTGCGCGGCGGCCAATTCCTGATCGGCGGCAGTTTCACCAGTTACGGCGGCCAGCCAGCCCGGTTCCTTGCCCGGTTGCATGAGGATGAGGCCGTGGATGTCCGCCCCCTTTCTCTGATCACCCGCCGCGGAGCTGGTGGCTTGGAAATCGGGCTGGTGGGTGAGCCGCTCACGCCATACCGCCTGGACATTTCCGCGAACCTGGCTTCCTGGCAAAGGTGGACCAATGTCGTCTCCACTGGCACCAACTGGCTGACCGATGAGGCGGGCCTGGGCTTGCCCCGGCGTTTTTACCGCGCCGGGTCGCCTTGATCCCGGTTCTCCGCCCACCAAAAGCCCCGCAGGGGCGGAATAATCCAGCCCAGGGGGAGCGCAGCGAAGCCCTGGGTTTCGGATGGCAAAAAGAGGAATTGTGGTTTTGGGTGAGGTCATTCGCGGCGCTCATTGGCCCTGGGCTGTAATAGTGTTGCCCCTTCAGGACGAGGAAAAATGCATTATCCGGCGCGCTGGATGCCGCCGCCCACGGATTATAAAACTCATTTTGAAAAGCAAATGCCTGCGGCAGCTGGTTCGCTCCCGCAACCGCCGATTGGATCGGCGCCAGCCGGTTCACCGGGTCATAGGCTTTGGCCGTGGTCATTATCACAACGGATCCCTGCTTGAAGTTAATCTGGCTCACCGCTGGTGAATTGGCAACGCAGGAATAGTTGCCCGGGAGTCATAGTAAGCGAGTACGTCCGGGCATGCCGGCCAGGCGGGAGGAGACGGATCCGGAGCAACCGGATGCCTCTGCGTTGCGCCAATTCCGGGTGGCGGGCCTTGGGCGGATTGGGCCTGGTTTGGAGTTTACCAGCCGCAGATCCGCCTCGTGACCTCGGCGGCTACCCGCGTTAGGTTCTTCCATGCAACAGGAGTGTTCGCTAATCCAAGGTGGGTAGCCGCCGACGTAAGCAGGCGGACCCGGACCATTCGTGTGCCTATGGTCGGCACCCCCCGCGCAACACGTCTTGGGCAAATTCCAAGCGGATTGGAATTCGCCCGCGCCAGATCCGCCTCGTGACCTCGGCGGCTACCCGCGTTGGGTTCTTCCATGCCACGGAAGTGTTCACTCTCCCAACGCGGGTAGCCGCCGACGTAAGGCGGACCTGGGCGCGAATGCCGGGAGGCGGGGCTGCTATTCGAGCAATATGGCGCGATAGATGCGCACGGTTTGGGGCTGGAGGTTCGGATCCAAGACCGGGACCGCGGCGGGGTCATTGAGGACCGAACCGACCGGCACCCAAGTTTTGCCCAAATCATTGGAGGCATCGATCCGGTATTTGGCGCCCTCGACACCCACCACGGGGATTTCCACCTGGCCATTGGGTTTCACGCGCAAATGCCCCAGTTTGCTGGTGGAATGGGCCACCAGATCGATCGCCACATTCTGGCCATCGAACGAGGCCGTGCCCTGGAAGGAGACTGGCCCTTTGGCGCCTTTGGGCGGCATCGCTTCATAAGTCAAGGTGCGTGGTTTGGCATCGAGGAAAGGCCCCCATTTGATCATTTGATTGACCGTATCCACAGCGCCGCTTTCGTTGATGTCCTGGGTTTCCCAACCGGCGGGGATTTTTTCTTCGACTGCGTATCCCGCCACGGTGGGCACCGGTTTCACCAGCAAAGCGACTTTGAAAGGAACCGTGGGCACATATTTGTCCGGCGTTTGATCGGTCACCAGGTTTTCGCCGGGGGCGCTCATGGGGGTGAGGTGCGGGCGGCCCGATCCATCATAGCTGCCCGAACCAGTGGCCGGAACCCACCACAAGGGGGCCGAGGCCACCGCCGGATTCACCCGGTAGGACTCATTGGCTTTCCACAGCGCGACCGCCCGCGTGACATAGTCGATCAGAATCGGTGAAGGCGGAACGGGCCACGCCTGGCCGCGCTTCCAGGCGGCGCCGTAGGCGGTCACTTCATCCATGGTTATTTTCCAGTCGCTGGGGTTGTTGTCGGCCGGATGATATTGGATGATGCTCAAGGTGGCAGCGCCACCCACCGCGCTGCTGAAGCCTTCGGCGGAGCCGGTGCCGGTGAAGCTGGCGGTCGCGGCGGCGGTGGCCGGCACGGTCAGCTCATAGGTGAGGTTGCGGGCGGTGGCATCGAAGAAGGCGCCGAAACGCACTTTGCCCCCGGCAAACGAGCCGCCTTCATTGATGGCTCCGACCACCCAGCCCGCGGGAGGAACCTCTTCAACCGCGTAGGCCGCCACGCTCAAATTGGCGGGAAAGCTGGCCGCCAGGGTTACCGTTATTTTTTGCCCAGGCGCAGCGCCGGCGGGCAACTTGCGGGTCACGAAGGAGATCATCCGCACGGTCAAAACCGCGCCGCGGGTGGTGGCGGATCCCCCGCCAGTGCCGCTGACGGTGCAGGAATAGACGCCCCGCAGGGAGAATTGGACCGGAGTGAGGGTCAAAGTGGCACTGGTAGCCCCCGCAACCGGCTGGTCATCCTTTTTCCATTGGTAGGTGAGGCCGGTGCCCGTGGCGACGACCCGGAAAGTCGCCGTTCCCATGACATCCGCCGTCAAATCGGCGGGCTGGGTCGTGATCTGGACGGGCGGAACCGTTTGCGTCGTAATCAGCAAATTCGCCGGCATCCGCAATACGGGTCCGGACGGGGGCATGGGCGGCACTGACGCTTCATTCCAAGAACCCGTGGCCTGGGTCCAGCCGGCCGTTTCCCCTTTTTCGGTGGCCGTGGCATAGGGGGAGGGGCCTTTCCAAGCCCGCAGGACGAACTGGGCCTGGCCGCCCGGCGCCACTCCGGTCACCACCCCGCAACCGCCGTCAAAATAACCCGGGGCACTCAGCTGAATTATGGAAACGGTGGAGCCAGCCACCGTCACCGGATTCAGGGCGCCCCCCACCGGGCCGCCCATTAGCTGCATATAAATCTGCTGGCCGGTGGGCGCCAAAGTTCCCACGGTGCGGTAGTAGATCACTTTGGCGGCATCGTAATTGTTCAAGAGCACAGTCGCCTGTGCGGCACGCAATTCATGGCTGGCAACGGCCAGCAGAGACATTAAAACCGGGAGTAATTTGAGATTCATATTTTGAGTGGCTTGAGATTCCAGGTTAGTAACGTTAACCGTGATGGGTAATATATAACATCCGAACTCGCCAGTCAAACTAAATCGCAGATTCAAAGCACGCGGCGCCGCGTGGGACAGCGCCCCCGGGAACCGGACACGAAAAAGGCCGGCGCAAAGCCGGCCCGGATGGATGGGGACATTAGTCCCTGGTGGCCAACCCCTGGCACCTAAACGGTCTCAGGCGTGGGATGCACCCAGGGGGCACGATAGGGACGCAGCAGCAGGCGGTTGGCCTCCTCGTCCCCGGCCACGCGCCCCGCAGCCTGGTCCCAGCTCAAGGAGCGGCCAAGTTTGGCCGAGAGGTTGGCCAGGATGCAGGAGGCGGTGGAGATAAAGCCTTGCTCGATATCCGCCACCGGCTTGCCCCGGGTTTCGATGGCCGCCAGCAGGTCTTTCATGTGCCAGCGGACAGCGGAAGCGCAATGTTTCTCCAGGTCTTTTTCCGTGCGGTCCTCGGGATAGCGCTCATATTCATAGAGCGGCTCGCCCTGGGCGGCCGGTTTATCCTGGCCCTGCGGGAAGAACTCATAGTTGAACACGCTGGCCTTGAGGGTGCCTTTGTCGCCGTAGAAGGTCGCCGCCCACGGGTATTTGGGATCCGGGGCCTGGCCCCACATGCGGTGCTGCCAAACCACCTGGAGGTTGCCAAAATCGAAGGTGGCGGTCTGGGTGTCGGTGGTGTTGGCACGACTTTTCTTATCGATCAGGATGCCGCCGGTGGAACTGACATGCAGCGGCCAGCCCAAGTCCAGCATCCAGCGCACCATGTCCAGCATGTGGATGCACATGTCCCCCACAATGCCATTGCTGTATTCCATGAACGCCCGCCAGCCGCGCGGGTGGATCAGGCGGTTGAAGGGCATCATGGGCGCGGGCCCCACCCACATATCGTAATCCAGGTATTCGGGGGGGGCGGTGTCCGGCGGATTATCCCGGGCGCGCATATGCCAGTAGCAGCAGATTTCGACCAGCCCGACAGTGCCGAGCTTGCCTTCCTTGATGATGCGGTCCCGCGCTTCGATCAGGTGCGGGGTGCTCCGCCGCTGGGTGCCCACCTGGACCACGCGTTTGTATTTGCGGGCGGCGGCGAGCATGGCCTGCCCCTCCACCACATCGATGCTGACGGGCTTTTGCACGTACACATCGGCGCCGCCTTTGACGGCCTCGATCATCGGCAGGGTGTGCCAGTGGTCCGGGGCGCCGATCAGGACAAGGTCGAGATCCTTCTCCTTGAGCATCTCGCGGTAATCCTTGTAGAGGCGCGGCTTCTTTTTGGAGGCCTGCCGGCTGGCGACGATCTCAGCCGCCTCGTTGAGCATGCGCTGGTCCACGTCGCACAGGGAGACCACCTCCACCGGCGCCACCTGGATCAGCCGCAGGAGGTCGCACTTGCCATACCAGCCAGCGCCAATCAACCCCACCCGGCGGGGCTGCGCGTCAGCATAGGTTGAAGATAGGTTGCCGATGGCGGAACAGGCCAGGCCAGCGGCGCTCTTTTGCAGAAATTGTCGGCGATTCATGGCCCCCCTTTTATTCTGAATCCCCGGCCTATGGCAAGCAGGATTAAAAAGGGCGGCCAGCGGCCGGCGGCGGATCCGCCCCATTATTCCGGCGCCGGTCCGCCACCGGCTTATGGAATTACCCTCCTGCGCGGTTCCTTTTCCCCCTGCCAGCCTCGCGCACGGATCCGGCTGCCTGGCTATTGGGCGGCCGCCAAAGTATGCATCTTTAATTCATTATCCGCGGCCGAATAGTTGGGGCATTGCGGCGTCGCGCCGACCGTCGTGAGGACGTAATCGGCGGAACTTGCCGCGCATTTCGGCGTGGTCTTCAGATAATTGGGGATCAAGCGGCCCAAGTCGCAAGGATCACCGTCCTTCATTTTATTTTCAACGGCCCAGCATTCCATGGCGCCTTCCAGTTGCTTGAGCGAGGCGATGCAGGTTTTGGCTTGCGCCGTGGCGCGGTAGCGCATGAAGTTTGGCACGCCAATGGCCGCCACAAAGCCGATGATGGCCGCGACGACCATCACTTCCACGAGCGTAAAGCCGGAGGTTTTGGTGATTTTGATATCCATACGACAGTCTTTCTCCTGCACCCTCACCCGGGATCAGGGAAAATCCCACCCCAATGAACCCGTCAGCGCGCTCCTGGCCGCCTTGGCCAATCCCCACCCCAACCAAGTCCACCGGACCCTATAATCCTCAGGCTGTGCATCGGAAACGCTATCAGATATGCCAGGGGATAAAACAAATCATTTTACCCTTTAAAAGGTAGTTTCAAGGCACTCATACGCCCACTGTGCAATAGATAAAAAGCGTCTGCCACCACGACCGAGCCGGAGGGCAGAAGCGGCCAGAGCGCGCAACTCCGCTGCCTAAAGCCCTGGTGTTGAACCATTAAAAACTGACACGCATCGCATTAAATGACTCACTATCAACTGGTTGCAAGGCCAAACCACCAGCCAAAATAACTTCTGGTTGAAAAACTTGAGCCAGGAGTTGCGATGCCTTTGCCAGGAATGCAGGCCTGATTTCCGGTGGCAATTCATCGCGCCTTCGGGCGGAAAAACTCAAGGTCATAGGACAACCCAGCATTTACGCGGAGGATGTCCGCGCTTTGCCCGACAGCACCATCACCTTTGAGCCGATCCATCCGCAGGATCTCCAGACCGCCCTGGAACTCCAAAAGCTGCATGGCCTGCTGACGAACGACTCGCTCAACCTCGCCACCGCCAAACGCCTCGGCATTCAGAGTATTGCCACTGCGGACAAGAGCTTTGACACGGTTCAAGGCGTTATCGTTTATCGACCCACCGATATTGCATAACCCCTTGAAAAACCTATGGTTTTCGAGCCAGAACCCGAGCCAGCTTGCGGCCCGCGGCCACGTGTGTTACTGGAGAAACCGGGTTTGGATAAGCCTTGGTATCAGGAGGCGGGCATGGCACAATGGCGCCACGCATGAAAAACCAGAATGCCATCAATCGGCGGGAATTCATCCAGCAATCGACCGCGGCCGGCGCGCTCCTGGCCACGGCTGCGCTTTGCCCGGAACCGTCCAGCGCCCAAAACGCCCCACGGGTGAGCCGGGACAAGGTGCGCGTGGGACTGATCGGCTGCGGGAACGTTTCCGGATCCTACCTGCCCAGCTTGACGAAGCAGCCATTCATCGAGGTGGCAAGCGTGTGCGACATCCGTCCGGAACGGGCGCGCAACCGGGCGGCCCAGTTCAAGGTGCCACATCATTATCCCCACCTGGACGCGATGCTGGCGGGAGTGGAATTTGATTTGCTGGTCAACACCACTTCCATGCCGTCGCATTATCCGGTGAACCGAAAGGCCCTGGAGGCCGGAAAGCATGTTTGGAGCGAAAAACCGATGGCCACGGAGGTGGCGCAAGGCCGGGAGCTGCTGGAACTGGCCCGAAAGCAGGGGGTGGGATTCTGGGCGGCCCCCAATTGCGTGACGAGCCCGCAGTTCAAGTTCATGGCCCAACAAATCGCGGGTGGAAAGCTGGGCCAGGTGACCGCGGCCCACGGAACCTATGGGCACAACGGACCTGGCTGGTCGGGCTGGTTTTACCAAAAAGGCGGGGGGTCTTTGTACGACCTGGGGGTTTATAATGTCACCACGCTGACCGGTTTATTCGGGCCGGTGACGCAGGTGGTGGGGATGACCGGCACCTTATACCCCACGCGCAAGGTGGAGGATCTTGGGGAAGTGCGGGTGGAGGCGGACGAGAACACGATGCTGATCATGCGGCACGCCCAGGGCACCCTGTCCCACGTGCAGACCGGTTTTGGTTACCTGGATGGGGAACACCTGCCGGGACGGGACCGCAAGCTTTACACAATGGACATCACCGGCACCCGGGGAACGATGCACCTGCAAGGGTGGGATTGGGGCCCCGCCGGGGTGGATGTGGCCACGGCAGAGCTGATGGAGCTGGAGACGCAATGCCGGGAACCCTGGAAATACGAGTGGGTGGGCGGCGCGGCCTACACGGCCGAATGCCTGCTGGCGGGACGGCCCAGCCTGATCACCCCCAAGCATGGCCTGCATGTGCTGGAAGTGATGAATGCCTGCCATGAATCCCAGCGGACCGGGCGGCGGGTGGCGGTCGAATCAAAATTCCCCTGGCCCATCATCACCGCATGAAACGCCGTTTAACCCTATTACTGATGATGGCCGGGCTGGGATGGGGGAGCCAGCCCCCAGCGCCAGCCCCGGCCACTATTCCCGCCGCTATAGCGCCGCGCCTCCCGGCGCAGCAGGATGAAACCGGATTCCAGGATCTGTTTGGGACCGGGGCCGAGGATGGCTGGCGGCAATGCGGCCCGGGCCATTTCACGCTGGAAAACGGCGTGGCCACCGGCCACGGCGGCATGGGTTTGTGGTGGCATACCCGCCGCCCTTACACCAACTTCGTGCTGCGGGGCGAATGGCTGCAGGAGCAGGACCTCGCCGATTCGGGGATCTTTGTGCGTTTTCCGGACCCGAAAAACGATCCCTGGGTGGCCGTCCACCAAGGGCATGAAATGGAAATCGGCGACGCGGCTCCGCGGGATCCCACCTGGCGGACGGGAGCCATCTACCCATTCAGCGCGCCTACCTCCGTGCCGGTCCAGCCGCATGGGCAATGGAACCGCTACGAGCTGGCCTGCGTCAACCAAACTTACATCGTGCGGATCAATGGCCAGACGGTGAACGCATGGACCGATCCCCAGCGCCGGAGCCGGTCCGGCTATATCGGCCTGCAGAATTACGCGGATGGCAAAACCGTGCGCCACCGGAAGCTGCGCATCCGGGAACTGCCCGCCGGCGACGATGGCGGGCCATCCCCGCTGGTCCACGCGTTTTACTATCCGTGGTATGGCAACCCGGAAACCGATGGCCGCTGGGCCAATTGGAATCACCCGGTGGCGGTGCGCCAGGGGCCGCCCAAAGCTTTTCCCGGCGGGGAGGACATCGGCTCCAACTTTTATCCCCAGCTGGGCATTTACAGCTCCAACAACCCCAACGACCTGGAAAAGCACTTCCAATTCCTCAAGCAGGCGCGCGTGGGGGTGATCTGCGCCTCCTGGTGGGGCAAGGGCACCTACACGGACCAGGCGCTGCCCCGCTTGTTCGCCCTGGCGGAGAAACACGGCCTCCAAATCAACTTTCACCTGGAACCTTTTCCCAACCGGAACGCCGCCACCACCTTGGAAGCCATCCGTTATTTGCTGGACCGCCATGGCACTTCACCGGCGCTGTGCCGCCTGCCCGCCCGGAGCAACCGGCCGATGTTTTACGTGTATGATTCCTACCTGTCCCCGGCGGCGGAATGGTCCCGGCTGCTGGCGCCCGGCGGCCCCCAAAGCATCCGGGGCACAGCCTATGATGCGGTGGTCATCGGTTTATGGGTGAAAGAGCGGGAAGCGGAGTTCATGGTTCAAGGTGGCTTTGACGGATTTTACACCTACTTTGCCACAGACGGTTTCACCTATGGATCGAGCACCGCCAACTGGCGGAAACTGGCGGATTGGGCGAGGGACCGAGGCCTGCTGTTCATCCCCTGTGTGGGCCCCGGCTATGTGGACACCCGGATCCGGCCATGGAACGGCGCCAATACGCGGTCCCGGGAGGAGGGCGGCTATTACGACCGCTGCTTCGCGGCCGCCATCGGCAGCCAGCCCGCTTTGGTGGCTATCACCTCCTTCAACGAATGGCACGAGGGCACCCAGATCGAGCCGGCGGCGCCCAAGACCATTCCCGGCTTTGTTTACCAGGATTACCGCCCCCGGCCGGCGGATTATTATCTGAAACGCACGGCCTGGTGGGTGGGAAAATTCGATCCACCTCCCAGGGAGCAGTGATCCAGAAGACGATCAGAGCCGGACTTGGGCGAGGTAGATGGCGGTTTTGCCCTCGTGGCTTGAAAAATAGCTGACCCACAACAAACCAGCGTGCCAAACCAGGCCGGGGTAGCTGGCATCCCCGCCGGAGGGGAGCTTGAGGAATTCGGTGAGGGCCGGTTTCTGCCAATCCAGCCACGCCAGCGCGGTGCGCACCTGGCCGTCATACAAACGGACGGCCGCCACCAGGCGCGCGTCCGGCAGGCGGATCAGCTGCAGGCCGCCGATTTTGACACCGAGATCGCGCCACTGCCATTGCGTGTACGGCGGAGCGGCGATCCCCAATTGGCCGGAGGCCTTTTCGCCATCCCGGCGCAGCAGGCACAGCACGGTGTCGTCGGGCAGGAAGGCCAGGCCGGTTTCATTGGGGTAACCTTCGGAGAACAGGTTCGGCACGGGGGATTTGAACTGGCGGCCATCCGGGCTGGCATACCAGCGGATGAACCGTTCGCCGAGGGTATCATAACCCACTCCATAGGCGGCCTCCTTGTGCCAGACGATGCGCCACAGCCATTGGTTCACCTCGGCCACGGGAACCGGCTCGCCCCACTGGCGGCCATCGTCCGAAAACCAGACCAGGGACTGATGTTTGCCAGCCGCGGGCTGGTGCAACGCGCCCGCGGCGCTCAAGTAAAGCCGGCCCTGGGAGGTGACCGTGATTTTGGGATCACGGAGATCCGCCGTGGGGGAAGCCAGCCGGGCGGCGTTCGGCCCGATGGGATCCGCCTTCGCCGCCGCCGTGCTCGTCACCGCTCCCGCCAATCCGGCGGCGGCTGGCGAACCGGGCAACGCCGGGGGGGCCGCCGCCCGGATGGCGCAAATCACAACCCTGCCCAAGGCCGCCATCAGCGCCAGGACGCAGCGCCAATTTGCGTTGCCATATTCCGCGGGGGAGCGGAGCCGGCACCGCAACACACAGCGCTTTGTGGGAAGGGATTATTCGCGGTTCACTGCGTAACGGGTGGTAGACACGGTTTCCGCTACTCCCACATCGATTTCATCTTCCATCCTTCGAGACCCGTCAACCCCGCTTCGCCGCCGTCACTGAACGCGAAGACTTCGATCCGGTCCGCCGGCGCGAAACACTTGTGTGTGACGGCCACGCCGTTGCAGTAAACTTCGAGCACGCCGCGGTCGATGAACACGCGCAGTTCAACCGGATCGCCCTTCTGCACGAAATGCGTGTTGGCGCGTCCTTCGACGCCGAATTGGCCGCCGGCGTCCGCCCAGACCCGCGTGCCGCTCCCCTGGCCGCCGGCCCGGACGATCAGGCCGCAGCGTTTGGCGGACTTCCGGTCGAATGACGCGATGATCTCCAGCGCGTCGCCCCGCAGTTCCGGCACCGGAATGGCTGCGCTAGCCGGAAGGTTCCGCCCGGCAAGCTTCCGGTGATCGTAACGCAAGCACTGCAGCTCGGGAATCGGTTCCTGCCAGAGCCGCCCGTCCCGGATCGAAATCACGCGCGGGATCGCGTGGGCCTGCTCCCAGTATGGCACGTCCTTGACCTCGGGCGGCCGTCCGATGGTCGCCCAACCGTGCATGATGCGCCGCTGCGATCCGTTAATCCCTTTTTCGTCAACCAGGTGCGGATTGAACGAGTAATAGTCGCCCGCATCCACGGCGCGCATGGGTGTTTCCGGCGTGAACTCCATGGCCTTGGAATCGTAGCGGCCGATCCAATACGGATTGCCGGCGCCGACCATCAGGACATGGCGTGAGTTCAGCGGCACCAGATATGGCAATTCCCAATAATTGCCGTGCTTGATCGACGGCGCGATGTTCTTTTGCAGCGTCCAGTTTTCGAGGTCCTTCGACTTCCACAGCCAGGCGGCGCCCCGCTTCGGATCCTCCGTCGCGCCCCCGATAAGCTGGCACCAGGCATCGCCTTCCTTCCAGATCTGGGCGTCCCAGTGCACCGGCGAATTCTTGTTAGGCCGCTGGTCGTTGGGCATGACCATCCTCTTCTTGAACGTCACGCCGTCATCCTCACTCCAAGTCAGCATGCCGTAGGTTCCAATGGGTCCACCGACATTGCCCGTGTAGAGGCCGTAAATCTTTCCTTCATGGATGAACGTGTTTCCGGAGTAGACCCCGTTCCGATCATACGGCGTGTCCGGCCACACGGCTACCGGCCAATCTTTCCAGTGCACCAGGTCGCCGCTCACGGCGTGCCCCCAGCAGCGCTCGCTGCGGACCCACCCGCCCTTGCCGTCGGGGATCTGCGGATCGAACTGATAGAAAAGGTGATACTTTCCGTTGTGATAGATCGGCCCGTTGGGATCGTTGATCCAGCTCTCGACGCCGGTGAAGTGGTAGAGCGGGCGGCAGGGATCGTTCGTGATCGACCACTGGCGGCACGCCCGGGCCGCACGCGAGTAGGATTCGAGGTCGGTGCTCTTGACCACCGCGCGATAGCCGGCCACGGGTCCAGGCAGCTCGGCCGCGTGGACGAAGGGCGCCAGCGCTCCAATCAGCAGGGCGGCGATGAGTTTGGGTGTGTGTTTCATGGTTATAGAAGCGAAGTAGCGTGCATGAGGGCAACGGTTTGCAGAGAAGGAGATGGAAGTGTTGGTCCCGTCCGCCCAGGAATAGAAATTGTGAACCACGTTTCATATACGGTAGTTGCTGCCTGAGATCATTGGCGCTTGGGCTTTGATGAGGCCGCATCGAGCAGGAGCTGGCGTGCCAAGTAAACCATTTCCGCCGCGGCCCACACATCGGCAGGATCGCCATGGCCGCGCGGCGATTGATGGTCAATCTCTTCATACCAGCAGACGGTTGAACTGGCCCGATCCACCATCGCACGCAGAATGCGCCAGGCTTCACCGGTTTCCCCAAGCCGCAAATGCCAGAGCGCAATTTCCGCGCTCAAGTAGGGCCACACGCCGCCGGAGTAGCCGAGATTCAGGTGCAGCCCGCTGTAGAGATTCGTCTGAATGAACCGCAGCGTCTTGACGGCCGCCGGATCGCTGGCCGGGATGGCGTCGAAGGCGCTCACGCTCATCACCACGCCCCAGAGCGGGCGCGTGCGCTTGGCACCCGTCGCACCGGGGAAGGAGGGAAGCATCCGGCCGGGATCAGCCTGGGCGGCTTGGGCCCGGACCTTGTCAAAGGCGCGCTGGAAATCAAGCCAGCCGGTTTGCAATTCGCCGGCTTCGGGCAGGTTGAGTTTGCGCGCAGCTTCCGCGGCGATCCGCACGCTGTTCAGCGCGCCGGCATTCTGCGACCAGTGATAGCCCACGTCCAGTCCGCCATCGCCGCCGATGGGCGGGAGCCAGCCTTCCACGTCGATGGGGCCCTGTTTATGTGGGCCAGCATGGGTGCGCCGTGCGCTGAGCGTGGCCTGGGCGGCTTTGACAAGCACAGGCGCAATTTCGCGCAGCCAGGCTTCGTCGCGCCAAAGCTCGTAGTGATTCCACAAAGCGGTCGCCGCCAGGCCCTGAACGATCCACTGCTCGGCCCCGGGCTGGTTCAGCTGGCCCGTCTCCCACATCTCGAAGATGCCGTCAGTCTTCAGGTGCGCCATCTGGTGCCGCAACAACTCCTCCGCCTCGCCCTTCAGCCCGACCGCATCGAGCGCCCGGCTGACCTGGAAGGTGTCGTAGGGGTTTGCGCCATAATAGTGCTCCAGGCCCTTGAGGATGCAGGCGTGGTCGGGACGTGCCTCAAGGAGCGTGAGCATCTGCCGGAGCGAGGCGTCGAACGCGTATTGCAGCTTCGGGTCGGGCAGCCGCACTTGGGCGGCCGGGGCAAGTTTCTCCCGCCAAACCTTCGCGGCGGCGGCGTGGGCTTCCGCCGGGGACGGTCCGTTACCAAGGAATTGGAGGTCGAAGCTGGCCGAAGCTCCCCCCGCCACCTTGACCGTGTGGCGCAACTGCGATCCGCCGCCCAGCGGGGGGCCAGGGATGCGTGGAGCAACAGTGGCGGCAGTGGTCGAGGACGCCGGGAACGCACGCAACAGTGGCTTGCCTTGGCTCACAAGACGCGGCCCGCCGGCAAGCTGCACCGCCCCGGCATTGCGCAACAGGCTCACCAATTCAAACTCGCCAGCGGCGGCAGTCTTGTTCGTCACGGTGATACGCACAAAGAAACCCTGTTCCTCCGGCGCGGCGGCAAACACCGCTTGCTCGACTTCCACTTCCGGCCATTTCAAGCGGGTCAGCACGGTCGGCACCGGCGTATTCACGAGCGTCTGCTCCACGCTTTGCCACGGACCGTGGCCGGCGAGTTTCACGTGCAGGCTGGGGCCGGCGATGTTACCGCCGATGCCGCGCGGTTCCGGAGTCGAAAGCAGCGATTGCACCAGCCCGCTTCCGGCCACGAACGCCTTGCGCCGCGAATACGGCAACGCCACCGGCGTCTTGCACGGGAGTGGGAACAGGCCCCCCCCCAACGGGGCAATGGCCTCGGGACCGGACGGCGGCTCCGCGGCGGTGCGGCTGGTTTCCAATGGCTCCGCGCTCAGATAGAAGCCATCGGAGTTGACATTGTTCGCGTCGGCAAGAGAGCGGAGTTCGAGCGTGTGCGTGCCCTTGGCAGCGGGAGGCAGTTGCACCGTGGCATACCGCCATCCTTCCGGCTTGAAGCCCCAATCACCCGTGGAAGGAAGCTTGATGATGCGGGTAGTGTTCGTGTCGCCGTCCATGGTCACACTCACAGCGGAGCCGCCCGCCGTCTCGCGCGCATAGCGGAGCGTGACGTGCAGCGCGGGGAAGTCGGAGGCGAGTTCCAACCTGTAGCGGAGGAAGTGTCCTGCCTGCCCGCCCCAACCATTGTCCACACACGCGCCGCCGGAGGCCGTGGACATGTCGAACTTCACCGCCGCGGAGCCGCGCTGCGCTTCGTAGTTCTCCGCTTCGATCCAAGACCCAAAGCGAGAAGGCTCGCCGCCTGAGCCCAACTGTGACGTAACGCCCAGGACCAGCACGGCGGCGCTGGCCATGCGATGCAAACACATTCTCTTGCCGATGTTCATGATTGATTGAAAGGAAATTGCTTTTCGGGAACCGGCTCCGCTTCACGGCAGCTTTGAGGCGCCAGTTCGGGGGCCCCAGTAGTGGACGTCCTGCAGTTCCGCCTGGCCACCGAAGCTTGCCAACGCCAAGCCTGCTGTCGGGAAGTTCAGACCCCGGCCGTTGATCACGTAATCATCATCAACATAAACCACGATGTGCTGATCGACGCAGACCACTCGAACAGTGTGAGTGCTCCCCGGCTTGAGCCGCCACGTTCGCGCCGCCACCCGCCGCTTCCCAGGCTGCTCTCCAACCACCCAATCGAAGCAGCCGTTCGTCGAATCCAGAAACAGCGTGCTGCGATCTCCTTGACCGGCCTTTTGGAAGGTAATGCCAGCGGCGGATGCTGTTCCCAATTTCAAATTGGCAGTGAGCATGAAACTGGCCTCGCCAGCCGGGGGAAACCCGACCGTCGTCCGCTGATCGGCTCGCGCTTTGAGTTCTTGTTTCGGACCGAAAAGCTGCTCATTCTCCGGCCACCAGACATCCTGAACTCCACCACCCTCGCGCGGCTTCAGCTTCACGCCGAGGCTGAGCTTGTCCCCACAGGCAAAGGCGAGCCGCTCGCCCTCGAATTCCACCGACCGCATGCTGTAGTAGCTGTTGGCGTTGGCAACCCCGGCCATCAAGCAATTGTTTTTGACCAGCTTGAACGGCCCTTCCGGGGTATCCGCTTCAGCAACCAAGTGGCCCCAGCGCAGCAGCGGATCGCCGCCATGGCAGACGCCTTCCCGGGGGTAGCATGCCATCATCGTGAGATACACCTTGCCCCCCAGTTGAAAGACATCGGGCACTTCATGCAAACCCCAGAGGCCGCAATGGAATGCAGGCGGATGCACCTCCCAATGCACCAGATCCCTGGAGGTAACCCGGGCGATGCAGGCCGAATCCTGCTGGTCCTTCCGGTCACGCAGGCGCGCCGTGATATAGCCGTGAAACAAGCCCGTTTTCGGGTCCTTGATGATGGCGATATCGCGCCAGTCCATCAGGGCCATCCTCCCCTCCACCCCGCCGCTCCAAGGATGCGTCTTCGCGTGATAGTCGTATGCCGGCGCCGGATCGTTCTCGGTGTCGTACCAGCGCGCGTCGGGCCTGATGACCGGATTGTCGGGATGATGAGTGAAGGTCTTGCCGCCGTCGCTCGAGATGGACAAGCAGGTCCGGTTGCAGAAACGCTGATTGATCCCCTTGTTTCCCGTCCAAAACAGGAAGATTTTTCCCTCGTGCTGGACCGCGCAACCGGTCCAAACATCCTGCTCGCCATGGTAGTTGCGTTCCGCCGCCGTGAACGCCGAATGCGGCAGGATTGCCCGGTCCGGTTCCCAGTGAACACAGTCCTGGCTTGTGGCGTGCCAGACATCATTCAGGTGGAAAAGGTGGACCGTCCCGTTGACATTCGCCAGCCAGGGATCATGCACACGGACGCCGGCCGGCTGATAGAGGTGCGTTCCGCGAGGGGCAGTTTCCGGTTCCGCGCCGACATCGGCGACGGAGATGACTGCGGGCGCCGCGCATAGGCTGCCGGCAGATAGAATGGCGGCGAGGATGGACTTGATCATTGGGATTGGGAGCGGCTGCTTCATATGTATTCGTGGGGTTTGGTTCATCCCGTTGCTTCCTTCGTTAGTTTGCGAGATGAGTCTTACCGGGAACGTTCGGTTTTGATCGGTTTTGAAATCAAGTTCATTTCGATCAACTGCAGCATCAGGTCCGCGACCAATTCGCTGGTGTACGGGCTGCCGCGCCACTCGAATCCCTGCCCGCGCTCCAACCATGGGTCGGCGATCGCTTCAGTCATTGCCCCTTGATACGGGCCGTCCGCGACCTGCACAAAAAAGTTCATCTGCATCACGCGGTTCCGGAGTTGTTCAAACAACCGATTTCCGGTCTTCTTGAAGAGCCGGTCGAGGCACTGGATTTTTCGATTCCCATAACAATACACCGAATACTGGTTGAAATGCTGCTGTTCGCTGTGCGCGCCTTGCGTGGGCGATTTTACCCAGCTGAGTTGCTTCGGGCACCAATACAGCAATCCGTAATAGGCATTCGCCACCGCGCGATCCAGACATTCCTCCTGACCCGTGCGGTCGTGCTTGTCCAACCAGTATTCCACAATGCCATAGATGCTGTCCTGTTCAAAATCGCCCGGCGGCAAATCCGGATGCGCCCCGGTGTACCAGAACCGCCCTTCGACGTTGTTCCGCAGGAACCGTTCCTGATCCGCACTGGCCCGCAGGCAGCGGTCGTCGCCGGTGATCCTGCCGATGATCGGCAAGCCCACCAACGTGCGAGCGCACACCACGGATTCCGACTTCTTGCCGGAATCGATTTCCACCACCTGCGGAAAGCCGCCGTCCTGGTTCTGTTGGGCCAGAAGCCAATTCAGCGCGGCCATCGCAGCCCGGTACCAATCCTGCCGGTCCACACCCTCCTTGTCCTTCACCCGTTGCCACGTTTGCAGGATGTAGCGGACCATCCACGCGTTGAGGTCCACCTTGTAGCCACCGTGGTTCCAATCCCAACTGCAAAAGCCGTCGGCCACCGCGCCGTTGCCACGGTTTTCTTTTCGAAAATACCAACTGGTGTGGAACACGCCATTCGGTTGCTGGCCCTTGATCACAAAATCGATTTGTTCAAACGCCCGATCACGCCACAATTTTTCGCCGGTGATTTCGAATAGACGGTATTCGTAATAGGCGATGTACGGATTGTTGCCGGCGTAAACAAACGGGGTCCCGCGGTGATGCTCGTACCCGATACCCGGTTTCCAGCTCGCCATTTTCCGCCGGCCGTCCAAAGTCAGTTCGAATGCCTGCTGCGGCGAACGGACCTTCAATGAATCATCGACCCGGTAGTCGTTGACCTTGACCCACGATTGCATGATCCCGGTGATCGCGGCGGAAAATTCGCCGGCATCGTTCAGGATCAACTGCATGGGCAATTCATACTTTGTCCCGGCCAACAACTTGCCGCCGCCGGCACGGAACTGCGGGGCGGTCCGATGGTCGGCAAAACAGAATCCGGTCTTGCCGGACCATGTCGTGGGATTGAGGTAATCGGACCGGCTGTCGATGGCGAACAACACCACCAACGATTGGCCGGGCCGATAGACCAGCACTCCGGGCACGCCGCAATACCGCATCGGCATGATGTTTGCCTCTTCGCTGTTGCCCGCCCAAGGATAACTCTGCACGCGCCAATCGTGCGCCAGGCCATCCTGATAGGCCACACACAACTCCCATCCGTCGAGATCCTTGTCGACCGACCACTTGGGAGTGAACTCGGCAACCGCGAGATCGTCCCGCAGCGCCACGTCCGCCGACCAGGAAAGCATCACGCCATCGATCTCGTGCTGGCCGGAAAAACGCGCCGACAGCGCGCCGACCTTCTCTGCCCGTGCCGCCGGCAGCCAGCGGACCTCGCCGGTCTTCACGCTACGCACGGCTAACAGGCCGCGAGTCGCAGGCTGTTCCAGCGGCTTGCCGTGAAGCGCCATGGTCCCCAAGGACCAGCCATCCGCCGTCTTCGCCAACTCCCACTTCACGCCGGCGCGGCTTTCGATTACGATCTTTTCGTCGGCGCCCGCATGTGCCGCAAACGGACTGCAAACCGCAAGCACAGCCAAGGCGGCTGACCAAATGAAATTGAAAGGAAATTGCTTTTTCATGGTGAAAGGAAATTGTTTTCCGTGTGAAGGCCGTTGCCAGAGCCAGTGACCGAACCGGCGGGCGGGGAAAATGAAGTTGCTTGCTTTTGTGTTCATGGTGGGTGGTGCTATCAGTTATTAATTGTCAGTTGTGGGAATCATCTGGCGGATTTCGGGTTTGAGATGTCAGATTTATGATTTTGGATTTCGGATTTGGGTCCCGTGGTGCCGTCAGTGCGCAAGCACAGGCGGCGGAGTCGGTCGAGGATTTCGCAGCCCAGTGGGTCGTTACCCACACGCGGCACATCCAGCGCTTCCGCGCCAAGAGCGTGAGCGTGATAGGCGAAGTTCGCCGGGGCCGATGCAACAGAGTCTTCCTGAAGCACTCATGGAATGATCATTCGATGCCGAGCCGCTTCTGCATTTGCTCCAGCGGCACGCCCTTGGTTCCAGGCGCCATCGTCTTCACCCAGAAGATGCGGGCTTTCATCGGGGATCTTCTTTGAAATCGTCGTCCTGCTCTATTGCGCGGGCCAGGCGGACCGGAGTTCGTGTACTTCCAATGCTGTGATCTTCGCGCTGCCGCCTTTGGCTTGGAGTGCAAGCGCAAGGTCGCCGGCTTTCGGAATGAACGGCATCGGCACGTAGCACAGGCCGTCGCTGGCAAAGACTTCGAGGCCGGCACGGTCGCAGTAAATCGTGAGGCGCTGTTTGCCCTCGCGGAGCGGAGCGGGAGCGCGGTGCCCATGGACGGTGAGTTCCTGCTTCTGCGCGTCATAGGTGATCGTCGCACCGCGCACAGTGAGGGCAACTTCGGTCGCGTCGCCCGGTTCAAACTCGGCGCGAAGCTCAACCAGTTCAGACTTCACACCGGCGAGCGGATTGGCGGTGTCGGGCCGGAGCGTCACCGGGCCGGGACGGTGCGTCTTGGCATGCAAGGAGCAAAGCTCCTTGACCGGGGTGAAGGTCATGCGGGGGCCTTCCGCCGTGGCCGTGAGCTTGAGTTCCAGCGGGATCGTCATGGACTGGTTGAACGCCATCCCCGGCGTGGCTGTCTGGAACCAGCCGATCTGGATGCGGCGGCCGTCCTGCTCCGGAATGTCGCTGAAGGTCTGCGGCGCGTAGAAACCACGGCCACGGTGGCCCGGCAGCCTGGGTGTCTCCGGCGTGAACTTCGTGCCGTCGAAAGTGCCGACCATGTATTCGCTGCTCGCGGCGGTGAGAACCCATTTCTTCTTCGCGGCGTCGCCGTCCACGGGCAACTCGAAGAAATCCGGGCACTCGAAGAAGCCAGCCGTCTCGCTCATCACCGTCCAGTCTATCAGGTTCGGCGAACCCAGGAATTGGATCGTATGGACTCTGTTCTTTTCCACGTAGAGGCACATGACCCATTTCTTCGCCGGCTCGTGCCAGATCACTTTCGGATCGCGATTGCCGCCGGTGAGCTGCTTCACGACCGGGTTGCCGCTGAACTTGGTGTAGCTCCGGCCGTCGGTGCTGTGCGCGAGGCACTGCACGGTGGGATTTCCCGCCGCCGTATAGATGAGCACTTGCGCGGGCTGCCCCGGCATGCCGAAGCCGCTCGTATTTGCCCAGTCCACCACCGCGCTGCCGCTGAACATCGGCCCCAGTTCGTCCGGCGCGAGTGCGTCCGGTAATTCCTGCCAGTGAACCATGTCGCGGCTGACCGCGTGGCCCCAGTGCATGTTGCCCCAGTCCCAGCCGTAAGGGTTGTGCTGGAAAAACAGGTGATACTCGCCGTTGAAGAACACCATGCCGTTCGGATCGTTGTTCCAACCGCGCTTCGGCGAGAAATGGAACTGTCCGCGCAACGGCTCGCGGTAAAGGTTCTCCCCGCCTTTGATCGAGTCGGCCTGCTCAATCGAACTCAACGCCGTGGAATCATCGGGCAGCTTGTTCACTTGCAGCGTAACCGTCTGGCCGCGCCACGCGCTCACGTCCATCGGCGCCCACCATTCCGGCTCCCCGTTCGCCAACTCGATGTCGTTCTTCACCTCGGCGCGTCCGTTGACGAGCGTCGTGACCAGGCGCTTGGGCGCGCCCTTCCTGATCGGGAGGTTCAGGTAGCGCTGCTCGATCTTGAACTCGCGCTTCGTGTTTATGAGCAAGGCCGCCGGCTTGCGGCCGGTCTGAACGATCTGGTCCACGTTGATGTGGCCCCAACCGCCAGTCGCCTGGTCCACGATCTGGATGACGGCAGTCTTGCCCGCGAACTCGCTCACGTCCCACAACTCCGGCGCGAGGGCTTCGCTGCCGCCGGCTGTCTCGTTAGGGCCGGTGGCGGTGCGGACGGCCTTCCCGCCAATGAGCAGGTTCATGGCAAGCTTCTCCGGATTTCTGCCGCCGCCGAGGAGGAAGCTGATGAGCTTGCGCTCAATCTTGAATTCGGGCGACGTGAGCGTGCCCGTGGTGCCGTCGCCATTGAAGAACGAGTTGACGAGGCCCTTGCCCTTGAACCCGTCCACGTGCATCTGGTTGGGCAACGTGCCGCGCGCGGGTCCGGGGCCAAAGGCTTCGCCGGTCACTTTCCAGTTGCCGTAGTTCGCACCTTCAAAATCGGCAATGACGAGGTCGTCCACGGCACGCACTCTGGGCGCAGCGAGGGCGGTGATACAGAGGAGGGTGATCTTGAGTAAGTTTTTCATAATGAGTACGATTTTCTTAAAATGAATGCTCGACTGTTTGCTGGTTGGCAATCCGGCCGCCGAGTTTAAGACCGAGGGAGAGATGAGTTCCGCCGTCCTCCTTGCGATAGATAGTCCGGTTGCCGCCCAACTCCGTGGGCAGCACCCAGGCACTCAAAGTGATTTTCGCGGCGGGCTTGAGTGCGGGCACATGGGGGATCGCCACTCCTTGAGTCGCTCCATCGAGCCGGAGCGCCTGGCCCAGCACGCCGGAAACCCGCTTGGGATGGCCCAGCAAACGCCCGGGCGTGGGGCTGGTTCCGACACCGTTTGCAGCGTCACCGGCATCATCAAAGGTCCAGCGCGCCACAGGGCCGGGCGGCTCGGCCCCGGCTATGCCGAAAAAGGCCAAACTGGCCAGCCAGGAGATCCAGGCGCAGGAGGCAAAGCCTTTAGGTGTATGTTTCAAGGTAATGATCATGCTGTTTCCATAAGTGCAGCCAATAAAACAGCCATCACCAGCAAGGCGCCTCGAATGTGTAATTGCCCGAGCTCACCTCATACACCGCGGCCTCCTTTTCAGAGCGAAGGAATTTCACCCCCCTGGCTTTGCCGGCGGGCTGGCCGGATTCCGTGACGTCCCCGGATTTGGCGGCCGGCACCACGACCGTAGCGGTGGTGTTCGGCGGGATGGTGACTTCGAGGCGCAGCTTGCCGGCTTCGCGCCGCCAGTTGCTGACGATTTTGCCATAGAGCGACTGGTGGGAGCACTTCACCCAGGTCAGATTGCCGACGACGGCGGGCTTGACAAGGATGCGTTTGAAGGCGGTTGCAGCCGGATCGAGCCGGATGCCGCCCAAGCCGCGGTAAAGCCACGCGTCAACACTGCCGAGTGCCGGGTGGTTGCGCGAACCACCGCCATCCCATGATTCCCACACCGTGGTGCCGCCACTGTCGAGCATATGAAGCCACCCGGGAAAATCCTTCTGCGTCAGCATCGCATAGGCCACGTCGTCACGCCCCTTCTCCATCAGCGTCTGGAACACATAGTACGTGCCGATGATGCCACTGCTGATGTGGTTGCTGCGGGTTTGTGTGATGTTTTCGAGCAGGCGGGCGAGCACGAGCTCCCGTTTGTCTGACGGGGTCATGCCGAAAGTGAGCGGCAGCGCCTGGGCGGTCTGGCTGTCCTTGGCATAAAGGCCGGATTGCGCGTCGAAATACTTCCGGTGGAAGACGGCGCAGATTTCATCCGCCAAGCGGGAGTAACGCGCGGCCTCGCCGTCCTTGCCCAGCAAACGGGCGACTTCGGCGACGATTCTCGCGTGCTGGAAGTAGGCAGCGGTGCCGACGAGGTGGTTTGGCGTTCCGGCCACCGGCAGCCAGTCGCCTTCGTTGGCCCAACTGATGTGGCCGGGAGACCGGGTGGCAGCGTAGGCGAGATACTTCTTCATGGGCTCGTAAGCCTCTTCGAGGATCCGCCGGTCGCCGTAGTAGCAGTAGTGCTTCCAGGGCAGGCGGACGAGCGCGCCGCCCCACCATGGATCGGAGAGAAAGTGGGGCGAGCCGTCGGGATTCGAGCGGCCCCAGCCGGGCGCGGGGGCGATGCAGGAGGCATGGCCGTTGGGATCCTGCACATCCAGCATGTCCCGCCACCATTTCAAGTAAAACCCGGGCATGCGGAAGTTGTAAATCGCCTCCTCCATGGTGATGTAACCATCGCCGGTCCAGCCAATCTTCTCACGGTGGGGGCAGTCGGTGGGAATACCGTGCAGGTTGGCCAACTGGGTGCGAAGGATCATCTCGTGAATCCGGTTGACGTCCGGATTCGAACAGGAGAACTCACCGGCAGGTTCCGGGTCGGTGTGGACCCGGATCACGACCAGACTGTCGAGCGCCGGTTTCTCTTTCAGCCCGGTCACCTGCACGTAGCGGAAGCCGTGATAGGTAAAGTGCGGCTCGAAGGTCTCGTCGCCCGCGCCCGCCAGGATGAATTCATCGGTCTGGTAGCGGCCCAAGGTCAGGACGTGCATGCCGTCCCCGCCGAGCCCTTCGTTGAAGCCAAGGGTGATCTTGCGGCCGCGCTCGCCGCGCGTCGTCAGCCTCGCCCAGCCGGCGGTGTTCACCCCGAGATCGAACACGTACACGCCAGGCTTCGGCTCCGTCAGCTTGACCGGGCGCATCGACGCGACGGCCCGGATGGGCGGATGAGCCTGCGCCTGCAAGCGCCCCTTCGGCGCAGGCATGATCCGGGCATCGGTCCATGCCGAATCGTCATATCCCGGCCGATCCCATCCCGGCATTGCCTTGCGCGCGTCGCAGGTTTCGCCACCCCGGATGCAGTTGTAAATGATCGGACCATTGGTCGAGACTTTCCAGCTTTCGTCGGAGCAGATCCTCGCGCTGGAGCCATCGGCATACTCCACGTCGATGCGCAGCAGCAGCCTCGGGGGCGCGATCCAAGGCGCTGCCTGGAAACCCCATACGTCGGGAGTGGGCTGGTTGTACCAGCCGTTGCCAAGAACGACGCCGATGGCGCTCCGGCCGGGTTTCAACAACTTGGTGACGTCATGCGTCACATAGAGAACGCGCTCGTCGTAGGCGGTAAAGCCGGGATCGAGGACGTGGCCGCCGACTTTCTGTCCGTCGATGGTCAGTTCGTAGTATCCCAGACCGCATAGGGTGGCCATGGCCCGCAGCGGTTGCTTCGGCAGATCGGCTTCCTTGCGCAGCATGACGGCTTCCACCTCGATGGCGCCGGGATGCGTGGTCCCGGTCCGGCCGTCCACCAGCCGCGCCTTCGACCAACCGCTGGTCTCGTTCTCGATCGCGTCCAAGGCGGTGACGTCCCTGCCAAGGGCCACGTTTCCGCCGGCCGCCATGACCTGCATTTCCGCCAATGCGAATCCGTAGTTGTCTTCATCCCGGTGGCACAGCTTCGTCACCGTCAACCGGACATGGCGGGCGGAGACTGGCGCAAAGTGGCAGGCAGGAGCCTCGGCGCCGGGATTCGGCACGTCCGCAGCGGTGAAATCGGCCACGGTTCGAGCGTCCGAGAAGTCCGCATGGCCGGCGACCTCGAGCTTGAACCGGACGGGGAACAAGTAGCCCGGAGCATCCGGATAGGGTGAAACATTGTCCCATCGCCGGACGGGGAACAGGTGCACTTTATCAATCTGCTGCGCGGCACCGAGATCAATGGCCACCCATTTCGGGGTGTCAGCGGAAGTGGCGAACACACTGTGGTAGCCATTGCCTCCTGGCAATGACCCTGACTCGTCCGCTGCGCCAATCCACTTGGCAGCCCCCCAGTCCGCCGGTGCGAGCAATCCCATCGACCACATGGCCGGTTCACTCCAGCCAGAGGGATTTCCGGTCTGGTCCCACACGCGGACCTTCCAGTGGCACCGCATGCGCGACGCCAGCGGTTTGCCGGCATACGCGATGTGAAGCTGTTGGTCCGATTCAACCTTGCCGCTGTCCCACAGGTCACCCTGGCCGGCGGCGATCTTCTCCGGGGTGCTGGCCACCAGCACCTGAAAGGCCGTTTGCGTCAGGCCCCTGGCACCGGCCGCAACGGCGCCCATCGCCCACGACAAGCGCGGCGGCGTCACGTCGATCCCCACGGGATCCACTCGATACTCGCAGCGCAAACCGGCGGGCACCAGGCCGGCGGCGGCGCTGCCAGCCGGCAGACCCAGCAGCCAGCAAATGACCGATGCCACCAGTGTGGGAAACAACGTTTTGATTGTCATATTCATATCATTTTATGGTTTATACTGCATTGAGATCGCTGGTGTTTTCTTTGAGCGTTCCGGCTGGGCTGCATCTCCGGTTCATTCGCTTATTCAATCCCGAGTTCTGGCTGGATCTTCTCCAGCGCCCCCCCCGGGTTTCCGGCATGGCCATCAGCACCCAGACGAGCTGGCCCACCATGCACAGCGCGTAAAAGCCAAAGGCCATCCAACCCGCAAATGCCAGCGTTCCTGCGGCCAGCATCAGGATCTCCAGTTTTTCAAAGTCATGCCACTTATCATATATGTTAGATGTATCCAGGCAATACCTTTTTCGGCCTTTTTGCAATCACCAGGGGAAAGGCCGCCGGCAGCGGTTGCGCCAGGATTGCCAGCAGGCTTATGGGCACAAGATCCTGGTGATGGAGGGTTCCGTCCATAGCCATATTTACGCGGAGGATGTCCGCGCTTTGCTCGGCAGCACCATTACCTTTGAGCTGATCCATCCGCAGGATTTCCAGGCCGCCCTGGAACTCCAAAAGCTGCCTGGCCTGCCAATGAGCGGCTCGCTCAACCTCGCCCCGGCTAAACGCTCCGGCATTCAGAGTATTGCCACCGCGGACCAGCGCTTTGAACCAGTTCAAAGCAGCCTCGTTTCCAGCCCCACCACCACTGCATAACCCCCTGATAAGCAACGGTTTCGTGAGCCAGAAACCGGGCATGGATAGGCCGTTGAACAGCCCTGGTTTTCCGGAAACGCAACGCCTGGAGGGTGGAAAAATTCGATCCACCTCCCAGGGAGCAGTGATCCAGAAGGCGATCAGAGCCGGACTTGGGCGAGGTAGATGGCGGTTTTGCCCTCGTGGCTTGAAAAATAGCTGACCCACAACAAACCAGCGTGCCAAACCAGGCCGGGGTAGCTGGCATCCCCGCCGGAGGGGAGCTTGAGGAATTCGGTGAGGGCCGGTTTCTGCCAATCCAGCCACGCCAGCGCGGTGCGCACCTGGCCGTCATACAAACGGACGGCCGCCACCAGGCGCGCGTCCGGCAGGCGGATCAGCTGCAGGCCGCCGATTTTGACACCGAGATCGCGCCACTGCCATTGCGTGTACGGCGGAGCGGCGATCCCCAATTGGCCGGAGGCCTTTTCGCCATCCCGGCGCAGCAGGCACAGCACGGTGTCGTCGGGCAGGAAGGCCAGGCCGGTTTCATTGGGGTAACCTTCGGAGAACAGGTTCGGCACGGGGGATTTGAACTGGCGGCCATCCGGGCTGGCATACCAGCGGATGAACCGTTCGCCGAGGGTATCATAACCCACTCCATAGGCGGCCTCCTTGTGCCAGACGATGCGCCACAGCCATTGGTTCACCTCGGCCACGGGAACCGGCTCGCCCCACTGGCGGCCATCGTCCGAAAACCAGACCAGGGACTGATGTTTGCCAGCCGCGGGCTGGTGCAACGCGCCCGCGGCGCTCAAGTAAAGCCGGCCCTGGGAGGTGACCGTGATTTTGGGATCACGGAGATCCGCCGTGGGGGAGGCCAGCCGGGCGGCGCTTTGCCAGTTGGTGCCATCGGCGGAGCAAAGCACCCGGACGGCGCCATCCGGCGACACATGCCCCTGCCCTTCCCGGAAGACGCAAAACCATTGGCCGCGATGATGGACGAGGTCGGTGAAGGCGTTGTGGGGGGCGGCATCCCAAATCCGTTGCACGCCAAGCAATTCGGCGGCGGAGACGGGAGACGGGGAGCAGGCCAATCCGATGGCCAGCAGGGTGGCCAGCCGATGGCATATCATTCTTTTCATAGACTTGCCAGGAGTTTGAAATCCAATTGCTTTGAACATTTTTCCCGATAGTATCCACAGGCGTGAATAAATCGAGCCGAATCCTGTTTGCGGTGGCGGTTTTCTGCCTGCTTTTTTCGGGCACGGCGGGACTGGTTTATGAAGTGGTCTGGGCCCGCTACCTGGCCCTGTTCCTGGGCCACACCAGCCTGGCGGTGGTGGCGGTATTGGTGGCTTTCATGGGCGGCCTGGCGCTGGGCAATGCGCTGCTCGGAGGGATGGCGGACCGCACCCGGCGGCCGCTGGCTTTCTACGCCTGGCTGGAGATCGGCATCGCGGCCTATGCGCTATTGTTCCCCTGGTATTACGATGGGTGCCACCGGGCATATATCGGGCTGGCCAAAAGCCTCGGGCCCGGCTCCGGCGCGTTGTCATACCTGCGCTTCGCCTTCAGCCTGCTGGTGATACTTTTGCCCACGGTGCTGATGGGCGGCACCCTGCCGGTCCTGACCCGGCTGGTCACCCGCTCCCTGGGGGAGCTGCGCGGCCGGGTGGCTTACCTTTACGCCACCAACAGCACGGGGGCGGTCATTGGCTGCATCCTGGCCGATTTCTGGTGGATCCCGTCCTTCGGCCTGGAAATGACGGCCTGGGCCGGCGCCGCCATGAACCTGGTGGCGGGGCTCACCGCTTTGATCCTCAGCGGGCTGTGGAACGAGGAAAAAGCGCCGCTGCAGCCGGTGTCCACCACCCGGCCCCCGGAGGAGACGGAAACCTTCACCCCCGGCGAGCTGCGGCTGGCGGTGATCAGCATCGGGATCTCCGGATTCACCGCCATGCTCTACGAAGTGGTCTGGACCCGCATCCTGGCCTTGAGCCTGGGGTCGAGCACGCACTCCTTCTCCATCATGCTCATCACCTTCATCACGGGCATCGCGGCCGGGGCGTGGATCGTGGGGCGCTGGCGGAACCTGCCCTCCACGATGACGGCCTTCGGCTGGGCCGAGCTGGCGCTGGCGGGCACGGTGACCGGTTCCATGTTTTTCTACGAATACCTGCCCTTCTGGTTTTGCCAGCTTTCGGAATTCATCGTCCGCAACGACCGCACATATGCGCTATACGAGCTGCTGCAGGGGGTGATTTGTTTCGGGGTCATGTTCATCCCCACCCTGTGCCTGGGCATGACGCTGCCGCTGGTGAGCCGCATCGCCACCGCCGAGCTGGCCAAAACCGGCCGGTCGGTGGGCAAGGTGTTCGCGGTGAACACCATCGGGACCGTGCTGGGCGCGGCGGCGACCGGGTTGTGGCTGATGCCCCGCCTGGGGATGGCCTGCACTTTCGCCCTCGGCGCCGGCCTGAACGCGGCGGTGGGCCTGGCGATCCTCTACCGCAACAACCAGCCGGTCCAGCGTTTGTTGAGGCCCGCGCTGCCGCTGGGCATCGTGGCTTTGGTGGGGATCGCCAGCATCGCCTTGGACAGCCAATGGCGCCACATTTTCACCCTGGGAGCCTGGCGCCACCCGAACCCGCCGGCCACCATGGCGGAATTCCGGAAAAAGGCCCATGAAGGCAAGCTGCGGTTTTACGCGGACGGCTCGGGCACCACCGTAAGCCTGCACGAGAAGATGGAAGGCAAGGCCACCAACCTGTTCCTGAAGGTCAACGGGAAGACGGACGCCGGCACCCTGGGGGATATGCTGACGCAATTGAACCTGGGCCACATCCCCATGCTCCTTCATCCCAATCCGAAAGAGGCGCTGGTGATTGGCTTTGGCAGCGGCACCACCTGCGGGGCGGTGGCCCGGCACAGCAGCCTGGAACACCTGGACATGGTGGAAATCTCGCCGGACGTCATCGCCGCCGGCCAGTTCTACGGCCCCTACAACCACCAAGTCCTGAAGAACCCCAAATGCCGGCTGGTGATCGAGGATGCCAAGACCTTCCTGCAGATGACCGGCCGCCAATACGATGTGATCATCAGCGAGCCTTCCAACCCGTGGATGGCGGGCGTATCGGGCATCTTCAGCCGGGAGTATTACGAGACCTGCCGGCAACGCCTGCGGCCGGATGGGATCATGGCGCAATGGGTGCAGATCTATGAATCCAACGAGGCCATGCTGCAGATGATCCTCGGCACCTTCGCCACCGCCTTCGCCGACATCAGCATCTGGCAAGGCTCGGCGGGGGACATCATCCTGCTCGGCTCCAACCGGCCGCTGCCGGTGAATTTGGAACAATTGGAGCAGCGGTTCAACCGCCCGGAGCTGGCGGAAGATTACAAAGGCGTGGATCTCGCACGATTCCCGGTGTTCCTGTGCCAGGAGCTGATTTCCTCCGTCAACGGCGCCTTCCTGGCCGACCCGGGGGGCATGGTGCACAGCGACTATTTCCCAACGCTGGAATACGTGGCCCAGCGGGCATTTTTCACCCGCACGGGGATCGAGTTCGCCCGGTTGTTCGGCGAAAACAACTGGCCGCGGTCCACCACGCTGATGCAAATGTACCTCAGCTCCCACCAGCTCAGCGAGGAAGATTACCAAGCCTTCAGCCTGTTTCAAACCGCGCAGAAAGTGCCGGATTCCCGCCTGTTCCGCAGCCTCGTCAACCGCTGGCAGGCGGATTTCCCCAAGTCGGCATGGGCGATTGAAATTTCGGCGAAGCTGAGTGATCCGCGGCCGATATCGGAGCTGGAAGCGACCCGGATGACAGGGGTGAAAGAGGTCATTTACAGCCAGGCGGCGAAGCATCCGCTGCTCCTGCAATATTATGCCAGCCATTTATGGCAGCGTTATATCGCGCAGCGCTCGGTGGTTTATCTGCCACCCGCGGAGGAGGTCTGCCAGGCCCTGGAAAGGCTGGTCAAAATCGACGCCGCCAACCGGCGCGTTTACCGGCTGCAACTGGCGGAGATCGCCTGGGACAAAGGGGACGATACCGCCTGCTTCCGGTTGAGCCAGGAGGCGTTTGATCCCGATGTGGAAAAAGGCGGCCCGCTGCAATTCACCCAGGATCCCAAAGCCCCCTCCCGCATCCTCGCCCGCCTGGCGGATACGCTCTGGCTATCCGGCAAGGCGGCGGACGCCTGGGAACTCCTGCAGGACGCAGTCAAAAAAGGGCATATCGGCACGAAGGAAAGCCTGCAGGATTCCAAGCTGATTTGGACCTACCGCCGCATCGAGGCGGCGATGAACAGCCAGCAGCGGAAACCGTAAGCAAAGCGCGCGGTTCTCCGTGCCGGCCGCCTCAACGCCGGGTCCACTGGCCGAGCCAGGCCAGGACGGTGTCGTGCCACAAAATGCTGTTTTGCGGCTTGAGCACCCAGTGGTTTTCTTCCGGGAAATGCAGCAGCCTGGAGGGGATGCCCCGCCGCTGGGCGGCGGTGAAGGTGGCCATGCCTTGGGCATCGGCGATCCGGAAATCCCGCCCGCCATGGATCACCAGGATCGGAGTCTTCCAACGCCCCACGAGATTCTGCGGATTATGTTTCTCGTAGCTTTCGGGATTATCCCAGGGGGTGCCTTGGTGTTCCCACTCGGGAAACCAGAGTTCTTCCGTCATGAAATAGGCGGCCCGTTCGTCCAGGTTGCCATCGTGGCTGACGAGGCAGCGGAAACGATCCGGCCAGGCGCCGGCGATCCAATTGACCATATAGGCGCCGTAGGAGGCCCCCAGCGCGGCCACCCGCCCGCCATCGAGGAACGGATAACGCTCCAGCGCAGCGGCCAGGCCCAGCTGCAGATCGTCCAGCGGTTTGCCACCCCAATCGCCCCGGATGGCGTCGGTGAAAGCCTGGCCATACCCGGTGGAGCCATGGAAATCGATCATCACCACGGCGTAACCGGCGCCAGCGTAGGTCTGGGGATTCCACCGGTAGTGGAAATGGTTGCCAAAAGATCCCTGCGGCCCGCCGTGAATCAGGAAGGCCACCGGGTATTTCCGGGCGGGATCGAAATGGACCGGTTTCATCACGTAACCGTAAACCCGCTCCTGATTCCAGCCCGCAAAAGAAAACTGCTCCGCTTCGCCCAAGCGCACCGCCGCCAGCCGGGAGGCGTTCAGGCTGGTCAATTGCTTGAGGCCCGAACCATCCGTGCCGATGGAAAACAAATCGATGGGGGCCGCGAGGGTGTCCAGGCCGAAGAGGAGGCGGCCGGCGCAGGGGGCGGGCCAGTGGATGGATCCCGGCTCGAGCACCGTGCGCACCCGCCCGGTGCTGGCGTCAATGGCGAACAGGGAAAGCTGGCCCAGGTGATCAGCGGTGGCGTATAGCTCCCGGCCATCCGGCGACCAGACCAACGAAGCGGGCGAACGATCCCATTCCTCGGTGAGCACCTGGTCCTTACCCTCCGGCCAGGTGCGCACCACCACGCGATAACGATCCGCCTCAAAACCGGGGCGTTTCATGGCCAGCCAGGCCAGGCGCGATCCATCCGGGGAAAACCGGGGCTGGGTGTCCCAGGCGGGATTGCCGGTCAATTTGCGGGGCGGAGCGGAGGCGTCGGCCGGGGCAAACCAGAGATCGAAATCCGTGGACCAGGCTTCGGCGGCGCCCACGTTCCGGGCGGCAAACACGACGCCCCGGCCATCGGGCGTCCACTGGAATTCGTCGTCCCCCCCAAACGGCTTGGAGGGCGCGTCGGCATCCATCCCGGGCATGATATCCCGGGGCGGGCCACCGGCAGCGGACATCACGAACAGATGGGCGCGGCGGCCATCGCTCCAGGAATCCCAGTGGCGGAACAGCAGGCGGTCGTAAATCCGGCCGGAAGCCTTGGACTCCTTCAGCTTATCGAGCCGTTTCCGGGTTCCCTCCAGGGTGGGTTCATCCACAAACACCTCGAGGCTGACGAGCAGCTGCCGGCCGTCCCGCGAAAGGGCAAAACATCCCACATCCAGCGGCAGCCGGGATACCTCCCGGGCTTCGCCGCCATCCACCGCGATCTGCCACACCTGCTGGGAACCGGAACGGGAGGAAAGGAACCAGACGCGGCGGCTGTCGGGCGACCATTGGGGGCTGGAATCCGATCCCTGCCGGGAGGTCAACTGGCGTGGCTGGGAGCCATCGGCGGCCATCAGCCACAGGTGGGAACGCCGCTGGTTCGCCGCCAGATCCAGGCTGCTGACACTATAAACCACAGCTTTCCCATCCGGAGAGACTTTGAGATCGGTGATGCGGTCCAGATCCACCAAGTCGCGGACATTAAAAGGATGGGGTTCGGCGGAGGCAGCAGCCGGCCAGGCCCGGGAAAACGGCAGGAGGCAAAACGCGGCGAGCAGCAACGGCCAGCTCCGCTCCCTTCGGAACCAGGATCCGGTCACATCCATTTGTTCAGCAGTCGAAATATGCATCACCCCAGAATAATCCGGAGCGCGGCGAAGGGCAAAAGGGAAAATCACTCCCGGGGCTCAGGCATGAACCAGGACACGATCATCGCCACGGGAAACAGGAAGCTCATGTACAGGAGGGTTTTCCGGAAATCCCCAACCTGGGCGAACAGCCCGAAAACAACGACCCCAAAGGCGGAGACAATGCGGCCGATATTATAGCTGAAACCCGCGCCAGTGGTGCGCAGCAGCGTGGGGAACAACGGGGGGAGGTACATGGTGAACAGGCCGAACACGCCGGAAAAGAACCCCACCCAGGGCAGCCACCAAATAAGGGCCTCGTGGTTCCGGGGCACGCAAAAGGTGCCAAACATGGCCAGGAAAAAGCCCAGGCACATGATCCCGATGCTCACCCGGTAACCGAATAACTTTGCCATCCAGCCGGCGAAAAAATTGCCGCCGATGGACACCCCAATCACCAGGAAAAACACCAGGCTCACCAACTGGTCTTTTTGGGCCGGGGTCCAGGCGGCCAGCTCCGGCAAATTGCGGATGTGCTGCGGGTGCCAGAACATGAAGGCCCACCACCCGGTAAGCGACAGGGAGCACAAAAGGATGGTTTTCAGAGTGATCTGGCAAACCTCGCCGCGGAACAAATCGCGCATGGGGGGATCCCGGGTGACCGCGGATAGTTTGGCTTGGCGCCATTCCTCCGGCTCCGGCACGGATTTCCGGATCCAAAAAACGATCAAGGCCGGCAGGATGCCCACCAGGAAGACCCAGCGCGGGTTGTAATTGGGCAGCGCGGCGAAGAGATAAACCGTCAGGCAGGCAAAAAGCACCCCGATGTTCACCCCGGTCTGGAGCACCGCCGCGATCCAGGGCCGCCAGCGCCGCGGCCAGGTTTCGGCCAGGAGGGAGGAGCCCACGGCCCATTCGCCCCCAATCCCCAGAGCCGCGAGGAACCGGAAAATCATCAATTGCCACCAGGTAGTGGCGGCAGCGGACAGCCCCGTGAACAGGGCATAAGTGAGGATGGTCAAGGACAGGGCACGGCTGCGCCCGAGGCGATCGCCCAAGCGCCCAAAAAAGCCGCCACCCAAGGCCCACCCCACCAGGAAAGCCGCCTGGATCCAGGAACTATAGCGTTTGACCAAAGGATCCGCTGGGGAAGCCACCTCCAGCAACCGGGCCACAAAGGTCCCGGCCACCAAGGTGTAAAGGTGCATATCCAGGCCGTCGAACAGCCAGCCCAGCCAGGCGGCAGCCCCCGACCGCCATTGCTGCGGAGTCAAGTCCGCCAAACTGGCCGCCTCGGGAACGCCGCCAACGGGGGGCTTGGCGTCTCCAGCTGCGCTCATTCGGGGCCTCCGATCATGATTTCGGGTGTCAACGCAACCGTTTGTAACCAGTGGACTCAGCCCCTGTCAACGATCTGTTGAATTTCCCGAAGCTGAAAGCACCTCCGGATTGCAGCAAACCCCTTAGCGCACCAACTGGCCGGAGCGGACTTTGACAAACCGGGTTTGCGTTTCCAGCACTTCGCTGGGCAGCAAGAGGATGGAAAAATCGTCGTGAACAGCCAGGCAGGGCACCCGGATCCGGCCGGCCTGGGTTTGCGGATTAAAGTCCAAAATCAGGGTGGGATCCACACTGGTCCGCACCACCGATCCATCATAAGTTGCCAGGCCAACGATCCATTCCCCTGGATTCTTCCGCTCAAAAACCATGGCCTCCATCATCACCCATGGAGCAGGCTCACAAGGAGCGCCCTTGTCCCTTTGTAAATCTTTGGCCATTAATTGCATGCACCAACTCCGCAAAATTTTTCAACATCCAGCAACGGGCTGGATCCAGGCGTTCTACCGCGCCTTTCCCGGCCAAGGAACCCACCTTGGGGGCTGTTAGACTTATCGACAGAATGGGAAAAACCTTTAGCCGTTTTTGCGCGGGAGCGGTTTGAACCGCCTCAAATGGACCATCACCCCACTGAATGCAGGGGCCTCAAGCGGCAGCTTTGGATTTGCCCCCCAGCCAGGCGAACAGGGCGGGAAGCACTAAAAGCGTGAGCAAGGTATTCGTGACGATGCCGCCGATGACGACCGTAGCCAAGGGGCGCTGCACCTCCCCCCCCACCCCGACATTCACCGCCATGGGGATGAAACCCACCGCCGCCACCAAGGCCGTCATCAGTACCGGCCGCAAGCGGACCAGGCAACCCTCACGGACAGCGGCCAATAAAGGAGCGCCAGCAGCCAGCTTTTGCTGGATAAAAGTCACCAGAACCAGCCCGTTCAGGATGGCCACCCCGCTCAGGGCAATAAATCCCACAGCGGCGCTCACCGTGAAAGGCAGGCCGCGCAACCATAGCGCCAGGACACCCCCAGCGGCCCCCAAAGGGATGCCGGTGGCCACAATGACCACCTCCCGCAGCGATTGCAGGCTGAAATAAAGAAGCATGAAAATAAGCCCCAGCGCGAGCGGCACCACAAAGCGCAGCCGGGCATTGGCCCGCTCCATATTCTCAAACTGGCCGCCCCATTCAATACTGAAGCCTTCCGGCAATTTGACCTGGCTGGCGATCTTTTGCTGCGCCTCGGCCACGAAACTGGCCACATCGCGGCCCCGGACATTGCATTGCACCGTGATGCGGCGCCGGCCCCACTCCCGATTGATGGTGGCCGGACCCTCGGTTTCCACCACTTTCGCCACCTGGTTCAAAGGCAGGACGGAGCCCGCAGCGGTGGGAATGAGGGTGGCCGCCAAAGCCTCCGGATCCGTGCGCTGGCGGTCCGGCATCCGCACCACCAGGGAGAACCGGCGCTGGCCCTCCCGCACTTCCCCCACTTTGCGGGAGCCAACCGCTTCGACGACGTTGAGGACGTTGCGGGTGGCCACGCCGTACCGGGCGATGGCTTGGGAATCGAGACGCACCTGGAGAATTAGTTGACCAGTCAACTGCTCACCTGATACCTCCCCCACTCCGGCAATCCCGCCCAGCACTTTTTGCACTTCATCGGATAGCTGGCGCAGCTGTTCCAAATCATCGCCATAGATCTTGATGCCGATGTCCGACCGGATGCCGGCGATGAGTTCGTTCAAGCGCATCTCGATCGGCTGGCTGAAGGCGACGGTCAGGCCGGGGAACTTGGCGAACAAGGCGCGCATTTGCTCCACCAGTTCCGCCTGGGTATGCGCTTTTTTCCATTGGGAGCGCGGCTTCAAGGCGAGGAAGAAATCGGACAATTCGATGCCCATCGGATCGGTGGCAATCTCCGCGCTGCCCAAACGGGTCCAGATATTGGTGATCTCGTCCGGGAACTCCGCCAGCAGCAGCTTTTCGATGCGGCTGTTGCCGGCCACCGCCTCCTCCACCGAGATGCCGGCCAGCCGCACGCTGGTGCCCACGATGGCGCCTTCCCCCAGTTTGGGCAGGAATTCGCCCCCCATGCGCGAGGCCAGGAAACCGGCTCCCGCCAGCACGGCCAGCGCTCCCAGCAGAGTGCTGCGGCGGAACCGGAGCGCCCAATCCAGCGCGGGCTCATAAATCCGGCGGGTGGCCCGCACCAGCCACGGCTCGGTTTCGCGGACCTGGCGGGGCAGGAACAAGCCGGCCAGCACCGGCGTCACCACCAGGGCGAGGATCAGCGAGCCGGCCAGGGCGAAGATCATGGTCATGGCCATCGGCTTGAAGAGTTTTCCCTCCACTCCCTCCAACGCGAGAATCGGCAAAAAAACAATCAGGATGATGCCCACGCCGAAAGCCACGGGCCGGGCCACCTCGAGCGGCGCGCCCGCCAGCGTCTCGTCGCGCTCCGCCTCCGTCAAAGGCCGCCCCAATTCCTGCTGGCGCCCGGCCAGGCGGCGCATGGCATTCTCCACCATCACCACTGAACCATCGACGAGGAGGCCAAAATCCACGGCGCCCAGACTCAGCAGGCTGGCCGAGATGCCCGCCTGCAGCATCAGGTTGCCGGCGAACAACATCGAAAGCGGAATGGCGGCGGCCACCACCAGGCCGGCCCGCAGGTTGCCGAGGAAAGCGAAGAGGATGGCCACCACGAGGAGCGCTCCCGCGAGGAGATTGTGCGTGACCGTATCGATGACGTTGTGGACCAGCTCCGTGCGGTCGTAAAGCACCTCCAATTTCACGTCGCGCGGCAGAGTTTTCTGCACCTCGGCCAGCCGGGTTTTCAAGCCCCGCGTGACCACCGCGCTGTTTTCGCCCATGAGCATGAATCCCAGCCCCAGGACGATTTCACCTTGGCCGGCGCCGGTCACCGCGCCCCGGCGGATTTCGTGGTCCACTTTCACTTCGGCCACATCCCCCACCCGCACCGGAACCCCGGCGTGGGCGGCGATGACGATGCTGGCAATTTCCTGGACGTTGGTGGTGAGGCCCAGCCCATGGACCAGCAGGGATTCCCCGCCGCGCACGACCTGCCCGCCGCCGACGTTCTGATTGTTGGCGGCGAGGGCCTCCTCCAGCTGCTCCAAGGTCAGCCCATACTTCACCAGGCGCTGCGGCTCGGTGATGACATGGAACTGCTTTTCAAAACCGCCCCAGGTGTTGACCTCGGCCACGCCCCGCACCTTGCGCAGCTGGGGCTTCACCAGCCAATCCTGGATTTCGCGCAGCTCGGTGAGCGTGCGATCCGGATTGTCCGACCGGACCACGTAATGGAAGACCTCGCCCAGCCCGGAGGATATGGGCCCCAGCTGGGGGCGCGGGATGCCAGCGGGCAGCTCGACGGATTGCAGGCGCTCCATGATGAGCTGGCGGGCCCGGAAAATGCCGGTGTCATCGTCAAAAGTGGCCACGACCTGGGAAAGGCCGAACTTGGAAACAGACCGGATGTTGGCCAGGCCGGGCAGGCCGCCGATGGCCAGCTCCACGGGAATGGTGATCTGGGCCTCGGCCTCCTCCGCATTGAGGGCGGACACCGTGGTGTTGATCTGCACCTGCACCGGGGTGGTGTCGGGGAAGGCGTCGATCGGCAAATTGAGCAGGGATCGGCCGCCCACAATCATCAGCAGGGCCGCCAGCACGGCGACCAGGAGGCGGTTCTTGAGCGAAGCGGTGATAAGCCAGTGCAGCATAAGATCCTAATCATCGGCGCAGCCGGCGCCCAAACGTGATATGAGGAAGGCGGACTTGAGCGGGAAGGCGTGGTTCACCACCACCTCTTCCCCTGGCTTCAGGCCTTCGGCGATCTCCACCTTGCCATCCCACTTGGCGCCGGTCCGCACCACCCGCGCCTCGAACAAATCCTCTGCCAGCTTCACAAAGACAAAGGATTTATCCTCGAGGCGCTGGATGGCAGCGGCCGGCAGGATCTGCGCCCGCTCCGCCACACGGGTGAGGATGCGCGCCTGGGCGAACATGCGCGCCTTGAGCAATCCGTCCGGGTTGGCCACTTCGGCCCGGGCCTTGGCCAGGCGCGTCTTCTCATCCACCTCCGCCCCGATCCAGGTCAATTTCCCGGTGAAGGTCTGGCCGTCGAGCGAAGCCACGGCCAGTTCCACGGTCTGCCCCACTTTTACCCGGGCCAGAACGGCCTCGGGGAGATTGAGCATGGCCCACATCACCGAGCGGTCCACCAAGGTGAACAAGGGTTTGCCGGATTCCACCAAGGCGCCGCGCACCGCGGTCCGTTCCACAATCTCCCCCGCGAAGGGGGCGCGCACCTCCATGAGCACCTGCTCATTGGGCTTGGAGCCGAGCGTATCGATCAGCTCCTCGGTGAACCCGAGCGTGCGGAGCTGCTGGCAGGCGGCGCGGTGATCGGATTCGGCCTGCTGCAGGTCTTTCTCGGAAGTGACCCGGTCGGCCCGCAGCCGGCGCTCCCGGTCCATGGTTTGGTGGCTGAGCACGGCCTTGGCCACCGCCTCGGCAATCGAAGCGGACCAGATTTTGGCCACCAGCTGTTTTTCCTCCACTTTGCCGCCCAAGTCCACCGGCACCTCCTGGATGATGCCGCCGACTGGGGCGGCGATCTGGGCCAGCTTGTTCTGATTGAAAACCAGCTCGGCGTAGCACTCCACGCCATCAGCCATGGGGCCAACCACGGGCAGGGCGGCCTGGATGCCGGCCATGGCCGCCGATTCCTTCGCGGCCAGGCGCACTTTCAATCCCTCGCCGACCTTCAGGCCGGCGGCGAGCAGCGGCTTGCAGATGCCGCACTCCGCCAGGGGCACGTTATGCTCGGCGCACATTTTCACGCCACCCTGGGCCGGGGCGCTGGCCGGCTCCCCGGCCGGCTCATGGCCGTGGCCCGCATGTTCATCGCGTGCGGCCGGAACGGAGTTCCGGGAGCAGGCCGGCAGCAGGGCCGCCGCCACCAGCAGAGCCAGCGGCAAATTTCGATTCATTTTATTCATTAGTTGAAACCTGGGTTGGAAAATCATGGGCGGGATGGCGGTTGAACCACCGTGGACGAAGCGGCCGCCAAAGGCGAACCGGAAAGCGCCTCCAATTCGGCCAGGGCCACGTTCATGTCGAGCACTTTTTGCAGGTAAACCAGCCGCGTCTCGGAAGCGGTGCGCTGGGTATCCAGCAGATCCATGAAGCCGAATTTGCCCTGCTCAAACCCGGTTTGCACCAGGCGCAGGGCCGCATCGGCCTTGGGCAGGATGCGCTCGCGGCAATTGGCGGCCTGTTCCGCGGCGGTCCGCAAGCGCTGGCGGGCGGCCTCCCAGGCCTGCCGCCAACGCTGCTCCACCGCGGCGGCTTCGGCCTCCGCGAGGGCGGCATTGGCGCGGGCCTCCCGCTGCCGGCCCCGGGAGCGGTCGATGATCGGCAGCGGCAGGGAAAGACGCAACTCCACGATGCCTTCGGAGCTATCACCCAGCCGGCCGCCGGCCAGGCCGAGTTTGACATCCGGGTAAGGTTCCAGCCGGGCCCGGCGCCATTCCAAACCGGCCCGCTTCTGGTTTTCCCGGGCCGCCACCATAGCGGGATGGGCCGCCTGCCAGGATTCCGCATCCTGATCCAGCAAGGCCAATGGCGGTTGTTCCTCCAGCTGCCCGGCCAGGGTGATCGCCGTCAAACCGGGCTGGCCCAGGCTGGCGGCCAGGCTTTGGCGGGCATGAGCCTGCCCGCCGCGGAAACCGGCCAGTTCATTGCTGGCCTGTTCAAGCTGGATTTCCGCCCGCAGCTGTTCCTGGTCGGGCGCGGCGCCCGCCGCCACGCGTTTGCGCGCGGTCTCGGCCGAGCGGCCGGCCACGCGCACCAACTCTTCGGCCACCGCGGCGAGCCGGTCCGCAGCCAGGGCCTGGCAGAACGCCACTTTCACATCCCGCACCAATTCCAGACGGCGCAGGTTCAGCTCCGCTTCGCTCACCCGCACCTGCTGGCCACCGATCTGGCGGTCGAGCGGTTTTTTGCCCGGGAACGGAACCGTTTGCGACACCCCCACCAACCGCGTGGCGCGGGAGAAACCGGATCCGTCCACCCGCCACTCCTCCGCGCTCAGCTCCAGTTCCGGGTTGGACCAAAGCCCGGCTTGGGCTTGGCGCCCGGCGGCGGCATCCAACCTGGCCTGGGCCGCCCGCAATTCAGGATGGCTGGCAAAGGCGAGCCGAAGCGCCTCGTCCAGGCTCAAAACCTGGTTGGTTGCCGGAACGCCGGCCGCACTATCGGACGCCGGACCAGACCGGACTGCCCGCGTGGCCAGACCAAGCGTGGCCACGAAAATTAACCAGCTATGCAAATATAATAACTTCACTTTCATAAACTCCGTTTAAAGGACTGCTGCAGGAAAAACCGCAATCCCACCCACCGGGCGGATCGGGCCGAAAACAGAACTTAAGAAAGGAAGGCCGGCGCCCGGATGGGCAAAACAGCCCGGGTGCAAAATTGCCAGGTGTTGGCGAGACCGGGCGGCGCGGCTCCACCCAAAGGAGGCCCAAGCTCGGCCACGGCCGGCGGCAGGAGCAGAAGATTGAGGAAAAGGAAGCTCGGAACCGTGGCGGACGGCGGCATCAGGATAGGGTTGTCTTCCACCAGGTAATGCCCGGATTCCACCACGGCACAGCTATCGGTTTCGCAATCCGAATCCTGGTGGGGGGCCACATCCTGGTGCTGGCAGCAGGCTAAAAAACCGAAACCGGGCAGCGCCTCCAGCAGACAATGGAAAGTCACTGGAAGCCACATCGCCAGCAGGAGCGCGGCGACCATTTTCACCAACCGGCGCATTTCGGCACCCTACCGCAGCCAGGAAAGAAAGCAACGGCAAAAAATCGAACGCCCGCATTCGGGGTGTAAGACAGACATCTTGATTTAAGCTGCCAGCGGCCGCGAAGCGTGGCGGGCAGCATCTCCTGCGCGACCAACCGCTTCTCCGCATCCCACGCATAAGACCAAAGCGAATCGCTCGCCAGGTTGCCGTCCGTCAAAAGCCCCGAAGGGGCGGAGTAACCCAGCCCAGGGGGAATAGCTGCCCGGGAGTCAAAGCAAGCGAGTGCGGCCGGGCATGCCGACCAGGCGGGAGGAGGCGGATTCGGATGCCTCGGCGGTACGCCAATTCCGGGTGGCAGGCCATGGGCGGATTGGGCCTGGTTTGGAATTCGCCAGCGCCAGATCCGCCTCGTTACCTCGGCGGCTACCTGCGTGGGCCTCTCCCATGCAACGGAAATGTTCACTCACCCAAGATGGGTAGCCGCCGACGTAAGAAGGCGGACCCGGACCATCCGCGTGGCGTCTCCCCAACCATAGGGAAGTGATTGGCCATCAGGCAATCGGCATTTACGCGTCCATCGGTCTGGGCGCACGCCTCGACCAAGGTGTCCAGAAACCGGCGCCGGTCTTGGTCATCCCTGAAAATGTCCTCGCGATGGTCTCCCCTATTCATCGCGTGATAAATCGCTGCCGGATACTCGGTGCGTAATTTGCGTGCCAGGTGCAAACCGTATGCTGCGCGCCCTATTTGCCAATACCCGGCATGGTCTGGCCCCTTTTTCGGCGTTTTTCAAGCCAGGCAGATCCCCTCTCGACACGCGGTGAAAAAGGTGGCGGCACGGTCACGATTTCGGTTCAGGCAAGATTCGCCAGGAAATCTTCGGGGTGGAGGATCGCATCCCTGGCCCAGCGCGGCCAGCAAGTGGCGGCCATTGGTGGAAAAATGCAGCCGAGCATAAATACCCAGCCCCTCTTCGCCGTCCGCTGGCATCCAGGTTGATTTTATGGCCGTATAGCTGTATTTATTGCTTTATGAAGACAACGATTGATCTTCCAGATGATGTCCTTCACCGCGCCAAGATTGTGGCCGCCCAACGCCGGACCACTCTCAAAGAGTTATTCCTCGCGGGTCTCGAATTGGTGATGAAGCTTGATACCGATGCTCCCGCCCGCCAGGCTGCCCTCGCCCGGCTTCGTCAGGGATTGCCTTTGGGTGGCCAGCCATTAACCCGTGAGCAAGCGCATGAACGCCGCTAAATTCCTGGACACCAATATCCTCCTTTACGCTTACGATCAGGATGCGCCCGCCAAGCGGGAAGTGGCGTTGCGACTGGCCGAGCAGGGGTGGGCTTGCCCGGGGAGCCTGGCCATCAGTGTCCATGTGCTTCAGGAAATGCATGCAAATCTGGTCAAGCGCGGCGTTGCCCAGGCCGATGCCGCCCAGATTGTTCGTGATTTTTCCCAGTGGCCCGTGGTGGATAACTCGCTTGAGTTGCTGCTCTCCGCCCTGAACGAGCAAGCCCGCTGGCAAATCTCCCTCTGGGACGCTTTGATCCTGGCCGCCGCCCGGGCTTCAGGCGCTCCCGATCTCATCTCTGAAGATTTCGCGCATGGCCGGGATTACGGCGGCATCCGTGCTGTCAATCCCTTTCGCTAACCCGCCTTTATGCCAGACACAACGAATCCAGTGCCGCCGCCGCCCAACTTTGAAAAGTTGAAGGCCAGGACCCGCGAGCTGTTCAAACTCGATAAGGCCGATGGAGGCATCCATGGGTGCAAGCGCATGGCGCCCGCATTTTTAATTGTATAGGGCGCTGCTTTTTGCTCGAACCGGCTTCGGATAACCTTTGAACCCAGATGAAAGTCGTCCAGCAATTTATAACGAACACGTCCACCAGCCCCGGCACATTGGGTGAGCTGGGGACGGAGTTCGGCTTAAAGGCCGGCGGCAGCGGCGCCCATACGGCTCGGACAATGATGCTAGCCGGCCCCTCCACGCGGCTTGTGCCGGGCCAATACAGCGGTGGCCCGTGTCGCCGCCAACTCTGACCCGGAGGGGGCACAATGAGTTTTCGCAAGGATGTGGAGGCGACACCACTGCTCGAAGGTAAATGGTGTCCTGGAATTCAAGCTCTACGTGCTGAGGACAAGCCACACATCGCGCCGGATGCCCCCGGCATCCTGGTCCCCGGAAGCGTTTATGTGGATGTGGCGTGCCAAGAGGCAGAGCCAAACGCCAACCGCTGGGGCTACGCCATCGCCTGCCAGCACACCGATCGTAAAGCGGAAGTCATTTATTGGGTCGAAATCCACACTGCCGGCGATAAGGAACTAAAGAAAGTCCTGAAGAAGCTCACTTGGCTTCGGGGCTGGCTGAGCGGTAAAGGAGCCCTTTTGAAAAGCTATGAACGGGAGTTTGTCTGGATTGCCAGCGGCGCGACGTCATTTACAGATTTTTCAACCCAAAAGAAGCAGTTGATTGATGCCGGTTTGACCTTTGTTGGCCGCCGTTTCCACATCCGGAAGAAACGCGGTTAAATTGCCATGTCCACCCACTTTGCCATATTAGGGGTGGGGCAAAAACACGCTGGCTGGCACGCATCATGCTGTGCCGGCCCCTTTTCTGCCCTGCTGCTCGGGGGACAATCCGGGAGCCGGAGGCAGGCAATGGGAGCCGCCCGGCCGGCTATTTTGGGGGGGAAGAGCCTGGGCTCTTCGCCAATTACCCCGATCAGACGGGGACTTGGGCACACTTTCCCACCGGTCATCGGTGGATTCTCCCGCCGCGCGACCGCCCGCCTAAAACGCGTTAATGACTTTGGCGGCGGCAGCCATTAGAACATCCATGTGTCAGGAATCTTATTCTTACGTGATTTTGCCATTGTCATGACGGTCGCCGGCCTGGCGGCCTGGTTGTGCCAGCGCTGGGGGTTGTCGGCCATCGTGGGTTACCTGGGGGCCGGCATGCTGGTGGGGCCCTTTGCGCCCCCTTTTGCCCTGGTGAAGGATCTGGACCGGGTGGAAGCCCTGGCGCAGCTGGGGCTGGTGCTGGTGATTTTCTTCATTGGCTTGAGCCTGAACCTGAACCGGCTGAAGCGGCTCGGTTTTTCGCTGGTGGCGGCTGCGGCCGTATCCGCCCTCCTCATTCTCAACAGCTGCCGTCTGATCGGCTGGGCGCTGGGCTGGAGCCCGCTGGCCAGCCTGTTCCTGGCGGGAATGCTGATGGTTTCCAGCTCGGCGATCATCGCCAAGGCCCTGGAGGAACAGCGGCTCAGCTACGAGCGTTTCGGGCAGCTCGCGCTGGGGATGACCATCATGGAAGATGTGGTGGCCGTGGCCATGATGGCCGCCTTGACCTCGATGATCAAGCTGGGGGGAGGGAGCCAGCCACCGCCGGTGCTGGCCACCCTGGGTGCGGTGGCGGCCTTCGTGATCCTGATCGGCCTGGTGGCGCTCCTGCTGGCGCCCCGGCTGCTGCTGCGTTTGAACCGGAAAACCCAGCCCGAGATCCGCACCCTGGTGATCAGCGGCATGCTGCTTTCATTGGCGAGCGTGGCCATCCAGCTCGGCTATTCACTGGCGTTGGGCGCCTTTATTTTCGGAACCATCCTGGGCAGCACCCAATATAAAGCGGACATCGAACGGGCGTTCGCCGGCGTCCGCCATATTTTTGGGGCCGTTTTTTTCGTGGCGGTGGGCATGCAGGTGGATGTGAATCTCTTGCTCAAGTCCTGGCCGGTCGTTTTGAGCGTGACCGGCCTGGCGTTCACCCTGCGGCCGCTGGCCTGCAGCCTCGGGTTCCTGGCGGCCGGCCACCCCAGCCGGGAAGCCGTCCAGGCCGGCCTGACCCTCACCCCGCTGGGCGAATTTTCCTTCATTATCGCCCAACTGGGCATGAGCCACGGGGTGGTGCCCGAATCCACCTACGCGGTCGCCGTGGGCGCTTCGTTGCTGACCGCGCTGGGCGCCCCTTGGCTCACCCGCCGGGCCGGATCCTTGAGCCAGCACATCATCGGCCACACACCCCGCCTTTTCCAAAAATGGCTGAGCTATTATCACAACGGATTGACGCATGTGCGCTCCCTCTATTCCGCCAGCATCATCTGGCGATTGATCAAAGGGCGGCTGGCCATGTCCCTGCTGCAGCTGTCGTTCGTGTCGGCGATGCTGGTCTTCGCCACTCCGCTGTATCAGAAAATCCGGGTGGAGACCCATCTTTCCAAGCTGTTCCCCAATGGCTTTCCCTTTGTTTATTGGGGCACGCTGGGCCTGGTGGCCATCACCCCACTGGTGGCATTTTGGCGCAATGTTTCGGCTTTGGTGAAGATTTTCGCCGAAAGCGCCACCCATGGGGTTGCCCGGCAGCCCATCCTGCAGCCGTTGCTGGAATATGCCATGCAGACCGTGGCCGGGGTGGTGCTGGTGTCCTGGCTGCTGACCTTGCTGCCAGCCCGCTGGTCGTTGATCGGAGTGGCGGGCGCGGTCATCCTGCTGCTGATCCTGGTGACGTGGTTTTTCCGGCAGCGCCTGGAGCAAATGCACACGCGGCTGGAGCTGGAGCTGCTGGAGCAATTGAAGCTGGCCAGCTCCGCCACCGCCACCTCCGCCTGGTCCTCCACCCTGCAGGAACACACCAACGACTGGGCCTTGGACATCATCGAGGTGGTGCTGCCCAATGAGACTGTGCTCGGCGGCAAAACCATCCGGGAAGCCGCTTTGCGCCAGCACTGCGGCTGTTCTTTGATCGGCATCGACCGCCAGGGCTTCGGGCTGATCAATCCCGCCGCGGAGATGGTGCTGTATCCCCGCGACAAGCTCCTGTTGCTGGGCACGGTGGAACAACTGGCGAAGGCGGTTAAAATCCTCGGCCAGGCGGCGCCGGAACCCGAGCAAATGTGCTTCGACGATTTGACCATGGGCACGGTGCTGGTGCCCGAAAACAGCCTCCTGTTGGACCAGCCGCTGTTGGAGCTGGACTTGATCCACAAGCTGCGCATCCAGATCGGGGCCATCCGGCGCCAGGGGGAGATGAATACCATCCCCAACGGCCAAACCCGCCTGCATGGGGGCGACCAGCTTTTGGTGCTCGGCACCCATGCCCAAATCAAAGCCTTTCGGCAGTTGCTGGCGGGCAAGCACTGAGCGGTGCGGGAACCCGTTCCGCGGAGAATCCATGGCTGGCCGGTTGGCATGGGCTTCTGAAAGAGGGCTTGTTTATTAAGCCGCAGGCCGTACTGTGCTGCCAGTGAAGATTCTATTTATCGGGGACATTGTGGGGGAGCCAGGGCGGCGGGCGGTGAAACAGTTGGTTCCCCATCTGCGCAAGCAATATGATTTGGACATCGTTGTGGCCAACGGTGAGAATGCCGCCGGCGGGTCAGGCATCACCGGCAATACGGCGGCGGATATTTTCTCCGCCGGAGTGAATATCATCACCACCGGCGACCATGTGTGGGATCAAAAAGAGTCCAACACCCTGCTGGGCCAGGATTCGCGCCTTTTGCGCCCGATCAACTACCCGCCGGGCACCATTGGGCACGGCAGCGCCTTGGTGGAGATGCCTTTCAAGCCCGCGCTGGCGGTCATCAATCTCCAGGGCCGGGTTTTCATGCCCGACCTGGAAAATCCCTTTGTGAGCATCGACGTGGAAGTGAACCGCTTGCGGGCCAAAACACGCCTGATTTTGGTCGATATCCACGCTGAAGCCACCTCGGAAAAAATCGCCCTCGGCCGGTTCCTGGATGGCCGGGTGAGCGCCGTGATCGGCACCCACACCCATGTGCAAACCGCCGATGAACAGATTTTCCCTGGCGGCACCGCTTTTCTCTCGGACGCGGGCTTCACCGGCCCTCACGAAAGTGTGCTTGGCCGCGAAATCGAACCGGTGATCAGGAAATTCATGACCTGCCAGCCGCAGCGTTTTCCGGTCGCCACCGGTCGCGTTTTGCTGCAAGGCGCCATCGTCACCATCCAGGAAGACACGGGGCGGGCCACGCACATCCAAAGGATCTCCGAACCGCTGCCGCACCTGGCCACCGGCCCCACCGGCGGATAAGGAAGAGGGCGCGGTGCCGCGCGGCAGCCGGGTCCAGGCAATTGGCTCAGGGTTCCAAGGCTTTTTGGACGGCGGCTTCCAATTCGCGCATCGGGAATGGCTTCCAAATCACCGGTACATCGACCTGGCGGATAAACTCCTGCCAATAGGGGTCCGCCCGATGGCCGCTCATGAACACGAAGCGTTTGCACAAGTGCGGTTTGGCCCGCTCCACCCCTTTGTAGAAAAGATCCCCGGGCAGGTCCGGCATCACCAGGTCGCTCAAAATGACGTCGAAATCCTGGGCGACGACTCTCCGCATGCCTTCCACGCCGCTGGTCACGCAGGTGACTTTAAAGTTTTTTGATTCCAGGAACATTTTAAGCAAGGCCGCAAAATCCACCTCATCCTCCAACATGAGGACGTGCTTCCTTTGGGGAGGCGGTTGCTCACAAGGAGAACTATTGGCCTTCGGTTCCTGGTCTGCCATTTCCTGTTTGTTCATAGCCTTTGCTCATTTAGCCGGGTTCAGGCAGTTGGATCAGTCGTGCGGGCTGGATCTTTTTGGGCCAGACACTCGACATTCGCCACTGATCCCGATCAGATCGGGACGGCTCACTTCCCGTCTTGCGCAATAATCTGCGGCGCAATCACCTTTATCCCAACTGCGTGGAAACGGCTTGGCGTTTTGGACGCCGATTGCCGTGCATTATGCGCCAGCCTTGGCGCTAACACAATCACAGACTCACCCCCGCGGCGATCGGCATCAGGGTCATGGTCATAAAAACATCCACCCCTTACAATAGCATTCGCGAGCGGGCCATGCAGTGGGATTTTTGCACCGGACCATTTGCACCCCTGATCGCGGGCATAATTAACCGTGCTCCTTCCTTGGTGGGGGGGGATTCCGCTGGCCGCCAGGCGCATTTGAATCCTGGCAGCGGGGAGAGGAGCGGTTAGCCATTGCAAATTTTTTTGATCACGCCATTTTGTGGGCACATGAAAACGCGACTGGTGCGGCTGATTTTACAGCCTTTTGGCAAAACCGTGGAGGTGCCCGAGGGCACGCCGCTGCAGGAAGTGCTCTTTGCCCACGGCGTGGAGTTCCCCTGCGGCGGCAAAGGCCGCTGCCGCGGCTGCCGGGTGAAGGTGCTGGCGGGCGATCTGCCCCTCACGTCCGCCCAGCGGGATCGTTTGTCGGCGGCGGAGCAGGCGGCGGGCTGGCGCATGGCCTGCCAGGGCCAGGCGGCGGATGGGCTGGTGCTGGAACTGGCCCAGTGGGAGGCCTCCATCCTCACGGACCATTCGCAGTTTGAGTTCACCCCCCGGCCCGGTTTGGGGGTGGCGGTGGATTTGGGCACCACCACCCTGGTGGCGCAGTTGCTGGATCTGCAGACCGCCAGCGTGCTCGCCGTGGCCACCGCCCTTAATTCGCAGGCGCAATTCGGCGCCGATATTATGAGCCGCGTGCAATATGCCCTGACCCCGGAAGGCCGGGACCGGCTGCGGCAGATGATCCGGGACCAGCTCGGCGGCATGATCCAGGATTTGCTGGCCGGCAGCGGGCGGGCGGGAACCCCGGTCGATACGGTGGTGCTGGCTGGCAATACCGTCATGCACCACCTGTTCTGCGGACTGGATCCGGAACCGCTGTCCCGCTACCCCTTTGAGCCGGCCGAGCTGGACCGCCAGGTGTTCACGGACACCGCGCTGGGTTGGTCCCTGGGCGGGCAAACCAGCGTGCAGTTCCTGCCCTGCCTCGGCGGTTTTGTGGGGAGCGACATCCTGGCGGGCATCCTGGCCTGCGGCCAGGCGCAAAGCAGCGACCTGACGGTGCTGCTGGACTTGGGCACCAACGGCGAGGTGGTGGTGGGCAACCGGGACCGCCTGTTTTGCGCCTCCACGGCCGCCGGGCCGGCCTTTGAGGGCGCCCGCATTTCCATGGGGATGCGGGCCGCCACCGGCGCCATCTCGGAAGTGACAGTGGCCGGGGGCGCCTATCAATGCAAGGTTCTGGGGCAAACCGAGCCCCGCGGCCTCTGCGGCAGCGGCTTGGTGGATGCCGTGGCGGCCGGCCTGGAATTGGGCGACATCCTGCCCAGCGGCCGGCTGGCCAAAAAGACGGAGCCAATCCGGCTGGCCCCCCCGGTTTGCGTGACCCAGGCGGACATCCGTGAGCTGCAGCTGGCCAAAGGCGCCATCGCCGCCGGCCTCCGCATGCTGCTGGATCAATGGGGCGCCAAAAGCTCGGAGGTGGCGCGCGTTTACCTGGCGGGCGCCTTCGGCAACTACATCAACCGGCACAGCGCCCGGCGCATCGGCTTGTTCGACTTTGCTCCCGACCAGGTGGAGCCCTCCGGCAATACCGCTTTGCTCGGCGCCAAAATGGCGCTCTTCCCCCGCCCTCCCGAAAATGGCGATTACCTCGATCTCCGCCGCCGGGTCAGCCACCTTTCCCTCAGCGCGGATCCGCAGTTCCAGGACATCTACGCCGAGGCCATGGGATTTGATTCCTGAGGGTCACTTTTCCACGTGCCAGGTCAGCACCGTCAAAGACAAGGCCGGGAAGCGGTAGGTGAAGCGGGGGGCGCCCACCGGGTGGGTTGAGGCCCGGGCGGCCACGCGGTCGGGATCGCCGAAGGAATTCTGGGCATCGGGCTCACCGGCCTGATCGCGATCGGCCAGGGTGTGGACGGCCAGCGTCTGGCCGCTCCGTCCGAAAGCCGAAAAATCCACCGTCCGGGCCAGCTCCTGGAGCGTGTAATTCACCGCAAAAAGCGCCACTTCCGCCCCCTCCCCCGACCGGGTGGCGCTCAAGTCCAGGCCGGTGTTGACGGGGTATCCCGAGTGGATGCGCAGCGGGCGCCGCCCCGCCAGGGTGGCATAGAGCTGCTGGGCATGGTAGGTGGGCCGCCGGTATAGGCGGTGGTTGTCCGTGTGCAGGATGCCCGAGCCGAAGCTGTTGATGAGGTTCGACCGGTTCGCGATTTCCACGAGGCCGCAATGGCGGTGCAGCAGGTTGTGATACCGCGCGCAGGCCAGCGCGTTTTCCAGGGTCATCAGCTTGGCGCGGCCCAGGCCCATGTCGCCCGCCGTGGTATTCCACTCGGTGACCGCCACTTTCACATTCCGGCCCGGGGCGTTTTCCTGGATCAGCCGGGCCATCGTGGCCAGGCTGCTTTCTGAGGCCGCCAGGTCGGGCGTGTAATGATGCGGGCACACGTAGTCGAAATATTGCCCGGCCTGGCGCAGCAGCCCGGCCGTAGGGAATGAGGAAAACAGCCGGATGGATGGATCCACGGCTTTCATGGCGGCGCAAAATCCGGGCGCCTGCGCCTCGTATTCGCTGCCGGACAGCTCGTTGCCCACCTGCCAGAACCGCACCCGGTACGGCTCCGGGGGCCCGTTGCGGGCACGCCAGGCGCCCATGGGGGTATTGGTGGACCCATTGAAGTATTCCACCTCGCCGGCGGCGTCGCGCGGGGTCCGTTGGGAGCAGCGCACGCAGATCAGCGGCTCAGCCCCCACCGCCTGGCAGAACTGCACGAACTCCTCCAGCCCCGGCCCGGTGGGCTGCAGGCCGCCCCAGGCACGGAATGGCCGGCGGTGGTCGGGATCGCCAATGGTGTCCAGCCAGTTGAATTCCCCCAGCGACGGTTCGTCGAGAGCGCTGCCGCCAAACCGGATCACCCCCGGCTTGAGCGCCCGGACGGCCTCCACCACATCCCGGCGCCAGCCGCCCACGGTATCGGCCGGCCGGAGGGAAGCATTGTCCAGCCAGAGCGTGCCCGGGCCGCGGAACTCGAAGGCCAGGGTGGCATTGGCATCCCGCCCCGCGGGTGTCAGGCGGGTGGTGAATTTCCGCCAATCCGGGCCCGGCTGGAATTCGCCCCGGGCGTAAACCTGGCCTTCCTGGTGCAGCCGCCAGCGCACCGGCCCCGCCACCCCGGCCATCTTCAGCCAGCACTGCAGCTCCAGCGCCTCCCCGGGATCCACATAGATTCCGTCCTGCGCCAGCCCCAGCGTGCAGGGGACCGCCTCGCGGGCCTCGATTTTTTGCGAGGTTTCCCCGCTGATTTTTGCCGAGCGGTCCAGGGCATAGCGGCCGCGGTTCACCGCTCCGGTGGGATACCACGGCTTTTCCTTGAAATCGGTCTCCTTGATGAAGGCGAACTTGTAGGCCGAAAGGCCCTCGAAGCCACCGTCGTAAATTTTTTCCGCCCACATCGCCGGCACCAGATCGCAGAGATACTCCACGAATTGGCCATATTGCAGGGGGCTGATTTCCCCCGCCACCAGCGGTTCGCTGGCCACCCGGATTTCCCCCTGGGCCAGATCGATCTCCTCCAGCTGGACCTGGTCAAACCAAACCGTGCCGGTGCCCTTCCCGAACCCGACAAAAAAGAGGCACAAACGGACGCGCCCATCGGGCGGCGCCTGGAAGCAGGTGGCCACCGGGGTCCACCCGGTATCGCCCCGATGGCTGGCCGCGGAGGCAATCAGCCCCGCCCCTTGCGGCCGCTGGACCTGCAGCGTGGCGCAAGTGTCGGATCCGTGCGGGTCCAGCGCCCGGGTCCGCACCATCCCGCCGAAGCGGTGCCATCCGTTTGGCCGGAGCTGCAATTCCTGGCCCAGGGCGGTGTCCGAAGGCTCGTCCGCCTCAACCCGGAGCGCCTGGCGGCCGGCGCGGAAGATCCCGGTATCCAGCGCCAATTTGGGCGCCGCCCCATAGACATGCAATTCCCAGCCGTTGGTAGGCTGGGGTTCTTCAAATCCGCCGTTCACCAGGTTGGTCGCCACCATCGCGTTGGTGCGCCCGATGGCGATCCCGAGTAAAATATTCAGGAGGAGCCCGGCCCAGGCGCCTGGACGCCGGGAGGAAAGGCCTCGTTGTGGTTGGTGCATAAACTGGCTTCCTTTCCGAAGGTGCGGGTTATCCAATGGCGCGCCGCGGCGGGGATTGGTTCCCGCCGGCCACCCTACTTGGCCGCCGCCGGGGCGCCGGCCAGGCGGATGCCTTCCTGGTCGAACCGGCGCTTGATTTCCAGGTTGAAAGCCTGCCAGCCAGCCAGGCAGGCTTTGGAGTCCGTGGTCTTCCACCAATGCACCACCTGGATGTTCGGGCCGGAATCGGTGAACCGGTTGAAAGTGGTCAGCAGATCCGCGGTCTGGGGATGCTTTTTAAGGATCTCCTCCAGGATGGCCACCGCCCGCTGGATCTTTTCCAGGGGCAGGTCGCCGTTGAGGGCGAGGTTGATTTCCGTGCGGATATTGGGCCGGCGCGAAATGTTCGTGATGGTGGAATTGCCCATCGTCTTGTTCGGGATGGCCACGAGGTGGCCGTCGGAATTCCGGATCTTCGTGCTGCGCATGCCGATGGCCTCCACGGTGCCTTCGACGGAGTCCATTTTGATGCGGTCGCCCACCACGAACGGCTTGTCGAGGAACACGGCCACCGCCCCGAACAGGTTGGCCAGCGTGTCCTGCGCCGCCAGGCCCACCGCCAGGCCGCCGATGGAGAGGGAGGCCAGGATGCCCGTGATATTGAGGCCGAGGTTCTGGGAGGTCACCAGCACGGCGACGATGATCAAAAACACCCGGAGGGTTTTCCGCACCAGGGGAAACAAATGCTCGTGGAAGGACTTATCCGCGCCCGGGGCCACGCGGTTGCGCCAATACCCGAGCAGCAGATCCGTGAACTTCAGCGACACATAAGTCAGCGAGATGGCCACCAGCAGCTTCATCCCCTTGGACAAATAATTGTGCAGCCAGGCCGGCCAGTGGAACAGGTCCAGGCCGATGTGCAGCAGGATGACAAACGCCACCAGCTTCACCGGGCCATGGATCAACTCCATCCAGGAGCAATCACGCGACCCAGCGGCGGGCCGGGCGATCCGCTCCAGCCTGGCTTGCACGAAGTAATCGCACAGCCTGGCGAGGTAAAAGGCCAGGATGATATAAAGAGCAAAGGCCGCATATTTCCAAACCGGTTCGCCCATCACCTGCACCCCCTGCCACGGCGCCTGGCTCGCGGCCAGGCTGCTGTTGTCAGTCGCCGCTGCGGGGCCGGCCGGCTGGATGGTGGCTGCCGGTTTGGATTCCGGGGCCGGGCTGGGTTGTCCGGCGCGGATCCCCATCGCCAGAAAAACCCACAATCCCACGCCCATCAATAACCATGTCAGTTTCCTTTTCATCTTTTTTCAAGGCTTCAACCTGCTGCTAAAATAACCGCTCCCAAGAACTGTGCAAAGCCTCTTCTGGAAAGCCTGGCAGCATGAAATTACACCCCCTCATCGCCATCCCTTCCCGTGGAAAACCATCCGGCCACCGGCCATGGAGCATTCATCGCCAAGCCAAGGTGGGTGATATCAATTGGACCATTTTACCGTTTTTCAGACCCTTTCGACTGCGTTTTGTTGCCATGAGCCGCCTGGTGAAAACACGGCTCGAGCTAACCGATCCCGCCGATGGGGCGGCGGCCCGGCAGATACAGATGCGGCAGGTGCTGGCGCCAGCCTCGCGCCCGGGATCGCCCCTGCCCCACCTTCCTCGCCAAAATGAGCTGCCGTCCCGGGGCAAGCTTCCGCCTGATCACCTCTCCAACCCGGCTTTAGGGCAGCCCAGCTCTTTCGCGGCCGGGATTCACCCGGGGATTGACCCGCATCAAGCTTTTGCCCCATTATCACCCCATCCTTATGGATGATCCTGCTGCTGTGAGATGTTTGGAGTGGAGGAAGCCGGCCCGCCCGCGGGCGGGCGGGCGCCTGGCCGTGGCCGTGGCTGCGGCCGGCTTGGTTTCCCTGGCGCCGCCCCGCCTGTGCTCCTGCCCGGTATGAGCAGCGGCGCCTTCCACCGCCCCCGGAACCTCGACTGGAAGCGTGCCGCCGGGCTGCTTTACGGGGACTGGGGCACCAGCAAGGCTTACGTGATCGGCCTGGCGTTCCTCACGGCCAGCTATACCTCCCTGCCCATGATCATCCTGGTCAGCCTCCTGACCGGCCTGGTGGGCTACAACTACACCGTGGTCTGCAAACATTTCCCGGACGGAGGCGGGGTGTATTCCGCCGCCCGGGACCAAAGCCGCAACCTGGCGGTGATGGGCGCCCTGCTGCTGGTGGCCAATTTCACCGTCACCGCCGCCCTCAGCGGCTGGTCCGCCATGCAGTATTTCAAGGTGCACCCCGCCTGGATCGGCCCGGCCACCATGCTGCTCATCGCCGTGGTGGGGTTGATCAACCTTTATGGCCCCAAGCACACCGGCAGCCTGGCGGTGACCATGGCGGTGCCCATGATGGTGGTGGTTTTGGCCATCGTGGCCTTGAGCATCCCTCATCTCACCACCGACTATTTGCAGCCCTTGAATCCCAGCTTCGGCGTTAATTGGCAATATTTCACCGGCATGATCCTCGCCCTCAGCGGCGTGGAAGCCATCGCCAATCTCACGGGCGTCATGAAGCTCGATTCCGGCTCCACCGTGGACCAGCCCTCGGTGGTCAGCACCTCGCGCAAGGCCATCTGGCCGGTGGCCATCGAGGTCGTCATCGGCACCTCCTTGCTGGGGTGGGCCATGCTTTCCATCCCCCCCACCCACTACGCCGGCCAGCCTCCCGCCAGCCAGGCGGAATTGCGCCCGGCCGCGCCGGCCGCCACCGTCCTGGGGGAGGTCGGCTCCGGCTCCTCCCAGCTCGCCGCGGATTCCGCCCCGGCCAGTGGCCGGCGGGCCATCGCCCGGTCCTCCAAAACCCAGGCCCAGGTGGCCGATTACATGGTCCGCCATCTCGCGGAATATTACGGGGAACTGACCTTCGGCAAAAAATTCGGCAAGCTCTTTGGCATCCTCGTCGGCATCCTCGTCGGCTTGCTGCTGCTCAGCGCGGTGAACACCGCGGTGAGCGCCCTGATCGGCCTCATCTACACCCTGGCCCGCGATGGCGAGATGCCCCGGGCTTTGACCCGCCTCAACCATTACGGCGTGCCCCGCTGGCCGCTGGCCATCTCCGTTTTGCTGCCCATCTTCGTGGTGGTCTTGAGCCCTGGCTTGGAATCCCTTGCCAATTTGTACGCCATCGGCGTCGTGGGCGCCATCGCTGTCAACCTCGGCTCCTGCACCTTCAACCTCAAGCTGTCGATGACCTGGCTGGAGCGCGGGGTCATGTGCCTGACTTTCTTCGTCCTCTTCGCCGTGGAGCTGACCATCGCCAAAACCAAGCCCGACGCCCTCTTTTTCGCCTGCTGCATCCTGGGCATTGGCCTGGCCGTGCGCTCCTTCAGCCAGAAACGGGCCGGCATGCGCACCGTCACCGTCCCCCACCAGGTGGCCGCCGCCGTGGCGCCGGAATCCTTTGCCCGGCTCAAGCTCAACCTCCAGGCCGGCCAATCCATCATGGTGGCCGCCCGCGGGGCCACCCCCATCCTCCGGTTCGCCATGGAGGAAGCCGCCCTCCGCCAGGCCACCCTTTACGTGCTCTACGTGCGCGAGCTGGCCGTGAACCTCCCCGGCCCGCTGACCTTTGTCACACCCTTGAAATGGGAGAACAATCCCGAAGCCGCCGAAATCATGTACGGCATGCTGGAGCTCGGCCAAAAAAACGGCGTCACGGTCGTCCCCCTCTACGCGGTCAGCGAAGACCCCGCCGGCACCATCCTGGATCTCGCCGCCACCATCGGGGTGGACATGCTCATTTTGGGCGCCTCCCACCGCCACCGCCTCGTATCCATCCTCAAAGGCGATGTGGTGATCCAGGTCGCCCGCAGCCTCCCGGAAAACATCCAGCTCGTGCTCCACGGTTAAGGCGTGTTCCTGCCTTGGGGAAGGGATTGCGCCGCAGATTTTTTGCGCAAGCCGCGAAGTGAGCCGTCCCGATCTGATCGGGATAAGTGACGCATGACAATGGTTTTGCGCAAAAAGATCCGGCATACACGGCCGATCCAATTGCCTGGGCATAGCTGAGACAGAACCCCGCTGGGGTTTTCGCGAATGTGGCGGACCGCTCAAGGAACCGCACCACCCCCTTTAAGGTCTTCTATAAAATATTTTCTTTTGCAGAATTTAGAGTCTGCCCCCCAGCCTTGTGACTCCCAAAAGGGATTCGCCTCTTTCGCCATAAATCGTCCCCAAATGCAATGTCAATATGGATGGTAACGCGTCAATATTTATGGTTTGAATTACCCTCACCCTCATGCCAGGTGACGATCCGAAACGGTTCGGGTTGGGTCATGGGAGAAATCAACCGTGGCGGGGATTTACCATGAAATTCCGGCATCTTTGGCAATGCGCAGGGCCAGACCCGGTTTGATGGTCTGATGCCCATGAACGGGAACAGTGATTATTTGCGCTCGCCAGTTTTGCCGAAAATAGGATGGCTGCCTTGGATACGCCTGAGTGCCCACCCCGCCTCGTTCAACAGCCGGCAGAGTTCCTTGCCGGTAATCGGTCTCATAGGGCGAGGCCAGCGGCTTCCACTTCGGGATCTGGCGACCGGCCTTCCTCCGTGATTACTTCAAGGCAACCGGTGGCAGCCTCGCGCAGGTTGGCGAGCAATTCCTCCATTGTCCCGCCCTGGGAATAGCAACCCGCCAAGGCGGGCACTTCCCCCCAGTAGCCGCCGCCTGGCTCCGGATGAATGACCGCTTTGAAGATCATTGAGAAAATCGGCGGCGGCATCAAACGCTATTTCAGGCTGTCCCCAGTGACGGCATTGATCATTTCTTTTGTTGAACCCGATCCTAATGGCCGGCTGACCTCTTTTCTTGCAAACACAGGTTTGGATCGCCGGCGCGCATTGGACGGTAATATCGTTGCCGAAAACACCGTTTTCGAGCAAGTTGGCTCCATGTCGGTGCGTATCTCAGCCCATCCAGATATTTGTGGTGGACGCCCGGTGGTTCGCGGCACTCGTATCACCGTGCCGACGGTGCTCGAATTTTTAGCGGCGGGAGATTCTCCCGAGGATTTGCTCGATGAATATCCATCTCTGGCTCGCGCAGATATCCAAGCCTGTCTGGATTACGCTTCCCGGCTTATGGGTAACCGCTATTCCATCGCAACTCTGGTGTGAACGGCTTTCTTTAGGATGAAAACCTTCCGCGCCGGTCGTTTTTTCAACCGGGAGGCCGGATTGTCCGTGCCACGTTAGGCATCAGCTCAAAAGACGCTGGAACCAGATGACTGACTGAACGGATCGCCGCGCTGGCCCGGAGGTCGCGATAGCGGTCTGGTTCGGAAATTGAAAACGCCGGTTGGAATCAGTGCCTGCTGAGCGTTGGAAAAGGTGCCGAATAAACGGTTAATAAACCGGACCGACAACATTTTCTTGGTTGAACACTGCCCTAAAGGTTGACCTCTTTTCACGGATTCCAATGATGCTCCCCAGCTTCCTATTTGCCTCCTTCCCTCCCCCGGCCGCCCCTTGACGCAGCATAGAATAACTTCCAAATTTCCGTTATGAGCAAAACTGAGATTTTGCGCGAATTATCCAACCTCACTCCGGAAGAGCGGCAGGAAGTCCGCCTGCGCCTCGCCGAATTGGATCAGAGCGACTGGCTGGATGAGGGAGAATTGACTGCTGGGGAAATGGCCGCCATCGAGGAGCGTTTCCGCGACTTGGACGCCAACCCGCAAACCTCCATTCCATGGGAGGAAGCCAAAGCGCATTTGCTGACCCCGTTCAAAAGGTGAGCCACCGGTTGGAAATCCGGCCCCAGGCATTGGCAGACGTGTCCGAAGCGGCAGCCTGGGACGATCAACAGCAACTTAATCCGTTGAGACATCGATTACGCAATCGGCGCTTGGGCGCCCGGTGGTGCGTTCCTCGTAATTTTCCCTATCGCATTGTTTATCGCGTGGCCGGGGATCTGGTGACGGTTGTAGCCATCATTCATGCCGCCCGTCATGATCGACATTGGAAGGAACGCCTCCGTTCCTAAAAATGGTCTTTCACCCTTCGTATTGGAAACCTAAATGCCGGCGAACGCCCGTTTGTGATGTTTTGCCCAGGCATCAGCCCAAAAGGCGCTGGAACCAGATGGCTGACTGCACGGATCGCCTCGCTGGGTCCAGAGCTCACGAAGGTCCGATTCATATCATGAAAACGCAGGCTCGAATCGGTGCCCGCTGGGCGTCGGAAAAGTTGTGAAAGCAACGGTTAAGAAAAAACCGGACGAACAACGTTTTTTAGTTGATCCCTGCCCTAATGGCTGACCCCTTTCCTATCTGGCTGGGCCTTGCGTGCAAATCCAAAGCACAACTTGCGATTTGCACAATCCGTCGCTAGGTTTTCTCCATGATTCAACGCACGATGACCAATGAACTGCTGGCCGCCGCCCAAGAATTCCCCGTGGTGACTGTATTCGGCCCCCGGCAATCCGGCAAAACCACGTTGTTCAAGCGGTCTTTCCTCAAAAGGCCTATTGCTCCCTGGAGGATCCGGATCGACGTTTAATGGCTCAAAAAGATCCCCGTGGATTTTTAGGCGGTTTTAAAAACGGCGCCATCCTGGACGAAATCCAAAGGATTCCGGAATTGCTTTCCTACCTGCAAACCGTCGTGGATCACAATCCGGGTGCAGGCCGATTCATTCTCACCGGCAGCCACCAACCGGCTCTGCATCATGCGATCAGCCAATCGCTGGCGGAGCGCACCGCCTTACTGACAAGTAAATAGGATTGGACACATTCTGAAACGTGTGGTAGCTTTTCCCCATGGTTAA